>CALXVZ010000001.1 GCA_944392235.1 uncultured Alphaproteobacteria bacterium
GACAGATTAATGTTGCCGGTGAAGCTCATGAGACTAAAGTTGACACCGATGGTGTGCTTACTGTTGCATCTGGAGGGATAGCTCAGGATACTTCTATTAATGGTGGTTCTATGACTGTAGAAGCTAACGGTTCTTCTGCAAATACCACGCTTTCCTCAGGTTCAATGATTGTTGCCGGAACAGATACTAATTCTCAAATTTTAGGCGGAACGCAAACGGTGCAAAACGGAGGTTCTGTATCTAATGCTAATGTTTCAGCTTCCGGCACTCAGTCTGTGCTTGCCGGTGGTAAAATCACAAATTCTCAGGTTTCTTCTGGGGGACAGATTAATGTTGCCGGTGAAGCTCATGAGACTAAAGTTAACACCGATGGTGTGCTTACCGTTGCTGATGGCGGTTTGGCTCAGGATACTTCTATTAATGGTGGTTCTATGACTGTAGAAGCTAATGGTTCTTCTGCAAATACCACGCTTTCCTCAGGTTCAATGATTGTTGCCGGAACAGATACTAATTCTCAAATTTTAGGCGGAACGCAAACGGTGCAAAACGGAGGTTCTGTATCTAATGCTAATGTTTCAGCTTCCGGCACTCAGTCTGTGCTTGCCGGTGGTAAAATCACAAATTCTCAGGTTTCTTCTGGGGGACAGATTAATGTTGCCGGTGAAGCTTACTCTACTGTTGTTTATACTGGTGGATTGGCTACTTTTAATAATGGTAGTCTTGCTAATAATACCCTCATTAAAGGAGGAAAAATTAATATTCTTTCAGGAGCTGTTGCTAATGATACTGTCATTAATTCTGGTTTTGAATATGTTGCGGGGACAAGCAATCACTCTACTGTTAATCATCTTGGATCGCAGATTATTCAAAATGGTGGAATATCCCAAAATGCAGTTATCAATGCCTCTGGCACGCAAAATATTTTAGCGGGAGGATCTTCTATTAATTCGGTTATCAATCCTCTTGGAACGCAAAATGTTTTCCAAAATGCTTTATCTACAAATTCTAAAATTTTTATAACCGGAAAACAAAATATCTATGCCGGAGGGAAAGCTCAAGATACTACACTTTATGGGGGAACTCAAATTGTTTACGGTGATGCTCTGAATACTACTATTAATAGTGGTCTCCAAGAAATTAAAAATGGAGGAAAAGCGTATGATACTCAAATCGCTTATGGCGGAATTCAAACAATTCTTGATGGAGGAACAGCCGAAAATTCTCAATTTGATAACGGAACTTTGCGTTTGTTCTCCGGTGGGCGTCTCTTAGGGATGACTTCCGCAACAGATAGTATTCTCTATATTTCTGGAAATAATTCTATTCCGTCCTTAAATAGTGATAACTCTCTCATCAATATTGCTTACACTCCTTCCTTTACTTCTCTTATTATTGACAATCTTAATGGAACAGGCGTATTTACGATGAGTAGTAATTTGGCGGCTGGTATCTCTGATCAGATTACTATACATGATGGTGATGGTAATTTTGGTTTAATTGTTAATGATTATAGTGCAAATAAAGCTCCAGATAAATTTAAAATTATTGATGAGGATTCTGCCGCCCATGATAGTTTCTATCTTGTAGGCGGGGCTGTTGATGTTGGAGCTTTTCGTTATGATCTCGTTCAAGAAGGCGATGATTGGTATCTTGAGCATACTGATCAACTTTCTGATGCGACTTATGTGGCTAGAAACACCTTTACATCCCTTTCTTCCCTCTTCTTCTCTCATTTATCTCCAGTCTATAATCGCCTTCATTTTCAACACCAAAATTCTCAACATCTTAATGGTTTGTGGATTAAAGGTATCGGACGACGTGTTAATCTGAATTATAAAGACGGAACTAATAGTCATTCCGATATTTATGGTGAAAGTTTCGGTTTTGACCATCAAATCTATACTTCTGATGCTTACCAAATTATCTCCGGTATCTTTAGTGGTTATACTTCTTCTAAGCAACACTTTGACGTCTTAGGTCGGGGTGATGGTAAAACTTATAGTTTTGGCTTATATTCATCCCTTTTGACTGAAAATAAATGGTTCTTCGATGTTATGGGAACTTATTTTACTCATTCTCAAAAAAATCAGAGTGCTACTCCGGCCGGAACTCCTGTTCTTGCTAAATTTGATACAGATGGTTGGCAAACAGCTTTATCTTTAGGAAAAAGAATTGATTTTCAGAATAATTGGTTCTTGTCACCTTATGTTGGATTGAATTATATGTATATTAATGGTATTGACTACCATACTAATTTTAATACCTATATTCAAGCCGATAATGCTGATTACTTCAGCAACACTTTAGGCGTTACAGGTGGTAAGACATTCTTACTTGATAACAAAGTCACTCTTGATGCCTATTCTCAAGCTAACCTTATTTATGATTGGGATGCAAAAAATTCTATTGTTGTAGCCGATTATCCTATGACAGAAGATATGGCTTCTCTCCATTATGAATTTACCCTTGGACTTAATGCTTCATGGAATGATCATAATTCGGCTTATATGGAATTTACTTCTCAATTTGGTAGCCATGTCGATATTCCATGGGAGTTTAGTTTAGGTTATCAGTATGATTTCTAGTCTTACACCAGTTCATGAATAATTTGTAACTTTTATAATGGGCTTTATAGATTTTTGACTGTTCTTTATGAGATAATTTCTGCATTATTTTATACGAATATAATTTTATATAATCTTTAATACTGATTTCTCTATCTCTATTTTGTAGGTATATTTCGGCTAATCTCATTCCATCTGCTAGAAAAGTTTTTTCATATGACTTTTGTGTATTAAATTGTTTTTCAACTGTTTCCCAAAATCTTAAGCTTACACTGCCATACTTTTTAAACCACTCAGGCTTTTCATTTGATCCTGTCCACATACCGCCTGAGTTACGTCTATATACGGACATCACTTCATCTATATAGCCAATTTTTCCTACTTCAGCATGGAGTAAATGCAAATACCAATCTCCCGGTAAAACCCTATCTTTCATTATATCATACGAATCTTTGTGAAAACGCCATCTATAAACAACCGAATTTGTTTGTATAAAATTAGTTTTTAGCAATGAATTAAAATCTAATATTCCTATCTTCTCTAACATCTTTTTAGTTGGAAAAATTGTATCCTCTTCTCTTTTATCTTCCCATATTACTTTTACAGGATGAAAACATATACTGTAATCCGGATGTTTTTCTAAAAAATCAACTTGCTTCTGCAACTTATTTTCATCTGTCCAATAATCATCCCCTTCACAAAAGGCGACGTATTCCCCTTGTATCTTTGGATAAATAAATGTTTTGGACATTGTTTTAGCTTTGCTCCATTGATTTTCTTTTTGATAAATTGGCTTTATTATATCTGGATATTTATGCTCATATTCTTTAATAATCTCTGTTGTTCCATCTGTTGAGGCATCATCATGAATTATTGCTTCGTAAGGAAAATTTGTCTTTTGCATCACAAAACTCTCTAGTGCCTCTTTGATAAACGACTTATGATTATATGTGACGCAAACTATTGTTACCTTGGGCTTATTTTCCTGCATTATATATTTCCGCAATACTGTCTATTAAATTATATCTAGGTTTCCATTTAAAGTCTTGTTCAAAACTTTCACTATCTAATAAAATTTGTTGCTTAATATCTTTTTCTTCAATACTTATACTGATATCTTTATTCTTTTTTTCTTTGAAATATTTTGATATTATTTGAGCTATTTCAATAATAGTATACGAGTTTTGTGTGCCTAGATTATATATTTCTTTCCATTTTTTATCCGAATTCTTCAATAAACAAGCAATACCTGATACTGCATCTCTAATGTCTAGAAAAGAAAATACTTGTTTCCCTCCGATTATCTTTATTTGGGAATATTCTTTTGCATCCTCTAGCATTCTTGATACTACTCTCTCTGGAAATTGAGGGCCTATTAAACTCGCTAAACGTATATTTGTAATTTGTGTTGTGGCACATGATATGTATGATGAAATTTTTTCGCAGGCAAATTTTGCTATTCCATACATATCAAAAGGATTTAATTTATCATTTTCTTTAGAATAATCTTCTCTATATTTTCCGTATAAAGATTGTGATGATATATGAATAACCTTTGGAACTTTATGGGCTTGAGCCAACTTAAATATTGTTTCTGTTAAGTTTATACTTTCTATTAATGCATAACCTTCTTGTGAACGCGAAAAGGCACACTGAACAATTATATCAATTGTAGACAATGGGATTCTACCATTCATTAATTCTGAAATATCAAAAAATAAAATATTTTTGCTTGATTTAATGCGAGATATCATAAAATCTTTTTTTAAATCAACCGCATAAATTTGATATTCTTGCTCTGCAATGAAATTTATCAAATTACTACCTAAAACTCCGCCGGCGCCAACTATCAAAATATTTTTCTTCATTTTATTTTCTGTATTCAAAAGAGCCTCTCTCATATTAAAATCTCCTTATTTATAAGCATCTCTTGATTATTCTCATCTAGAACTGATAAATTATTTTTTATATAGGATATTGTTTTATCATATTCTTGTTCATTGGCTGTAAAAAGAATTCTAACTCCTATCTGTGATAATTTGCCTATTGCTTCTTTTGAAATTATATCATTTTCTTTATAACTAAAAAAGCAATCTATAATATTTTCTAAATTCTTTATTTTATTTTCTCCTATAATTTTTTTTATTTTTCCAGGATTTATTTGACAACTAATATTATAACCATTTTTCTTAAAAAATGGACTCATATTTATACTTTGTTTTTCATCCAACATGTTTCCTGTTATTGCAAAATTTATTAACATACTTAAAGGATTATATCCTTGTAGTGCTTGAATTAACTTATATTCTAAACTTCCTGTTAACCTAAAACCACATTCGTATGGTATAAAATTTAATTCTGAATCCAAAAAACCTTGAATAAACATAAGTCCATTCTTTATTTTTAACTCATTAAACATTCTCTTGAATTTTTTATCATTCTCTTGAGAAAATTTTTTCATTCCTTTAGAAGGGAAACAATAACCTGTTGGTAATCTTAGTATTTTATTGTTAAAAGATTTAACGTATCTGTCTCCCATTGCAATACAATGAGCTACTCCATTGATAAATAGGTAGAAAACTGTTGCCTCTTGAAAATTAACATATTTCTCAACTAGAATTTGATGCGATTTTGAATTTTCTAATGCTATCTGCTGCCCTAAATAAAATTCCTCATCATTATTGCAAATAGAAATTCCTCTTGCTCCGCTATTATCTACAGGTTTTACGATTACTGGATATTCTAAGTGGTTAAAACTTGTATATTCATCAAGCACTCTTATGTTGAATTTTCTACACAGTCTTTTAAATATCGTTTTATCCGTTGTTATTTTTTCTTGTTCTATAGAAATATAACAAGGCAACCCCGACGCTTCGCAGATTTTTATATATGGCAAAAGTAAACTATCGGTAAATCCTGTTAAAACACCATCAATGCTATTATTCTTTATGTATTCAACTATACTTGCAATATCCATTACATCAATCAATACAGCTTCATCGGCTATTTCTTTTGCTGGAGCAACTTTATTGTAATCGGCAACAACTACATATGCTCCATACTTCTTTGCTTCTTTTACTATTTCTGAAATAAATTTTGTTGCTCCCAAAACCAGAAGTTTTTTACCTCTCCAATTATACATCTAAAATCTCCAAAATTCTTTGCATATCCTCCTCTCCATATCTTTGATCAATCGGTAGTGGTAACAGATTTTGTTGCAATTCTAGTTCATAACTGCTAGGAGGACATTTTATATCAATATCTGGCCAATATCTTGCTATGTAAATTTTTTTATCAATCATTTTTTTTCTTAAAGTTTTATCCTCGCTTAAAAAAGGATATACCATGGGAATATCTTCGTTATCTATATCTATAGATAAAAGATTTCTATTTTTTAGAGCTTTATGTAGCATTGTAAAATTTTTTATGCGTTGTTTTTTTACATATTCATAATTAAACATTTCCAACATCTTTGAAGTCAAATTTGACATCTTTTCTATTGGTAAATTATCCAATGAACTATCATTTTTTTTAAATTCGTTATATCCTGCGTCTGCACTGATATCTGCTCGTAATAACATATGTGAACATCTTTGCCATGATGTTCCTATAGGGAAATCTTCTGTTACTATCTTTTCACTTAAAACAATTCCCCCATCCGGTAAACCCAAAAATTTTCGAGGGCTCTTGAAATGGGCTAATCCTATCTTGGGTGCAAAAAAACTTTGTGCATCATCTACTATTAGTTTAGGATATATACTTGCTATTTTGTTAATATATTTTCCTTTAATTCCAAAATAATTATTTACTAAAATAAATTTATTTTCTGGTAATTGGGGTAAATCTATCTCTAAATTAGAATTAATATGATAAAAGATTGTTTTTACATTTTCTTGTTCAATAGCTTGCCAAACTACAGGACAGGTATAGTATGGGACTACTAATTCTTTAATGTTATATGATCTAATAATATAACGTAATGCATTTCGACCACTATTTAGCATTATCCCTTTATTGTGATATATTGGATAATTAAAAAAATCTAATGCAAAATAGCCTCCTATTTCTTTTATTTTTTCCATTTACTATCCTTTTACGCTGCTTGTAATAGCGTATCTTCTTTTGTTTCTGCTGAAATTAATTCATATTTATCCAGCATTTGATTAATTTGCTCCGGTGAATTAAACATCATTACATCAATAATGGATAATCCTTCTTCAAAATTATTAGGACCTCTTCGTTGTGAATAAAATTCAAGTTGTATTTTTTGAAATACTAATTTTATTCCAGCTTCTTGATATTTTAAAATATTAAAAAATTCTTGTCCTCCAGGAGGATTCCAATATTCTTCATATCCCAGACTTTTACATATATTTAATGCCCATTCATCAGGTGCTTGTGGTGTTTCTATTTGTATATCTCTTTCTGAAAAGATTGAGCA
The DNA here is from genome assembly GCA_944392235.1 of uncultured Alphaproteobacteria bacterium. GTDB lineage: Bacteria > Pseudomonadota > Alphaproteobacteria > RF32 > CAG-239 > CAG-267. The sequence continues at coordinate 7,006 of CALXVZ010000001.1, forward strand.
ATTAAATGGAATACTTAAATAATTACATGTTGCTTTCAATGTATTATAATTTAATTGAGTTATACTATCTGTTGGCTGTAAAATTCCTTCTTTAATAACCTCTATGGTTTGTTTATAAAATGGAGATTTCTTTTTGTAATGTTGAAGTTGTGCGAGAATTTTTTCTTGCCAATTTTGGCTATTATCTATCTTTATATCTTGTATTTTTGTTTCAAGACTATGTTTCTGCAATGGAACCGCAATATACTGCCAACCCTCTTCAGGTTTTAATATTCGATTACGTTCAATCCATCCGTGTCTTATAAATTGAACTGGATCAAATAACATAAACTCATCTGTATGTTTAATCAAACTATAGTATCCTAAATATGGGAAAAAATATGGTTGCATAATGCCAATTTTTTTACTCATCTAAAAAAAACTCCTTCCATTGCTGAACTTTTGTTGAATCTAACATTCTGTATTTTAGTTTTTCGATTGTTTGTTTCTTTATTTCAGGGGGATACATGATAAATTCATTAAACGATAACTTTGGTATATCATATGTGTCATAGTAACGTATTCCTATTGAATTATATTTTTTGTAAACGCTCGTATCACTCTTGGTGAAAACTTTACCGCCTAGACTACATATAAATGACGCATTTCCATTCCCTTGTTGTCTGTTTTGGTTTGAAATGTATATGTCTATTGTTGATAAAAAATTTGCATACTCAATCTTATCCATAAACTCAATAATGGGAGTAAACTTTGTGCCAAATGTTTCATACCCTTTTTTCATTATTTTCAATCTTGGATCTTTCTGATTCTCACTTATATATGATAAAATTGTATAAACTTGAATATTCTTATTTTTGAATTTTGATAATATATCAAACATTTCTATTGTTGTTTCATCCGCTGAATTATTTACCAAAATGTTAATTGGTGATTTTTTTGAACGTGGCTTCGGATTTATCATTGATTCTGTAATATCGTGCGGATACGTAACATCATAGCACTTCTTATCACCATATTTACCTTGGTAGATATCATAATCAAAAGATGTTAATATGCCTTTCATGTTTTTCTTAACATACTGCGAGGCTTTGGTGTCTACTCTATTATATAAATCGCCTCCCCAGATAAACCAATATGATTTTTCTAAATACTTTGGATGCTTATATAAAAAATCAATAAAAGGCTGTGTGAATAATCCATGAAAAACTATTTTTTTTATTTTTTTCAGAGGAATGTCTTCTAACTGATACTTATATATTCTACTCATTCCGGCTAATTTGGGTTTGGTCTCATCTTTCAATATCGGAAAAATAAATGCGTGTTCTGAATTATTGAAATATTTTTGAATAAATTTAATTGCTCCAACTGAATGAATCCCATTATTCATAACATGTATATATTTGTATTTCCTTAGAATTAACATTCTAAAACGGTGGATAACATATTCATCAAATTTTACTGAAAGTGGAGTTTTTATCTTTTTCTTAAATAATTTTTCTAGTTGATATAACACTGGTATTTTCATTCTAATCTTTCCTTTATCTTATTTGCTAAGATTACTTCTTATAATTGCACTGATTTTGGCGACTTCTTCATCGCTTAATTCCGGATATAGTGGTAAGCAGGCTATGCGATGACTAATATCTTCCGAAATCGGACAACTTTCTTTCTCTTCAAGATATGGAAGTTCATTCAAACTTGGATAAAAATATCGTCTTGGATATATCTCTTCCTTGTTTAATGAGGAAAATACCTGCTGTAATTCTTCTTCTGATGAAAATATAACAGGGTAATATGCATAATTATATTCCAAATCCTTTTGCGCTTTCGGACGTCCTACTCTTCCTGTTAGCAATTTATTATATCCCTCGCTTACTCGCTTTCTCTCTCTTATTATGTCCTTGATATACTCGAAATTTGCTAATCCCATTGCCGCATTAAATTCTGATTGCTTTGCATTTATTCCTAAACATATATGATCATCGCCTTGGTGACCAAAATGTTTGATTAAATCTAATTTTCTTGATATTTCGGAATCTTCTATAATACATCCCCCGCCCTCTATTGTATGATACAACTTAGTTGCATGGAATGATAATGTGCTTATATCTCCATATGATAATAGAGATTTTCCTTTATACCTGCTTCCAAAGGCGTGTGCTCCATCATATATTACTCGTAAATTATGTTTCTTGGCAATCGCTTCTATCGCCTCTACATCACACGCATACCCGAAAACATGCACCGGCATTATCGCTTTTGTTTGTGGAGTTATTGCCGCTTCTATTTTATTAACATCAATCGTGAAATTATTCGGCTCTATATCTACAAATACAGGCTTGCATCTTTGCCAAAGAATCGATGAGGTTGTTGCTACATATGAAAATGGCGTTGTTATTATTTCACCACCCTCAATTCCTAATGCTTGTATAGATAATTGTAACGCTATTGTCCCATTCTCTACATACTGAAAATATTTTACCCCTAAGTAATCTTGTATTTTTGTTTCCAACTCTCTTAAAAGAGGCCCTTGATTCGTCAATACTCTACTCTTCCAGATTTGCTCAATATATTTTTCATACTCACTTATTGGCGGCATAAAAGACTTTGTAACAAAAATACTCATATTGTTCCTATTCCTTGTATAGATAATTCTGAATTCATCTACTTATATTGTATATTTTAGTCGTTCTTTTATTTTTTATATTTGCCATCTTATATACCCTTTTTTTTACTTTTCAAGACAATTTTTATTTATAATACAGATATTTTTAAAATTTACCGAAATTATATCTTTAAATATTTTTTGTTAATTTTAATCCTTTGTCTAATATTAATATAACATCGAATTATTTTCTGATTAACTCTTCTTTTTTCTTGTATTTCACTAATTGGCGTATAATATCTATGCATATTTAGTTTAATTGTTTTTCTTGAGAGGTTGATCATGAAAAAAATCGGTGTTGTTGGTACAGGTATTTGGGGAACTGCTTTGGCTTTAACCGCTGCAAGAGCCGGTAATTCTGTGCTTTGCTGGGCTAGAGAACAGGAAGTCGTTGATGCTATTAATCAAAAACATGTCAACAAAATGTTTTTGCCGGATATTCCTCTCCCTGATGCTATTGCTGCTACAAATAATATTGCCGATGTTTTTGATTTTGCTGATGTCATCCTTCTTACTGCTTCTGCTCAATGGACGAGAGCTACTCTTAAACTTATGAAACCTTATGTTAAAGAAAATACTATTATTGTTCTTTGTGCTAAAGGTATTGAAGTGGATACTGGAAAAATGCTCTCTGAAGTTGTAGATGAGGAAATTCCTAATGCAACGATCGCTATTCTCTCCGGCCCTGGGTTTGCTATTGATGTGGCACAGAGAAAACTTGCTTCTGTTACTATTGCTTGCGCTAAATCTGGAGTTGCTTCTCAGTTGGCTAATATGCTGGGAACTCCTTACTTCCGTCCATATACTACAACGGATATGATTTCTCCCCAAATCGGAGGAAGTGTTAAAAATGTTATTGCTATTGCTTCTGGTGTTGTTGAAGGGGCAGCTCTCGGTGATGGAGCTAGAGCAGCTTTAATTACTCGCGGTTTTCATGAAATGGCTCGACTCGCTGATGCTTTAGGTGGTTCGCTTACTACGATGATGGGGATGAGTGGCTTAGGTGATCTTGTGCTTACAGCTAGTTGTTCTCAATCTCGCAACTTTAGTTTTGGTTACGAAATTGGCGTGCAAGGTCATGCTAAAAAACTTATTGAAGAAAATACAAGAACCGTTGAGGGAATTTATACTGCTAAAGCTGTTATGCAACGTGCTCGGAAACTTAATATCGAAATGCCTATTTGCGAAATGGTCAATCGGGTATTATTTAATGATATGTCTCTTGATGATGCTATGGCTGAACTTATGGCTAGACCTTATAAAGAAGAAGGTTTCTAATTTTGTTTCGTTATACTTAAGGCTCCGATATCTCGGAGCCTTTTCTTTATCCCATTCTGCATTTTTGCTTAGTTCTGATTATTTTCATGTTATCCCACTTTTATCAGAAATCCAAAGGATTTCCTCCCATATCTATTCTTAATTGATGTGTATCATAAATTATTGTTTCTTTTGTTATCTTATTATTTTCATCAAACTCAAAAACGTCACAAGCTTCAAATGTTGTATTTCTACCATCTTTTACAGCCCAATGATATGTAAAATGCTTAATCATTACAGATTTTCCCTCTGTGCTTATCAGTGTATTGTGTGGTTTTTGCCATGATTTTTCTACATCCGACAGCATACACATCTTTTCAAAAAAGACTCTTGGTTCTAACCATCCTAATAATGGTGAATATACTTTTGCTTCTGGGGTAAATAAAGAGCATAAGCCTTCTAAGTCGTATTCTGCCAATGCCTTCATATATTTTTTGATTACTTCTTCAAATTTTTCTTCTTTTGACATCTTTTTCCCTTTCTCATTATTGGTTAAACAATATGTGTGATTATATTGTCGTCCATTTATAATCAAAAAGGATTTTTTTAGACTATGCTCAAATTTTTTTTATTTTCGTATTTTAATTTTTCACCTTAATTTGTTTATATTTCTTTAAAATCAGTTTTTATATCTAATTTTATTTTTCATTTTATCTATTTGAATTTAATTATTTTATTCTATTATCTGCAACTTTTTTTCAAAAAAAATGAAAAAATTGTTTTGCCTTAAGCGTTTCTTAAGTTTACAATGCAGAATTAAAGTTGTTCTGATAAACAAACTTTATTTACAACTTTTATTTAGGAGAAAAATTATGAATAAAATTTTAGCTGTTTCTGCTCTTGTTTTAACTTTTGCTGTTGCTTCTCACGCTCAAGCTCAAAATTTAGGTGGCGGTTTCCAAGGACCAACTATCGCTTCTACTACTGTTGCTGATGCTCTTAAATTAAATGATGATACTCCAGTAGTTTTAGTTGGAAATATTCAGAAAAATTTAGGCAATGAAAAATATCAATTTGCTGACAAAACAGGAACTATCGTTGTTGAAATTGATGACGAAGATTGGAGAGGTCAGGTTGTTAAACCAGAAAACACTGTCGAAATCAGAGGTGAAATCGATAAAGAATTGCTCGGCACACCTGAAGTAGACGTTGACTCTATCATCTTGAAATAATTCTCTTGAAAGTTTCTTCAGATGAGAGTGCTTCTTATAGAAGATGATAGTCTTATCGGTGACGGTATTAAAGTCGGGCTTTCTAAGCTCGGCTTTACCGTCGATTGGTTTGATGATGGTGCTGATGGGCAGGAGGCTTTGTTTCAAACGCCTTATGATGCCGTTATTCTCGATTTGGGATTACCATCTATTGAGGGTTTAGATATCTTAAAATCTTGGCGTAATGCTGGACTGAACACTCCGGTGCTTATTCTCACTGCTCGTGGTGATGTGGATGAGCGTATCAAAGGACTTAATTCAGGAGCTGATGACTATCTTGCAAAACCTTTTGCACTTAAAGAAGTTCAGGCTCGACTTAATGCCCTTATTCGCAGAAGCAATGGTGTTACTAAACCTCTTATCCATTTTAAGAATATCACTTTTGCTCCTGATACGAAAACTGTTATGTTGAATGGGGAAAAAGTCACTCTAGCGCCTCGTGAGGTAGCTCTTCTGGAACTGCTTCTGCTTAACAAAAATAAAGTGTTATCCAAGGAAGCTATTGAAAATAAACTCTACTCTTGGGATGATGATGTCGCTAGTAACGCTGTCGAAGTCCATGTTCATCATTTACGAAAAAAACTTGGTAAGGATATTGTAAAAACTATTAATAAAATCGGATATACTTTGGAGGATTAATGCATAAATTTAAGGTGCTTCCCTTTTTTGCTTCTCTCGGCAGAAAAATTAATACTAAAACACTGAAATTCAGCTTATGTTTTCGGTTAATGTTCTTTTTTGCCGTTATCTCTGCTATTGTTTGGGGAATCGCCGGATATATTTCTTACAAAGAAACTCGGGAAAGTATTGATGAATTTTTTGATACTTACCAATTAGCTCTTAGTCGCCAATTGGCTGCAGCTGATTGGAGTGCTGTTTCTCAAAAAACTCAACATGCTACCGATAAATTAATCGAAAAGATTGAAAATGCTGATGATGACGATGATGCTATTGGTTTTGCTATCTTCTCTCGTGAAGGAAAAATGGTCTTTCATGATGATGAAAATGGTAAATATTTTCCTCTTAATACCTCGGCTTTCGGAACTTTTGTTAATGAAAAATTACCGCAAAATGATGACAAATGGCGTTTAATTCGTCTTTCTTCCGCTGATGGAAAATATATTATTACTGTTGGGCAAGAACTCGAATATCGTGAAGATTTGGCGATGGATATTGTTGAAGAATTTTTGGCTCCTTGGCTCTTTGGGTTCTTTTTCCTGCTGTTCTCCATTGCTGCTTTAACTTATTTTGAATTCAGACCGCTCAAAAAACTTGCAACTTCTATTAATAACCGTTCTGCTGACGATTTATCACCCATTAATACAGATAAAGCTCCTGTTGAAGTTAAACCTCTTATTGATGCCATGAATCATATGTTTCAGAAAATCACTAATCTTCTGCAACGTGAACGTAGTTTTATCTCTGATTCAGCTCATGAACTTCGCACTCCTTTGACTGCTCTCAAAATTCAATTGGAAATTGCTCAGATGGCGGATGATGATGCTTCAATGCGTCAGCAAGCTCTCGATAAACTTCAGAAAGGTATTGAACGGGCTGAACGATTAGTTGAACAACTGCTTGCTCTCTCTCGCTTAGAAGCTAATAATGGACATTATGATAATATTGAACCTTTAAATTGGGCTGAGATTTCGTCACATCTTATCGATGAATATCAATTAATGATTAAAAATAAAACCCTTCTCTTAGATGTTAAAGATGATGCTCTACCGCCATTTGCAACCGGTAACCATATACTTGCGGCTCTACTTATTCGCAATCTTTTGGACAATGCCGTTAAATATAGTCCTGATAATGCTCTTATTACCTTGCAACTCTCTCATGGCGAATTTAGTGTTATTAACTCTGATACTGTTGTTGATGAAGCTATTTTGCAACGTCTGACTGAGCGTTTCTTCCGTCCTGCAGGGCAAAAGGAAACAGGTAGCGGCTTAGGATTGGCCATCGCTCAAAGAATTGTTGAACTCTATAATTGTCAACTAACTTTTGCTAATGCTGATAAAGGGTTTGTTGTTACGGTAAAACCTAAATCCTAATATCTCAAGAACCTTAATATCTCAAGGCTATACCTGTAATAATGGCATAGCCTTTATTATTATTATCACTCTCGCGAGCATAACCTTTAGAATTGCGGTATGCATTTATCAAATATAATTCCAAATGTTTGTTTACCTTATATTTATTTGATTGTATCCATATATCATCTTGGTGTCTGGTATTTTCTGCTTCCGCGTGCAAATATGCTAGGTTACTTTCAACTTTTCCGAAATCATATCCAATACTAAAGTCCCAAGCTTCCCCTTCTCTATAATTATCAAAAAATGCCGGTAAATGTTCATTTTGAGCTTCTGTCGATATAGGATTTTTATTGCCATCAACCCAAGATTTTTTATAAGAACTGGATATTTTTAATCCGTTGTATACCCAGCGAATGCCTCCTGACCACACGTTATCTGTTCTATTAAATAGTCCATACCCCATTGATGTATATAATTTTCCGTATGGTAATTTCCAACGATTTTGCATAGATGCCGTATAACCGTCTTGCTCTGTTTCATAATCCGTATATCTGCTGGTCATTCCTCGTCTAGATGCATTATCCGGAGAATAGCTTAATCCAAATGTTGTATTCCCTATTTCCGGTGTAAAATAACTTAACTTAAACGAACGGCCGTCATCTAATATTGTTGTTGATTTTGGTGTGGCAAATTTGGTCTTTTTTAATCCGTTTGACCAGTTTGCACTGCTCAAAAAATATGATATATTACTGTCTTGGATACCTATCATGGTTATATCTTCCGCTCCGACATGCATTACTCGTGCAGCATTATAAGTATACCCTATTGTAACTTTTCCTTTATGTTTATCCTGCCATCTTAAATATGGATAAAAACGCCAATCCCCTCTTTCATAATCATCATCATGTTGGCGCATTAATATTGTATAATCCGCATGTATCCCAAGCTCCTCTTCTTTGGAAATTTGATACTTTCCTCCTAATTTTCCATCTGTTCTGAATACTAATCTATTAGGGGCATTATCTGTATTGTTTTTATCCTTGGTTTCCATGATGCCGTAATATATTCCGGCTAAACCTGATTGTGACCATTCTATGGTTGATGATATTGCTACTTCCGGTGCAGCCGCTATCATTCCTAACGGCAGTATTAGTCTTTTCATTCGTCCTCTCTTTTCTGTCGCGTTATCATAAGTGATATATTTTTTTTATGCAATCTGTTTTTTTCTATTGACTTTTTTATTTGATGATATATCTTATACTTGTTCTTGGTGCTCGCAGGGCTTATGAGCACAGAACTTTAGATAAACTGAGCCGGTTTGATGAGATTTTTTTAGATACTTGTTCTATATTTCATTGGCGGCTCCTTATTAGGAGTTTTTTTTTATGACTGAATATAAATATAAACATGGCTTAAGCATTATGAGAGCTCAACCTTTCCATGTCGGACATCAAAAGTTGATTGATCAAATGCTTAAAGAATGTGACCGTGTTACAATCGTTCTTGGCTCTATTCAAGAACAAGGAACTGCTAGAAATCCTCTTAACTATACAACTCGGAAGAAAATGATCCAAAATATCTACCGTTCTAAACCGGAATACGACAGACTTAAAATTGTCGGTATTTTTGATATCAATAATCCGGCAGAATGGGGAGAATATGTATTGGATTTTATTAAAGAAAGTTTTCCTGATCTCCCTACTCCCGATGTCTATTACGCAGGTTCGGCTTACGATGCTCATTGGTTTAGAGAATGCTTCAAAAACATTGAACTTGTTGACCGCACTGATCCTGACTTCCCTTTTGTTACGGGAACAATGGTTCGCGATATGATTAAATTTGGAGATACGCGTTGGAAAAATTTTATTGCTCCAGAAAATCATCATATTGTCGAAGAATACTTTAATAAGAAAAAAGGTATTATTTAACTCTTTCATCTATACATCTGTGTCTTCTGAAGGGCTTATAGAAGACAGATGGTTAACCCTAATAAGCCTGAAGGGATTTTCCTTATGATAAATAATCGTATCTTAATGCGAATCGATTTTCAAAACGATTTTGTGCATGCTCATGGAGCTCTTACCGTTAATGCTCCTGAACTTATTGAAAAACACCAAAAGTTTGCTGATAATCTATTTCCCAGCTCTTTTGATAAAATTATTGATACTTATGATACTCATTTTGCTGAAACGTATCCTCATACAATCGAAGCTCAGAACTTTCCCCCTCATTGTCTTTTTGGATCTTGGGGTTGGCAACAAGCTGCTCCCTTTAAACCGGAACTTGATGTCATTAAAATGTATAAGTCAACAACCAATATCTGGAATGAAGTTCGAGCTTATCAGGATTTAGCTCAAGATTGGAACGGAAAAAATGTCTATCTTTGCGGGGTCTTAAGTGATATTTGTGTTCAACAAGCAATGAATGGACTTCTTAAAAAAGGAGCGAATGTTATCGTTATTGAAGACTTGTGTTTAGGTTGTGAACGGCAAATTACCGATATTCTTCAAGATGATATCTATCTTCCTTTTATTGAAAAAGGGCGCCTTAAAACTATTACCACCGCACAATTTTTTCGCTCTTCACTTTTAGATAAAAAAATTCAGCATAACCTTGTTAATAAAGCTTTAGGAGAATAATCATGAGTAAATATTTTTTAAGAGCAAGACCTAATCTTTTAGAAGCCGGCTCTCCTCTTTTTTGCGATCTCTATCATTTAACTATGGCTCAGACTTGGTTCTTAGATGGAAAAGCTGATGAATATAAAACATCTGAGGCCTTTTTCCGCAAGTGTCCTTTCGGGGGAAGTTACTTGATGGCTGCTGGTTTAGGAGAATTTTTACAATGGATTGATAACTGGCATTTCTCTGATGATGATATTGCTGATTTACGTGCTTTTACAAATGAAGATGGTTCTCCTGTCTTTTGTGAAGATTTTATCAATTTTGTAAAAAATCAAAAGTTACATATTAATATTGATACTGTCAAAGAAGGTGAAATTGTCTTTCCTAATGAACCGGTTTATTCTATCTCTGGTCCTAATTGGCAAGTCGAAATAGTCGAAGCGGCTCTTCTTAATATCTTTAATCCACAAAGTCTTATCGCAACAAAAGCTTCTCGTATGGCTATTGCTGCTTCTGCTGATAATGTTAAACGCCCACTATTAGAATTTGGGTTACGTCGTGATCATGAATTGGGCGGTTTTACAGAAACTCGTGCCTCTTTTATCGGCGGTGCCACCGCCACTTCTAATACAAAAGCGGCAAGATATTATAATATTCCTGCTTCCGGAACTATGGCTCACTCTTTTATTATGAGTTATCAACGTGAACTTGACGCATTTATTGCTTATATGCGTCATAATCCTTCTAACACAACTCTATTAGTCGATACTTATGATACAAGGCAAGGTGTGAAAAATGCTATTCTAGCTTCTCTTCAAACACAAATTCCTCTAAAAGGCATTCGTATTGATTCCGGTGATTTAGCTTACTGGGGAAAAGAGGCGCGTTCTCTTCTTGATAATGCTGGATTTTATAAGACTAAACTAATTGCTTCTAATGATTTAGATGAGCATTTAATTGAAAATTTGCTTCTCGTTCAAAAAGCTCCGTATGATATTATGGCGGCAGGAACAAAATTGGTTACCGCGTATGATACTCCTGCTCTTGGAGGTGTTTTCAAAACAAAATCTTATTTGGGTGCTCCCAAAATTAAAGTTGCTGAAGGTAAAACAACTATCCCTGGAGCAACTAATGTTATTCGTATTGAAAAAGATGGGCAATTTAACGGCGATATTATTTGTAAAGCGGATGACGATATTGTTAAAGATAATAAACTCTCTCGTAATCTTACTTCTTATACGCTTGGTAGCTCTACTCAATCTCGTGTTACCTTTGCTAAAAACGAAAAAGCTCATCTGCTTTTATCCCCTGTTGTCAGAGACGGAAAAATAATCGGCAAACCGGAACTGGATTTGCATATCTTGCAACAGCGTGGGCAAAAAAATCTTGCTATGCTTGATGATGCACATAAAAGACTTATTAATCCTCATCTCTATGGTGTCGGGTTGGAAGCTTCTTTATTCGCTTTACAGCAAAAACTCATTCAATCATATCGCTCTTTATAATTTTTAGGAGATTTCACTATGAATATGGAAAAAATTTGGTCGAAACTTAAACATGGTTTAATTGATTATTGTCAACAAAATGGATTTAATCATGTCATTTTAGGACTTTCTGGGGGACTTGATTCCGCTATCACCGCTGTTTTGGCAGCGGATGCTCTTGGCGGAAAAAATGTTACGGCTATTATGATGAAAACTCGTTATACATCTGATTTAAGTCTTAATATTGCTCGCTCAATTGCTGAACTCAATCATCTTAACTTTCAAGAACTTGATATCGAGCCTCTTATTCAAACTGAAACAGCTTTTCTTCAAAATGCGTTTCATTCTGATGTTAAAGGTTTGACCTTAGAAAATCTACAAGCAAGATTGCGTGGACAATTACTTATGGCTTATTCTAATCAATTTGGCGGATTGGTTTTAGCTTGCGGTAATAAATCTGAAGCTTTTACCGGATATTGCACTCTCTATGGAGATACTTGCGGAGGCTTGATGCCTATCGGAAATCTCTATAAAACGACTATCTTTGAATTAGCTAAATGGCGAAACAGTCTGAATGTTGTTTTACCTGAAGAGGTTATTACTCGCGCCCCTTCCGCAGAATTGGCCGAAGGACAGAAAGATGAAAATTCTCTGCCGCCTTATGCCGTTTTAGATGCTATTCTTAAGCTCCTTGTTGATGAACAAAAATCAGATGAGGAAATAGCTTCTCTTGGTTTTGATATCACTACTGTTAAACGAGTGCATCATCTGGTGCAATGTTCCGCTTTTAAACGTAAACAAATGGCTGATGCTATTGCTTTATAAAATCATCTACTTCACACACAAAAAAGCACCTCCAGCTTCTAGAGGTGTTTTTTTATTTTCATGGTTTCTTCTTATTTTATTTCATCTTTCAATATTTTTAGAGCTTTTATTCCGTTTGGAAATCCAACATATGGCATACACTGAATAATTGCTGCGGCTACTTCTTCCTCTGTATTCCCTGCTTTTAGGCTTCCTTTTATATGGCTTGACAGTGTGTCCCAATTTCCGGCTGTCATTAATATTCCTATGGTCAACAATTCTCTTGTTTTCATATCAAGAACTCCTCTGGTGCAAAAATCTCCAAAATACACTTCGGTTAGCAATCTTGATGCTTCATCTCCCATATTCTCTGGAAGTCCTGCCAATGCTTCTTTTATTTCTGTTCCATACAAAGGTTCTTGTAATTCTCTTCCCTTTTCTTGTCTATCTTCTTCGGTTACCTTACTTTGTTTTTCCAATGGTAATTTTATTCCATTTTCTGTAAATACTTCATTTATTGTGCTAATCGCATTTAATGTTTTCGGAAATCCTATAAACGGAGCACATTGATATACTGCTTCTCTTAACTCTAGTGGTGTTACACCTACATTTAATGCGGCTTGGGTATGTGCTTTTAGCTGAGGCAAAGTCTGCTGAGTGCTCAATGATACTACTGTCAACATTTCCCTTGTTTTCATATCTAAATTTCCTATTGTGAAAACTTCTCCAAAAATATATTTCTGCAAAATTTGCATCATTTCCGGATCATTCCCCGTCTCTGTCAGTGCTTCACCTTTAAATAATGTGCGAAAATTTCTTTTGCATAATTCTGTTCTGCTCATATCTCTTTCTCCCTTATTTTGTGCTTCTACCTCGTTTGATGTTGCAAATAATAGCATTATACTTAATAAAGCTCTTAATATTACTCCTTTCTTATGCATCTTTCTCTCCTACTTTGTTTTTAATGATAGCAACGATTTTATCTTCATCTTCTTTTGATAAAATTCCATATAAAGGCACTGCAAACGCTGTAAATTCTCCGTTATGCTTTTGCAAGAAATTATAATGATATTCTATATCTGTTTTAGGTTTTAGTATCATTACTTTATATTTTTGAAAGCAGCAATGAACTTCTTTCTCTTCAATATTTGCAATATCTGACCATTTCAGTTTATTACTCATATCTAATTTGATACCCTCATCGTCAATCTCTACGGCTTTATGTTTTAAGACATATTTCCATATCCAACCAATCCATGACAATATACACAATCCTATCAAAATCTGTGTTTGTATCCAATACAATAAACATACGCATTTAAGTCCCCTATATATCAAGGTGATACTTAATGCTAAGTTCAAAATCATCCACCCATTTATCTTATTGAATTTATAATAAAAAACTTGTTTATCTGTCATATCTTTTCTCCTTTCTTAACGATTCTGTTTTTAGTCTAGTTCTTAGAGTTTGCTCTAAGTCAAGCTTTTTCTTATAATTTCTTTTGCTTGCTTCTTTATTTTTCTCTGCTATTCTTTATTTATTCTAAGGAGCTCTTGTATATGCTTTATTCTGATGTATATTCTTCACCGTTTGGTTCACTCTTTCTTGAAAGTGATGGGACTTCTCTTATCGGACTTAAAAATGATTATTGGAAGAAAAATTCTGCATCTCTTCATACAAATTATACCTCTGGCTCTCATCTTTCTTGCATTGATTTAACAAAAAAATGGCTGGATATTTATTTTTCCGGACATGCTCCTGATTTTATCCCCCCACTCTTATTGTCCGGAACTAATTTTCAAAAAATGGTATGGCAACTCTTATTACAAATTCCTTTTGGTAAACTTGCTACATATGGAGATATTGCTCATCAAATCATTAAACTGAAAAACTTAAAATCAATGTCTGCACAAGCTGTAGGAGGCGCTGTCGGAGCTAATCCTATTGCCATTATTATTCCTTGTCATCGTGTTATCGGAAAAAATAATAATCTTGTTGGTTATAGAGGTGGCTTAAATTTAAAATATAACTTGTTGAAATTAGAGAAAATACCTGTCGAATCTCTTATCATGCCTAAAATAAGCCCTTTCCTCTAATCTTTCTTGATGCCTTTGATAAAACATCATATTTATATATATACTTTTAAAAGAGTTATTGACATATGCAAATATCTATTATACATTGGGGCGTATGTTTAATGTATTTGAGGTAGTTCAAAAATAATCACATGAGTCCCATTTATGGCTATGTTTTTAATTTATTTTTAGTTTTAGTTCTAGTTTTTTGTAATGCTTTTTTCGTTGTTTCTGAGTTTGCGATTGTAAAAATTCGTCGCACAAAACTTGAAGAATTAGCTCACGGAGGAAATAAATCTGCTAAAATAGCTCTCAAAATTAACGAACATATGAATACTTATTTGAGTGCTATTCAACTTGGTATTACTCTTGCATCTCTTGGCTTAGGGTGGCTTGGTGAACCGGCTGTTTCTCGTTTACTCGAAGATTTGTTCTCTGGCTTCTTTGCTGATAATAAAATTTTATTGCACTCATTGAGCTTTGGTGTCGCTTTTACTTTTATTACTCTCTTACACGTTGTATTTGGTGAGTTAGTGCCTAAGTCTATGGCTATTCAAGATACCGAACGCTATGCCATGATTATTGCTAGACCGCTCTATACCTTTAATAAAATCTTTGCTCCTTTTATTTGGGTATTCGACCATGTTACAATGTGGATACTTAAAATTATGGGAGTTAAACAAGCTGATGAAAATGAAGATGCTCACTCTGAAGAGGAAATTAAATTAATTATTGATGCTTCTCAAAAAGGGGGCGTTATTGATGATACTGAGAGCGAAATTATTCAAAACGCTATCTGCTTTTCTGAAATTTCCGCTCACGAAATTATGATCCCTCGTCAGGAAATGAAATGTATCTATCAGAATAGCAGCTATAACGAAGTTATGGAATTTGTTAAACAACATAAACATACGCGTTTTCCTCTTTGTAATGGTGACAAAGATCAAATTATCGGTATGATACATATTCGTGATTTGTTGGAATGCAAAAATACGCCTCATAAAGATGTCTTAAGCAAAATTGTTAGAAATATTTTGTTTGTTCCAGAGAATAAGTCCATTTCCGAGATATTGCATGAGATGATGAAAAAAAGAATTCATTTGGCTGTTGTTGTTGATGAATATGGTGGAACTGCAGGTCTGGTTTCTATGGAAGATATTTTGGAAGAGCTTGTTGGTGATATTCAAGATGAACATGATGAAATTACCGATATACCAGTAAAGAAAATTGATGAGCGTGTTTGTGAATTTGATGGACTTTATCTTGTCGAAGATGCTTATGATTGCTTAGAACTTCCTTATTGCGAACATGAAGAAAGCACAATGGGTGGATATGTCTTTAATCTTTTAGGGCGCGAACCCGTTGCTGGAGATAAAACAGAAGATGATTATTGTTTCTATGAAGTTCTTGAAGTCGATAATATGCGTATTACACGTGTTAAAGCTACTGTTAAAGAAACTTGTGCAATGATTAGTGCGGAATAGTTTCTTTTCATCAAACCATATTAAAAAAGCATCTTTATGATGCTTTTTTTATTTCTTTACTTTCAACTGAGTTTATTTAAAATTGGATGCCTTGATAGTTCATCTACTCACTATTAGCTGCGAATAGCGATTTTTGTAGGGAATTCATATATACTGTTTTATCTAAAGATATCTATATCCATAATAATTTATACCTGTTCTTAAATTTCTACATATATATTTCTTAGTTGTATTGGCTTTGTTTATATTTAATAGCAGGAATATCTTATAAAGATAAAAACTTGTAATATTAATGTTTCTCCCTCTTTTTAATATTTTTCTATTTATACAAAAAAAGCAGGAATTCAAATCCTGCTCTTACTTTGATTAATATCAAAATTTATTCTGGTAATAATGCTTCTTTATATTCTATAAACGGGTCTTCCTGACTTGATATAATCGTCAGACTGCCATCATTATTCTTATTTTTCTTATCTATCTTATTATATGAATATTTATCAAAATCATTCAAATCAGCTTGCTGAACACCATTCATATATATATTTCTTATGGTTACCATTCCCGGTTCTGATCCAAAGTCTATTCTTACTCTATAAACCTTATCAGATGGAATAACAACGTTATATTTATGCATACCTTCTTTACCAGCTACATCTACAACATGTGATGCATCAAACCATATCTCCCTTTCTACTGTATAAAAAATCTGATAATCAAATGCTTTATCTGCAGTTGCTTCAAATGTCAAAACTGCATTTTCCGGCTCAATCTTTATAATCTTCTTTTCCTCTTTCGATTGAACTTTATCTTCAGTTTTTGATAACTTGCCAGTATCTTGTATTTGCTGCTTTTCTACTATTGGAGCTTTTTCTATTACTTTCTCCTTCTTCTCTGAAGCAACAGATATTAACATTATTACTGCAACTAAGGCAATAATTGCTGCTACTATATATTGCTTTTTATTTGTTTTTTTCTCATTTTCTTCCATGGCTTTCCCCCTTTATTATAACAACTTCTTTATCCTAGATAGAAAATATATTATTTGCAACATTTTTCTAGGGGCATCTTCTTCAAGACTCTCCAAAGATGCCCCTTTTCTTCTTTATACCAATCTACTCTGCTCTATTGCTGCTTTTACAAAACCGACAAATAGTGGATGTGGAGCAATTGGTTTTGACTTCAATTCAGGATGGAACTGAACCCCTATAAACCACGGATGATCAGGTCTCTCTACTATTTCTGGAAGCTTCCCATCTGGTGATGTACCCGATATTATCATACCGCCTTTCTCTAGTTGTTCTTTATATTTTATATTAACTTCGTATCTATGACGATGGCGTTCTGAAATATGTTCACAACCATATATTTCTGCTACTTTGGAGCCTTTATTCAATACTGCTTCATATGCTCCTAAACGCATTGTCCCTCCTAAATCTCCATCTTTGTGACGAATCTGTTTTGCGCCATCTTTATCCCATTCGGTCATCAAACCAACAACAGCTTCACAATTTTCATCTAATTCTGTTGTATTGGCATTCTTAACGCCTAATACATTACGCATTGTTTCAATTACGGCCATTTGCATTCCGAAACATATTCCTAAAAATGGAATCTTATGTTCTCTTGCATATTTTACTGCCGCAATTTTGCCTGCCGTGCCTCGTGAGCCAAATCCTCCTGGAACTAAAATTCCACTTACATCTGATAATATTGTATCAACATCACTATGTTCTAGGTCTTCGGAATCTATCCATTTTATTCTGACTTTATACTTATTTGCTATACCTCCATGAGTCAAAGCTTCGCTTAATGATTTATATGCTTCAAGTAATTTTACATATTTTCCAACAACGGCAATTTTTACTTCTCCTTCGGGGGCTTTTAATGTTTCTACAATCTTTTCCCATCGACTTAAATCTGCATCCGGGCAATGCAACTTAAAATGATCACATACGGCTTTATCCATTCCTTCTTTAGAATAAGCTAATGGAACTTGGTATATATTACTTACATCTAATGCCTGAATTACGTTACTTTCTTTGATATTGCAGAATAAAGCTATTTTTTTACGTTCATTTTCTGGAATCGGCATTTGGGAACGACACAATAACATATCCGGCTGAATTCCATATTCCTGCAATTTTTTAACAGAGTGTTGAGTTGGTTTGGTTTTTAATTCTCCCGCTGTCGGAATATATGGCAATAATGTTAAATGTAGGAACATTGTTCTTTCACGTCCTAAATCATAAGCTAATTGGCGAATCGCCTCTAAATATGGCTGACCTTCAATATCGCCAACCGTTCCACCAATCTCACATAAAACAAAATCTTCATCTTCCAAATCACTTACAATAAAGTTTTTAATTTCATTTGTTACATGAGGTATAACTTGTATTGTTGAGCCTAAATAATCACCATGACGTTCTTTATCTATTACTCTTTGATATATTTTTCCTGTTGTTGTGCTGTCACTTCTTTTAGCTGATACACCAGAAAATCTTTCATAATGTCCTAAATCTAAATCCGCCTCTGTGCCATCATCTGTTACAAAAACTTCTCCGTGTTGAAATGGACTCATTGTTCCGGGATCTACATTAAGATACGGATCTAATTTACGCAATCTTACCTTAAAACCTCGACATTGTAAAATTGATGCCAGCGATGCTGATGCTAATCCTTTTCCTAATGAAGATACAACTCCGCCTGTTATAAAAATAAATTTTGTTTTTGGATTTAATTCAGACATTTTCCTATCCTTTTATTTAAGTTTTTGCAGTGAAAAAGGCACCTCCTTGAACAGGTGCCTTATTTTCTCATTCTAGTCCATTTTTCTATTCCGCCGCTGGAACATCTGGGGTTGCAGGAGCTTCCGTCGGTGTTGCAGAATTTGTTACCGGTGCTGTGGCTGCATTTTGTGCAGATTCAGCAGGATTTGCTGGTGTTTCTGCTTGCGTTGCAGCTGCATTTGGTACATCCGGAACACTTGGAACGGTTTGAACTAATGGTGCTACATCGGTAATTGATTCAGGTTTTCTGGTTTCTCCTTTGTAGTATAAAGATAATAATATAGATGTAATAAAGAATATTGTTGCAAGAATCGCTGTTGTTCTTGTCATTAAATTTCCTTTACCACGAGCGGATAAAAAGCTATCAGCTCCATTTCCACCACCAAGTCCGCTTAATGCGTTACCTGAATTACGTTGCATTAAGATTAATATTACTAATAGCAACGCTACCATTAAATGTATAACTAACAATACTGATCCCATTTTTATTTCCTTTTTCTTATTGTTTACTTGCGTCACCTATAGCCATAAAATCAGCAACTTTTAAGCTTGCTCCACCGATCAATCCGCCATCAACATCTGGCAATGCTAATAATTCTTTAGCATTTGTCGGTTTCATGCTACCGCCATACAACAGACGCATTTTATTTGAAATTGCTCTTCCTAATTTCTTAGATACAACTTTACGAATTGCCGCATGAACTTCTTCTACTTCCGCTGCTGTTGGAGTTCTTCCTGTGCCGATTGCCCATACTGGTTCGTAAGCTATTACTGTGTTTTGTGCATTTGATATTTCCGGAACAGAGCCTTCAATTTGTGCTGTGCATACTGATATAGTCTTTCCCGCATCTTTTTCTGCTTCTGTTTCACCTATGCAGATAATTACTTTCAAACCAGCATTTATTGCTGCTTCTGCTTTTTTTCTAATCAATTCATTTGATTCATAGTGGTCTGTGCGACGTTCAGAATGCCCTACTATAACATATTGGCAACCTAAGTCTTTTAACATTAACGGACTGATATCTCCTGTGTGAGCACCCTTTTCTGCATAATGACAATCTTGGGCTCCAAGCATTACTTTTGATCCTTTAATTGCTTTCTTGACTGAGCTTAATAATGTAAATGGCGGACATACTAGGAATTCACAGTCTTTTCTTCCGGCCTTTTTTACTTCTTGTGCTATACCTTTTGCCAAAGATACGCCATCTTCCAAAAGACCATTCATTTTCCAGTTGCCGGCAATTAAAGTTTTTCTTACCATCTTAATTTATCCTCTTTTTCAAATTATAACTTTTTACTCTTTTATCACACACTTTTTTATTTTCCACATAAAAAGAGAAGTTGTTTACAAGAAATTATTTCCCCTTATTTAAAAAAAATATGAACATGTTTATATTTCAGATTGAATTAATTTTTTTGGGTTTTATAATGGCTCACAATTAAAGTATTTTTGGGATGGATAAAAAATGATTAGTAAATTAGCTAAAGCTCATGATAGTTGGATTTTTAAAGTTATTTCAGTGGCTGTTGCCGTTAGTTTTATTTCACTTTTTGGTGTTACCGGCTATATTAATAGTGCAAGCCAAAATCAAACCGTCGTTGATGTTGATGGTATTAAAACTTCTCAAAGTGAATTTTCTTATCGTTTGCAAAAAGAATTAAATGCTGTTAAAAAATTAACAAATGATGATTTTGAACTGACTGATGATATGAGAAACGCTCTTACTGAAGGTGTTTTGAAACAAATTATTGATGAAGGCGTTTTAGATAGAACTATGCTTGCTTATAATATCTATTTTCCAAAGGCTTTTATTCAACAAATTATTTTTACGCAACCGGAATTTGCTAATCCTCTTAACGGACAGTTTAACCCAGATATCTTTAAACGTTATCTCTCTACCTCCGGAATGAGCGAGGCTGAGTATGTTGCTATGGTTAAGAGAATTTTGGCTCAGAAAATGTTGATTTCAGATCTTATTCAACCTTTCGCTGTTCCTGCTGTCTTATCCAAGGCAATTCATAAAATGGACAACCAACGCAAATCCTTTAAATATGTTTTAATTTCTCCTAATGATGTTAAAATTGAACGCAAAATTACTGATGATGAGGTTAATCAGTATTTTGAGGATTTTTCTGAAACATTTATGATCCCTGAAATGAGAAATGTTCAAATTCTTTTTGTTCCTAATTCTTTTGTTCTGAATAAATATGCTGCTACTGAAGATATGATTCAAGACTATTATAAACAACATGAAAAAGAATTTGATTTACCTGAAAAACGTGAAGTTCAACAAATGGTATTTATGGATAAATCTCAGGCAGAAAAAGCTCTTAATGAGGTTCTTGCTGGACGTGATTTTGCTGATATTGCAAAAGAATTAAAAGCCGAAAATGCTGAAGAGCCTTCTCTTGGTCTTGTTGCTCAAGATGAGTTGGCTGATGATTTAGCTTACAATGCTTTTGAAATGCCTCTCAACAAACCTGAATTGTTGCAGGTTGCAGATACATGGCAAGTTATTAGTATTAAACAAATTGTTCCTGCTCAAAAGAAAACTTTTGAAGATGTTAAGCAGCAAATAGTTGATACTTTAAGTGCTGAAAATCTTTATGATGCTTTAAGAGATGCAAGAGCTGATATTGATGATGCGATTAATGGTGGCAAATCTTTGGAAGATGTTGCTAAATCTCTTGGATTACAACTTGTTTCTGTTGCTGATATTCAAGAAAATGTGCCTGTCGCTAATTTGCCTGCTGATTTAAAATCTCTCTCCTCTTCTCTGGATTTGAATGAACTGACTTTCTCTTACGGTGTAGATGAGATTAGTTCTGCAGAAGAATTTGATGAAGGTATTGTTGTTCTTAAAGTTACTTCTATAATAGATACTCACCTTCCTGAAGTTGATGATGTTAAAGATAAAATTATTGAATTGTGGACAGTTCAAGAAAAGAATGCTTTGGCTAAAGAAACTGCTGACAGTATTCTTGCTGATGCTGAAAATGGTTCTCAACTTCCTGATGTTGCAAAAGCTAGAAATCTTGAGGTATTCCGCTCTGAACCAATCAGTCGTAATGAAACTTTTGCTAACCTCACAGCTCAAGAAATTAGTGATTTATTCTTAGCTGCTAATGATGAAGTGCGTCTTTATGAACATCCAGGCAATAGCTTTGTTATTGTTACTCCTTTTGAAACAGTTAACTATGAAGATGAATTAGATAAGGAAGCTTTAGAAGCTGTTAAAAATCGCGCAATGATTTCTTTGGCTTCAGACATGATGAGAAGTGCTCTTGATGCTTATGCTGAAGGTTTGAAAATTACAATCGATTATAAACGTGCGGGATTTTCTGAATAATGAAAATAGTTTTTATGGGAACTCCGGATTTTGCTGTTCCGGTTTTAGAAGCTTTACTCAAAGAACATCAGGTTGTTGCTGTTTATACTCGCGCTCCGAAAGAAAGTGGAAGAGGAAAGAAAGTCAACAAAACACCTGTTCATCTGATAGCTGAACAGCATAATATTCCGGTTTTTACACCGAAGTCACTCAAAACTGACGATGAAATATCTCGTATTAAATCTTTTGGGGCTGATGTTGCTATTGTTGCAGCTTATGGCTTGTTATTGCCTCAAGCCGTTCTCGATGCCTTTCCTAAAGGTTGTATCAATGTTCATGCTTCGCTGTTACCAAGATGGCGTGGTGCTGCTCCTATTCAACGGTCTATTCAATTTGGTGATACAAAAAGCGGTATTTCCATTATGAAGATGGCTTTAGCTCTTGATGCCGGTGATGTTCTATCTCAGAAGTCTATTACCATCTCTCATGATATGACTGGTGGAGATTTGCACGATGCTTTAGCTCAAATTGGAGCTGGTTTATTAATCGACACTCTGCGTAATTTAGATGCACTTTCCCCTGTTAAACAAGAAGAATCGTTGGTAACATATGCAGAAAAATTAAATAAGGCTGAGTGTTTACTTGATTTTAATAGTGATGCTCGTGTTTTAATTAATAAAATAAGAGCATTCTCCCCCTATCCTGCAACCTACTTTACGTATCTTGGAGAACGTTTCAAAATTTATAAAGCTTCTGTTGTTCCGGGGCAAGGAAAACCTGGTGAAATTCTCTCTGATGGTAATACTTTAATTATCGCTGTTCAAAATAGTGAAGCTTTGAAAATTGAGAAAATTCAACGCGAAGGAAAACAACTTATGAATATCTCTGATTTATTACGCGGCTTCACGTTTTCTAAGGGGGATATTGTTAATTCTTAATTATTTCTTGAATAATTTGTTTTTTTGCTTGATTATATAAAAATGTTGTATATACTCGGAGCAAATTTGTGGTTGTAATCCGCGGGCGTGGTGAAATTGGTAGACACGCTAGACTTAGGATCTAGTGGCTTTGCTGTGAGAGTTCGAGTCTCTCCGCCCGCACCATTTCTTCTTGAAATGGTATTTTTTGTAGAGATTTAATAAAATGAAGTTTAATGAATTAAAAGCAGATGGCTTATGCCGTGAATTTGATGTTACAATCAGTGCAGAAGATTTTAATGCAGAAGTTGAAAAGAAATTGCACGCAATCGCTAAAAATGTTAGTATGGCTGGTT
The DNA here is from genome assembly GCA_944392235.1 of uncultured Alphaproteobacteria bacterium. Classification (GTDB taxonomy): domain Bacteria; phylum Pseudomonadota; class Alphaproteobacteria; order RF32; family CAG-239; genus CAG-267. The sequence goes on from CALXVZ010000001.1 coordinate 30,095, forward strand.
TTCGTGCTGGTAAAGTTCCTTTCGCTATGGTTCAAAAAAAATATCAGGCAAATGCTATGAGCGAAGCTTTAGATGATATGGTTCGTGATGGTGTTAATGATCTTTTGAAAGAAAATGATTTACGTCCAGTGTTTACTCCTGATGTTGAATTGAAAAAATTTGAAGAAGGTAAAGATATCGAATTCAAAGTTTCTATGGAAATTATGCCTAAAATCGAATTGAAAGATTTCTCTTCAATTAAACTCGAAAAAGTTGTTGCAGAAGTTCCTGCTGAAGAAGTCGAAAAAGCTTTGAATTATATGGCTCAAAGCCGTCGTGATACTGTTAAAGTTGAAGAAAATCGTGAAACAGCTAAAGGCGATATCGCTGTTATTGATTTCGTTGGTTCTATTGATGGTGTTGAATTCCCTGGAGGAAAAGGTGAAGCTTATCCTCTTGAATTGGGTTCTAATTCTTTCATACCTGGTTATGAAGATCAACTTATTGGTAAAAAAGTAGGCGATGTTGTTGATGTAAAAGCAACTTTCCCTGAAAATTATCATGCTAAAGATTTAGCTGGTAAAGAAGCTCTTTTTGTTACAACTATTAAAGAAATCAGAGAAGTTAAAAAGGCTGAAATTAATGACGAATTTGCTAAATCTATGGGCGAAGAAAATTTGGATAAATTAAAAGAAACTGTTAAATCTAAAATCGCTCAAGATTATGAAGCTGCTTCTAAGATGAAATTGAAACGTGCTTTGTTAGATGCCTTGGATAAAGCTTATAAGTTCGATGTTCCTGCTAAATTAGTTGATATGGAATATGAATCCATTGTTAAACAATATGAAAATGCTAAGAAGAATAATCAACTTGATGAAGAAGAAAAAGCTAAAAAAGAAGAAGATTTACTCAAAGAATATAAAGAAATTGCTATTCGTAGAGTTAAACTTGGTTTATTGTTGGCTGAAGTTGGTAATGATGCTAAAGTTGAAGTTACTCAAGATGATATCAATAAAGCTATTATGAATGAAGCTCAACGTTACCCAATGCAGGCAAAGGCTATCTTTGACTTTTATTTGAAAAATAAAGAGGCTATCGAACGTTTGCGTACTTCTGTTTATGAAGAAAAAGTTATTGATTATGTTCTTTCTAAAGTTGAAACTAAAGAAAAAACTGTTTCTGTTGAAGAACTTTACAACTTTGATGAGAAAGCAGCATAATTTATTGTATTCTTTCACTCTAGAAAGATAAAGCTCTTACTTCGGTAAGAGCTTTTTTATTAGTTACCTTACAGCCTCTCACATTTTAATAAGGATAGAATGCTCACAGCAATGATGCTATAAGAAGGTATGGAAGTTGCACTAGGTCAACATAGTGTTTATCGTTTAAGTTTCTATATAATTTTTGGGAAAGTATTGTCGTCATATTCTAAAGCCTGGTGTCGTAGATTATATAAAGAAATTATTACCCAAACTACTAATAAGTATCTTCAGTGTGAGATAGAGATGATTGGCTTTGATAAAGACCATATTTATTTTATAATGATAATTCCAACAAAATATACATTAGTCGATGTAATTGCTAAATTGTAAAGCTAATCATCATCGCAAATAAAAGCCATGTTTATTTGGCTCAGCAATGTATATTTTAAGAAAAAAGCGTTTTGGTCAAGTGATATTTCATCAGTAGCGTTGGCGCGAATGAAGAACTAATTAAAAATTATATGAAGTATCAAGGTTATGTCAAATCCGTTTGCTGCTGTAAAGAAAGCTCCAAAAAGCGCCTTTTCTTTAGAAGCATCTGTTTACTGGGGAATCTATTAATTTCTTATCATCTGCACGCTTCTTTCAATACTCCTTCTTTACACAAAAAATCATTTAATGCTGCTCTATTTACAAAAGTATGTAGTGTTTTACATATTTCACTAAACTGGCAATAGTATCTTTTCTCATGTATATATTGTGACATAGTTCCCCTTTATTTTATTATTGCCTATTTTGTTTTTTCATGATATATGTCCTATGAATTTTAAATTATTTTGATATGAAAAAGTTTACTATTTTGTTTATTGCATGTATTGTAATGTTTTGTGTGTCTTGTGCCTCAGATTCTGAGCATAGAAAAGCATCTAAAAATGCATCTTCACCGGTCTCTCAGCCTTTAAGCTTAACAGAACTTGTAAAAAAAGATACTGTTGTGGCGGCAATGATTGTTCATGAACGCGATTCATGTTCATCACCGAGTGTAGCATATATACTTCTTGCCAGTGGTAAAGTGTTATGCTTTGATAAAGCTGTAACAACCGCTCCTTTTACCCTTGATATAGCTAAAATTCTTTTTGAAGTGCTTATTTCAAATAAGTTTACAAATACACAAAAAATACCCTCTAATGCTGAAAAATGTGGTTCTGTTGTTGCTACATTGACTGCTCGGGGGAGCAATTCATCATCCTCTGCAGTGCCATGTTTGGACTATACCCTTTTTGATGATGGTAAAGTAATGTGTTTTTATAAAACTGCTGCAACTATTCCTTTTACTCTTGAAGAAGCTAAAATTCTTTTGGAAGCCAAGACACAAGGAAAAATATTTATCAATAGTGCCGAATGAGTTTTTTCTCTTTTATTCAGACAGTTCTTTTGAACTGTCTTTTTTGTTTTTTCTATTATTGACAAAATTCCTATCTTTGCTTATATCTCTTGAGTTAAAAAATTATTATATATTTAATTTTCTTATTATGAAAAAATTTAATTTGGCTGGAAAACTTATTCTGGCATTTTCTTTATTTTGTATAATCGTAGTTCTTATGATTATTTGTCTGCATTATATGCACAACGTACCTGTGCAATATCATCAAAACTATCCTTGTGGTAGTGATGATGTTTGAGAAAAGACTGTTTGATACTTCATACAGTCTTTTTATTTTTTTGATAGTTTTATAAATATCTCTTGTTATTAATGATTGTTTTCTATTTCTGATTTAAATATTGATATTTGTTTGATTTTCTTTCGCTTTTTCGTAAATTTTATCCCCCCCCTCAATCTATTATTAATATTTTGATGTGATTGATATATTTTCTACATACAAACTATTATGCATTATATTCTTTGTGATATTTAACCTTAAAGCATATATATTTCTCTCTATAAAGATATTTTTTATTTCTTTGCTGTCCATATTTTTTAGTTGCAAAAATATCTCTCTTTTGATAGATTTGTTTTAGTTTATTCTATTTTCAAGAGGTCGCTATGCTAAAAGTTGGTATGGATATATTGATGGATTCATTATACGAAACATTAGCTCTGTTTCCATATCTCTTTTTAACCTACTTAGCTTTGGAATTTCTTGAGCATAAAATGTCTAAAAGGACGCTTGCCTATATTAAAAAATCGGGAAAATATGGGCCTCTTGTCGGCGGTCTCTTGGGGCTTATTCCTCAATGTGGTTTTTCTGTAGCAGCTGCCAATCTCTATACCACGGGAATTATTACTTTAGGTGCTCTTATTGCAATCTTTCTTTCTACTTCCGATGAAATGATTCCCATCCTTATTTCCGGTGGAATGAGTATGGGATTAATTGTGCAAATCCTTTGCATTAAAGTTTTCTTTGCAATCTCTAGCGGTATCCTTATTGATATGTTTCTTCCTCAAAAATTTATTAAGCATAAAAGAGAACCGGAAATCGGAGCCTTTTGTAAAAGAGAGCATTGCCAATGTGATGATAAGGAAAATATTTGGCATTCTGCTTTTATTCATACTGAAAAAATCAGTCTCTTTATCTTTTTCTTCTCTCTAATTATTAATGCTGCTTTTGTTTTTGGTGGACGAGAAACTATTCATAATATGCTTGTCGGGTTTCCTATTTTTAGCAAATTTATCGCAGCTGCTGTTGGACTTATTCCTAGTTGCTATCCCTCTGTTCTGCTTACTCAATTATTCATAGATAATGCTATTAGCCTCGGAACTATGATTGCAGGCACTCTTAGCAATGCAGGATTGGGATATTTTGTTCTTTTTAGAGTTAATCCTAATGAAAAAGAAAATTTGCGTATCCTTGCTCTGCTTTATATCTTTGGTGTCGGTTTTGGTATTATCTCGGAATTTCTTTTTTAGCTATTCTTGATACTTCTCTCTCAATAGTGATATTTCTTTTGCGTATCCATCTAACTCGTTCGGTGTTTCTAAATTAATCGGTATCCCTTTTAAGGCCGGATGATTGATAAATCTTATTACAGCATCTTCTCCCAGACTTCCTTTGCCGATACATTCATGTCTATCCTTATGAGAGTTATATTCTGTCATACTGTCATTCAAATGTATCGCTTGTAATCTATTTAATCCGATAATCTGATCAAATTCTTCCAGTACTTCATCCAGATGATTAACTATGTCATATCCTGCTGAATAAACATGGCATGTATCTAAACACACACCTAGTTTTTCCGGAGAATTTATTTTGGTTTGTGATATTATTTCTGCAAGTTCCTCAAATTTTGATCCTACCTCACTTCCCTTGCCTGACATTGTTTCTAACAATACTGTCGTGTTCTTTGCCTCAGGCATTACAGTATCTAAAATTTCTACAATCTGGGGAATAGCGATTTTAATTCCTTGTCCTACATGTGAACCTGGATGAAAATTATATAAATTTCCAGGAATATTCTCCATCCTTTTTAAGTCATCCGCAAATACATTTTTGGCAAATTCTCTAATTGATGCATCTTTTGAGCATGGATTTAATGTATATGGCGCATGTGCTAAGATTTTTCCAAATTTATTCTCTTGAGCTATCTTTTTATATTTCTCAACATCTGCCTTCTTTATCTCCTTCGCGGCTCCTCCTCTAGGATTTCTTAGAAAAAATTGAAAGGTATTGGCATTTAATTTTACGGCTGTTTCTCCCATTGCCGCAAATCCGTTTGATGATGATAGATGACATCCAAGATATAACATTTTGTATTCCTTTGCTCTTTCATGTTTCCTTTTATCATTATTATATTTCTTTTTTATCGTCAATTTTTTTTGCAAACATACTAAAAAAAGCTTGTATTCTTACTTTTTTTTGTGTAAAACTATTTCGTCGGTTGGCGGAACGTAGTTCAGCCTGGTAGAACGCTGCGTTCGGGTCGCAGAGGTCAGTGGTTCGAATCCACCCGTTCCGACCATTTTATTGAAAGCGAGAGGTTTTTCTTTCGCTTTTTTTCTTTATATACAACAAAAAACCCCGCTTGATTACTGCGGGGTTTTTATTTTCCTATGAGCTATGCCCTAGTCTGCATTCTTCTTTGCTTGTGCAGACAAATCATCTGCAATACGTGCAGAACGACCACGTAACGCGCGCAAGAAGTATAATTTAGCTCTTCTTACTTTACCTACACGTGTTACTTCGATTTTTGCTACATTTGGTGAGTATAACGGGAATACACGTTCTACACCTTCACCGAATGAAATCTTACGAACCGTAAATGATGAATTTAATCCATCATTCTTACGGGCAATGCATACACCTTCGTAAATTTGGATACGTTCACGATCGCCTTCTTTTACTTTGGTGTGAACTTTTAGGGTATCACCAGCTTTGAAATCAGGAATGTTTTTTCCTTCAGTCAATTTGGCTACTTGCTCTTGTTCAATATTCTCTAAAATATTCATCAGTTTTACCTTTTTTATCAAATTTTTTAACTTTATACACCTAACTATTTTTAGAATCAAGATATTTCTTAAATAAGTCAGGTCGCTTAGCCCTTGTTGCGTTTTCTGCTTGTTTTTTGCGCCACTCTTCAATCTTCTGATGATGACCAGAAAGTAATATTTCCGGAACTTTCCTTCCTTTCCATTCCACCGGGCGGGTGTATTGGGGGTATTCCAATAAATTACTTTCGAAGCTTTCATCTTCTATTGATGCTTCATTTCCTAACACACCGGGCAATAATCTTATTACTGAATCTAACATTATTTGCGCGGCTTGTTCGCCTCCGGTTAATATATAGTCGCCTATGCTTATCTCTTCCACGTTATACTCTTCTATGATACGTTCATCTATCCCTTCAAAGCGTCCGCATATTACTGTTATGCTACTTTCTTTTGATAGTTCATGGCTCATTTTCTGAGTTAGAGGTTTCCCTCTCGGGCTCATATAAATAATGCGTCCTCCTTGGTAATTTGCATCAATTGCTTTCCCAAGTATATCTGCGCGCATTATCATCCCTGCTCCGCCGCCACATGGCGTATCATCTACCGATTTGTGTTTATCTTCAGCATAATCGCGAATGTTTATGGCTTCTATTTGCCACTTCTTTTCTTCTAACGCTTTTCCTGTTAATGAATATCCCAAAAATCCAGGAAATATTTCAGGAAATACCGTTAGAACTTTTACACTTAGCATTCTTTAGAATCCTCTTCGTCTTCTATGAATACCATACCGGTTGACGCTACAATAATATATCCTTCTTCAAGATTTATTTCCGGAACGTAACCTTTATTAAAAGGTAACATCTCTGAACGTCCGCTTTGCAGTTTAATTTCTAAAATATCGCCAGCTCCGAAATTATAAAATCCCGTTACTTTTGCTACTTCTTTCTTTTCAGCATTTAGTACTTTTAAGCCTATCAAATCGGCTTCATAATACTCTTCTTCCTCTTTAATTTCTGGAAGAACGCCTCTGGCCGCATATAGCTCTGTTCCAATCAGGGTTTCTGCCTGTGTGCGGTCTTCAACACCTGATATCTTTACACGAAGCAAATCTTTTGAATGGCCGGTAACTTTTAAGTTAAAATGCTTTGTTTCGGTTTTATCTTCTAATGTTCCATAGTTGGCTATATCTTTATCTACAACTGTGTAGCTTTTGACTTTTACTTCGCCTTTTATGCCATGGACACCGACTATCTTTCCTAAACAAACGCGTTTTTCACTCATCAGATTACCTATCGCAACATATTCTTATTGTCTCTTAAAAGAACTTCAGATTAAGCTTCTGCAGATGCTTCTTCAGCTGCTGCTGCGGCTGCTTCGGCTGCCGCTCTTGCTTTTTCTTCTTTTTCTTTAATTCTCTCTAAAGCTTTTGCTTTTGGAGCTGATTTCTTTGGCTGATTGTGAATTTTTGGTGCTTCACAAATTCCTAAATTTGCAAATAATTTTTGCAATCTTTCTGTTGGTTGTGCACCTTTAGCAAGCCAAGATTTTACTTTTTCAATATCAAGAACTAATCTGTCTTGATGATCTTGCGGTAACAATGGATTGTAAGAACCCAATTTTTCAATAAATCTACCGTCACGAGGAGCTCTTTGATCGGCAGCTACTACGCGATAGTATGGGTGCTTCTTTGATCCACCGCGAGAAAGTCTAATACGAACTGTCATTTTTTTCCTTTCCAGTTATTTATTTGTTTGTTTCGTTCTTCCGCTTAAAACGGAAATTTGTTATTAAATCCGCCAAAGGTATTTCCTCCAAACGGATTGTTTTTCATAAAACGGGTTGCTAAGGAATTCATTCCTCCTAGCTTTCCCATTCTTTTCATCATGGTTGACATTTGCTCATAGGATTTAAGCAACTTGTTAACTTCATGAACTTCTACTCCGGCTCCGGCTGCTATTCTTTTTTTACGGGATGCTTTTATGATATCCGGATTACGACGCTCACCTTTAGTCATTGACAAGATTATTGCTTCTTGTCTTTTCATCATTGCGTCGGCATTTGCTGCTTCTATTTGTTCTTTATATTTACTTAATCCCGGAAGCATCCCCATTATATTTGACACAGAGCCTAATTTCTGCATTTGGCGAATTTGATTTAGCATATCTTCTAAATCGAATTTACCTTTCATCATTTTTTTAGCCATAGCTTCTGTTTCTTCTTTATCCAGATTTTCTACAGCTTTTTCGACAAGGCTTACTACATCGCCTTTATCTAATATTCTGCCTGCCAAGCGATCAGCATGGAATTCTTCTATATCTTCTAATTTTTCGCCGGTTCCCAAAAATTTAAGAGGAGCTCCTGAAACCATCTTCATTGACAAGGCCGCACCAGCTCGTGATGAACCATCTATTCTTGTCAATACTAAACCTGTTATACCGACTTTTTCATTAAATTCTTTTGCGACATTGCACGCTTCTTGACCAATAAGAGAATCGGCAACAAGCAATGTTTCTGCCGGATTAGCCATCTTTTTAACGGCGGCAACTTCATCCATTAATTTTTCATCTATTTGAAGACGACCCGCCGTATCTAGGATTAATACATCATAGACACCTTTTTGACCTGTTGCTATAGCCCGTTTGGTTATTTCAAGAGGCTTTTCTCCGGATACGATTGGCAAAACATCAACATTGATTTGTTTCCCTAATTGTGCCAATTGTTCTTGCGCTGCAGGGCGATATACGTCCAATGACGCCATTAATACACGTTTATTCTTCTTTAGCTTTAACGCTATTTTAGCTGAAGTTGTTGTCTTACCTGAGCCTTGCAATCCTACCATCAATATAACAGCTGGAGGAACTGCTTTGAAATTTAATTCTGTGCTATCGCCTCCCAATAAATCTATCAACTCGTCATAAACGATTTTAACCAACTGTTGATCTGGGCGTATAGACTTGATTACCTTTTCTCCTAGAGCCTTCTCTTTGACTCTAGCCATAAACTCTTTTACTACGCTTAAGGAAACATCTGCTTCTAATAAAGCTAAGCGAATCTCTCTTAATCCCTCTTCGATATCCTTTTCTTTTAGGACACCGCGAGAGCCTAATCTGCTGAATATGTCACTTAACTTTGTTGTTAATGCGTCAAACATTTGTTTCCTTTATCTTTTATCCTTCCTATTAGTAAAAAAAATTGCGCCAGTGTGCGAACCCTCGCTGACTGACGGCACTCCGTAGAGTGTTATTTTTTACTTAAATCTGCTTAGATACTAGGGATTTTTTCCTAAGAGTCAAGTCTTTTTTGCTTTATTTTATTTTTGCTTTATTTGTTTCCTCCTAATTTCTACTTGCATATTCCTTTTTATTTGTTATTATGCGCTTAATTTTAATGTATTATCCTTTTTTTTGAGAAAAATTATGCCAGAAAATATTGTGAATAAAAGAAAAACTTTTGCGATTATTTCGCACCCTGATGCCGGTAAAACTACTTTAACCGAAAAACTCCTTCTTTTCGGAGGTGCTATTCAACAAGCCGGCGCAGTTAAAGCGCGTGGTGAAAATAGACGTGCTCATTCTGACTGGATGAAGGTTGAACAGGAACGTGGTATTTCTGTTGCCTCTTCTGTCATGACTTTTGAATATAAAGATATTACTTTTAATCTTCTTGATACTCCTGGACATGAAGACTTCTCTGAAGATACTTATCGTGTGCTTACAGCCGTTGATTCCGCTGTTATGGTTATTGACTCCGCTAAAGGTATCGAAACACAAACTAAGAAACTCTTTGAAGTTTGCCGCTTGAGAAATATCCCTATCATCACTTTTATTAATAAAATGGATAGAGAAGGACTTGATCCTTTTGTTCTTCTTGATGATATCGAAAAAACTCTTGTTCTTGATGTTTGTCCTGCAAGCTGGCCTATTGGTAGCGGTAAAGATTTTCTTGGTTGCTATGACCTTCTTAATGATCAGCTTATCCTTATGAATAAAACTGGTAATAAAGGACAAATTAACTCAGTTATCGAAACTTGCAAGGGACTTGATGATCCTAAACTTGATGACTTACTTCCACCTCACGCTGTTGCTAAGCTTCGTGAAGACGTTCTTATGGTTAAAGAACTTTGCCCGAAATTTGATCTTGAACTCTACCTCGCTGGTGCTCTTACTCCGGTTTTCTTCGGAAGTGCCATCAATAATTTCGGTGTTAAAGAAGTTCTGGAAGGTTTGCATACTCTCGCTCCGACACCGAGACCTCAACCCACCGCTGAACGCGAAGTTAATGCTGATGAGAAAAAGGTTACTGGATTTATCTTCAAAATTCAAGCTAATATGGACCCTAAACATCGTGATAGAATTGCATTTATGCGTATCTGTTCCGGACACTTTAAAAGAGGTATGACACTCTCTCAAATTCGCACAGGGAAACCTATCAAAATCCCTACCCCTGTAATGTTCCTTGCTCAAGAACGTGAATTAGCTGAAGATGCTTATGCCGGTGATATTATCGGTATTCCTAACCATGGACAGCTTCGTATCGGGGATACTCTTACTGAAGGCGAAAAATTGCATTTTACAGGTATTCCAAGTTTTGCTCCAGAACTTCTTAAATCTGTGCGTGCGCTTGATCCTCTTAAATCAAAACATCTGGGAAATGCTTTACAACAAATTGCTGAAGAAGGTGGCGCTAGCGTATTTAAGCCGGTTATCGGTTCTGAATGGATTGTTGGTGTTGTCGGCGTTTTACAATTTGAAGTTATGGCTGACCGTATTCGCACAGAATTTAATATCCCTGTTGCTTTTGAACCGACACAATACTACACTGCTCGCTGGATTTCTTCCTCTGATAAAAATATGCTTGCTAAATTTATTGATGTTAATCAAGCTAATATTGCTCAAGATCATGATGGCGAAACTGTTTTCTTAGCTCGTAATGCTTGGCATCTTAATAAAGCTAAAGAAGATTTTCCGCAAGTCGAATTGAAGACCACGCGTGAGCAAGTTTTCTAATTTATATAAATTTAAAGCCTCGTAGATTTTATTTCTCGAGGCTTTTCTTTATCCTTTTTCCTATTTTGAAAATTTCTTTGAATAGATGGGGATATTTATTATCTTTATAACTTCCCCCTTCTCGCTTTTCTTGTGATAATATAAAAACTTCTTCAATCTAAATATTACCGGATGGAAAATTGAAACGCCCCTACCATCATAACTCTTTATTTTTTTATTATCTAAATAAACGAGATTGCCTAAAATCTGTTCCATTTCATGTGCTGGTGAAACTTTCTCTTGGCGATTTGTTGTTGGAAAATCTGTAATTCTAATTCTTTTTATCAGAGGTTTGAATATTTCTGATTTTGCGACAAACATTGTTCCTGATACATATTTTTTTTCTTTTATCTTCGTTAGTCTTAATTCTTCTTCCCAATTAGTGCTTTTTATAAAAGTTTTACTACAATTTTTTAGAATTAATCTTGCATCAGATACCATACCACAATCTGGCTCTTTTAATCTTTCTAAACTCTTACACCAACTTTCTTTACTTGAACAAAAGCCTAGCAGAGTTTCTCGCCACTTGTCACCCCTCATATCGAAACCATTTATATACCAAGGTGCTGTATTTATATCTCTTTTCGTATGCAACTTTATTACATACTCATAATTCTCTAATTCAACGCTATTCAAAATATCTATAAATGGTCCTACATCATACCCCCTATTATCAACTATCTTCACAGTAGTCTTTGCATTCCACTTTTTAATTTTCTCTATCAGATTTTGATGCTCTTCAACCATAGTAACGTAGACATCACACTCTGTTATACTAGTTATATTGTCTATGCATCTCTGAAGTTCGTCCCACATATGGGGATAATAAACGTGTGCGTGAATTAAGGACTTCATTTTTATTTTCCTTTTTTCTTTTGCTTAAATATTTGCTTTAACTTTCTTCTCCATGGAACATATGCTTTTGACATTCCCAATAACCTACGGGCAATTAGAGGCGCTTGCAATGACAATGATTTATTGTATGTTATTTGTGTGTAGCGTTGTAAATATTCTTTCATAAATGCTTTGCTATTTTTTACACTAACTTGTCCCACCAATTTAGCATTTACTTTTAACCCTTTGTCTTGGCAATATTCATACATCTCATGACTTATTCCCAATAGCACCGGACCTGCTGAATGATCTATCGGAAACGGATTCATATTTGCTCCTATACTATACCAATCCGCTTGTAATGCTTGGTGAATTATAGATTGCTCAACTATTGCCGTATCACTCCTTTCGAGTATACTTATCTTTATTCCTCTTTTAGCGAAGACAGCTAAATGTGTTGCCGTTCCTATTACTCCGGCTATTTCTTTCGCTCCTTTGATATATGAAATCTGTTCTTTTAACTCTAATTGTTCCGGATAGATAATTTTATATCCATTTTCTTTATATAAATTTTCTAATATATCCTCTCCGTAGCAAGCTGTTCCTGTATTAAATTTACGACGAGACAGATATATCTTTTCATCTCTCTTCGCTTCAATTTTTTCTCTTATTGCTTCATAAGGGACAAGAAATTTCTCATTATATGATTTTCCCAATATATGTGACGGAGTTGGAACATATATTTTCTTAAACTTTGTCGGAACTTTTATAATGTGGATTTTTTCCTCAGGAACACCTAGCAATTCCATAAAATCATAAAATTGCTTTATTATTTTTTGTTTTTTCGATACTAAAAAGGCTAATCCTAAATTTTTATCATGACGCTCAACCCAATACCATAGGCGATTAGTGCTTTCCATCAAAAAGTGCCCAAAATGATTTATCAGTATTCCGCAATATACGACTTCTTCATCTTTGTAATCGGCATCTTGTGCGGTAAAATCATAAGCACCGACTAACTCGCCACCTTTTTGTTCTCTTTTTCCTTCTGATTGTTTTATAAAAGCGCCCTTCTCATCAACTACACCGCCTCTAAAATATGGTGTTCCATCTTCATAAAGTTCTTTCTGCGCCGGAAGAATATATCCTGAAGATACTTCTATTGTTTCTATCTTCTCTTTTAGATAATAATCTTTATTCTCAATCTCTGAAAATTTTTGAATATTCTCTTTGGCTACATAAATACGTTTTATTTCTGATGTTGACATTGTGCGACTTTCTAATTTGTTATCCTATTCTCTCTTTAACATATTTTGAAAGTTATGAATACTATTTTTATCTTATTCACAATATCTTATCAACTTAGTATCTTTGTGGAATAAAATTTTGAGCAAATACTTCTTTTTCAATTCCGTTTATTTGTATAATTTGCGGATTGTTTATTATTTCTTGAAGTTCCGTTGTGCAAAATGTGCTACGTTCATCTGCTCCTTCTACAAACGCATTAATATTACCGGATGCCTCTCTTATATATCTTGATGAAGCTACTCTCCATATTTTTGTTATTTCCTCTCCTACTTCATCAACTTTTCCATCCAGCCCCAATGCTATAAGAGCTTTGCCACATGGCGTATCATCCAGCATTTGTGCCTCTGCATGTGTCTTAATATAGGCCTTTGCAGCTTCTTTATTTTTAGAATTTGGCATATAGCTGACACTATATACAACTGCGCAATCAGGCTTTGTTTTGACAACTTCTTTTTGAGCAATTTGATATGCTTGCTCGATTAGGTTATTCATCCTTCTTCTCCTCTGAAGATGGATTTTCTTCAACTATTGGAGTATTAACTTCTCCTTTTTCTATTCTTTCCTCCTGAGGTTCTTCCTTAACCGAACCTTCTTCCTTTGTTTGAGCTTTTTCTGGCTTAAACTCAAACACAGTAATCTCGGATGGTGCAAATATTCTTATTGGAGGCCCCCAATATCTTGTTCCGCGAGAAACATATAATTTTACACCTTGCTTGTCATAAAAACCTGCTAATACACCATCATTGGCTTTTTCTGTAATATAATGGAATGGATATATCTGCCCACCATGGGTATGACCTGATAATTGTAAATCTACATGTTCCTTAGTAACTCCTTCTGCTATCTTTGGAGAATGCGATAGTAAAATTACATAATCATCTTCAGAAGCTTTATATAGGGCATTTTGAATCTTAATTGGCATTTTTACTCTCTCAGCGGCATTTATATCCGGAATTCCTGCTATATAAATTCCGCTATCTCCTAAGCTTTCTCCTACATTATTCAGAAAAATAAATCCCATTTGTGAAAAAGCCATCGCCCATGCTCGAGCATTATTATAAAATTCATGATTTCCTAATACTACAAATGTTTTATTTTTTGGTTTTAATAAACGTAACTCTTCCATTTGGGCGAATATTTTTCCAGGTTCATTATCAATTATATCTCCCACTAATACTACATCATCCGGATTTAATGAATTTACTTTTTCCACTATCTTTTTTATTATTTTAGGGGATACGTCTGTATCTATATGCAAATCCGACAACATTGCAATTTTTGTTGCTTCTTTGATTTTTGGCGAACTTATTTCATACGTTTTAATTGTCGGCATCTTCTCTGCTTCGTATAATCCATATAGGCAAAATAGTAGGCAGAAAATTAATGTTCCTATATTTACCTTACTCAGTAATGTGGTGTTTTTTAAGTCTGATATCGGGACTCTTCTTATAACATCAATTATTGTCCAAGCGATATCTCTTAATAATGTTATTGCAAATATAAAGAATGACAATCCAAACCAGAAATATAGTATCTTGCTTAAATATACAAACTGATTTTCGATATCCGTATGTCGTAATGCAAATCCTATAAATGGGGCACACCATCCACCAATTAAAAATAGCAAGCAACCTAATTTGGTATACCATTTATAATCTCCATATCCGACATATGTCTTATATGTTATTGCTATTGCTGCTATTGCTACAATTAGAAATGCTATCTCTATTGGCATTTTTACCCTCCCTCTGGACATCTTATTTTATTCTGCCTTTGATATCTCTTCCTTAGCTTCTTCTTTTTTAGTTTTTCGTGGAGCTGTTGTTCTTTTTCTAACAACTCTTTTAGGTTTTGTTTCTTCTTGAGGTGCTGTCTCTTCTACTATTTCTACAACCTTAAAATTCTTCACTGGTTTATTTTCCACTGCCGGTAATGTCTCTACGTATCCATTGGCTTCTGGGATAGGCTCTACTACTGTAATAGGTTCTTTTACTTTTTCCTCTTCCGATGTTTCCGCATTCTCAGCATTTTCTACAGCCTCTTCATTTTCTTCTTGACGGTTCTGTGGCTCTGGTCTTGCTGCCTGACGACGTTCGTTTATCTCTGTTACAATTTTACGATAGTGTTCTGCATATTGACGATATATTTCCATATCAACATAATCTCCACTGCTTTGTGCTTCTTTGGCTAAATCATTATATCGTCTTATCAAATCAAGTGCCGTTCCGCTTATTTTGCCTGCGATACTCACACTATCAAATTTATAGTTTAACGTGTAACCGCTATTGTTACCGCCGTTATTACGAAATCTATTATTTTGCTTTTTCATATATTCCTACATTCATATTAGAGCTTATTGCTCTTTACTTGTGACAATTAAAAAGGAAAATTTTGATATGCCTTAAATACAAAACCGCATATCTTATTTTTTTACATCACTTAATATTACTAGCTAATTTTTTTTTTGCAACTTATTTTTTCATTATAACACATCTGTTTATACCTCCTAAATCTTTAACTATTCCTTTAAGCCTTAATCCTTTATTTTCAAATATTTCTGCAATTTTCTCAGATTGTCCTATGCCTGCCTCTATTAGAATATATCCTTCTTTTTTTAGTATTTCCGGAACTATTTCTGCTATCTCTTTATAGCAATCATATCCATCTTTTCCTCCATCTAAGGCTGTTTTTGGGTCATAGCTTTTAACCTCTTCCTCTAATTCCTCTATTTCTGCACTGGCTATGTAAGGAGGATTTGTTACAACTACATCTATACTTTCTTTTTCTATTTCCAATTCTTTCCATGACGAATTTATAAAAGTGCATCTGCTTTCTACATCTAGTCTTTGTGCGTTTATTTGAGCTATCTCTATTGCTTTTGCGGAAATATCAACTCCTATCCCTTGAAGTTGCTGACATTCTTGCAATATTGACAACAATATACAACCGCTTCCGGTTCCTAAATCTAGCACTATTCCGTTTTTTTTAGCTCCTAGTAGATTTATCGCCTCTTCTACCAATATCTCTGTATCTGGTCGAGGACTTAATACATCTCCCGTTACTTTAAATACGCTTTTATAAAATTCTTTTTCACCAATGATTTTATCTAAAGGTTCATGTCTTGATCTTCTTGAAACCATCAACATTATTGTTTGTTTTTCTTGTTCGCTTATCTCTGGATATTCCGGTGCTGCATGCTTTAATATAATATCTGTTTCCATTCGCGGAGATGGTATCTTAGCTTTTATTAATGCTGATATAATCTCTTCACGCAAATTCATATTCTTTTTTATCTTTGTCATTTTCTTATGCGACCATCGCTTTTTTAACTTCTGATGATAATTTATCAAATGCTTTCTTTTCTATTTGGCGGACTCTTTCTCGGCTTATGTTAAAGTGCGCTCCAATATCATCTAATGTTACAGGATTTTCTGTTAACATTCTATTTTTAATAATATATTGTTCTCTTTCATCCAGCTTTTTCAAACACTCTGCTAAAATTTTTGCCTTATATGCTTGTTCTTGGCGAGCTTCCAATTTTCCTTCTATGTTCTCTCGCCCATCTATCACCATATCTATCTTCTCGCGGCCGTCTTCATCATCTCCGACACTTACATTTAATGAACTATCGCCTCCAATGCGACGATTCATTTCTGTTACATCTCTTTCATCAACGACTAATTCTCTTGCTATTTCCTTTACTACTTTGGGTTCCAATTCTTTATTTTCATATATTCCCAATCGAGCTTTGATACGGCTTAAATTATAGAACAATTTCTTTTGTGCGGCTACTGTTCCAATCTTTACCAATGACCATGAACGCAAAATGTAATCATTGATTGCCGCTTTTATCCACCATATCGCGTATGTTGCCAGACGGACTTTTTTATCGGTATCAAACTTCTTTACCGCCTGCATCAATCCTAAATTTGCCTCTGATATCACATCTGACATCGGTAATCCGTAACGTCGATATGTTAAGGCTATTTTAGCGGCCAAACGTAAGTGTGATGTTATCAATTTTTGTGCCGCCAATAAATCCCCTTTAGACTGAAATTCCTCTATCAGTCTTTTCTCTTCCTCTTCTGTTAATACAGGAAATTTCTTTATCTGTTCTAAATAGCTATATAATCCATTTTCCTCAATAACCATGGGTAACTGAGGTTTCGGATTTACTACAACTAAATTTTTATGTTCACTCATATTCATTATTTTCCTGACAGAATATCCTTTTTACTTTGATTGTATCTATTTAGTTTGCTATCTGTCGCTTCGCAAGTTTTTTATTTATAGATAAAGGATGTTTCTTCTAAATTCTGAGCTAAATTTATTATTTCCACATGATATCCTTTTCCTTCTGGATATATGAGTAAATATAACTCTTGGGCTTCTTTATTAGGACTCTGACTTTTGCAGAGCAACATATTTTCTTCTATAATATTTTTATTCATCAGTCTGTCTGCTATTATATTTGATACATAGCTTGTTTCTGTTGTTTTATAATTGGCTATATTTTCTTTTGCGAACTTATCCAAATTATGGGTTATAAAATACTGGCGTCTTCTGTATTTTACATTTTTATTTTGCTTATTCTTCATATAATATTGAGAAATAAACTCTTTGGTCGCAGAGATTAATTTTTCATCACTACATGTTGGCATTGGTTGTATTTCTTTCTTAACCTCATGAACGATTGTTTCTTCTGAGATGTCTTCAGCCTTTACCGGTTGTGTCATTAATGATGTTAATAAAAGCAAGCTTAAGAGTTTATTTCTCATGCGTTTCTCCTAGAAATTTAATGATTTTGGAGTTCTTGGGAATGGAATAACATCTCGTATATTTGCTATACCGGTCAATAACATCATCATTCTCTCAAATCCTAAACCAAAACCAGCATGTGGAACTGAACCATATTTACGCGAATCTAAATACCAACTGTAGTCTTCCTCGTGCATTCCTAATTCTTCAATACGTTTCTTCAATAAATCGTATCTTTCTTCTCTTTGTGAACCGCCGATTAATTCGCCAATTCTCGGAACCAATACATCCATTGCTGCCACTGTTTTATTATCCTCATTCATACGCATATAAAATGCCTTTATTTCTTTTGGATAATCGCGGACAATAACCGGACGCTTAAAGTGTTCTTCTGCTAAAAAGCGTTCATGTTCTGTCTGCATATCTATTCCATATTCCGGCTCATATTCAAATTTCTTACCAGATTTTTTCATTATTTCGATTGCTTCGGTATAGGTAATGCGAGCAAAACTATTATTCTTAATTGTATTTAATGTATCCATTAATGTCGGATCTACAAATTTTGAGAACAATTCTATGTCATCATGGCATTTTTCCATAACTTCTGTCACGCAATATCTTACCATATCTTCTGCTAAATCCATATCATCATAGATATCAGCAAAAGCCATCTCAGGCTCTATCATCCAGAATTCTGCAGCATGGCGGGCTGTATTGGAATTTTCGGCTCTGAATGTCGGACCAAATGTATAAATATCACCTAATGCACATGCATACATTTCTCCGTTTAATTGTCCAGAAACTGTTAAGTGTGCAGGTTTACCGAAGAAGTCTTGACTATAATCAATTTCTCCATTTGGCAAACGTGGGGGATTTTTCATATCCAAAGTCGTTACTTGGAACATTTCTCCCGCACCTTCGCAGTCTGAACCGGTCAGTATCGGTGTATGGACATACTTAAAGCCTCTTTCTTGGAAAAATTTGTGAATCGCATATGATAATGCAGAGCGAACTCTAAATGCGGCTCCATACTTATTTGTGCGTGGACGGAGATGAGCGATTGTTCTTAAATATTCATCAGAGTGCTTTTTCTTTTGTAAAGGAAAATCTTCCGGAGCAAGACTATATATTTCAATTTTATCTGCCACAACTTCATACTTTTGGTTTCCACCCTGCGACTCTACCAAAGCTCCGGTTATGGCAACAGATGATCCGGTAGAAAGATTTTTTACCTCATTATAATTGGGGAGATTATTATGAGCTATTATTTGTAAATTTTTCAAACATGAACCATCATTTATTTCTATAAATGAAAAATCTTTAGAATCTCTTCTTGTTCTAACCCAACCTTTTGCCAATACTTCTGGTTGTGTTGTCTCTGATTTTAATAAATCTACGATTTTTGTTCTTCTTAACATTTTAATCATTCCCCATTTGTTAAATGTTGTTTTCTTAAATTCAATGGAGCTTAGAACATTTTCTTTTAAATGTAAACAGATTTATCTTTATTGTTTCTTTTTACTTACTCTTCTTATTTTGAGCTATTTTTGCCAACCACTCGGAAACAGTTATTTCCTTACTCTGCGGTGATAATGATTGATAAGCCTTTTGCGCATATGCTCTGTAATATTGTTCATCTTCTTGAGATGCTCCTTGTGCTGCTTTATTTAACGCTACAATACTTCTATATAATGATGTCTTACTTTGAGGATTGAATCTTAAATTTTCAATACATATTTCTGATTTTGTTATCTCGGCCATTCTCTTTAAAACAAATGGTTTAACTATTTCATCTGCTGTATTTAAGCACAAACATTCCTGAGAATAACTTCTGCGGCGAACAACCAGTGTTACACAACTTCCATTGGGTAATTCTGCTTGATTTAGTTTTTCATGTCGATATATAAAATTAAACCAAGCTAATATTTTTTCTGAGCCATATTTTTTATATTCCATTCCTCTGTTTTCAACTTTATGAAAAATTTTTGCACATTCTCTTGCTGTTAATTCGCCTTCTTGTTTTTCTGCAAGGTTTTCTTTATTCTCCTTTTCCGGACAATATTTACATCCTGCCCACTTAGCAAATGCTTCCAAAATATCTTGGCGGTTTATGACACAATTTAAACAGTATGCTGTTTTGTTATTTACGCCTAGTCTTTCTACTATTATAGGGATTTCTCCGTCCGGTGTCATATACTTATTTGCACTCGGAGTATGGTATAATTCTCTAAATAAATTATTCAATTTATCTTGTTTCTTAAAACCTGATAATTTCTTTCCTTCTTCTGATTTTATATCATCTAATAAATGTTTTACATCACTGACTATTAATTCATCTAAATTTTTAGCTTTGGGTTTGCTTGTTTTATATTCTGCTCCAACACGCTGTGCAAATGCTCTTAGAATTTCTTCCTTTGGAGCTTTTGCTGTATTCAAATAATACGCAGCGGCTCTTCCTTCTTGACGACGATGAACCACTATCGGAACAACTTTTCCATTTGCTAGAATACATTTATTACGCTCGTTATCTTCGCATAACTTTGCAAATAAAAAACGTATGTACCCTCGCTTTTCACTTTGTGTTAACTTCTTTCCTTCGGCATTTTTTATGTTGTCAAAATATTTGACTACTTCTGATGCATTTAATTCGCCTTCTTGTTTTAGCTCTATAGTTTCTGTCATCTCGTATTACCTTACTACTTTTCCAAAAATATAGCATATTTTATCCTTTATGGCAATACGATTTTATATAAATTTTAGAACATAAAACGCATTAATTGCACCCAATATGCATACACTGCTATTGCTATTATTTTATACAAGACAGCAATACTCATTAAAGCTCCACCCATTATCACTACTTCAATAATAACGGCGGCTATTATTGCCACACCTAAAATCTCTAACCAATAATACTTTTGCTTTATCAAAAGTAATGAGGCTATAACACCGGTCAATGCCACATACATATTTTGCATCACTGAAAATGTCTGGGATACCGGTGATGTTACTGTGCTGAAATTTAATATATATGATGTCATGATTACAATTGATACTATTACAAATAATACAAAACTACTTCTTCTTGACATTTTTTCCTCCTTTAGTTTCTTTCTTTGTATTTGTCTTTATAACTTTTTTATTTTCTGCTTTGATTCTCTTTGTTTTTATACTCTTTAACTGTTCTTTTTTCTTCTTTTCTGTTGCGTTTTTCTTTTCCTGCTTTTCTTTTAATTTGGGTTTTCTATATACAAATATTTTTTCTGGAATACCATAGATCGATGACTCTATTTGTTTTACTTCCTCTAAATGTCCCAATGGGAACATTTCTGAAATAACAACGCAACTTTCTTTTATACTCTTTGCTAAAATTTTTCCTAAAGGTTCGCCGGTTACCTTTAATACATAGCACATTATTAAATCCATATCCTCATAAGATTGTTTCATATAATCTCCTTGGATGAATTTTATATTTTTTAAGCCTGCTGCTTTAATTTTTCCCATTGTAAGAGGAACGATATCCCACTCATAACCAATAAATTCATGTTCTGGGAATTCCTTTGCTAACGGTAATAATAATGCGCCACTGCCACACCCTAAATCTGTTACTTTCATTTTATGTTTTGCTTTTTTTAATACGCTTCTAGCCTCTTCTATCATATCTTCTTTAATTTTACCATATGATGACACAAAAGGTCCGTATTTACCGCATCCGCACTTGATATATGAATATGCTTGATACAGCAAATATACTATTGCAGCAAAACCTATGACTAATGCAAATATTACTATTATTCCGTTGCAACACATTTTTTGTTCTCCAATATATAAAAAAGTTGCTATCTTACTATTTGATGGTATATATATTGGAAATTGTTTAAGAAAATATTTAAGTTCTTATTCTTTTGAGGTTCTTCTTATGCGTAAAAAATATAATCGAATTCTTTTCCTAACCGGGGCGGGAATTTCTGCTGAATCAGGATTATCGACTTTTAGAAGTGAAAATGGCTTATGGAATCATCATCGGGTTGAAGATGTCGCTACAATCGAGGCTTATTACCATAATCAAGATTATGTTCACGATTTTTATAATAATATGAAACCTGAATTATGGAATGCGAAACCTAATGCTGGACATCTGGCTATCACTCGATTACAAGAAATTTATCCTGCTGAGGTTAATATTATTACGCAAAATATTGATACTCTCCATGAAAAAGCTAAGAGTAAAAATATATTCCATATTCATGGGCAAATTAATCAGGCTGTTTGCATGAACTGCGGACATGTTCTTGAAACATGGGGAGATGTTACTTCCGAAACTTGTTGTCAAAATTGTCATGTTATGGGTATGATGAAGCCGAATATCGTCTTTTTTGGAGAAAATCTCCTCTGTATGGATAAAGTTGAGATGTTGCTTAAAACCTCAGATTTATTTGTTTCTGTCGGGACATCCGGTGTTGTTTATCCAGCAGCCGGTTTTGTGCAAACTGCTAAATATTATGGGGCTGACACTATTGAATTTAATCTCGAACCTACATCTAATAATTTCTTTTTTGATAAGCATATTATGGGAAAAGCCGGAGATACGCTTCCCTCTTTTGTAGATACTCTACTCTCTCAACTTAAGGACAATTAACCTTTAAAAGGTTTTCATAAAATGATGCGGTAAAAATATTTTTATCACTTAACATATGCAATTTTTCGCATGGCGTAGCCTGATAAAACTTTTGAGAATCTTTTGGGCTTATCTTTTTCCCTATTTTTTCTCTTACTGCAATATTCCCTTCTTCATAACTTATACCATAGTGTTTTTTACTTATTCCGTTTCTTTCCAAAACATCATCGGAAATTGATGCCATTTTAGCTCCTGAAAATAACATATTTATCCAGAAATCCCAATCTTCACTCGCCCTTAAATGTTCATCGTATCTTATTTTTTTATTTTCAGTAAAATCTTTTCTATACATTATATTGGCATTACCGAAATTATTATACTGTATCAAACCCACCGCGATATTATTATGATTTTCCGGTATCCTCGGTAAACCCACTATCTGCCCAGCAACCGCCGTTATTTGCGGATTTTTATCTAAATATGAAACTTGTTTCTCCATTCTTTCCGGTAGGCTCTTATCATCATCATCCATTATCATAACATACTCCCCTTTTGCTAAATCTGCCGCTCTATTGCGTGAATATGCTATTCCTCTATTCCTATCATTCTTATAATAACGGATGCGTTTGTCTTTATACTTTTTTATTACTTCCTCTGTTTGATCTGTTGAACCATCATTTATGATGATTAATTCAAAATCTTTATAACTTTGAGCCAAAATGCTGTCTATGGCTTGTGGCAATATTTGTTCGCGTTGATAGGTTAACATGACAACGGATACCTTTGGGTGTCTTCCCCAAAGATATCCGCTATAAAGTAGCCCTATTCCTACTATTAATAAAATAATGGCTATAAATTTTTTTCTCTTATTCATTATTTATTGTGCAATAACACGATTTGTGCTACCAAACAGAACTAAACAACGTTGTCCTACACCTAGAGCTTGTCCTGTTCCTTGAGTTATGCTGATAACCTGACCATTATCCATTCTTACAATATACTCTAAACCTGTTTGTTTTGACAAGCCTTTCTCTGCAGCGTTGCCTACAGCACCTCCTAATAAAGCACCCCCTACAGCTCCTAATGTATGTGCGGTACTTCCTCCACCAATTGTAGAGCCTGCAACACCTCCGGCTATACTACCTATTAATGTTCCTGCACCACTGTTGCTGTCATCTACAGTCACATATCTTACGCTTAGGACTGTGCATTGTGCTACTGTTGAAACTTTTCCGGCTTGATTTGTATAATAGTGATCTGAATTAATATTATCAGCACATCCTGCCATCATTAATACTGCACTTAATATACTTAATACTTTTTTATTCATATTATATCTCCTCGTTTTAACGTTCTTTGTAATAATCTAATTGATTATTTTCTGTTGTCAATCTTTTTAATTTATAAGATATTCTACCTATTTTTGCATTTCTTCCATAATGCGTTTTTCATGTTCCGGCTGATCTTGTTTGGCTTCTATGACATCTTTACGGATTTTTTGTGTGCGTTTGAATAAATCAAACATTTTATCTCCCTCATCCCATCTGATATTTCTCTCTAATGCTATCAAATCTTCTATAAACCTTTGTATCAATTCTAATACTGTTTGCTTATTTGTTAAGAAAATATCTCGCCACATTGTTGGATCTGATCCGGCTATACGTGTAAAATCTCGGAAACCGCCTGCAGAATATTTTATTATCTCTTTATGCTCATAACCTTCTAAATCCGCTACTGTTCCTACGATGGAATACGCTATTAATTGTGGTAAATGTGATACGGCGGCCATCACCTTATCATGGTGAGCCATATCCATCGTATCTACCTTCATTCCGCATTCTTCCCACATTTCTGTTAATTTTGCGATTGCTTCCGGGGTCGAATTTTCGTCGGGAGTTAATATACACCAGCGCCCCTTAAATAATGAACTAAATCCATTTTCTGGACCTGATTTTTCTGTTCCTGCTACAGGGTGACCTCCCACGACTATAACTTTTTTTTCTTTATTTAAGTATTTTTCTATTTCTTGTAGGCTATATTGCTTTACGGAACCTACGTCGCTGATTATTGTACCTGCTTTTACATATTTGGCAACCTCTTTTGCTAGTTCTCCAAACGAACAAACAGGTGTTGCAAAAATAATTATATCTGCATCTTCAACACCTTCTTTGATATTATCCGTATATATATCGGCCAATGCTAATTTTTTTGACTTATCTAAATTTTCTTTATTTTTATCATATACCGCCAGCGTTTGAACTATGTTTTTTTCTTTTAAATTGCGCGCTAGTGATGATCCTATTAATCCTATTCCTAATATAAGTGCTTTAGTAAACAACATTGCTTTCCCCTTTGATAAATTCGCGCGTTAATCTATTTAATTCTTCTTTTATTGTCAACTTGTTAACATGCTCTATCCTCTTTTCTTTCTTGACTCTTCTTTTTTGTTTTATATGCTTAATCTGTATTTTATAAATCTATGTCTTATTATTTTGAGGATTAGGTAAAGGACCGAACCTCTTTAAAAAAATTATTTTATGGCTAGCTCTTTTCGTAAAATTATTTTTTTAACCGGTGCTGGTATTTCTGCCGAATCAGGTTTAGAGACTTTTCGTGATGCTCATGGTTTGTGGAATAAATATAATACTGATGATGTTGCGTCCTTAAATGGATTTATCAATAATCCTAAATTGGTTCATCAGTTTTATAATGAATTGAGAATGCAAATGGCAATGGCTCAACCTAATGATGCTCATCTTGCCTTATCTTATCTGCAACATTTTTCTTCTGCGGACATTCATATTATTACGCAAAATATTGATACTCTTCATGAAAAAGCCTTTAGCAAAAATATTTGGCATATGCATGGACAAATTAATCAGCTAACCTGTCTTAACTGCCATGCCGTTATCGAAACTTGGAGCAATTGTTTCGTTTACTCACGATGTCCGCATTGCAAAAAAGCAACTTTACGTCCGAATATTGTTTTCTTTGGTGAAAAAATATTTTTTGAATCCGTTATTGAGAATTTAATCAATACTGCTGATTTATTTGTTGCTGTTGGGACTTCTGGAACTATTCCTCCAGCCTCTCTGTTTGCTCGTGATGCCAGAAAAAATCATTGTCAAACTATTGCTCTAAACCTAGAGAAACCTGAAAACTATTGTGATTTTGATCAATTTATTCAAGGTAACTTGTCGCAAACTTTACCTTCTTTTGTTCAAACTCTATTGGATTGATACTCGTCTAACTATTTATTCTAAAAAAAACAGGCTCTCTATTGAGAACCTGTTTTTTTGTTATCTAGAAAAGGTAATTACGCTGATTTACCTAATTGTGCAGCAACTTCAGCAGCAAAATCTTCTTCTTTCTTTTGTATACCTTCACCTAACTTAAAGCATACAAAACCGCCAAGTTTAACTTCTGCGTTATTTTCTTTTGCAAATTCTGCTACAACGTCTTTTACTTTCTTATCTGGATCCATAATATATGCTTGTTCTTCAAGAACAACTTCTTCATAATATTTACGGATACGACCTTCTACCATTTTTTCTACGATATTAGCAGGTTTGCCTGATGCTAAAGCTTGTTCGCTGAAAATATTCTTTTCACGTTCAACTGCTTCTGCAGGAACTTCTGCTATTGTCATAGCGATAGGACCAGTTGCTGCTATATGCATTGCAATATGCTTACCTAATTCTTGCATTTTTGCTTTATCGGCATTACCTTCAAGGCTTACCAACACGCCGATTTTTCCGAGATTTGGACGAACAGCATTGTGGATATATGAGCATACAACACCATTGTTTACACTTAAATATGCTGAACGGCGTAAATTCATATTTTCACCAATTTTAGCAATCATATCTGTTAAAATTACGCCCATTTCTTTTCCACATACAGGACATGGATGTAATTTTAATGCTTCAATATCGCCCTTAACTGCCAATGCTGCTTTTGCTGAATTTTCTACATAATTTTGGAATATATCATTTTTAGCTACA
Source organism: uncultured Alphaproteobacteria bacterium (assembly GCA_944392235.1). GTDB lineage: Bacteria > Pseudomonadota > Alphaproteobacteria > RF32 > CAG-239 > CAG-267. Next base: position 56,272 of record CALXVZ010000001.1, read on the forward strand.
AAGTCTGTTTCTGAGTTTACTTCAACAACAGCACCTGCATTACCTTCAACATATACAGATACCAAACCTTCTGCAGCGATACGGCTGGCTTTCTTGGCAGCTGATGCTAAACCTTTTTTGCGGAGCCAGTCTATTGCTTCTTCCATATTACCATTTGTTTCAACCAGCGCTTTTTTGCAATCTAACATGCCTGCACCAGAGGTTTCTCTTAAACTTTTTACCAGAGCTGCGGTAATTTCTGCCATTATTTTTCCCCTTGATTTGATATTTTTAATACATCAATTCGGCGGTAGCTTTGGCTACCGCCTTGTTTTTATTTCGCTTCTTAATTAAGCGTTTTCTACATTTTCCAATGTTTCATTTGCAGAAACAGCTTCTTCAACTTTTAAGCCTTGAGCTGCTACTTCTGCTTGCATACCATCCAAAATAGCTGATGATACTAATTCGCAGTACAATTGAATTGCTCTGATTGCATCATCATTTCCAGGAACTGGATAATCTACATCATTTGGATTTGCATTAGTATCTGTGATACCAATTACAGGTATACCTAATTTTTTAGCTTCTTTAATAGCCAATGTTTCTTTTGGAGTATCAATCACGAACAATAAATCCGGTTGACCACCCATGTTTTTGATACCATCTAATGAAAGAGCAAGCTTTTCTTGTTCTTTTCTGATGTTTTGCATTTCTTTTTTGGTATAACCTTCGTATGCGTTCTTTTCTTCCATTTCGTTCAATTTAACGAGACGATTGATGGATTTGTTAACTGTTTTCCAGTTGGTCAACATACCACCTAACCAGCGGTAGTTAACATAGTATTGTCCACATCTTTCTGCACTTTCTTTAACGATATCTTGTGCTTGGCGTTTTGTTGCTACGAACAATACTTTTCCGCCTTTAGCTGCGACATCACGCGCTGCTGTCAATGCTGTGTAAAGCATAGGATATGTTTTTTGAAGATCTATGATGTGAACATTATCTTTCTTACCATAAATGTATGGTGCCATTTGTGGATTCCAACGACGTGCGTGGTGTCCAAAGTGTACGCCTGCTTCAACGAGCTGACGCAATGTAAAAGTAGGAAGTGTCATATTTTATTTTCCTTATTTTCCGGTTAAACCTCCGCAGAATTTCGGTTCGAAATATTTCAAACACCGGAGCGTGCAACTAAATGTTATAATAAACATCTTCATGTTATAATAAACATCTTCGTCGACGCTTTATCTGCGTGTGAATTATAAAAAAGACAGCACTATTGCTGCTTTCGTCGTTTTTATAATCCTTTTTTATTTATTTTGCAACATTTTTTTAATGTTTTACCCTTTTTATATAGTTTTTCATAAGCTTTTCTCCTCTCCATATTATGTTTTCTCTCGATTTATATGACTTTTTTGTTAAATAATCTTAATTTATCCTTGTTTTTATATCATCTTTTTGATATGTTTCGATGAAATAATTATAAGAATCGTTGTAAATTTGAGGATAATATGAGTGATTTGTTTGAAAGTTCCGCTGCCGTTGCTAAAGATGATTATTCTGCTCGCGATATTGAAGTTTTAGAAGGACTTGATCCGGTTAGACATCGTCCCGGTATGTATATCGGCGGAACCGATGAACAGGCTTTGCATCACTTGGTTGCTGAAATTCTTGATAACTCTATGGATGAAGCTGTTGCCGGTTATGCATCCCGCATCGAGATTTCTCTTAATGCAGATTATTCCGTTACTATCACTGATAATGGACGCGGTATTCCTGTTGATAATCACCCTAAATATCCTGGTAAATCTGCTCTCGAAGTTATTCTCACCACCCTCCACTCCGGTGGTAAATTCGGCGGTAATGCCTATAAAGTTTCCGGAGGTCTGCATGGTGTTGGTTCCTCCGTTGTTAACGCTTTATCCGTTAAACTTGTTGTTGAAGTGGCTAGGGATAAGAAATTATATCGTCAGGAATATTCTTGCGGAAAACCGGTTACTCCTTTACTCTTAGTCGGTAATGCGCCTAATCGTCGCGGAACAAGTATCACTTTCTTGCCAGATGCGGAAATTTTTGGTTCCGATAATAAATTTGTTCCGGCTAAAATCTATCGCATGGCTCGCTCTAAAGCCTTTCTCTTTAAAGGAATTAAAATCTTTTGGAAATGCGCGCCCGAACTCTTAAATGATGCGGATGGTATTCCTCAAGAAACCGAATTTAATTTCCCTAACGGCTTACTCGATTTTCTTAATTATCAAATCGGAACTCGCACTACTATCAATCGTTCAGCTTTTTTCGGTGAAGCTGATTTGGCTGGTGATGAGGGTAAAGTTGAATGGGCTATTACTTGGCCGGAAGATGAAAAAGGGTTTTGCAACTCATACTGCAATACCGTTATTACTCCTCAGGGCGGCACTCATGAACAAGGTTTCAGAACTGCTCTTCTTAAAGGGCTTAAGGAATATGCCGATATGGCTAATATAAAAAAAGCTGCGGGCATCACTGCTGAAGATTTTTTGAGCGATGCTGCTATTATGCTTTCTGTCTTTATTCGTGATCCTCAATTCCAAGGTCAAACAAAAGATAAGCTCACATCCTCAAAAGCCGCTTCTTTAGTTGAAAAAGCTGTTAAAGATTCATTCGATCACTGGCTATCTTCCGATAAAGAAAACGCTAGCGCCTTGATTGAATATGTTATTGATCGTGCTGAACTGCGTAAAAAGAGAAAAGAAGAAAAAGTTCAAAATCGTAAATCTCCTACTAAAAAATTACGTCTTCCGGGTAAACTTGCTGATTGCTCTAAATCTGCTGCCGAAGATACTGAAATATTTATTGTCGAAGGAGATTCCGCTGGCGGTTCCGCTAAACAAGGACGTGATCGGATGACACAAGCTATTTTACCTTTGCGAGGTAAAATTCTTAATGTGGCTAGCGCAAGTCTTGATAAAATTACTCAAAACCAAGAAATTAAAGATATGATTGAGGCTCTCGGTTGTGGCACTAAAGATAATTATAAAGAGGAAAATTTACGTTATGAGAAAATTATTATCATGACCGATGCTGATGTCGATGGTGCTCACATTACTTCCCTCCTAATGACATTCTTTTATCAATATATGCCCAAACTTATTGAAAATGGTCATCTCTTTATCGCAACACCGCCTCTTTATAAAATTGTTTTCGGAGGCAAAAATTATTACGCTCTTGACGATGAGGAAAAAGATAAAATCTTAAGTAAAGCTAAAGCTAATCAGAAACCTGATATAAGTCGCTTTAAAGGTTTGGGTGAAATGAGTGCTTTACAACTTAAAGAAACCACTATGGATAAAAATAATCGTGTTCTTCTTCGTGTGGTTATCCCTACAGCTAATACCGAGGAAGCTCGTGATGAAGCTTTTGAAACCAGAAGACAAGTTGAACGACTTATGGGAAAAGATCCTGAACAACGCTTCAAATTTATTATTGAACGAGCTAAATTTGCTGAGGATTTGGATATTTAATATTATATCTATACGATAAAAGGCAGTTCTTGAAGAACTGCCTTTTATTTTATTAATACAGCCTACATTCTTCGTAGGGGTATTTATTTAGCGAGGTTTCCCTTGCTTAATATTTCATTTCAAGAAAGGCTTTCTCTTGCTCTACTTAAGAAAACGTTTCTGTTCTACGATTTGTGCGTATAATCTTTACACATATTCTACATAATAAATAAATGAGCAACGTTGCTATCATAAATAAATAATTTTTAAGACATCATAATTGATTTTTCGTCTTCACGATAATCAATTATCTTTCTCTGTCAAGCTTTTATTCTGGTATTTTTATTCGTATGCGTGATAGTAGCGTTGCTTATAATCAAAATCACATTTTATATGACTGTATTCCGGTTTTAATATATACAGCACATCTGAATTATCAAAACGTTTATAGTATTTATCTAGAAGCTCTTTGCTTGGGGTATGGACATTCTTTATAATTCCTCTTTCCGAAAAATATTTATCTTTATATTCTCCTCCATATATAATTTTCGGCTTATACTTTTCTATCACTTCATTAATATCCATCAAAGGATGTATCCCTATCTTATCCCCTATTACATCTAACTGACCCAGCAAATTCCAATAGTAATATGGATCTCGATTATATAAATTATATATCGCTCCATCTCCATTTAAAATATAATCACATGGAGTTGATACTCTAACTACTTTTTTATTGAGCGGCTCATAAAAGCGACTAACCCTATCTCCAATGTTCCCCTCATATACTGATGGTTTATACATGCAAATGCCTAATGCTATTAGTAACACATATATACTTATATAGTAACGCTTAAAAAGTTTCTCCTCCATAAATGTCGCACTTAATATTGAGGCTAGATATATCAGTAAATAAAAATAATATGCAAAGGCTGAAAAGTAAAATAAACGTTGTGCAAACTCACATAAAAACAGTATTGTGATAATATTAAAAAATATATTCTTTTGTCTTACTAAAAAAATAATTGCGCAAAAACTTCCTATGAGTAATAACTTTAATTCAGGCCAAATCATCCCATATCTTCGCTCTTCTGAAAATAACTCAGGAATGTATAGATTAAATGTAAAATTTGAATGATACCATATTGCTAATATTCCATTTACCCATAGATAAGCAACGAAACCGACACTTAATACCAATGGCAACATCATTGAATATATCACATTTTCGACTTTTATGACTTTCTTGTATAGCAAAAATAAAGTTATCAAAGCCAAAATTATTAATGTAAAAATAATTTTTTGCAAAAACATAAACGATAACCAAAACAGTAGCATTGCCAGACTTAATTGCCACATCTTTTGTTCTTTTATATGACTGAAATAAAAATATAAGCCAGCAAAAAAGCATGTCATCATAAAATTATCCGGTCTGAAATGTATTATTGATATGAGCATATATGGCGTAAATGCAATTGCTGCCGCTATTATGCCTCCTTCTTTATTACTTAAAAAACGCGATGTAATTAAATACAAAAAAGCATAATTTATAAATGCTGTAATTGTTGCCATACTGGTAACAATTGAGGTGATTATATTATCATCTACTCCATGCGCATGTAGTCCTACTATAGGTGCAAACACATACCATAACAATGGGTTATGATGTTGGAAAAAATCTTTATAAGGAATGAAATTAGCATATACTAGCCATGAAGAATGAATATGTTCTAACGTATCTCCACCAAGTGTATTTGTTTTCCATGATAAATATAAGCAATACGCTAATCCGAACAATAAATGTCCTAATAAAAAATATATCGGGAATTTATGATATAATTTTTTTATTAACAAAACCACTGTTCTCCTTATGGAATGAAGATTGTTTGTTTAAATACATTTTCCATGAAAAATAATGATATAAAACTTATTGCAAACGCAATCACAGGTGTAGCAATCCACCCTGATACAACGCGAACAATTAAACTCCATTTTATTCCTTTTCCGCCTTTAGCCAAACCTATACCTACTATTGCTCCTATTACGGCTTGAGTGCTTGATACGGGAACAGCCGGAAGTGGTGGAAGATTTAATGATATTAAGAAATGCTCCAAACTTTCTGATGAAAATAATATCAAAACCAATGACTGTGATAAAATTACAATCCAGGCAACTGTTGGTGAAAGCGACAGAACATTTTTCCCCACAGTTTTTATTGCTTTTTGGGAATATGTAAATATTCCGACACATGCAGCAATCGCTCCCAGCAAAAATAAAACTTGCATACTGCTTAATGTAAAGAGATTTCCAAACTTCAGTGGTTCTAAAACATTTGAATCCACAAATACGCCCACTACATTTGCCATATTATTAGCGCCTAATGCAAATCCTCCTAATGCTGTTGTTAAATACATTCCTACTCTGACGGCCATGTCCTGCCAGAGAACATGAATCTTACTATGATGTAGAAGTTTTTTTATGCAAATATACAATCCTACAGCTATCGCTCCTGATATTATCGGGCAGAATATCCATGTTGCACAAATATTTGTTAAAGTTTCTGTATCTGTTGGTTTATGATTATATACATTCCAGCCAATAATTCCCCCGACTATCGCTTGGGATATTGAGACACTAATTCCTGACTTTAACATCATCAAAACGGCTAATGCTGATGATAATGATACAGTAAATGCTGCCGGTAATGTATTTACTTCTCCTAAGGTATTTAATGTTTCCGCAGTGTTTTGCCCACTAATTACAGATCCCAGTATTAAAAATATACTAGCTATTGTCGCAGCTGTTGCGAAACGTAACATCTTCGTTCCTACTGCGGTTCCAAATATATTCGATGCATCATTTGCGCCCAATGACCATCCTAGAAATAAGCCACTTGATAGAAAAAATAAATATTCAAACATAGCTTAAATTTCCCGCTTTATTGCAAAAATAAGTAATGCATCTATGCAATCTTCAGCTAAATCTCCTATATCAGCGACCTCTTCTATGAAATTGTTTATCTGCATCTTTCTAGCTAAATCCAGATTAGAATCGAATACTTCGTTTCTCAATTTTGCAGCAGTTTTATCACTTTGATGTTCCAACAAATATACTTTTTTTGAATAATCTCTTAGTGTCACCAAATCTCTAAAAAAAGCTCGGGATGCTATTGCCATATTTTCTGCACAGTCGGAAACTTGTCCAACTAATTCTTGTAATTTTTCATGATACTCTTCCGGAATCTCCGGACGCTCTATGTAAAATTTATGGGCCACCTCATCAAATAAGTTTATAACTCTATCCAAATTTTCAACCAATTCCAATATATTTCCCCGTAAATCCGGTATCAAGTTTTGCTCATAGAGTTTGCTCTCTATTTCCCTACGAAGAGTATCAGAATCATGTTCTATTATTTTTATCTTCTTACTTGTTTGGCGATATTTATCGCTGCGCCCTTCTCTTAAATAGATGTTTACTGCATCCTTAAATACCATTGTCATTTCTATTATTTTATCATGTAGACTATCTATATTATGCTCCAAATCTCTGGTGCGTGCAAACAATGATATTTTTACATTAAACATTTATTCCCTCTTTCATTTTCGAATCTTATTTATTTTTATCTCCTTCTTTTCTATTTGATTTTAAATCTATACACTTTGTCAACACATTTTTATTTTTCACTTGAATTTATTTTTTTCTTTCTCTATTTTTTAGGGGTTATATAACATTTTTAAGGATGGGAATTATGCAAAAAGATAATATTATTACCGTTTTGGTTTCTGTTATTGCCAGCGTAGTTGTTTCTGTAGCTCTTTGCTCTGTGACTTCTGGCTCTAAATCTTCTGCACCTGCTGATGCTAAAGCTATGAATCAAGTTATTGAAGATTATTTGTTAAATAATCCTAGCAAGGTTCGTGAAGCTTTGGAATTGGCTGCTCAGCAAGAACAAATTGAAGCTCAAAAACGTATTGCTGAACTTTATAAAGCTAATTGGAAAGATTTAAGCTCTTATGAAGGTTCTCCTTATGTTGGACCTAAAGATGCTAAAGTTACTATTGTTGAATTCTTTGATTTCAACTGCGGTTACTGCAAACGTTTAGCTCCTGAATTGATGAAAGTTATTAAGGCTAATAAAGATGTTAAAGTTGTTTTCAAACCTGTAACTTTCTTGGGTTCTATGCCTGCTGCTAAAGCTGCTATGGCTGCTTATAAACAAGGTAAATTTATCGAAGTTTATGAAGCTCTCTTAACTCATAACGGTCAAGTTACTTCTTCCGTTATTGATGAAGTTATCAAAAAAGCCGGACTTGATGTTGAAAAAACTAAAAAGTTAATGGAAAGTGATGAAGTTGCTAAGGCTTTGTCTGACATCTCTTCTCTTTCTCAAAAAGTTCAAATCCGTGGCGTTCCTACTTTGATTATGAACGGCGAAGCTCTCCAAGCTATCGATGCTGATGCTATTCAAAGTGCTATTGATAACGCTAAATAGTTTTCTTTTTAGTCAGTCTGAGACCTGCTTATTGGCAGGTCTTTTTTATTTTCACTATAAAAAAATTATTGCATATATTCTTAAAAACGATACTATTGGTTGGAAATTTATATATTTTGGAGGGTCTTATGAAATTATTTCTCAAATATTTAGCTGTGTTTGTTGTTGCTGTATTAGGTGCTGGTAGCGTTATATTCTTAGATGCTCGTTGTCCTCAAAAGAAAGCTCAACAAATCCAACTTATTAATCAAACTGTCGAAAATTATATTCAAAATAATAAAGAGACTTTGGTTAATGCACTTTTAGAGAGTGATGCTCTTAAAAACTTAAAAACACCTGATGAAAACGCTCAGAAAGAAGAAACTGTTGCCGAAAATAATCCTAATAAAATTTATATGGATCATTGGGAAAAAATGAAAAATAGTGATATTGCTCCTTATGCAGGTCCTAAAAATGCTAAAGTTACAGTTGTTGAATTTTTTGATTTTGCATGCGGACACTGCAAAGCTTTGGCGCCGGTTATAGCTCAACTGATTAAAAATAATCCTGATGTTAAATTTGTTTTTAATCCTTTATTCTTTATGAGCGAACACTCTCCTTATGCGGCAAAAGCATCTTTGGCTGCTTTCCGAAAAGGTAAATTTGTTGAAGTGTTTGAAGGTATTATGACGCTTCCTGAAATGAACGAAGAAACTATTAATCAAATTCTTGTTGATGAAGAACTTAATGTTGATGAAATCAAGAAATTGATGGAAGAAAAAGAAATTCGCCGCGGCATTCAAGATATTGATGCGCTTTCTCAAGTTTTGGGTATCAATGGTGTGCCTATGTTAATTATTAACGGCGAACCTTTTTATGGGCGTAGCTTTACTGAACTACAAAACAAAATTGATAGCTATAAATAATTCATTCTATATCGCAAATCTATATAGCAAAATCCCCTGAGACCTTAAAGCTCAGGGGATTTTTTTTGTTCGATGTAATTAGGGGGTGAATACCTCTCCGTTTTCTCCAATTATTTCGCCATCATCAAATAGAATGCCAAAAATTGGTCCGGTATACAGTTCTTCTAATGTTTTATTTTGAGGATTAAAACGGCGAACCGTTCCATATACTCCTTTATATCCTTTTTTATCATACACTTCACTAATCAATGTTGTTGATTTTCTACCCAAAGACTGGCCTCGATATAATTCAGTGTATTCAAAGTGTTTACCTAGAAGAATGACCGTATCCTTTCCTTCATGGAAAATGATAGAAGATACTGATAAAGCATAGCAGCGAGGATTATTTTTTTCATCGCAATAAATTCCCCATACCTGATATTTGTCATCATTTTTTACTATCAGATATTCATTTGGAATGGGAACTTGGACAATTTTTCCATTATATACACTCTCTATCTCACTCTCTTGCGGGACTAAGATATTTTTACAAGTGTATCTATCGGCGGAAATTTCCGTATATCCGTCTTCTTGCAAGACGTTTAAAACAATCTTCCCTGTTTCGTGCTGATTTGGTGATATAAATACATACTCTCCTACGCTTTGACCCAGCTCTTGAATATCATCGCTATTCTTATTAATAAGCACCCATGTGCCTTTTTCATTATTAATAGACGAACAATAGATAAATGCAGCTTTGCTTTCTGAATAAATGTTCTTCTTATATTGATTTGCAAATACCAGGAACTCTCTTCCTCCTGCTTTTATAAGAATTTCATAATAACTTGGTCTATATTTATTTTCTATTTTATAAACATAAACCTTGCCCTTATTTTTTCCCATTTGAACTGAAAAACAGTCATCTGCACACAGTATTACCGATAGTCCTTCTAATAAGAACAATATTCCACAAACAAACATCATCCAAACAAAAATTTGGGTATCTTTAATAGATAGTAGTATTGGTATGCTTGCAATACTGAGTATAAAACCCACTACTAATAAAAAGCCATCTGCACTAAGTACTTTTTCCCATGCGGAGCGTTCACTTATGCGTGACAATCTCCAAGACATCAATCTATCCATAACACATTATAATTTAAGTGATACAATAATTGTTAACTAGCGAGTATTGTATCTATTTTTGTTTATTTGTCAAATATTTTATATGATGGCATTTTGATGCTAAGATATATCTTCACTTAACTCCATCCACTTTTCTTCTGTTGCGGTTATTTCTTGCTCTATATTATATAATTCTATTTGTATTTTAGCAATTTCACTACCAGAAACTTGAGCAAATTGTTGCAACAATTCTGCTTTTTTAGCCTCCAATTTATTTAACTCTTGTTCTATTTGTCGCAACTCTGCTCTGATTTTACGGTCTTGTTTATTATTAAATGTATTCTTTTCAATAACTGTTTCTTCTTGCTTAGAGACTTCTATTTCTTTCTTATCCGTTTTTTCTTTTGTTTTTATTTCTTTTTTTAGCAAAAATGCTCGGTAATCTTCTAAATCTCCTTCAAATGCTGTGCAGGTGTTGTTATGCACTAGCCACAAATTATCGACGACCATTTCCAATAAATGGAAATCATGCGAAATTAGAATAATCGCTCCATTATATGCATTTAAGGCTTCCGCCAGTGCGGTTCTTCCTTCCATATCTAGGTGGTTTGTTGGTTCATCGAAAATCAACAATTCCGGCTTATCTATGGATATTCTTGCAAAAAGTAATCTTGTTTTCTCTCCTCCTGACAAGGCTTTAATTTGCGTAACCGCTTTTTCTTGCTCCAATCCGAAATTGCCTAAATGAGCTCTTATATTTTTCTCTGGAACATCCGGTTCTATTGACTTCATATACTCTGTCGGGGTTAACTCTAATGGTAGCTCTTCGGTCTGATTTTGATTGAAATAGCCAATTTTCAATTTACCACTCTTTCTCATACTTCCTTCCATCATCGGAAGATGTGATGACAACATTTTCACTAACGTCGACTTTCCGTTACCATTCTTTCCCAATAACGCAATTCTGTCATCTTGATTAATATAAAAATTCAGTTTTCTTAAAACAACTTTTTCTCCATATCCTACAACACCTCCCTCTACCGTTATTAATGGAGATGGTAATGTCTTTATTTCAGGAAACAAAAATCGACTTTCTTTATCTTGAGCGACCTCTTCTATATTCTCCATTTTTTCCAGCATTTTTATACGACTTTGTGCTTGGCGGGCTTTGGTGGCTTTATATCTGAATCTTTCTACAAATGATTGCAGATGAGCTCTTCTTTCATTTTGCTTTTTTATCTGTTTATTGACTAACTCTATTTTTTGAGCATATTGGCGAGAAAACGTATCGTAATTTCCCCCATATTGAACAAGTTTCTTGCCTTCAAAATGCAAAATTCCTTCGCATACATTATTCAGAAAATCTCTATCGTGACTTATCAGCAAGACTGTTCCTTTATATTTTTGCAAATAGCTCTCTAACCAGACTATTGCCTCTAAGTCCAAATGGTTTGTCGGCTCATCCAAAAATAAAATATCTGACCGCTGGAACAAGGCTCCGGCTAAATTTAAACGCATTTGCCAACCACCTGAAAAATCTTTTACAGGTCTTGTTAAATCTTCTTGATTAAATCCTAAGCCGACTAAAATTTCCGCTGTTCTTGCTTCTGCCGAATCGGACTCCATTATCCATAATTGTTCCATTATTTCCGGCAATTCTTCCGGCTGAGCAGTCTTTTCTTTGTTTCGCAATTCTATTAATCTTTTATCCTTGCCCAATACATATTCTAAAATAGGCTTTTGTAAATCTTCTTCTTTTATCTCTTGTTCAACAAAGGCTTTTAATTGATTTTTACCACACATGACCTCGCCGCTGTTGACGTCATGTTCTCCCTTCAACACCCTGAATAATGTGGTTTTACCACAGCCATTCTTCCCGACTATGCCTATTTTTTGCCCATCAGAAATTTGTGCCGACGCATCCTCCAATAGAAATTTTGAAGCAATTTGAACGGTTATATTCTCTAATTTTATCATTATTTTTTTCCTTTTTTATATGATGGGTATTGCGGTTTTTGATATTCTTTTTCTACCTCATAAAAATTCATTGGCTCTTCAATCTTTTTACCTAATATCTGGCTAGCTTCCTCTGCTGTAAAGTTAAACTCGAAAAATGTTTCCGGCAAACTCTCATCTTGGGGTATCTCGACATTCCCCAATGGACTTTCCTCCATTCTTTTTTTCAAACGCGGTAAAAAGCGTTGCATACTCTCATCTTCTTTTATATCATTTTCATTATGGAAGAAATAATATCCATAATCTATGGCTGTTCCTTCCGGATGCCCCCGCTTTTTCTTATTCATAAACTCAGCAAATGATTTTGTGATATAATGGTTAACTCTTGCCTTATCCCCCGAAATATTAAAGTTAAGCATATACTCAACCGGCTTATGGTATTCATTTACGCTTTTACCTTTAACCGGTATATAATGATTTGCTCCAAAACTCTTAAAATTAATTACTGATTCTGGACGAACTATTGACTTTACTGTATGATTTAATTTTGCTCCATGAGCCGTAAATACTTCTGTTAACAATCCGTCTTTTCGCTTAAACAAACCATTGTCGCCATAATTCATCCAATGTAGACTGACTTCATCGACGTCCTTAAATTCTTTCAGAAACTCTATCATATTATCAGCCTTTAATGGAACTAAGAATTCATCTAAATCGATAAAAGCCATCCATGTGCTTTCTTTGCCATGCTCTTTAATGACTTTATCATAGCACACTAATTGCTGATTTTTTCCAGGAAGCAATATATAGGTTATTATTCCTTTTTCTATATATGGCCGTAAATACTCTCGACTTCCATCGCTACTTTCATTATCGCATAAATAAAAATGCTCTACACCTTGCAATTTATGATATTCGAGCCACTCTTTTAGGTAAGGCTTTTCATTTTTCATTATCGCAGTTATACTTAATTTATATTTATGAGGGATGAATACCTTCTTTCCGGCATATATACATACTCCGGCTATAAGTGCTATCCCTATAAATAATGTGGCTTTTTTCATATCTTATGCAAAATTTTCCATGATGTTATGTTGGTGGCAAGCATCCTTTACCAATAAAGTTGTAACTGGTGCTTTTGAATATTTTTGGAATAATATTCCATGTCCTAAACATAATCCAAAATTAATATTTAATTCTGTTTTCTGTTCATTCAAATATTGGGCTTGCGATTTAGGATCACACGAAGCTCCGGAAAGTTCTGCTGACAATTCTGACGCATCTAATCCCGACTCCTTGCAATTTACTATAACGGCATCTATTCCTTCTTCTGCAAGTAATTGTTTTAGTTTTTCGGCTATATCCTTAACAGAAAAGCAACTGGCTATACCTATTTTGTGATAACCATTTAATTTTACAAAGTTGACTAACTCTTTGATTCGAGACGGATTTCGCGATTGATTTGTTAAACACATAAATTCTTTATCTTCTTGTGTGTAAATCCCTTTTTCCATAGTCCTTACCTTAAAATAATGTTAACCTTGTTTGTATACTATAACAACTATTCTATAACACAAGACAAATAAGCACACTTATTCCATATTATTTCTTTGATAATGTTCTGTGGGCTTTTAATGAAAAAGAGTGGAGTTTTATGAGTAAATATTTATCTTTTGTGCCGTTAAGCATGTATAATATTGCAGCTTTTTTGCGTTCTCAGTTATTCTTATTGCCTGTATTGTTGTTTTTTTATCAAGAAAACGGCCTAACTGTTGGAGATTTTTATCTTATTCAGGGATTAATCGTATTTTTTGCCTTTTTATTTGAAATTCCTGCAGGTTATCTTGGTGATATCTTCCCTAGAAAATATATTCTCATTACTGCTTATTCTCTCTTTCTTGGCAGATTGTTTTTATGGATTTTCTTTAGAGGTTTCGAAATTATTCTTATCGGTGAATTTCTTTATGCTTGCTCTAAAGCTTGTTTTGACTCGGTCTCTTCTTCCTTTATCTATGATATTTTGAAAAAGAACAACGAAGAAGCTAAAATGGTTAAAGCTTATTCGAACTTTAATGCTGCTATGTATATCGGAACGGGAATCGCTGCACTACTCGGTGCCGGACTTTATGAAAAACTTGGTTCTCATGTTTTGTTAATTGCTGAATTTATTATCTACTCTACGGCTATTTTATTGCTTTCTCTTCTTCCAAACGCTCATCAACCTACCTCTAATTTAGTTGTTTCGCTTAAAGATAGATTAAAAAGATTTTGGGTAGCTGTTCGTTATATTCTTAAGTCTCGTAAATATTGCTATCTGGTGCTTTTTTCCGGTTTTATGGTTGGGGTATCTCACTTCTTCTTCTGGAGCTTTCAACCTTTGATGAAAAGTTCCGGTATCAACCCTTCTGTCTCTCTTACAGATTTAGCTGATACAATTGGATGGGATGCTCGTGTTTTCGGAGATGTTGTTTGGAACTATCTAATTGGCTTAAATTGGCTTGATTATATTAAAGTTATGGGCGTCGTTATTTTTATTAATAACCTTATCCGCTCTTCTTTTAGCTATTTCGCTGCCGCTATGGCTAAACGTATTTCTCTTTTTAATCTTGGTAATATCTCTTTTGTCATGGAAATTATCGGTTGTGCTTTATCCTTTATTTTAATGAAAATGGGACATATCTCTCCTCTTCATTGTTTGCTCTTTATTATTTTCTTATGCATTTGCATTGGTCTACAACTAATGTTTACCATCACACACATCAGTCGTTTGCATCGTCTTATTAATCCGAAAATTCGTTCTCTTTCTTCCTCGGTTAATATGATGACAGGTCGTCTTATGACGTCTATTATGCTTATGGCTCCGAAATTTTTACTTGAGCATGAGGGTGAAGCTACCGGACTTCGGGTTATTGATATTTTCTGGATTTACGCCCTTATTTTTATTCCTATCGGCGTCTACTTTATTTATAAAATCTTTAAATATAACGTCCATGCGGCTCATGCACTTATGCATGTTAGTGATGAAAAGGCTTAAATATGAATCGTATTTATCAAATTCTTCTCATTTGCTTTTCCTTGTTTATATCTTCACTCTCTTATGCCGCGGATATTAGTCTTAAAATTTCTGCTGATAAAACTTGGACCTCTTGGGGAGACTATATCTTAGGACAAGATCTAAAACAGGGGTTTGAAGATATCGGATATTCCGTTTCTCCAGCGTATATGGATGATTTTTATCCTCAAGATAGCTTAGATGCTCCTGTTGATGTCTATATGCATGGCTTTATCCCTTTTAATCCTCCTATTAATAAAAATAAATTCAATGTGCTCTATCTTTATTATCCTCTTGAAACGGCTAATATGTATAAATTTAAAAATCTTAAAGATATCAATGAACCTCTGTGGATGTCTCTACAAACGGAACTTTGGGACTTTCAACTTATTGCCGTTGCTTCGCCTTCTTACCAAAAAGAAATAGAAAAACTTGGCATCAAAACTATTTTTGTCCCTCAGTTCACAAATCCCAAAAAATTCTTTTACGAATATGATAAAAATGCAGCGTATGACATTCTCTTCGTGGGACGTCCCGGATATGAGCGTATTAGTGCTAAATGGGCTATAGAACTTGGTTTTGATGTTGCATTATTTGGCGAGGGTTGGGAATACCTAGCTCCGAAAGAAATGGTTAAAGGTGCTTATATTGATAATAATGAACTGCATAAATATTACTCCTCGGCTAAAATTGTCTTAAATGATACTCGTTATGATATGAAAAAAGCTGGTTTCATCAGTAATCGAGTGTTTGATGTTACTGCTAGCGGAGGATTCTTAATCTCTGACTATATGCCTGAAATCGAACAGTTTTATGGCGATGCGATTCCTATGTTTAAATCTAAAGAAGATTTGAAACGTTTACTTGATTATTACCTTAATCATCCAGAAGAACGAGCAGAAAAAGCTAAAAAAGCTCAGCAAATTACTCTAGCACATTTTACGTCTACTCTCGCTGCTCATAAAATTATGAATTCAGTTCATGATTTACAAAAATCTTCTTCTGATCCGTCTCATCTGGACTACTCTAAATTGGCAATCAAAAGCCCTTGGCCGGCTGATGCTCAAAATATTGGAGAATATTGGTTAGAAAAAGATTTAGAAATGGGCTTAAAACAAAGTGGATTTGATGTTAGAACCTACTATTTTAATCAAAAATTCAATCTTGATGACTTTTACCATAAAGCAGGAAATCTTCTCTATATGCAGTTCAAATATAATAGAACAGATTTTGAAGATGAAAATAAAAATCGTATTATGTATCTCTATTTTCCTACGGAAATCCCTGATACCTCTAAATTTAAAAATACAGAAGATACTTTCATCTATAATACTGACGCTTCTCTTAATGATGAACTACAATATTTTGACTTAATCGCAACGCCTGCAGAGGCTCTTATCCCTGAACTTTTGAAAAAAGGTCATAATGCCGTTTTTGTCCCTCAATTTACTAATCCGCAAAAGTTTAAATATCAGTATGATGATAGTGTTAAATCTGAGTTACTTTTTGTTGGCTCTCCTTGGTATGATCGTGTTAGTGTTCGTTATGCTATCGAATATGGATATGATATTTCTGTTTATGGGCTACAGTGGAAAGGGAAAATCCCTGATGAATATATTAAAGGCGAATATATTGATAATAATTCGCTTAATCGATACTATTCCTCTGCAAAAATAGTGTTGAGTGATCATCCTGATGATTTGGCTGAAATGGGGTTGGTTATTAACAGACTTTATGATGCTTCTGCTGTTGGAGCTTTCGTAATCTCTGAATATAGTCCTTATATCGAAAAAATATTTGGTGATGCTATTCCTATGTATAAAAACAAGGAAGAGTTCAAGCAACTTATTGACTATTATCTCTCCAATCCTGATGAACGACAAAAAAAAGCACTAGATGCTCAACGCATCACTTTGCAAAATTTCACTAATGAATCTGTTTCCCTTAAATTAAAACAACTTTTTGAAACGATTAGGAGAAATAAATAATGAAAAAATATCTTTTACTCTATATTGCTTTATTGATTGGTTGTGCTGTCTTGCTTTTTTATTCTAGAATCTTAGAGAAATCTTCTGCTCTATCATCTTTAATGCATAAAAATGATAATATTGTTTCCCTTATTTATATTAATACGCATGCTTCTCCTATGACACCGCTCTATCGTCAAGCAAAAAAATTGCAGAATGCTTTTGAGAAAATTGGTTTAAATGTTGTTTTATCTGACATGAATCATACTCGGAGTGGAGATTTTAATCTCTATATTGCCGAAAATTTAAATAACTTGCCTAAAGTCTTAGATCCTAATGCTATCAATATATTATGGCTTCCTATGGTCTATGAAACTGATGATGTTTCCCCACTTCGACCTTTTGATGTTGTTGTTGTCAAAAGTATTGAAGCTTTTAATCACTTGAAGGCTATTAATGTTAGAACTGCTTTTATTCCTGATGCTATCAACATAAAAGATATTCCTCTTTCTCAGCCTTCAAAAAAAGCTATGTTTTATGGTGATAATCAAGGATTTTCTCTTTCTCTTTATATTGCGGGGAAAAATAATTTAAGCTTGGATATTTATGGAAATGGTTTTGAAAATTTTTGGCCTCAAGATGAAATTATTGCATCTTCTCCTTCTCTTAATGATTTTTCTCAATATGCTGTTGTATTAGTCGATCAAAGTGAAAATACTATTCGTGATGGGCTTCTGGATACAAAAATCATTGAAGCTCTTGAAAATGGTGGTGTGCCTTTTCTTCGATTCAATAATGGAATTTACAAAATTTTTGGTGATGCTTTGCCTCTTTATCATAATGAAGACGAATTTGTCAGCCTCTTAAATCAAATGAAAAATAACCCTAAACTTATTTTGCAAATCAGGCAAAATTTAAGACAAATCTCTCAAAAATGGAATTCTGTTTCTCAAGCTCAGAAATTTTCCGAACTTTTTGAAATTATGCAGAAAAAAAGAAGATAATTTCTAAATCTCATATAAATTAAAAGGCTGACAATTTGCCAGCCTTTCTCTTACTTGTTTTTATCTTAATTTTGGTAAGATAAATGTCCGTTTTCCAATTTAGCATGTCCTCCAAGAGGAATTGTTAATAACGGAGCTGAATGCCCAAAATCAACATTGGCTAAAATCGGTAAATCCTTTAATTCTGCTTTAGTATTGACGATAAACTCAAGACCTTCTCTGGTTACTTTTGATCCTTTTTGGAAACGCCCAATAACGATACCTTTAACATTTACAAAATCATCTTGGTATATCAATGCTTGCAAATTACGCTCAAAATCAGCCAAAGGACTGTTTTCCGTATCCTCTATAAACAATATGGTGTCATTTTCAAATTTCGGACGATATGAAGTGCCTAACAACAAATTAAATGTGCATAAATTTCCACCGATAATTGTTCCTTCTGCCATACCTTTGTGAATATTCCAATAACCCTCATTTGCTTCAAATTCGCGTTTTTCTTGGTCTATAAACCATAAATCATCACTCCATATTTGTGATGGTTCTATCTCATCTTTACCATCTGTTATCAACATTTTGATAAAGTGCTCAAACGTATAATCACAACCTTTTTTCATTCCTAAAGAACTAAAATGCGGACCATAATAGGTTATTAAACCCGTTTTAGACAATATCGCATTTTCTAATGCCGTAATATCTGAAAACCCACAAAATACTTTCGGATTTTGGCGAATTAAATCATAATCCAAATATTTCAATAATTGGTTTGAATTTGCTCCGCCTATTATTGTCATAATTCCTTTTACGCTCTTATCTGAAAATGCGGTATGAATATCTGAAACTCTTTTTTCGATTGAACTTGAGCCCATATAATCCCAATTTTCATCTATCGCATTAGGGGCAAATACAACTTCTAAACCCAAACTTTCCAAACGTTCTTTTGCTATTTCTCTTACGTCTTTGCCGATTATCTTTACACCTCTTGCTGGTGCAATAATCATTACTTTATCACCTTTTTGTAATCTATTCGGTATTATTTTTTCCATTTTCTCTCCCTTTCTTTTTACTATTCTTGTGTGAATTCTTCCTGATTTTCTATCACGTCTATTTCATCTTCTTCCCAATGAACATGCATGGTTGTTACCGGTTTAATATCGGTTGCGTTTAATACGCGACGACGTATCTGCCCTCGTATAAAATCTTCCAACGCATTACGATTTGGTTTCTCCATTAATTTTTGTTCAATTAATGGTTTTACTTGTTTCATTATCTCTTCATGCAGTAAATACCATTCATTCTCTTCCAAAATGTCTATAGAGCTAAATTCCAGAGATTTTAATTTATAATCCTTACTAATAACTGCTGATATGAATAATGTGCAATTAAACATTATCCGACGGCGATTTTTTATCAATTCGGAATTAAGAGGAACACTTCTTCCTCTATCTATCCCCATTATATCTGCTACTATTTGTTCTATCATTTCTATTTTATTATCATGATATAAACAAATATCTCCGTTTTGGGCTGAGAAAACATCTTCTACACCACAACTCTTTGCAAACTTTTTATGCTCTCTGATGAATTTTTTATCTCCATGAACAGGCAATACTATTTTCGGATTTAGCAATTCATACATTCCTTGTAAATCTTTCTTACATGCGTGACCTGATGTGTGAACAAGATAATCTTCTTCTGTGACTAAATTAACACCTTTTGCTAATATTTTCTCTTGCAAACGCTCTATTTTATCTTCATTTCCCGGTATTACTTTTGATGAAAATATGACATTATCATCCGCACTTAATTTTATATATTTATTCTCATCATTAGCTATTAAAGTCATCGCGCTACGATAATTTGCTTGTGAGCCTGTGCATATATACAACGCTTTATCCGAGGTTATTCCGTCTACTTCATCTAGCGTGTGTAAATCTCCGTATTCCGTTAAATAACCGCATTCTTTAGCGATTTTAACATTTGTCACTAAGCTTCTTCCTGCGAGTATTGGCGTTCTTCCCGCGGCTTTTGCTGCTTGTATTAAACTTTCCAATCTCATGATATTTGATGCGAAGCATGTTGCTACTATTCCTCCTTGCATCTCTGGTATTAGTTTTAATAAATTTTCTCGCACATCTTCTTCGCTGGCTTGTGGCTCGTCTACCATTACATTTGTCGAATCGCACACAAAAATATCTACACCTTCTTTGGAGGCTCTCTCTAATGATGCAAAATCTGTCTTTACCATAGATAATTTGTTATCATCAAAACGCCAATCTGTCGCATGCATTATATTTCCATATGGTGTTTTGATAAATAATGCGGATGTCTCAGGTATTGAGTGAGCTATTGGGATAAACTCTATCTCAAAATCTTCTAATTTTACTACTCGTTCCTTATTTACGGATACTAATGGAACTATATCTTGAAGCTTATATTCACTCAATCTCTCTTTCACTAACCCTAGTGAAAAATCTGTTCCATATACCGGACACTGTAATGTCGGCCATATCTGTGCTATTGCCCCCAAATGGTCTTCATGCCCATGGGTTATGAATAGCCCTAATATATCCTCTCGATAATTTTCAAGAAACTCCGGTGAAGCATAGCACATATCCATCCCCGGAAAATCATCATTCAAAAATCCATATCCCGCATCTACTACTATCAATTTACCATTAACGGCATAAACAAACATATTCATACCTATTTCATCGGCTCCGCCTAATGGTATAAAATATATCCCTTTTTTCTTAAAATCATTCATTCTTTCTTTTTCCTCTTTATATAAATAAATCTCCGGCAATGATTCTTTCTTCTCCTTCTTCTGTGCTTAATATCAAGTAACCATTGTCGTCTATATCTTTAAATATTCCTCGCTTTATGCCTTTTTCTGCTTTTATTTTTATCTTTCCTTGGAAGTTCTTCGCCATTGATTTCCATTGCTCTTTTAACTCAGAGAATCCCTTATCTTGATATGCCTTCATATCTGTTGAAAATTGCTCTAGATAATATTGCATTAATTCTGTTCGGTCAAGATTTATCCCACATTCTCTTAATGATGTTGCTTTATATGGCGCTCCTTTCAAATTTGGAGATTCTTTCACATTTACTCCTATCCCTATTCCCCATAAATTCTCTCCGATGTTTTCTATTAAAATACCAGAAACTTTTTTGCCCTCCAGAAATACATCATTCGGCCATTTTATTTTTACATCCTTTTTACTATCTAATCTTTTTATAACTTTTGCCAAACTTAATCCAACAAGGCATACTATTCTGCTTAATTCATATGCAGGGGCTTCTTGACCGTATGTAAAATACAAATTTCCTTTTTTCTCTTGCCAACTGCGACCTCGTCTTCCTCTACCTCCGGTTTGGCTTATCGCACTAATTACTATATCTTTTCCATATATCGGTAGCATCTCTTTTATTGTGTCATTTGTTGAAACAACACTTTCTGCTTCATACCATTCCCAATTGGCTATCTTTGCTTTATATACTAATGACATAGAACATATCCTTCAATATTTCAAATAAACCCTGAGGGTTAAATGCTATTATCACTATGCAAATTACACTTAGCACTGTATATAGTATTACAAGCTTATTTTCACTATCATATGTCTTAACTTTATGTTCAAAATATGCTGTCTTTACTATCTCTAAATATGATTTTGACAGAATTAATAAGAAAAATAGTATCACTCCTAAACTTATATAGCTCTCTTGTTTTAATAATTCCGATACGACATTTAATTGACCTAAAAAACCAATTAATGGTGGTAAGCCTATAAATGAAAATAAACTTACCAATAATGCACCTGTTGTATATGACCTTGTTTCTGCAAGTCCAGATAGTGATGCAACTGATGATAAATATTCTCCATGACTTCTTAAACTATAAAATACAAGATAACAGCCATTTAAACTTAGTATATATACAAACAAATATATAAATGCTGAAAAATCTATTGCTATGCTAAAAAATGATAATAGCATTAATACCACACCAAAATGATACATCGAACTATATGACAGTATTCTATGTAAATTTATTCTTGCATTTGCACCCATTGCTCCAAATACTACCGATAGTAATGCAAAAATTTTATATACCTCAGATAATTCTTCTTTATATGCCGTCATCAATTCTATGTTCAATTTTATAAAACATCCCCAAAACGCTACCGGTGCAATCAAGGCAAAGTAGTGACTAACTGGCAATATGCTTTTTCCTGTTTTATCTTCGGCTGTTATATGAAATGGGGCTATTCCTATTGAATATAAAAATGGTATCAATAAGCTTATTGCTGATAAATACAATTCTAGTGATTTGCGGTTACTACTAAATAATTCCTTTACTTCTGTATATTCGACATTTCCATCTTGTAATTTGTTAATATACAAGAACCCTAATGCAAATATTATTATAATTATACCAGATATTCCCACATATCGACTTGGAGCTTCGGACGGTATCTTCTCATAACTTATTCCCAACATGCGATAATGTATATATATAAGCAAAATATAGCTAAATAATAATGATACTAAATTTATTGATGAAATTAATAATTTTATTCCAATCAATGCACTTAATAACAATACATAATATTTACATCCTGTTTTATTCTCTGTTACAAACCAAGTTGCTGATAAACTAATCATAATATAGGACAAGACACCTACTATTAAATTGAATAATAAGGTGTAGCTATCATTATCAAAATATAATGGACTAAAACTTTTACCTTGTGTCGCTACTTCCCAAAATAAAGACATGATTATCCAAAATTTAGCGGCTCGAGAATATACTTTTGCTGACTCATATGCCATTATGTATAATAAAAACATATGAATTATTCCCGCTAACAAGGATACTTCAGGTAATGTATATATCATATTATGCAAAATCATATCTCTTCCTTAGTATACAAACCATAATGGTTTAAAAAATGATAAAAATAATATTATTAAACAACCTATGTAAACGATATAGTGCTTGGTGGATAAATCCCCTCCCATAATACATTCTGTTGCAGCACTACTCTTATCTTTTAATTTATATAACTCCTCCAATAATGATAATGAAACGAGAAAAATTGATAATATAACCATTATACCCAATATCAAATTGTAATTAAATATCTCTGATATAATTATAAAGTTATTCCAGAATAATGACGTTACCGGTAAACCTATTCCGGCTAAAATAAATAAGGATAAGCACTTTGATGCTCTTGGCATATAACATAATATGCCTCCTGTTCCATATATGCCTAACTCTTTTTTCTGATGTTCAATGTGGCTAATCAAAAATGATAGAATTGTTATTATTATAATATATGAATATAGAGAATACCCTATATTTAATTTTAATACATCCGTTGGTAAGAAAATACTTGTCAAGTATACTAAATAATATACTGTTGTATAGGCAAATAATTTATATCTCATATCCTTATGGCTTAAACTTACCAATGCTATAAATAACATTGTAATAATGCATATTATTTCAAATATCGGGGCATGTATAGCTATAGTTTCTGGAACGGTATTGGGCCAGAACCTTATAAATCCATATAGACCTATTAATGGTATTAAATTTCCAACTAGAAATACTAATGGATTTTTTAAACTCGAATTTATAGAGGATATCCAATAATGGAATGGCCATATTGGTAAACGTGATATAAAAGCAAAAAAGATACTTAACCATACAAAATATTCTGTTCCGCCTTTGAAATTTATTTTTCCTGCTTCACTTAATAAGACATCTCCTTTTTGGGCTTCACACATCATTATTATTGATACCAACAATAGTAATGCACCTATTAAATTGTATATGCTAAAACGTATCAATACCGTTTTCTTACGTTGGCTGCCGTATGTACTTATTAATATTATCAGCGGCGTTCCTGATGATACAAAAAATATGTAAAACGATAGGACATCTGCTGCTATAAAATATCCATTACATAATCCGATGAACAATAATTCCGATGCAATCAATGTTTTTGCTCGTTCCGTTTTTCGATATAAGCATATTTCCGCAACTAAAAATGATAAATTTACACTTAATATAATTAATAGTGAAAATATATCGACTCCTAAATATATTTCGACTTTCGGATAATCTACCCAATGGAAACTTTCTACCAATTGTAGACCGCTTTCTTCTAAATTGCATTGGGAGAATATATACAAAATTAAACTTACATTCGCCAATAAACTTAATATTGAAACGTTAAATATATTTGATACAGCATAATTTTTATCATATTTTGCTGTTAATGTAAAAATTGATCCAATTAAAGGAATTAAAATAAGTCCTAATAGTTGATATGAACTCACTACATTTGCCTCCTATAATATGATGCTATGAAACATAGTATTCCTGCAATTATGAATAGGAAGTATGTTATGTAATTTTTTTGATTTATCTTGAAAAATAATGATATTCCTATCTTATGCATACCATTTAGACTCGTCGTAATGATTTTTTCTGAAAAGATGAAATCAACCATCAACCAAAGTGTTCTGCTTATATACATAAATGGCGTTACTAATGTATATAAGAAAAAACTTTTACTTATATCTTCTTTTTGTAACCACTCAATTTCATATATTTTGCGGAGACTTGTTATAAATGGAGCCTTTATTATGAGTAGCAATATTATAATAAACATCCAATTATACATGGAATAAGCTCCAATTTCGGCATTAGCATACAACAATATACTTACGGTTGCTAAAAAAGATATTGGACGCAAAGAGTTGGGTGATAATTTTTCTAATCTTCTGGAATGAGGTGAGCTATATATATGATTCAATATGACTGCAATTGAAAATAGTATTGCTAAACCATATACAAAAACTAATTCTTTATTTTCTTCCGCTGATATTTCGAATATTAGTGTTATAAAAATATTAAAAATTAATATGAACTGCAGTAATGTTGCCTTTAACATCAGAGAATTAGTTTCTTTACTATTTAGCATTAAACTTACTTTGTTTTCATTGTTCTGATACAGATATATTTTTAAGAACAACAAATTTATAAAATAAGCAACTCCATAGTAAAATGAATAAGACCAATCCCAGTGAAAATCAGAGTTTGCCAACATAATTAATAGTAAACCGATAAAGCTCATATTTAAGTAGATGAGTTTCTTTTTAATATTATCTGTACATATTGCATTACCTATCCCATATAAAATTGTTAGAAAACTTACCACTTTCAATATTGGGTATACGAAATCTGATACAATCAATAATCCATGTAATTTTAGAGCCATCAGAACCCCCGCCAATGGGGCATATAGCATATTTACTGCACTCATTCTCTGAAATTTTGCTGAATTCAAATCTACGATATAGCTATGAAACATAAAACTTCCGGCTTTAATTAATACAACAAATAATAATATCAATCCCACAAAGTCTTTATGATGTCCTATTTTTAAATATTGGGGAATATCTGATATTGCCAGACTTTCCAAACGCCCACTTACTAAGGTTAATACCATGTATAAGCACATATCTGCAAAAAAATTATATACCACATATCGGTGTGACGAATCGACATCTTTTAACAACAAATAACCTAAAATGTCTATTGTAAATATCGCTGTAGTCAATTGAACATAATTCTTAGAACATATTAACAAGCTTAATGAAACTAAATTTAAGAGAATATATGAATTAAATGCACTCTTTTTTTCTTCATACCTGTATATATTATTATATAGAATCGTCATTAACGATATAAAAAATAGAGGCAAGATAAGTCTACACTCCATAGGACTTGGCTTAAAATCTATTGTTATATCGCCTATTTTCGATGTACTCCATAGAAAAGAGAAACCTCCTTCCTTAAAATTAACTGCTTCCATTGCAAAATCAATAAACAGCAAGACTCCAACAAAGAGCATTATCCATGACATTAGTCTGTCATATTTCATTCTTTGTTTTATAAGCCCTATACAGCTTATCAACACTAAACAAGCTATTATATTTATCATATCTTCTCCATATCTCTACCTACAGAATCTGTAGCGATTTTGAGTTTATAGGAAAGATATTACTTTATCAAGGATTTTACATCTTTTACTATACGAACGGGAACTTCATATTCTCGAGCAACATCTTCTTTCTCAACTTCTACTATAAGCATTGAGCTGACTGATTTCAGAGGTATTCTTGCATCTTTGGCAATACTCTCAAAGATAACAGCACTATCTTTTGTGCGATATAATAAAGCTGTTTCACCACCATCATACACAAAGCGAGGATTTTCCGGCCCCCCTGCTCTTGAATTTATAATTATTAAGATATCCCCTGCTTCATTTTGTAGAATATCATATCTGCTTTCTTGATCTATTTCTTTAATTGTAGACATTCTTCCCTCATTTAAATACTTGTTATTCTATTGTTTGTTATTAGTATTAACATAAAAAAGTTAATAAATAAATAGCTAAATGAAAAAAAATTTAATTTTTTTATTGACTATCTAAAAATTATCATTTATATACCCTTCTCAGTGATGGTGAGGGCCCGTAGCTCAGTCGGTAGAGCATTTGACTTTTAATCAAAGGGTCATGGGTTCGAATCCCGTCGGGCTCACCAATTTGAAAAGAGGAAGCATATACTTCCTCTTTTTTTCGTTTTAAATCCTTATTAACAAGCCCTTTATTCCGTGCCGATTTGCCAAGTGCGCTGGTAACTGCGTTGGAAATCATCGAAAGAGATTTTCAGTCTTTGGGTAGAAAAACGCCCAAATCTATACTTTTACCGGAAACCTCTCTTTTTTTAGTTACCATTTACCAGCTTATTGTAAAACAATAGTTTTCTTGATTTGTTTGCATATTCTGTTTCGTAACTTGATTACCTTACCGATTATCTCTCCCAAACTGCGGTTTACAAAAAAATAAAAAAAGTGAGAACTATTTTTCTTAAAATTGACTTGTTCTTCTGTAAAAGGAGAACAACATGACCGATTTAGAAGATTTCATAACGCTGCTTGGACCTGAATTTAAGGTCTATTTGCAACACAAAAGTATAGATAATTTATTGCAAAAAAACTGGATAATAAGCAAAATCCAAGCATTTATTGTGAAATGAAAGGAGTTTCCGATGATTGAGGAAGATTTAGCCAAGCTCAACACCATGAACATTAACGAGTTAAAGAAGCTATTCTTACGCTATTTTAACGCACGCCCAACCTTAAAGACCAAGGAGACCTATATCCTCAAACTTTCTTATCGGATGCAGGAATTGGAGTTTGGCGGTTTATCTTCGACCAGTCGTTCCTTCTTGAGCAAAATCTCAAGCCAAGGTACCAAATGTCAAAAAGGTCGCAATCGCGCCGATAGGAACCAAAATCATCAAACAGTACAAAGGCCGCGATTATGTCATCCACGTACTTGAAAACGGCTATGAACTAGATGGACAAAGATTTAAGAGCTTATCCGGTATGGCTAAGAAAATTACCGGTATGAAAATCTCCGGCAGTGCATTCTTTGGATTTAACTTGCGAGGTAATTAATGGAAGAGCGAAAAAAGTCAGATGTGCAATTTATACCTGAAAATCAACCGACGAAGGCTTGGATAAGGAATTTAACATCCTCGAGGCTCAGCGAGAAGCTAGAATTAACTACTTTTTCTAAGTTGATTGATGATAGGATGAGCTCAAATGCTTTTTTGTACCGGTAACGCAAAATTTTAATACTTAGGCTTCTATGACCTTAAACCGTCTGACAGATAGTCAACCGTTATGTTTCGCCAAACGAAAATTAAATAAAAGCTTATACTCAATCCGTAGTCAAACAACTTAAAGTTTATCCGATACCAAGGTAGATATTGAAGAACGAGGTGCCTCGACTGTATTTATTAAAGCTGCTATCCGTATGGAAAATGGTACTCAACCTTATTCAGATAGAGTTATCCAAGAAGGAATAGACTAATGTTCCGACTAAATAAATGAAGTTGAATATCTGTAATCGGCTAGATTTTATGTTACGGATTTTTCAATAACTGCGTTATTGTACCGTATTTTCATGTTGATTTGGTGGACTGGATGTAGTTATTAAACAGTTTAGATATAATGCTTGTTAACATTATTTTTTTGTACAAAGAAAAAATGTTGCAACATGTTTTTGCTAATCAGGTTTACGGTTTGTCTCTGACAGAAATTATATATTGCATTCTAGATTTTTTTTTACATGGAGAGTAAAATTTTTAATATTATTCGAGATAATAATTAAATAAATTATATTTTTTTGTTGACAAAAAGAATTTAATGTCTTACGTGTCTTTTTAAAGGAAAAAATTATGAATAAGGCAAATGAAATCATAGTGGTTGCACCATCAGCAAGTGCGCAGACTTTTTTTAAAACAGTCAAATATGAGCGTCGGTTTCAAAACGCTAAGAAAAATGTGTCAAAATTTTGTCATAAGTTGTCGTTTTCACGAAATGCTTTTGAAATAGATAATAACGCATCTTCATCTATCACATCAAGAGTAGATGATTTACATTATGCTTTTGATAATAAAAATGTTGATGTTATTATGTGTGCGAGGGGAGGGTATAATTGTAACGAATTATTACGGTATCTTAATTGGGATTTAATTCAGAAAAATCCTAAAATATTTATGGGTTTTTCTGACATTACTGTATTGTGTAATGCTATATACCAAATGTCTGGATTGCCTACATATTTAGGATATAATTTTATTGATTACGGACGCGATGATCTTAATCCTAATGTTATTTTAAATACACAAAATATCATTAAATATCATTCGGTTCACATAAGTAAGGATGAAGCGATTGTCTTTAATTATGGTGAAGCAGAGGGTATATGTATTGGTGGAAATTTATCAAGTTTCATGCTATTAAAAGGAACAATGTATATGCCGAGAGTAGATAATGCTATTCTACTGATTGAAAGTGATCATTATTTGGCTGGAGGAGCAGATAGATTTTTTATCCGAAATTTATATTCTCTTATACAAGATAATTTGCTGAATAATCTAAAAGGTATACTTCTTGGGCAATTTGAAGAAGATGATAATATAAATTTAATTAAATTAAAACATGACATATCTAATATAACCGAATTAAAGGATATTCCAATTATTGCAAATATAAAATTTTCGCATAAATATCCTTCTGAAATATTCAAAATTGGTGGCAAAATTGCCATTAATGCATCTCCTAACGGTATAGAAATAAATTATAGGAGCTAACAGGATGACTAATAATGTTTTATCTTTAAAATACATATCAGAGTATAAGGATGAATATTTACGTGAGTTGAAATCCTATCTTGCAAAAGAGTTAGACTACTGTAATCATAATTCAAACGGATATAGTAAATTGACGATTGAATATATTAAGGAAATTCTTGCAAACTTACCCGAAAAAAATGGTGAGGATGTAGATAATGACTATGTTTGCGGATATACAAAAAGAGATTTAAAATATAATAATTTTATTGAAGCATATCGCTTGATAAAATATCAATATTCCAAGTATTCCAATCGATATTTTAGTTTGGTTGAGGGGGTTTATGCTTCCATAATTTTGGAAATATTGAAACAAAAAAAAACAAAGGTCAGAAATGTTTTGGATTGTGGTTGTGGACCGTCAAGACTTGCTTATGAACTCAGTATTTTTTATCAAGATGCTTGTTTTGATTTGTTAGATTTTTCTTATATTAATTTATTTTTTGCCAATAAAATACTTAAACAAGAAGGATGTTTTTTAATTCCTTCAAAATCTTTCGGTTCAGATGATATTGAACATATTGAGATTGCGACAAAATCAGTAGACAAGCTAAATTCATATATATTTAATTTAGATGATTTGTCTGTTGATACGTTTGATTATAAGTTTGATATAATTACGGCATCTCATTCCGTTAATCTTTTGTCGGATCCTCTAAAAACTGTTAATATAATGGTAAAAATGCTTAATAAAGGCGGAATTTTGGTAATTGCGGATTTGTTGGGATGGAAGGAAAACCGTGATATGTCTCGCCGTGTTTTTTATAATCGCGAAGCTTTTTTTGAAAAAATATCAGCCATATCCGGAGTGACTGTATTGCATAAAGAAAGCGGTGGTCCATATTGTGAAGAAGTTAATGCAGAACGATATGATCTTTATACTAATCATTTTATAGTTTTACAAAGAGAGGTTTAATGAAAACGGCAATTATTTGGCCTAAAGAAACGTTTATCCCCAATAGCCTTTATAAAAGATATGTTTTTATGGGGGAAGTAGCTTCTAGCTTGGAAGCTTATGGGGAAGTAAAAGTTTTAGATTTAAGTGTAACAAATGTCAGTAAGCGTTTTTTAGCAGAATTTGTATCGGGATGCCACTATATTTTTATGCCGGTTGAGGTGACAACAGTTCGGGAGGCTGTTTATATTACGGAATATATCCGTAATTACAGTAAAGCAAAAATTGTTGTTTATGGAACGGCTCCGATTTACAATCCGAATTTTTTTGCCCGATATTTTGATATCGTTGTTAGTACCGGATATTGGACTGAAATTTTACCGCTTATAGCCTCTGAACAAATTGATAAATTGGATATTAACGGAAAGTTATACAAACTTAAATCTGTAGCAAAAGAATTAAATTGGTATTATCCTGATTTTAGCAAACTACCAATGGATGAATATATAAAAATTTCTAAAGGGGAAGTTGACTTGAGTGTTCAAATCGGTTGTCCATTTGATTGTTCTTTTTGCTCAGAGAAAATATTGCATCCTCATGGAATTTTTGTTCAACGGCCGGTAGATAATATTATTAATTTCATTAATACATATAATTTTTCAGATGTTTTTTTTGATGCTACGACCTTTACGGTTGATAGAAAATGGGTTCTTGAGCTTGCTGAAGCTTTAGTTAAAAATGAGAAAAAAATACGTTGGAGAACTGTTACTCGGGTTGACCAACTTGATGATGAAATTTGTGAAGCTATTTCAAAAGCCGGATGTTATCAAATTGGTTTAGGTATAGAAACGCTTACATCGTCTATTCAAAAAGATATTCATAAGGAAATAGGTAAACATATTATGGTCGGAATTAGCTGTTTGAAAAAATATCATATAGAACCTAGGCTTTTCTTTATTTTGGGTT
This sequence comes from uncultured Alphaproteobacteria bacterium, assembly GCA_944392235.1. Taxonomy (GTDB): domain Bacteria; phylum Pseudomonadota; class Alphaproteobacteria; order RF32; family CAG-239; genus CAG-267. The sequence goes on from CALXVZ010000001.1 coordinate 87,363, forward strand.
TACCTAGTCAATCATTATCTGACGTTAATGCAGCTTTGGATTTTGTAAAGATGCAAAATTTTAAATCTCGTTGGAAGGAATATATTCCTTTACGCGAAACATCTAAATTTACCACTTTTGATCAATATGATAGTTATAGAGCAGATCAATTTTTTATGCACTTTGTTGAAGGAATGGATAGAGAGACTTATATGAGGGTTTTATTAAAAAATGAACGAAATTGAAAATTCACAACTACAAGGTAGAATAAAGAATATCAAAAAATTAAAATATGGTATTTATGCCGATTTAGATTTAGGTAATAATGTATGTCATATTATGTATGATAAATCACAAAAAAATTTACCTGCAAACGGTGATATTATTCGAGTTGATGCCAAAAATTTAATTTTAAGCGAAAAAATACCGACAATTTTAGTAACAAATTTAAAGATTTTAAATCGTTGCATGGATCCAAATAAGTTAAATTCTAAAATAAAAGAATTATTTATCATTCGTCGAAAAATAGAATATATTATTGAAAAAAATCTTGAAGAAGTAGGAGCTTTGAAAGTTTCTTCGGCAATTTTAACTAGATATAGAGGAACATCTAAAGTAGAACCGTTTGAAACGACTGATAAAAAAGGAAAAGAATATTTCTTACGTTTTACTCATGGTATGGCTTTAAAGAAGATTGTTTGCGATACTTTAGTTCCAGTATACGAAAATGGGAAAGTTTTTCGTAATATGGGAAAATCACAGCGACATATTCATGAATATAATATGATAGAGTCCCAATTCCCATTCAAGTCCATAGATTATGCCATAAAGCTCTCACAACAGATAATGAAAGATATTGCTCAATATTTTGGATGTGATGATTTCAAGGAACTTCCTGTATATACTGTAGCAGAATTGTTCAACCGCGCTGGATACGACATAAACAAACTGTCGGATGAAGATATGAGAGCTATTTTCAGAAATAAACTAAAAAAACAAGATGGCCCTTTCTTTTCAATCTATCCTCCGTATCAGTGGTCGCCGTTAACGGTGAAAAATGTTGATAATACGGCTCGTGATGCTGAGTTGGTTTATAAGAAAATGGGATTGATACATATTTGCGAAGAAGAATATAATTATGAAAATCTCAAATTTTCCATGATACAGCAAGATAATAATCCTGCACATTTGGATCGTGATTTTTTAAATAAAATGGAGGGCGGTATGCCTCCGAGTGTTGGTGTTGCTTTCGGAACGGACAGAATTATTGCAGCTTTTCAAGCAAAAACTATTCAAGAGGTTATTCCATATGAACGATGAAAATTATATTGAGTTTTTAAAATCAGGAATTTCTATTAATTCTCAGTTGGGATGCAATATTGGTTGTAAATATTGTATTGTAGGAGAATTTCAGAAAAACATAGAAAAAAATTATAAACCCATTGATATTATAGAAAAATTAAAACAGCATCGTTTCTATAATGAAAAAATTCCGCTTATTATCAATAATCGGAGCGAGCCTCTTGTGCCGTTTCTTAGGATGGATACAGTGAATTTTTTGCGTTTGCTTAAGGAAAATCATTTTAAAAATCCAAAAATTTTGATATCCAAATTACCTTTTGGAACTTCGGATTATGATGTTCTTAATCAAAACAATGTTTTTATATTTCGAACGATTTCCGGCATGCCTGCTGATATAGAACCACCTTCCAATCCCGAAAATAGGCGTAAAATATTGTTGGAAAATGATTATCTTAAAGAGCATACAGATGTTAAGCTTATTCACTATTGGCGGCCTATTGTTCGTAACCTTAATGCTTCTGAACAGATATTGGAAAATATTTTTTCGGAAATCCATTCGCATTTTGACGGAAGTGTGGTTTCTGGCATCAGAGTAACGCCGAACATAAAAAAATTATTGGAAAAATTCGGTGGAGATTTATCAGATTGGAATGGAGATACTAATCATAAATTTTTACCTCAAGATATTTGGAATAATATTTTGAATATCAAAAATAAGATAAATCCGAATTATCTGTTATTTAGGCATACAAGTTGTATTATTTCTTATCTCAATAAGTGTTCTGACTATAATTTACATTATTGTAAAACTAAAAATTTAAAATATTGTGAGATTTGCCCATCATATCATCGCTGTTTAAACTTTGTTAAAAATATTAACCCAAACGAATTAAATGTTTTCTTTAAGCAATTGGGAAAAGATTTTCAATATTCTGTTTCTGATAATCAAATACTGATTATACATTCACCGATTTATCAAGAAGAATTATCTTTTTTAAAGATGGTATTACAATATAAAATAAGTGCACAGAATATTCAAAAAAGTGGTTCGGAGGAAATGCTGTCACATGTATAAATACTTGTTATCTGATTTTCATGGAACAATAGTTGATGCAAATAGCGCATGGATTAAAGCCTATGATATTTTAGGTGCCAAAAATATGGATGATGTTATTAGAAGAGTGTATCAAAAAGAGCATAGAAAAAATATTGCGGATGACTATAACTTAAATTACGATGAAGTTGTAGAAATATATCGACAAAATCTGCATATAAGACCTGAAGTCGTTAAATTATTGCATAATATTCCGGGCAGCCAAAATATTATTATCGTATCAAATGCCCATAAAGATAAATTATATAAAGATATTAAACAAGTGGAAAAGGAACATGATTTGAATATTTGTGACGTTTTCTGCAAAGAAGATGGAAGCAAAAGTGAGCAATCTTTATACTCTATAATCATAGCAAAATATCATATTAAAATGGCATATATGGTTGGTAATGATATACGTGAAGATTTTTGTTTAAATTCTATTATAACGAACATTTTTATTCCTTATAAAAAAACATTGCTATATAATGACAAATTATAATATGTTGCTGACGATACCTTTTTAAGAGCTTGTAATTCTGGGATGTTTCCGCAACTTTAGGCTAACAGCATCATTAATACCTCACTTTCTTGTGGAGAGTGTTTTTGTATTGATAATTTTATTTGATTTGTCTCCATGGAAATAGGTTTGATAAGGATGAGTGTGGATGGCTAATTTTCAAAATTTTTATTTATTACGTAGCCTTCTACATTTTGTTGATATATTTTATAATTTGTCCATGGATTTACAATTGCTGTACTTGGTAACCCTATAACAATATTATAAACATCGATGCCAACTGCAACAGGAATCCATGCTAAAGATGCTATAGTAATTCCTCCTCCTTCAATTACATTTCCCTTGAAAACTTCAACCACAGAACTACTGAATAGCAAAACGACTTCATAAGTGTTTGTCGGCAATAATAAAATTGCAGCTGTTGTTTCTTTTTTTTGAAAACCCTTCAACCTTTCCGCTTGCCCATTTTTCATCGGTTATTTGATAATGCAGGTTGATAATTTTATCCGAATTATCAGGAGATGTTATTTTAATTATTTTATTCTTTCTTTCTCGTTTAACCTCGAAGCTAATATTATAAACAAAATCATTTTCCAGAGCTTTATATTCTTTGGGTAGCAAATATAAAACTTCCTTACCTTTGTATTTATTTTTACTAGAATAATCACAACCTTTCTGCTTATTAACTACAACTTCTTTATCATCGACATAAACTTTGATGTCATTGTTATCACTATATGACTTTCCGGAAACACTGCAAATAACAAATTCAATATTGTCATCATAATAAGTAGGCGTATAGCCGATGCAACCAAAAAGAAAAAATATTGGTAATATAAGACATATATTATGTACTAAGATAGAAAGTTTCATTTTTGACCTTATAAAAATCAATTCCCAATGGATTTAACTTATTGTAAATTTAAATTTGTAAATAATGAATTAAGTACCGGAAAATTGAAAAGAGGATGTTTATACTTCCTCTTTTTTCATTTTAAAATTTATTGTATTTAAGGTAAATGCTGAATATACTTTGAATAAATTTAACCGAAGGTGCAATTATGAAAAAAATCAAACTCATACCGTTTTATCTATTGGCAGGATTATATGCCTTTGCGTTTTTGATCATTGCAGTAACATATCCAGATGATATGACAAGTGACAGTATGCCTTGGAATGCAGAGGCATTAGGTTGGGCATATGAAAATAGGTTTAACTATACCATAATGACATTAACATTATTGTTGATAATAATTGCACCTACGGTTTATGCTTGGAAGAAGCGTAAAACAAATCTCAAAAAAGCTTATATAATTTTATCAATACCGGCTCTTTTATATCTGATTCAATATATCTATTTTATCAACTTTTTTAATATATAGCCTCATTTAATGAAATGTAATTATCTAATGTTTGCAATAAATTCAGAGGTTTAATATTATTTCTTTTAATTTCTTCATACAAACTCATTGTTGCCAGATAATACTCAGGAGAAAGTAAAAGTTCGAAATTCATCGCGTTGGGATCACCAGTAAAACAAAGGCTTTAAGAAAAATCTTAAAGCCTTTTACTTTTAGCTAGTAATATCTTTCTTCTTCAATAACCTTTTTATTAAGTTTTTTTTATCAGCGTTCTCAAAAAATCTTTACTTTTTTTGAAAAAAGGATTTTAATATTGCTACTTAATTAAATAATTGTGTATTTTTTAAATTATTGTATATGAAGCTAAATTTGAATGATAAAATCATCATGCATACATTGGGTATTCCTTTTTATCCATTTGCAAAATATTTTCGTATTGAACTTGATGAAATAGATTTAAATTATATTGTAAGTGTCATAAAGAAAGATAAATGTTTTTCTTTAATTCTTTCTGCCTATCTTGCTGAAATAGAAAATAGCAAACTGTCCAAATTAGAAAGAGCATACGTACAAATAAATATTATTGTTTTTTTTGATAAATTTTATAATGATGCACATTGTCCTAAAGGCTGCAAATTGCTTTTATTTGCCCTATTAGGTCTATATAGGAAATATGTACAAGAAAAATTTCCGAATCTATTATCAGAACGATCCCCTATGTTGAAAGATGGTTAGAAACTGTTAGATAACTCATAAACCATAAGTTGAGTATTCCCTGTAAAACAGAGGCTTTAGGATTTCTCTTAAAGCCTTTTACTTTTGTCCCCTTTTCAAAACATAGAGAATCTATATCTTATTTTACTCTCTGAAAATCATTCTTTTTAAAATTGATTTCCTCCTTTTTCGGTCTTTTATTTCTTGTTGAAAATTTTTGTGTTCTGCTTTATCCTTCTCTTTGGTTATTGGAGATAGATATGATGAAATTCTTTGTATTGTTATTTGGTTGCTTCTTGTTATCTGCTTGTGCATCACAAACTGTAATTAAAAATGTTCAAGGCAACTTAATTATAGGACATGAAGTTCGCTCTTTTAGAGATTATCAAACAAATAAAGAATATTGGATTATTGATAAATCTGGCGTATTGGTAAAAAAATATTATGAGACTGTTGGAGCTAATGCCGTTAATTATCAACCTGTTTTTGCTATCTTAAAAGTCTCTGAAACATGTGAACCGCAGAATGGTTTTGGTAGTGAATATGATGGATGTTACGTACTTAAAGAAATAATTTCACTATCCGATAGTAAATAATATTTGAAATTAACTCTCTTTGGCGGCTTCATTATTAATAATCTATATTTTATTCTTGATTAAGGTATGACTTTCTTGTAGCCTTGATGCATTCATAGTAATTTTTGAAGAGAGATAAAATAATCATGCATTTGATTGAAGCTTTTAACCAGAATCGCTTAAATAATATTCATGACTTATATATTGAAGCTTTTCCTGCAGCGGAAAGAAAATCTTTTGATTTATTGCTTAAAACCAGAGATAAAGGACATGCGGAAATTTTATCTATTGAAAATGATCATAATGATTTTCTTGGTTTAGCTATTACCGCTCAGCATAATGATTTAGTTCTATTAGATTATTTCGCTATCTCAGCTAATCAACGCTGCTCAGGTATTGGATCGAAAGTTTTTCAACTCTTAAAACAGCGTTATGCCGACAAACGCTTCTTTCTGGAAATTGAACGCACTGATATTGTCGCTGATAACTTGCAACAAAGGCAGAAAAGAAAGGCCTTTTATCTGAAAAATGGTATGCAAAATGTGCCATTCCTTGTTGATTTACTTGGTGTAGAAATGGAAATTTTATCTCATAACTGTGAACTTAATTTTGAGGATTATTTCGGCCTTTATCATTGCTTGTTTGGGGAGCATATCTCTCAACATATATCTTTGATAAAATAATAATATTTATAGAGAGGAAATTTATTTTATATGATTGTTAATTATGAAATTACCCCTGCGAATGTTGCTGATTGGCCTGATTTGCTTTATATCTTTGATAGATCTCTGAGATCTACAGATAATTTATCTGATGATGATTGGATAGCTTTATATAAAAATCTTATGTCCTTTTCATTTCCTACTTATGATACATATGTTTTCAAGAAAGACGGCAAAAATGTTGCTTATATCAGTTATTGGTGCGAAAAAAAACTTATTAAAATGCTTTATGTGCTTCCTGAATATATGAATCAAGGAATCGCAAACCTTTTAATAAAACATATCTTAAACACTTACCATGAAACAATGACCATTGGTGTTAAAAAAACTAACGATGTTGCCTTACATCTTTATAAAAAATATGGATTTGAAATATATAGTTCAGAAGATTACGATACTTCAGGCATCTATTACCCGCACTATATTTTAAAAAGGGAGTATATTCCCGCCTAAATACTTTATATGTTCCTATATGCTATAAATAACTATATATCCTTCATCTTCACCTATCGGTTCATATTGTTTTGATAGTTCATTAAAACAATTTTCATCTATATAGAGTTCTTCTTTGTTATGTTTTGTTCTTTCTATTACTCTTTTCTTTGCCTCATCCATATCACATCGAATCGCATAGAAAATTACATTTGGGGTCAAATCTTTCCCCCATTTATAATATTTTTCTCGTTGCTCTCTTGTCCAAAATCCGTAATCCATAATCACATCTTTTCCTTGCAAGATGGCTTTTTCCGCTTCTTTACAAATAAACTCATCTACTTTTTTATATTTTTCCTCAAAATTATCTGGGGTTCTTCCGTATCTTTTTTGCATTATCTCATCGTGAGTAAAACGGATTGCTGAATATTCTTTTTCTAATTCCTTCGCTTTCGTTGTTTTACCGAATCCTAAAAATCCGCACATAAGATAAATTGTCGGGTATTTACTTTTTTGGTTTTGCTTAATCATTCTATCTTTCCCCCCATATAAGTAAAGGGAGTGATAATAAAAATCACCCCCTCCTCTTAATTTTTAGAAACTGTATTTTTTCTCAAAATTCTGCATATCTTCAATTGTCAGGTTGTTTCCTGATATGTCCTGATCCATGAATGTTCTCAATTTATGGTACACGAGAAATTTCTCATCCATCCGTGCATCCAAAGTCCATTCATGTTTCTGAACATACTGTTGAAATGGAACATCTCGCCATATTGTTTTATAATCTTGCAGTATATTTCTATATGTTCTCTGCATGTAGCTTATCAAAATTCCGATTACTTCTCTTTCGTTTTCCTTCAGAATATCTAAGCTTTTTACTCCGAGTATCTTCAGACAATCATTCTCGCTAAGTGGATCGCCATTAATGGAGACGCTCTCCTTTAAGGTTATTTTATAGCGTTTCTGATAATTGACCATTTGCTGATTTACCCAAACAAGAAAAGACATATATTGTCTATCCTCTAGTTTGCTATATCTCATATAAAGGAGCATCTTTAGCCCTATTCGCCACAACAACGGCAGTTTATTTATATCTTCTTCCAGATTGTTATTCTCCGGAAAACTATTTATAAATTCTTCAAGAGCCGATTTTGTCACTTCTCTGTCCGTAAAAATAACGCGGTCGTCCAGTGTTATTTCTTTGGTACCTTTTTCATCTTCCACAATGCGTAGAATGGGCAATCTCCATGGAATATCCTTTGATATCTTTGGAAGCCAAACTAATGGATTTTCCAGTTTTAAAACAAAATTTCCCCCATCATATGAGACGAAATAAAAATCATTCCCTCTAGGAATAATCTTTGAAATTCTATATACTTTTTCCATAATACATAAATTAATAAGTTAATAATAATATTTTATCAGCGTTTTAGTATATTTAATAAACATTTAAAAGCAAGTTTTTTCTATTGATCACGCAAAAACTCTATCATCTTTTGTTGTGCTCGCAGATTTATTGTGTGATCCATCCCTTTTATTGTTTCATCTTGAGATGAAATTTCCAATCCATCAAGTGTTTGTTTAGTCATATATATGCTGTTTATTGGTATAACCTGATCATTATCCCCTTGTATAAGTAAAATATCTGGTTCTGATACAATCATATTTTCGCCGAAATCTTCTGTTAACAATAGCGGAACACCTGATAATGATATAACTTTTCCTATATGATTAGGATTGGTTAATCCCGTTAACAATGCCATTAAACCACCTTGAGAAAATCCGGCAACATCTATATTTTCAAAAGGAATTTGTAAATCTTTATGTATTTCATCTATTAAATCATGCAAAAACACAACATTGTCTACTGCATCATTCAACATACGGTTGTACATTTTTATATTAACCATTTCAGCCCCGAATATAGGAATTATAAACCATTGATATCCACGATGGGGCGCTTTATCCGGAGCTGTTGGATAATAAAATGCAGTGTTTTCTAATTCTTTTTTCAGTTTATCTGTCATCCATTGCATTTTCTCTCCACTTTGTCCATACCCATGAATGATAATCAATGCTTTTTCTGGATTTTCCGGTATATAAGATAATGTCTTAGCCGTCGCTATATTTATGTTTACTATAAATGCAAATATAAATACTAATTGTGCTACAAATCTTCTCATTTTTATCTCCTTTATATTACTATAGTAACCTATGGCTTCTTAAAATCGTCCTAATCTTTTATTCTTTATGCTTATGTGAACCATAGCCTTTTCCTATAGTTCTTCCTATATTTTCTATTTTCTTTGCTATATCACTCTGCGAGAATCCTTCTATTGGTTTATTTGGATACAGCTCATATAATTTCATATATTCGCTACTGTTTACATTAGGCATTACCACATTTGCTCCTGCTTGAAGAGCTTGTATTCTTCCTTCCGGATGTAAACTTTCCATAGCTGTTGTCGCTGGAATATTAATATCGGGCATCAGTAAGCGCATTACGGCCATTGTTCGTAATGACAGAGCCAATGTTCCTCCTTGCTCTTTTGCTAATGGGGTTTGCGGATGAGGAATAAATGGTCCTATTCCCGCCATATCAACTCCTATTTCTCTTAAAAATAACAGATCTTCCGCAATGCTTTCTATACTTTGCTCGGGAAGTCCGACCATGATACCAGATCCTAATTCATAGCCCAATTCTTTTATCATTAATAAACATTCATATCGATGTTGCCAACTCATATTGGGATCTAATTTATGGTATAAATCTTTATCGGTTGTTTCTATCCTCATTAAGTAACGATCAGCCCCTGCTTCTCGAAATGATTTATATTCTTCGTATGTCCTTTCCCCTATACTTAATGTTACCGCTATATCAAATTTTTTTATTGCTTCTATTATACGGCAAAAACGTGCTTGATCGTAATACAAATCTTCTCCAGATTGTAAAACAACTGTCTTAAATCCCATTTGCGAGGCTTTTTTGACAGTTAATATTAGCTCTTCCTCTGACATTCGATAACGGAGAGCAAAACGATTGCCTTTTCTGATACCACAATATAAGCAATTGTTTCGACATATATTTGAAAACTCTATCAGCCCTCTTAAATGTATTTCATCACCTACATTTTCTTGTCGAACTTTATCGGCCTGTTGCCAGAGTTGTTGTTCATTTTTTTCATCTGACAACAGGGCAATTATCTTGCTTTTACTCAGCACTTCCATCTATAAATCCGCCACCTAATACATAGCCTTCATCATCATAAAATACTGCTGATTGTCCGGCCGCCACCGCTTTTTGTTTTTCAAAAAAGCGTATATATGCACTATCTTCCGTATGAGGAATAAATTCCGCCGAAACTTCAGTTTGTGAAGAGCGTAATCTTACTTTTATTTCTGTTTTCTCTTTTAATGGCGGAATGGATAACCATGTTAAATCTTTTGCCAATAAAGACTCTTTATAGCACTCTTCTTCATATCCAAGAACAACTTCATTTTTTGCTTTATCTAATTTTATAACATAAAGCGGTCTATCCGCACTAACGCCTAGACCTCTGCGCTGTCCTATTGTGTAATTCCATATTCCTTTATGCTTACCCAAAATCTTTCCTTTTGAATTTACAAAATTTCCTTCTTCTGGTTCTGTTTGCAATATATCATTTATATCGCCAGTGTAAAAATCTTGACTGTCTGGTTTGTCACTAACATTTATTCCATATTTTCTGGCTATTTCTCTTACTTCCTCTTTTGTATACTCGCCTAATGGCATCATGATTTTTGCCAACTGCTCTTGTTGCAAACGATACAAAAAATAACTTTGATCTTTTTTCTTATCTACGGCTTGACGTAATTGGTATCTTTGCAATTCTTCATTATACGTTAATCTTGCATAATGTCCTGTTGCAAATTTATCAAACTCAACTCCTTGGGCAGCAGCACTTCTTGGTAATGCCTCAAATTTTATAGTTGCATTACATATAATGCATGGATTGGGTGTTCTTCCTGACAAATATTCTTGTTTGAAATTTTCTAATACCAATTTCTGATATTGTTGGCTGCAATCTATAACATGATAAGGAATATCTAAAGTCTCACATAATTCTTTTGCTGCTTTTATATCCTCTTCTTCATGTGGGGAAAAACATCCCTCTTTTTGAGTATTAATCTTGTAATTCAGTTCCTTGTCCCAGATAGACATTGTTGCACCTATAACATCATATCCTCTGTCTTTTAGGATGCATGCAACTGTAGAGGAATCTACACCTCCGCTCATTCCTACTAGTATTTTCATTTATTTCCTCTTAGTGAATAAATTATTCCTTTTGTTCACCAAAGAAATATAAAAATTCAAAGTTTTTACTTTCTTTGACTAAGTTAATATATCTTGACTTTCTTTGTTTAGCAATAAAAAAATAAGGCAAAATCTTTTATTTGCCTTATTCTAAAACTTCTCCTAGTATTCAAAATATTCTTTGAAAAATTCTTGATACAATCTTGCAAAGAAAATCATCTCGGAAGTAGCTCCTTTTTCGTCTTTTATTGCCATCAGATAGCGCTTGTCCTGTTTAGAACTTTGCGAAAAATTATCACACGTCCAATAATTTTCAGCTGTTATCGGCACTTCTGAAACAAAAATTTGAGGATTTTCTCCGTCTTTTCCCTTTTCTTTTGCTATAACACAGCGAAAACTTTGTTTCCATGTGTCAAAGCGCTTCAACTCGTCTTCTGTTGGTAATCGAGCTTCTTCTTTAGATAGAATACCTTCTACCTCTTCTTTACTCATTCTCAAATCTGGAGTTTTTAGTGTTTCAAGAAGAACATATTTTGTTTCTGCAAGATATATTCCATTACACTCTCCTTGTTCATTTTTATGAACTTTACTGCAATATGCTCTTTCTTTTTGCATAAACTCCATGAATTCTTGATACTTAATGCCTGCTGTTTGTAGGAAGATCTCAAATAGTTTTTTATAGTCTTCCGAACTTCTTAATGACATATGTTTCATAATTATATATATATTTAATTGTGAAAATTATAATTAACTTCTGAAAATCTAGACGTTTCTTATTCTTACTGTCAAGCCTTTTCTCATTTTTCTTGACAAAAATATACATTTTATTACATTAATTTCGATTTTTTATTTTTTTTATATTATGAGAGTTATATTATGTTTTTCTATGTTGATGTTTTTAACATCATGTAGTTGTTTCTATGAAGAATTTTCCGTTCTTCAGTTATTTATTCTTTTAGGTTTTGTTGTTGTCGGCTCTTTTTTGGGGTATCTAGTTGCAATCTGCCCTCGCATTAATATTACAACCGGCTCACAATATCTTTGCAGAAGAAAAACTAAATTTTTTGTTCTTAAAGGGGCTTTAATTGCTTTAATTATTGCTCTTATAATGATTTCTTTTTAGTTTTTAGGTTTTGAGGCTATTGCTTCAAAACCTTTTTTTATATAAACAAAATGTTGACAAAACATTTTTAAAGTGATATATATTCTTTAGTTTGTGATAATTAAAAAAGGTTTTGATATGCAACAAAATGAAAATATTTCCCTCATAAGCAAGGGATTGCTTAGAATGTATTATGAGTCTCAGAGTAGTATTTATACTAATCTTGGTTCATTGTCATCCCATGGAATTCAAGCTCAAATTATTGAAGATCAAAGTGCTGACTTTCTACAAAATTATATTGATGAAAAAAATATTATTGATGATGATTGTGATGAAATAATGATGGACTATATTTCATTACTTAAACACTCTAAAAATCGTCGCATTGTTAAACTCTTGCCTGAAGCTGAGAAAAAATTTAAAGAAACATCTATTTTGAAACATAAAGAAGCTGAAAAAGCTGCGGCTTTTGTTAGTTCTCGTTTTAAAATTCTTAATAATAAAAAAGAAGCTGTAAAACTTAGCTCTAAGGATATGCTCCTTATTCATAAACTTCTACAACAAGATTTGGGATATTCAACTGCTAAATTGCAAGATAAATTAAAAAGCTTTGCTATTGAAAAAATTAATCGCACTCTTAAAGGCGAGGCTAAAAAGGATCCTAATTTTGATCTTTTAGTGCAACAATTTGGAACATATCAACAGAAACAATCATTAAAAAATAAATCCGCTCCTGCAAAAAATATTGCTCAAGAAAATAATCCTTTAATCTTAGCTGCGCAGGATTATCATCATTCTGCAAAACAACAAAAAACATCTCAAGAATCAAAGCCTCATAAAAAATCTCAGAAAGATACTCAAAAGAAACCATCTCAGAAAAAATCTTTTTCTGACTTTTGGAAAAAAACAGTTAAATGGACTAAAAAACTTGCAGTTGCTGCTGGTCTTGTTACGTTGGGATTTTTGGGCGGTAAATTTGTAAAAGATCAAATTGCTAAATCTTCCGATGCTCCAAAAACCAATAATACGGAAGTTGCTGTAAAAACTCCTGATAAAAAAACAACTCAAACTGCTAAGGAAACAAAAACTGCAGACTTCTCTAAGGAAATGTCTGCTCTGGAAAAAGCTTATAAGAATCGTTTTGATACTTCTCTTGAAATTCTATTGGGACAAAAAAAACGTGATAATTTATATCAAAAAATTGAAAAATTGGCTCAAGATGGTAAAATTCAATTTAAAGATGGAACTACTAAAGAATGGTATGCTCATGCTTTTACAATGTATAATAAAATAACTCCAAATTCTAAAGAAAATAAAGTTATTAAAGATTTATTAGCAGGCAAATCCGTTGATAAAGAATATATTCATTCTTTAGTTGTTAAAGCTAAGCGTAATGGTAGTGGCGTATCCGGTAAAGGTTCTTACAGTTCATTTAATCGTGCTTCTAAATCTTTACAAGCTAAACACTTAAAGAATAGAAAAATGGTCAAATTAGCTGAACAGGCTGCCAAAATAGCAAAAGCTCAGCAAGCTCGCTAAAATAATTCATATTTAATAATTAAAAGCCTCCTTATTAGGGGGCTTTTTTATTATAACAATTAGCTATCTTGGAACAGCTGATTATTTTATTAATGATGAAACTATTTTTTTGCCAAGTTCTGTTTTAATGTTTTTTATCGCTGATTCCTTAAACTCATCAAAGTTTTCTTTCGGATATTTTTTCTCATAGTCCAATGCTTGAAGCAACATATCTATTTTATCTATGTCTCTTGCTAGCTGTGCTTCTTTAGTTTGCCCATCTTCAAATTCCTGAAAGAGATCCTTTAAAAGGGGAAAATTAGAATTTTCTGATATTTCATTCATAGCTCTTATTTCTATTTCCCCTTTTGTGGAGTAGGCGACATCTTTAGGAGTTATGTCACCAATCTTACTTTCTGCCAAATCATGACAGATACATAGTTTTATAACATGGTTAAAATCATAATCCTTGTTTTCTTCTATCTCGGAAAGATAAAGTGCAATAAGAGACATTTGCCAACTATGTGCAGCAACGCTTTCCGGCTCTTGAACATTTTTACGAAGCCATCCGCTTCTGGGCAAATGTTTTATTTTTTCAGAATATTCAGCTAATTTTTTCATAATATTTTCTCCTTTGTTATTTTATTATTTTCTTTCTCCTTAATATTAAATTAAAATCAGCTTTGCTCGGGCAACTTCTTGTATATACCACCTCATTGTTTACTACTATATGCGGTTGATAAAAAATGCGACAATTATATAGAATTTCTATTTTATTTATTCTCTCGATTTCATAATTCGTAATTTTATTTTCTTCCAACACATCCTTAATTGTATCATATGTTTTATCATAATCCGGATGTTCTGAACTGCAGTAGATTTTTATATTTATCATCATTACTCTCTCCTTTTGCTTTCTTCTTTTGTATAGGAGAGATGTTGTTTTGTGAATTTATATCGATTTCGGCATAATATTGTATATATTTTTCTTTTTTGAGGAATTTTATCTTGCTAGAATTTTCACAGAATCTATTTTTAGATGTTTTTAATATAAAAAAAATTCATTTATCATAAAGAAAAAGACCGGATAAAAATCCGGTCTTGTGTTTTCAGGTTAATTCAAAGATTGGTTACAGATAGTTGATTTCATCTGTGTAGATGAGCACATCTACTTTAACGTCGTTTTCGTGAGCAAAGGACTCTACCTTCGCACCGGAATGAGCAATCAGACTGATTACGCTGACATCATAGCCCATAGTCTTTACCTGCTCCACCTGCTCTTTTAATTTCTTGCCGGATCGGAACGAGTGTTTGATTATCACTACATTTTCCGTATCTGCCCGCAAATTCTTGATTTTCTCAATATTACCGGTTACAAGCGACTCTATCTGGAGAGCAACAGCCAACTCATTGATAAGACTTCCCAATGGATTTTTTCCATTCTTTTTATATGATGGGAAGACAATGCAGGCATGCGGTATCAAACTAACCTTTTTAACCACTTCTTTTACGACTTCGTTACGAAAATCTTTGTCCTGAGATAATCCCTCAAGATTGATTTCTACTACTCCGTTTTCACTTCTTGTTGCATAGCTGCGAACAATTGTTTTTAATTCCATAATTGTAAATTTAAATTATTAGACATATATTTATTGATCACGCACCTAATTTGACAGAAAATATTTCATTTGTCAATACTTTTTTTTATTATTTAAAAAAAAAAGCAGGCTGGAAAAATGGTTTGTTTTTTTCCTGCCTGTTTTGAGTTTATAATAAAGCCTCCCTGCACGCTTTCTATAATCTCACAATTCTTAATTTACGCTGTTACGCGCCTCTTTATACCCTGTTTTAACCTTTAGAGTCAATCCGGTATAACAACAATATTTTAGCTTGAGGATGCTAAAACGCCATTTAATACGGTATAATTGTATAAAAATAATTCTTACTTTTTCGTTAAATAGGACATCATAAATTCACACAGAACTCAAGTAAAAAAAAGACTTATTGTAAGCTTTTTTTATCAAAAAACTAACCGTTTGATTTTATGTATTTTACACTCACATCATCCTAAAATAAAAGGAGCTTTTTCTTGCATACTAAAATAGCTATTTTGAGTAATTACAATGTGATCATCTAATTTTATACCAACTGCTTTTAGTGCCTGACTTACTTGTTTGGTCATATCTATATCTGCATTTGACGGTGTCGCATTCCCTGATGGGTGGTTATGGGCTATAATGATTGACATTGCATTATTCTTTAGTGCCTTTGCCACAATATCTCTTGGACTTATCATAACCGCATCTATTGTGCCTACTTGCTCTATGTTCTGTGCTATAAACTTTCTTGCTTTATTTAAATAGATAATTAACAATTTCTCTTGTTCCGCATACCCTATACAGCTACGGCAATAGTCTACAATCATTTGTTTATCGGTTAGATTTAATATATCTTTTCCTTCTAAATTTTCCCAACAAATTTTATTAGAGCAAGCATGTATCAAGCCAAACAGAACCGCTGTATTGGCACTTACTCCCCCTTCTTCCATAACATGAGACATTGGAGCTGCTATAACATTGGCTAAGTTATAATATTTACGCATTAAAGACTTTGCTAAGGGCTTTACATCTTTTCTAGGAATCGAATATGTTAAAATCAATTCCAATAACTCATAATCGGGCATTGACCGACCTTGATCCGCAACGAATCTAGCTTTTAAGCGTTGACGGTGCCCTATATAATCCGGTTGCTGTTCTTTTTCTTGTTGTATTTCTTCTTTGAGAGAAGATTTTTTTGTTTTATTCATTTTATTCTACTTCTTATATGGGGGTTTATCAAGTCTTTTGGGTGAATAAGTAAACACTTCGCAGCCATCCTTGGTTACACCTAATGAATGTTCAAACTGTGCTGACAATGTTCTGTCTTTAGTCACTGCGGTCCAGCCATTGGGAAGAATCGTCCCGTCTGGTTTGCCTATATTTATCATCGGCTCAATAGTAAAGAACATTCCTTCTTTTATAACAGGACCAGTGCCTTTACGGCCGAAGTGTAAAACATTGGGCTCATCATGAAAAACGCGCCCTAATCCATGACCGCAGAACATTTCAACGACAGAATAGCCATATTTATGTGCATACTCTTCAATTACGGCTCCTATATCTCCAAAGTGTGCTCCTGGTTTTACGACATCAATTCCTCTCATTAGGCATTCATATGTCACTTCACATAAACGAGTTGCCTTAAGCTTCGGTTTGCCTATATAATACATTCTTGATGTATCTCCGAACCACCCGTCTAATGTTACTGTCACGTCTATATTTACAATATCTCCATCGGCTAATTTTCTATCATCCGGTATTCCATGACATATAACATGATTTATTGATGTGCATATTGTTTTAGGATAGCCATGATAACCTAAGCAAGATGGAATCGCATTATGTGATGTTATAAACTCTCGGCACAAATCATCTAAATGTTCTGTTGTTACTCCAACATCCACATAATCTGTTATATAATCCAAACATTCTGCTGCTAATTTTCCAGCTTTACGCATTCCTTCAAAATCTTCCGGACTATATAATTTAATTCCATTTTCATCCGTTTTGATTTTTCTTTCTTCTTGCTTTGACAATTTCTTACTCCTTTACTTTGTTCTACTTTTGTTTATATATCTTTCAATTTAAAATTGCAATTTTTTTTTAATCTTTTATTGCATCTACTCTTTTTTTCTGTATTTTTATAGATATATTATCAATAAAAACAGGAGGAGTTTATTATGCGTTATAAATTTTTTAATGTTGTTTACAGTTTTCTGCTCGTATTCATTACGGCTTTAGTGGCTAAATTTTTTACTTCTCAGGGAATGGATGCCTTTTATGAATCTTTAGATATCCCGAAGACAACCCCTGAAAATCATTATTTTTCGTATGCTTGGAGATGTTTGTATTTTTTACTGTTTATCAGCTTTGTTATTATCCTCGAATCGAAAAAAGATAAAGAACAATTACTTGATGCTAAGCTCCTTTTTGTTTGCCAGCTCTTTATGCAAATTTTATGGACCTTTAGCTTCTTTTATATGGAACAACTTATTGCTTCCGCTTTCGTGATCGTCTTACTTGATGTTGTTGTTGCTTTGATGATGCATACATTCTTTTTCATCAATAAATGGGCCTTTGCTTTGACGATACCTTACTTCTTATGGATCTTGTTTGCTTCTTATTTGAATATAGCTATTATTTTTATGAATTTTTAGCGTAGAATCGTTGCTTCCCTTTAATTTAAACTAGACATAAGAAAAAATGTGCTGTATTGCTATTGCGGTTAAAAGTTTAATTTAATTTTTTTTGGGAAGAAAAAAATGACAACGAGTGTAAATCAAATAAGAAAAACTTTCTTAGATTATTTTGAGAAGAATGGACATAAAATTGTTCCTGCTTCTTCTCTTGTTCCTGATAATGACCCGACTTTGATGTTTACTAATTCGGGTATGGTGCAATTTAAAAATATTCTAGCCGGTAACGAAACCAGAGATTACACTCGAGCCGCCACTTCCCAAAAAAGCGTCCGAGCCGGTGGAAAACATAATGACTTGGATAGCGTTGGTTATGACGTTCGTCACCATACTTTTTTTGAAATGCTTGGTAACTTCTCCTTCGGTGATTACTTCAAAGAAGAAGCTATTTACTATGCTTGGGAATTGCTTACAAAAGAATTTATGATCCCTAAGGAAAAATTAGCCGTTACCATCTATCATACCGATGATGAAGCTTATAATATTTGGAAAAAAGTTTCTAACTTGCCTGATGAACGTATTATTCGCATCGCTACAAAAGATAACTTCTGGCAGATGGGTGATACCGGCCCTTGTGGTCCTTGCTCCGAAATCTTTTATGACCATGGTCCTGAAGTTTGGGGTGGTTTGCCAGGTACACCTGAAGAAGATGGTGATCGTTTTATCGAAATTTGGAACTTAGTATTTGACCAATTTGAAGATTTACCTGATGGCTCTCGTATTAATTTGAAAAAGCCTTCTATCGATACAGGTATGGGATTGGAGAGAATTGCCGCTATTTTACAAGGTGTTCACTCTA
This sequence comes from uncultured Alphaproteobacteria bacterium, assembly GCA_944392235.1. Lineage (GTDB taxonomy): Bacteria > Pseudomonadota > Alphaproteobacteria > RF32 > CAG-239 > CAG-267. The sequence goes on from CALXVZ010000001.1 coordinate 106,068, forward strand.
ACTTTGATATTGATACTTTCCAACACTTGATTAAAGCTATTGCTGATATTGCTAATACCGATCCTAAAGGTCCTTTGCAGGCTTCTCATAATGTTGTAGCTGACCACTTGCGCGCTATGTGCTTCTTGATTGCTGATGGCGTTTTACCTTCTAATGAAGGACGTGGTTATGTTTTACGTCGTATCATGCGTCGTGCTATGAGACATGCTTATTTGCTCGGTGTTAAAGAACCTATGATGTATAAACTTCTTCCTGTTCTACAAAAAGAAATGGGAGATGCTTATCCGGAATTATATCGTTTTGAAAAGCTTATTACTGAAACAATTAAAGCTGAAGAAACTCGGTTTGGTAAAACTCTTGATAAAGGTATGCGCCTTTTAGATGAAGAAACATCTACGCTTAATCAAGGTGATACTCTTAATGGTGAAACAGCTTTCAAACTCTATGATACTTATGGTTTCCCTCTTGATTTAACTCAAGATGCTTTGAAAAATAAAGGTATCAATGTTGATGTTGATGGGTTTGATGCTGCTATGGCTAAACAAAAAGAAGAAGCTCGTAAAAATTGGGCGGGCTCTGGTGATGCCGGAACAGAAAAAATCTGGTTTGAAGTTAAAGAAAATATCGGCGGAACTGAATTCTTTGGTTATAATACAACTAAGAGTGATGGCGTTATTAAAGCTCTTGTTCAAGATGGTAAACAAGTTGATTCCGTTAAATCTGGCGAATTTTATTTAGTTGCGAACCAAACACCTTTCTATGGTGAATGTGGTGGTCAAGTTGGTGATACCGGCGTTATTGTTGGTAAAAACTTTAAAGCCGAAGTTTATGATACGAAACGCAAACTTGATACCGTTTTTGTTCACTGTTGCAGAATGATTGATGGTGAAGCTAAATTAGAAGATTTTGCTTCTTTTGAAGTTAATGAGCAGAATCGTAAACAAATTTGTGCTAACCACTCGGTTACTCACCTTGTTCATAAAGCACTACGCACTATCCTTGGTGAACATGTTATGCAAAAAGGTTCTTTAGTTGCTGCTGATAGAATGCGTTTTGATATTTCTCATCCAAAACAAATCACTGCTGAAGAATTGAAACTTGCCGAAGATATGGTAAACGATGCCATCCGCAAAAATTACCATGTTAATACTGTTTTGATGAACCAAGATGAAGCTATTCAAACAGGTGCGATGGCTTTATTTGGTGAAAAATACGGTGAAGAAGTTCGCGTTGTTATAATGGAAAAAGATGGTGAAGTTTACTCTCGTGAACTTTGTGGCGGAACACATGTTTCTGACACCGGAGAAATCGGTTACTTCAATATCCTTTCAGAATCTGCTGTTTCTGCTGGTGTTCGTCGTATTGAGTGCGTTACCGGTAAAGGTGCTGAGCAATATGTTGATGCTATGGAAGATAAAATTCACTCCGTTTGCAACACTCTTAAAACTAATGTTAATGATTTAGAAGCTCGTATTTCTAATCTTTTGGAAGAGAGAAAGAAACTTGAAGCTGAAGTCTTTAATTTGAAAAAGACATTGGCAAGTGGCGGAGCTTCTAAAAATAGCGAAGTTGAAATGGTTAATGGCGTTAAATTTGTTGGTAAAGTCATTCCTGATGTTCATCCAAAAGAATTGAAAGCCTTTATTGACGAAATGAGCCAAAATATCGGTTCTGGAGTTATGGTTTTAGCTACGGATAAAGATGGCAAAGCTTCTATTGTTGTTGGGGTTACAAAAGATTTAACCAACAAATACTCTGCGGTTGATTTGGTTCGCATTGCATCCGGCGTTGTCGGCGGTCAAGGTGGCGGCGGCAGACCGGACATGGCGCAAGCCGGTGGTCCTGATGCAAGTAAATTAACTCTTGCATTTGAAGAAGTTAAAAAGGCGATATAGCAGAGTAAGAAGAGAAGCGCTCCTAACGGGGCGCTTTTTCTTATTAGATTATTTTCTTTCTTCTTAACGGTCGTTGCTGTTAAATTTCTTTAATAACATTTGATTTATGGGGGAATTGTCTTTCCCATCGTGAGCAGCGACAAATTCTTTCGGCTCTTTGATGTTTTCTTTGTCTTTCCCATCACGGGCAGCGACAAATTCTTTCAGCTCTTTGATGCGTTCTTTATTCAGACCCGGTTCCGGAATCGTAGCAATGTATTCGTCAATTGAACCGAAAATATATTCTTGGTAGGAGCCTTTTATTTCTTGGAAACAATTTTCTACATTATAGTTCATTTGAGCTTCTTTATCTATTCTTGACATATGCATCTCACCGAAATCCCGGCAGATATTCGTAAAAATCTGCCGCGCCAACTTTTGCTGCCTTTTCACGGCATCCGGCGTGTAGGTGCCGTTTTCCATCGCAAACATCGCGGCACGTTCTTCCTCGCTGATTTCTTTCATTTTATTTGCCTCGGAAAGACGTTTATCGTAAAGGAATTTGTTAACAACCTCAATTGCTGCCTTATCTGGGTTTTCCGACAGCATGGCAATGTAACTATGTGCCATCACGCCAGCTTCAGCTATGACCTCATTGCCACGGCCGCTGATTTGTTCATCTCTGGAATCTTCCCTTTTTATTTCCCCTTTCAGCCTTTTTATATATTCCTCTTCCACTTCATCTGCCCTTTTGCCATAAAGCGACCGGCTTTCCTGTGCCGACCATTTGGCACCGAAATTCATTTGATTACCGTGCGAACATTCGTGGGCAACCTCATTGAATAGTATATCTGATGATAATTTCATAAGATTTTGGCAAAACTTTGGCTCTTTAACCATTTTATCCATAATATCATTTTTTATTTGCTCATAGCGCCATATATTATCCAGACGCCTTTCCCCCTTAGGATTATTTATTGTGCAAAGTTCAGTAAGCTTTTGCATTTCCATAAATTTACGCTCGGAAGAATGCGGGCGCGGCGGAATTTCACGGGTTAAAAGCTCCTTAGCAGTTTCATCTCCACGGCTCGCCATTGTTTCCAGGGCATCAAAAAGAAAACCTATCTGATCATACCGATTTAAGTAGACGGCATCACGGGTCGGCGCGGCAGGGTCTTCCTCCATTATTTCTTTGGTGCAATGTCCGCCGGCACCGCCGCTATTATGACCGACATAAATTTTTTCCAGATAAAAATGATTTTCATCAAAATAATCCGGACGGCGCGGCGAACTTGCAAATTCCTGATAATTCGCACCCTCCAGAATCCGACGGCAATAAGGATTGTTTTTCATCCGGGTGACCGTATAGTCAACTATCCCCTGCAGCAATTTATCATCAAAGTCGCGAGCCTCACAGATGGCCTTTCTTTCTTCGGCTGTTATCATGGTTTTCTCCTTTATCGTTCATATTTAGTATATAATAGCGCTATTTCATTATTCAGTTCAAACAAAAACCCGCTTTAGAATATCTAAAGGCGGGCGGATGCTAGAAAACCGTATACAAATTAAGACGGCTCGGCTTATTGGGGCAGAGCCTTATTCGCCGACATCCACCCCAAATTGAGGTATGACATCGGCACGTTTTTTAAGGCATGTGCACTGACTAAGTTGTATTTTCCAAGGGTTTTCTAGGCCCTAGTTTTATACTTTTCTAGAGAATAAAACTTGTTGCTAAATTAATATCCTTTTTTGTATAACGCAAGAATTTTATTCTTTTTATCGAAATTCTTCTATTATACAAAAAAAAAGAAGGATTATTCATCCCTCTTTCTTAATATCTAAACTTCTTATTAGAAGAAATAGTATCTTACACCAACGGTAAATTCTTGGATGTTTTTCTTAAATGTATCATCTTGAGGAAATACATAACGATACATTGCTCGTATTCCAATGTTATCAGTTGGGTTAAACTGTGCACCAAAGCCGGCTCTATATACTTCTCCTTCAAACTCACTCATCTTTTTATCTAAATTTCCGCCATCTAATGTGTATTTGCCGTATCCTACTGTTGTCAATAACTCTACTACACCTAAATTTAATGTATCAGAAACTAAATCTATACCATATGATGCTGGTTTTGTCTTGCTGCCACCAAATGCATCAGTTGAAGCATATTGTTGATAATAACCTTCTACGGATAAAAAGCCTAATACCTTTACACCTGCGCTCAATGCTCCTCCATTGAAACTATCCAAATCACCATAGCCATGCGGTGTTGCTGATACATAGTCTACTCCAACATGTGGTGAAATGATAAATGCATGGGCGTTAAATGATATCATTGTTGCCAATATTGCTAAATATATTTTTTTCATCGAAATATTCCTTTTCTCCAAAATTAATTTAATTCTTTTACGACAATATCGTGTGTTGTCACATCATAGACAATTCCTAATTTTCCTTTGCGAAACTCTTCTGCGGTTTTACCGAATACTTCATATCTCCATCCTTTCAGAATCTGATTCTTTGTCTTGGGATTTTTTATATATTCACGCAGATTTTTTTCACTTGTTATTAAACGTGATACAACCCCAAACTCATTGCTCTTTATTTTTAACAATAACTTTAATACCTCGCATAATGAATGCTGGCTGGGAGGTATGGTTACATCTCTTTCTCTATCAAAGCGTCCTAGTGTTTTATCAAACTTATCTCCAGTTAATGATGCTAATATTTCTACCATTTCTTTAGCTAATTTACTTTTTGCCACATCAGGACGTATTCCTCTGACTTTCTTCATCTCATCCATATCTTTGGGAAATGCTGTCGCAATATTTATCAGAACTTCATCCTTTATGATAGTTTGACGAGATACATTGCGTTCTTTTGCCATTTTTTCACGCCATTCCGCCAATGCCTTTAACGCGTTCAGAAATGATAGTGAATGTCCATTATGACGAATTCTTAACCATGCATCTTCCGGATTTTGTTCGTAGTGAGCGATATCTGCCAAATCTTCCATATCCTCAGCTATCCAGCTTTCTCGCTTATTTTCTTTTAAATATTCCGCAATTTGTTTATAGCATTTTATTAAATGTGTTACATCTCCGGCGGCATATTCCAATTGTTCATCACTTAATGGTCTTAATTGCCAATTGGTTAGTCGGCAAGATTTATCTAACTCTATTCCGCAATATACTCTTACTAAATTTTCATAACTAACAGCCTCTCCAAGACCGCATGCTTGTGCAGCTATTTGTGTATCAAATACCGGGGTTGGAATTGCTCCCGATAAATTATATAATATTTCTATATCTTGGCGTCCTGAATGAAATACTTTCAAAATTTTTTTATTTTGTAATATTGCAAAAAAGCTTTCATAATCCATTCCTTCAGCTAACGGATCTATCAAAAAAGCTCCCTCTTCATACCCTACTTGTATTAAGCAAGGAATGGGATAATATGTTTTTTCGCGGATAAATTCACAATCAATTGCTATGATTTTTTGCTTCTTTAATACTTTACAGGCATTTTTCAGCTCTTTTGTGTTATCTATTAAATTCATTAGGCTGCTTCCTTTTCTTTTTTAGGAATTTTACGGGGGATTGTTTAAGATTTTTTTAATTTTAACTTGCATTTATGCTATTTTAGGATAAAAATGGCGACATTGATGTTTAACACTTATTCAGAGGAACATAATGTTAGAATACAGAACGCATACTTGTGGTGAGCTTAGAGCTTCTGATGCAGGTAAAAAAGTAAAACTCTCCGGTTGGATACATCGTAAACGTAATTTGGGTAATTTGTGTTTCGTCGATTTACGAGATCATTATGGTATTACTCAATGTGTTGTTGATAGCTCCAGCGACTTATTTGCTCAACTTGAAAATATTCGTGTCGAAAGCGTTATTACTGTTGACGGTGATGTTGTTTTACGGGAAAGCGTTAATAAAAATATGCCTACAGGTGATGTTGAAGTTAAAGTTTCTCATGTCGAACTTCACTCTATGGCAGATGTTCTTCCTATTCAGGTTTTTGGTGAAGATAATTCTCCTGAAGAATTACGCTTAAAATATCGCTTCTTAGATTTACGTAGAGAGAAAATTCATAATAATATTATCCTTCGTTGTAATGTTATTAAAAGAATGCGTGAATTGATGAATGAACAAGGGTTCTTGGAATATCAAACACCTATTCTAACCGCTTCTTCCCCTGAAGGGGCTAGAGACTTCTTGGTGCCTTCTCGTTTGAATGCAGGAAAATTTTATGCGCTTCCTCAATCTCCTCAACAATTCAAACAATTGTTGATGGTTTCCGGGTTTGATAAATATTTCCAAATTGCTCCTTGCTTCAGAGATGAAGATCCTCGTGCCGATCGTAGCCCTGGAGAATTTTACCAGCTCGATATGGAAATGTCTTTTGCTACTCAAGAAGATGTTTTTGCTGTTATGGAAAAAACTATGGGGACAATTTTTAATGAGTTTGGTAATGGCAAAAAAGTTGATCAAGCTCCTTTTAAGAGAATCGCCTTCAAAGAGGCTATGCTTAAATATGGTTCCGATAAACCAGATTTGAGAAATCCTCTTGTTATTCAAGATGCTACTTCTTTCTTTAGTAATTCCGGTTTTGGCGTTTATGATACAAAGGCTGCTAATGGTGAAGAATTACGTACTATCGTTATTCCTGATGCAGGTGAGAAACCTCGCTCCTTCTTTGATAAATTAGATGGTTTTGCTAAAGAAGAAGGTTTTGGCGGTATGGCTTATGTCGCTCTTTCTTCTAATGGAGCTAAGGGTGTTGCTAAATTCTTTAGTGATGAAAAAATGGCTGAACTTAAAAATGTCTTTGGTCTTAAAGATGGTGATGCTGTTGTCTTCATGGGTGGCAATAAAAAACTTATCAATAAATTCGCTGGTAAAGTTCGCACTAAGTTAGGTGAAGAACTTGATTTAATCGAAAAAGATGCTTTCAGAATTTGCTGGATTGTAGACTTCCCATTCTATGAAGAAAATGAAGAAACTGGTGCTGTCGAATTTTCTCATAACCCATTCTCAATGCCTCAAGGCGGTATGGATGCTCTTTTGAATAAAAATCCATTCGAAATTCTTGCTTATCAATACGATATGGTTTGTAATGGTGTTGAACTTGCTTCTGGTGCAGTTCGTAACCATAAACCGGAAATTATGTATAAAGCTTTTGAGTTAGCCGGTTATGACAATAGTGTTGTTGATAACAAATTTGGTGGTATGATTAATGCTTTCAAATATGGTGCCCCTCCTCACGCCGGATGCGCTCCTGGAGTAGATAGAACTGTTATGCTTCTTCTTGATGAGCCTATTATTCGCGATGTTATCTTATTCCCGCTTAATGGTAAAGCTCAAGATTTACTTATGCAGGCCCCTAATACTGTTTCAGAACAGCAACTTAGAGATTTACATATCGAAATAAAAGCTGAAGCATAAATTAATCTTATAGGCAGTCTTATTTTAGGCTGCCTTTCTTATTTTTTATTTTATCGAAATTTGTCTTTTCTATGATTAAATCTTTCTTGAATAAACTGGAAACAATACCTAGTCTTGCTATTTGTAGCCTTATTTGGATTACTTTTGTCGCATTATCTCTTTATATTGCTCCATATCATGAATTATGGGCTGATGAAGTTCAGGCTTTTTTGATTGCTCGGGATGCTTCTGTATCTGAAATTATACTAAATATTCCTCATCAGGAAGGACAACCTTCATTGTGGCACCTTTTATTAAAAGGTTTGATCTTTTTGTTTGGCGACAATCTTAATATAACTTATATTTCTATCTTTATAATGTCGTTAACTGTTGCCATTTTTCTATTCTGTTATAATGTACCGATTGTTTATAAAATTCTTATTCCTTTTGGTCATTATTTTCTTTATCAATATAACATCATTTCTCGAAATTATTGTCTTGCTTATTTAGCCTTAGTTCTTTTAGGATACTTATATCCTTTGCGGCATGTATATACTTGGAGATATTCCTTTCTTTTAATATTGCTTGCGTTGTCTACTTCTTTTTTCGCACCCATTGCTGCTGTTCTTGGTTCTTTTTGGATTTATGAAGCTTATAAATCTTCTAATCTATTCTCTTCTCGCTATATTCTTCCTTTTACCCTTTTGGCTTGTTGTGGTATATCTCTGTTTCTTCAAGTTTTTCCCGTAAATATGGTGCAATATGATATAAGAATTAAATATATAGATAATTATCCTTATAATGTTTTAGCACATATTCCTGAAACTTTTTTTGCTGGTCAATCTCTATTTATTAATCTTTTTATTTTATGTGGATTTGCCTTCTTTGCTATTAGAGCTGTTGTTTCTACTGATTTTTATTATAACATCTTAAATAATAAATCAAATGCCTTACTCTTTCTTCTTATCTGGCTCTCTTTTATTATTTGCTATTTTATTGTTCGCCCAATGTATTATCATCAAGGCTTAATATGGGGACTTTTTCTTTGTTCAATATTTATAGCTTTTCCTAATTACTGCCTTAAAAAAAATCATTTCCTTTTTTTAATTTGTTTATGTATTCAAATTTTTTGGAGTTTCAAATCAATTTCCTATGATATATCTTATCCCTATTCTTCTCAATTTGAAATTATGAAAATCTTACAAAAACATAATCTTATAAATCATAAAGTCCACGCTATCGGGTTTCATACAATTCCTTTTCAAGCTTTATATACCAGGAAAAATATTTATATATCAGATGATACTCCTCTCTATTGGCTATGGACGGATAAAGATATGCAAATAAAAAGTGATAATATGCAACAACAACTTGATTTACACAGAGATATTGTTGTTCTCGATATTGATGGAGCTAAAGATGTAGATTTTTCTTACTATCTACAACCTGAAAAATTTTATATTTATAAAATCCCTGCCGCTGCAGTTTATAAAGGTTTTCTTTTTTATGAACAAAGTGTCTTTCTCTTTATAAAAAAATAATTTCTTTTACAAAAGATAATTCTTAATTTTGAATTAAAAAATACTTTACTTTTTAAAATATTAGTGTATAACTTCTTTGAACAATAGAGAGGGCTAATGGCATGCCTTACTGTTGTTATGAATCCAACTTAATTTTTGAAAGGGATTGAAATGCCTAAATTAAAAACTAAAAGTTCAGCTAAAAAACGCTTTAGCGTTACCGGAACCGGTAAGTTAAAAAGAAATTTTGCGAAAAAGAGACACTGCCTCTTCTGCAAAACTCAGAAAATGAAAAGACAAGCTCGTGGCACAACTTTGTTGTCAGAAGTTGATGTTCAGATTGTTAAAAAGTTTTTACCTTATTTGTAGTTGTAGGAGGATTTGTAAATGTCTCGTGTTAAAAGAGGTGTAACAGCTCACGCTCGCCATAAGAAAATTATCGATATGGCTAAAGGTTACAGAGGACGTAATAAAAACGTTTTCAGAGTTGCTGTTGAAAAAGTTGAAAAAGGTTTGCAGTATGCTTATCGTGATAGAAAAGCAAAGAAAAGAAATTTCCGTTCTTTGTGGATCCAACGTATCAATGCTGCTACTCGTTTGAATGATATGACTTATTCTCGATTTATTAGCGGGCTCGTTAAGGCAGGTATTGAGCTTGACCGTAAAGTGCTGGCTGATATCGCTTATAGAGAGCCCCAAGCTTTTGCTAAGTTAGTAGAAACTGCCAAAGCGGCTCTGGCTAAATAATTTTTTTTTAGTATAGTTTATATCAGTTTTTAAAAGAGTCGTCTTGGGCAACCAAGAGGACTCTTTTGTATTTAAAATTCTTTTGGTCTGAATTAGTTTATGCTGCTTAGTTAACAAAAGATTTTTAAAATTCGAAAAATATTATTAGTTAACTTTAAGATTGCTACGAAACTATAAATATTGTTGGCAGTATTTCTTTTTTCTATTACCAATCTTAAATTCAGGATTGAGGAGATTATGGCCTTAAACCATATGTTAGGATGATAAAATGAGTGATATTGATAGTATAAAAAATAGTATTATTGAGCAAATTAACAATGCTTGCGATGCTAAAACTCTTGATGATGTCAGAGTTGCTGCATTGGGTAAAAAAGGACAAATTACCGAACTCTTAAAAACTCTTGGCTCAATGCCTTTAGAAGAAAGAATCGCTTTCGGTAAACAAATTAATCTTGTTAAAGCTGAGTTGGAAGCTAAAATCGCTGAGAAAAAACAAGCTTTGGAAATCCAACTTCTTAATGAAAGACTTAAAAAAGAAGTTGTTGATGTAACCCTTCCTTGCAGACCTGAAACTCAGGGGCGTATTCACCCAGTTTCTAAGGTTTATGAAGAAATTGTAGCTATCTTTGCTCAAATGGGGTTCGAAGTTGCTGAAGGACCAGATATTGAAGACCAATTCCATAACTTTAATGCTCTGAATATGCCTCCTAACCATCCTGCTCGTCAAATGCAAGATACTTTCTATATCAATAATGATGTTGCTAATGAATTTGATATGGATAATGCTTATGTTGTTAGAACTCATACTTCCGGCGTGCAAATTCGTACCATGGAGAAAAAACAACCGCCTATTCGCATTATTGCTCCCGGTAGAACATATCGTTCTGACTATGATGCTACTCATACTCCTATGTTCCACCAAGTTGAAGGATTAGTTATTGATAAAAAAACAACTATGGCTGACTTAAAAGGTTGTTTATACGATTTCATGAAAGCCTTTTTTGAAGTTGATGAATTACCTATCCGCTTTCGCCCTTCTTACTTTCCATTCACAGAACCTTCTGCTGAAGTTGATATAGGGTGCTTGAAAACAAAAAATGATTTGATTATTGGTGCCGGAACAGATTGGCTCGAAGTGCTTGGTTGCGGTATGGTGCATCCTAATGTTTTACGTGCTGGCGGTATTGATCCTGATGAATATCAAGGCTTTGCTTTTGGTGCCGGTATTGATAGATTGGCTATGTTGAAATATGGTATTCCAGATTTGAGAACTTTCTTCGAATCTGATGTGCGTTGGATTAAAAATTATGGTTTTACACCGCTTGATTTTTCTTCTATGACTAGCGGACTTAGTAATAACGGAGGATTGGCTCGATGAAATTTACTCTTTCTTGGTTAAAAGAACATTTGGATACAAATGCTTCTGTTGATGAAATTAGCGAAAATCTTACTCGTATCGGATTAGAGGTTGAAGAAGTTATTAATCCAGCAGCCGCGCTTAAGGATTTCATTACTGCAAAAATTGAAAAAGTTGAAATACATCCTGATTCTGATCACCTTCACATTTTAGCTGTTAATACAGGTAAAGAAACTTTACAAGTTGTTTGTGGTGCTCCGAATGTTCATGAAGGACTTATTGGTATTTACGCTCCTACAGGGACTCTTATTCCTGCCTATGGTGAACGTCTTAAAGTTGCTAAAATTCGCGGTGTCGAAAGTATGGGTATGATGTGTTCTGAAAAAGAACTTATGATTGGTGATGACCATAGTGGTATTATCGAATTACCTACCAATACTCTTATTGGCAAATCTGCTGCGGAAGTTCTTAATATTGATCCGGTCATCGAAGTTTCTATCACTCCTAATCGTGCTGAATGTCTTGGTGTGCGTGGTATTGCCAGAGATTTAGCTGCTTCCGGTATGGGAAAACTTAAACCTCTCAATATTCCAGAAATTAAAGGTTCTTTCAAAAGTCCTATTGATGTTTCTGTCGATTGTCCTGATGCCTGTCCTACCTACACTGCTCGTTATATCAAAGGCGTTAATAACAAAGCAGAAACTCCTAAATGGATGAAAGACAGATTAACTGCCATCGGCTTGCGCCCTATTTCAGCCCTTGTTGATATTACAAACTACATCAACTATGATTTGGCTCGTCCTTTACATGTTTTTGACGCAGATAAACTTAAAGGTAATATCAAAGTTCGCATGGCTCATAATGGTGAAGAATTTTTAGCCTTGAATGAAAAGACTTATACTCTTGACGATAAATCTTTAGGTATTTGTGATGATGAAGGGGTTCAATGTCTTGGCGGTATTATGGGTGGATTAAACAAAGGTAGTTATGATGATACTCAAAATGTTCTTCTTGAATGTGCTTTGTTTACTCCAACTTGTATTGCTCGGACTGGTCGTAAATTACAGATAGATTCCGACTCTCGTGCTCGTTATGAACGTTGGGTTGATCCTATGTCTAATATTTCCGGTAATAATTACGCTACCAAAATGATCCTTGATATTTGTGGTGGAGAAGCTTCTGAAATGGAAATTGCGGGTGCTGAAAAAAATGAGGCTAAACCTGTTTATCTCCGTCCTGAAAGACTTAAAACTTTTATTGGTATGGATGTTTCTAAAGAAAAATGTGAAGAGATTCTTTCTCACTTAGGATTTACTATCTCGGAAGAAAATGGCAAAATTAAAGCTATCTCTCCTTCTTGGCGTGGTGATATTGAGTGCGAACAAGATTTAATTGAAGAAGTTGTGCGTATGATTGGATTGGATAATATTCCTGCTACTTCCATGAAAACGGCAAATTTTCCGAAACCAGTCTTAACTCCATTACAAAATAATATTGTTATGGTAAAACATGAGTTGGCTTCTCGCGGTATGCTCGAATCTGTTACATTTAGCTTTACTGATAGCGATATTGCTCAATATTTCCGTCGCGGACAAGAGCCTATCTTGTTACAAAACCCTATCATCAAAGAACTTGATGAAATGAGACCTTCTTTGTTGCCTAACCTACTTATCGGTGCAAAGAATAATATCGCAAGAGGATATGCTGATTTAGCTCTTTTTGAAGTTGCTCCTGAATTTTACGGAAGAAATCCTGGAGAACAAAAAGCTGTTGCTTCTGGTATTCGTGTTGGAAAAACTTCTAAAAAAGATTGGTCCGGTTCTATGCGTGCATATGATGTTTTTGATGCAAAGGCTGATGCGCTTGCTGCTATTGCCGCTGCGAAAGGTCCTATTGACGCACCTCAAATCACGACAGACGCACCTTCTTACTATCATCCGGGAAGAAGTGGTGCTTTTCGCTTAGGTAAAAATGTCTTAGCTTATTTTGGGGAATTGCATCCTGCTGTTCTTAAAGCTTTAGATATTAAAGCTAATGTTGTCGCTTTTGAAGTCTTTTTAGATAATATTCCTTTACCTCGTGATGCAAAATCTAAAGCAAAGAAGAAACTTGAATTATCTCAATTCCAAGCTGTTGATAAAGATTTAGCCTTTGTTGTCGCTCGTAATGTCTCTGCTATCAGTATTGTTGCTGCTGCAAAAAATGCTGATAGAAACAATATTGTTGATGTTCGGGTGTTCGATGTTTATGAGGGGGATAATCTTCCAGAAGATAAAAAATCCGTTGCCATCTCGGTTACTTTCCAACCTAAGGAAAAAACTTATACTGATGCCGAACTTGAGGCTTTAATGAATAAGGTTATTCTTGAAGTTGGTAAAAAAACCGGAGCAACTTTAAGATAATTTCATTTTTCTGATAAACTAAAACAGCCGTTTATTTTCTCAGCGGCTGTTTTTTTTACTTCAGTATTTCTAATTATTTTTCTTGATATTTTAAGCTTACACCATTGCCACTTAATTCCAAAACTTTATTCTTTAAGCTATATGTTGTTACTTTGCTTAAATTTTGAAAATATGTTTGTTCCTTTTTCATTTCTTCTTCCGGACCTGCCATCATGGTTGATGCTGTCGGACCAAATTTAATTGTATTTTTCTCAATTGTGTATGAACCGAAATAATTATTCAATACCTTGCCGTAATATTTATTTTCTTTAGCATCAAATGATAAAGTTATTGCATTATCATTTGCTAAAACAAAGTTCTTTCCATTTAATGATACTGGTTCTTGCTCGTTACATCCGTTTAGCATAAGTGCTGCAACCAATGTTAATAGTATTTTTTTCATCATATCTCTCCTTTGTATTCATCTTAACTGTGGTATATATATTATACAAAACTGCTTATATCAATAAAATTATTTTTCTTTTTACTGAACAAAAATATCTTGACTTTTTAATATATATCATTTATACTATATATTATATTCAATATATATTAATGGAGATATTAAATGAAATTTTTTATTCTATTATTTTCATCTTTCTTTATCGGTGTTTCAAAAGTTTTTGCTAATCCTGCTTGTGTTGTCTGCACCGTTGCCATTGGCGCTTCTCTTGAAATTGCTCGAAAACTCGGAATTAGTGATAATATTGTAGGACTGTGGGCCGGTGCCTTATTTGCTCTTTTAGGCTATTGGCTTATTCTGTGGTTTGATAAAAAAAATTGGCATTTTAAAGGCCGTAATCCTATCTTAATGCTTTCTAGTATTGCCATGATTGGTTTTATTTATATGGGAGAATTAATTTATTCTCCTCAAGTTATTGGTATTCTTTATATTGATCCATTTTTATTTTCTTCTCTTTGTGGGGCTTGTTTATATATTTTTTCCCAAAGATTTTATGCTTTTATGAAAATGCGTAACAATGGTCATGCTCATTTCCCTTTTGAGAAAGTTGTATTACCGCTTGCCCTTCTCTTTATTGTTAGTTTTGTTTTAGACTATTATTCATTATAAATTTTATGTGGGAGTATTTGATATGAAAAAAGCTGAAAATGTCAAAGAATTTGTAGAACGTATTGATGCCACTAAAAAGGTTAATCCTAAAGATTTATCTTCTGATCAGGATTTAACTATCGCTATTATGAACCTTATTTCTATCGAAGAACATTTGGTCTTCTCCGGTGCAAAAACAGGTAAGACTTCTTTCTATGATTTGATTGAAGATGTTAGAGAAACTCGTAAAAAACTGATGCTCAAAATTATTCCAAGCTACGAAGGTGAAGTTTGGTGTATTTCTAAACATCTACTCGCTTCCTCTATGCGTTTGATGGAAGTCGGAACTAAACAACAAAGTTTAGGCAATAAAGAACAAGCCTATGATCTCTTTAATAAAGCTTATGATTTGTATTGTCTCTTCTGGGGACTTAATATGAATATGCTTGATGTTAATAATGTCAAATGGATTGAAGATAGTATAGATGACGTAAAAAAAATAAGTGAAAAAATTAATGCTGCAGGTGTCGCTACAAACGCTTCTGTTAATGATGTTGTTACTTCTGATGCTCTTGCTAGCAATGAAACAGAACCTAAAACTGCTTTTACGAAAATGAAAGCGTTTGTTCGTAAAGCCGTTGATTGTTGTATTGAGTAAATACTATTTAATTTTGGGAGATATTTTATGAAAAAATTTTTCTATTTATTAATCGCTGCTTTTCTTACTGTTGCATCACACATCAGAGCTGATGACGAAATAAGTAACGATAAAATTTATTTCTTTACTTATAAAGGATGTCCTTACTGTCAAATGGCTGATGAACATATTAATAAAACTCATGCAAATCTTAATATCGAAAAAATTGATATTTATAAACCGGGTGGCATGTATTTATTCAAAAAATGTGCTGAAAAATTTAATCTAGGTCGAAATATCGGAACACCTCTTTTTTGTATGGGGGATAATTATATTATGGGTTGGTCGGAAGAAAATCAAAAACGTTTTGATGAGTTAAGTGTAAAATTCAAAAAGTAAATTACTATTCCTTTTCCATCCTTATAGAATCGCCTTCTCTCTTTCAAAGGCGATTTTGTTTATGTTTTACTTGACTGATTATTCTTTTTAGCTTATATTTATTGGTTTATTTATGGAGAATTTTATGAAATTTAAAACCATTTTTGGAGAGGTCATTGATACACCTTGTGTTGGTTGTGTGGTGAATGATAATAGCAAATTTAATGAAGGACGAATTTTCCAAACTAAATTATGGGATATAAGTCAAGATTTTGAAATTCCATATCCAGGAATGATTGTCATATCTCCTATGCGCCATGTTTCAAATTATATAGATTTGTCAGAAGAAGAATTGCATGAACTGCAACAACTAATAATTCTTTGCAAAAAGGCTATTGTAAATATTTTTAATTGCCCCAAAGTAGCTTATATGTTTTATGATAAACCTAATGGACACATCCACTTTGTAATTATTCCATTGCATGGTTTAGTTGAAATAAATGATAAATATGCCGTTTTGAGCGAACTCTTTGCCAAAGCTCCAGATCTTCTTAAAGATAAGCAAAATATGCAACGCGTGGTAAAAGCTATTGATGATTTAAAAACGTATTTTCAAAATATTACTCTTTAAGCATTTTAATCTTCTTTGCCCTTAATTTGAGAAATTTTGTTGCATTCGTTATTCTTTGGACTATACTTACTACTGTTTTATGAGGAGCTCCTATGGATAAACCATTACCTATTGAAATTATGAAAAAAGCAGTGAGAGGAATTAACTATATCTCTCATCCGCTCAGATTGCGTATTCTTGAATATCTTGACGTTAATGGTGCTTCTTCTGTTTCCACAATTACTAAAGCTCTTAATGCAGAGCAAGCAATTATCTCTCAAAGCTTGAAGAAAATGAGAGAAAATAATCTGGTCAAAACTACTCGTCGGGGAATTTTTATTTATTATGATATTTGCGAAGAATATCCAGCTAGTATTTTTGGTTGCCTTCGTAAACTATATGCCTATATGACCGATTGTTTTTTCTTTTTGCAAGATGGTGTTAAAGAAATGCTTCCTGCTGACTATACCATGATGACGGCTAATCGTATGAAGCTTTTTGCTCATTTCGATAAAATGCGAATCTTAGAGTGGTTGACACTGTATGGGCGGCAAAATGTTACCGAAATTGTAAATGGAATTGGATTAGAGCAACTTAAAGTTTCTCAGTTCTTGAAAAAACTTCGAGATGATGGTTTTGTTACCGCTGAACGGCAAGGACGTTTTATTTTTTATAATATCACCGATGGTGTTCATAAAACTTGTATCCAATGTATTCATAAGAGATACGACTCTCTTAAAAATAAAAATGATTTCTAATTCGGCTTACTTCTTTTGCTAAATATATACGCTATTTTTCCAATTCTTTTGTATATATTTGTTGTGATATTTTTGCGATAATTTCTGCATTTGTTTCGTCACTTTCATAAGAATCGGATACCATAACAACCAGATAATATCTCTTATCTCCTTGACCAATAATCGCTACATCGTTATCGGCTATTTTTTTACCATCTTGCAATCTTGAGGATGAACCTGTTTTATGTGCAACTCTTAAATCTTGAGGTAAATATTTTTTTATTTTATTTGTTCCTGTTTGTGTGCTTTGCATAATTGACAATAATTCTTTATGTAACTCCTCTGCAAATAAATGTTTATTATCTATCATCTTTAATAACTTTAGAATTTCATTTAGCGGAGCTTTATTTTGATATTGGGTTATATCTTCTCTATTCATAGTATCTTCTGTAACTTTTATTTCTGTCGCAGATAAACCTATTGAGTGAATATATTTAGCAACCGAATCTATCCCGCCTACCCAATTTATCAAAATATCACAGGCATTATTATCGCTTTCGGCTACCATATAGTATAAAAGCTCGTATATTGATAACTCTAAATCTTTTATCCCATATTTCTCACGCATAGGACTGTATGTCTTTTCTTTAATATCAGTTTTATTGATTTTAATATGAGAATCTGTCGTTAAATTTTCTTGATTTATTTTATTTAATACTGCCACCGCTACATGGAGCTTAAATACGCTTAACAGAGGATATTTCTTTTGATTATTTTGGTATGTTATTTGATTATCAGCATATCCTATTCCTATATTTGCTTTATACTCCTTAGTGTTTTCATTTATTTTTTCTAATATCTTTTTTGGAGATAAATCTGTTTCTAATAGTAGCAAACCACATGCAAACAATAATGTTATACTTAATAGCGATATTCTCAGTATTCTTTTCATATTTTCCTCTATAATCAAAAAACCGTTTCTTATCTCTAAGAAACGGTTTTTAGTGGCTCCGACTGCTGGGCTCGAACCAGCGACCAATCGGTTAACAGCCGATTGCTCTACCACTGAGCTAAGTCGGAATAATACTTATTGGAGGCCGGTACCGGAATTGAACCGATGTACAAGGATTTGCAGTCCTCTGCATGAGCCACTCTGCCAACCGGCCAACTCAAAGTACCAACGTCAACGTGGTGATTTGTATATATACATAAAAAAATTTGAACGTCAATATATTTTTTTTAAAAATGTTATTTTTTTTTATTACTGTGTATATCTCTTAAAAAAATGTTATATACTTTATTGTTTTACGGCATCATCCTTTTAGTTTTATGGAGGTTAAATATGAAAATAGCTCTCGCTTCTGATCACGCAGGATTTGAATTAAAAGATTTTATTGGGTCTTATCTTTCTCAGAATCATTTTGAAATTCTGGATTTGGGAACTTCTAATTGCGATTCTGTTGATTATCCTACTTTTGCTGATAAAATGACTCATTGTATTCTTAATCATCAGGCCGATTTGGGTATCTTGGTTTGCGGAACAGGAATCGGTATCTCTATTCGCGCTAATCGTTATAAAGGTATTCGGGCTGCTCTGCTCTATTCAGATGATGTCGCTAAAATGGCTAAACAACATAATAATGCTAATGTTATTGTTTTTGGCGGAAGAACTATGGATAAATACGATGTCTTACGCAGAATCGATATCTTCTTGAATACTCGTTTTGAGGGGGGAAGACATCAAAACAGAATCGATATGCTTGATCTGTAATTATTGGAGGTTTTATATGAATACTGAACAATTGGAAAATTTTGATAAAGAAGTTTTTGAAGCGATTAATCATGAACTCTTAAGACAACAAAATAATGTTGAACTTATTGCTTCCGAAAATATTGTTTCTAAAGCGGTTCTTGAAGCTCAGGGTTCTATCCTTACTAATAAATATGCCGAAGGTTATCCTTCCCATCGTTATTATGGCGGCTGCCAATTTGTTGATGTTATTGAACAAATTGCTATTGATAGAATGAAGAAACTTTTTAATGCTCAATTTGCTAATGTTCAGCCTCACTCCGGTTCTCAAGCTAATATGGCTGTTTTTGGTGCTTTGCTTAAACCTGGTGATACAATCATGGGAATGAGCCTTGATGCCGGTGGTCACCTTACTCATGGTGCTAAAGTCTCTTTCTCGGGTAAATGGTTTAATTCTATACAATATGGCGTTGTTAAAGAAACAGGACTGATCGATTATGAACAAATTCATAGTCTGGCTCTTAACCATAAACCTAAACTCATTATTGCTGGATGCTCCTCTTATCCTAGAAAAATTGATTTTGTGAAATTTAGAGCTATTGCTAATGAATGCGGAGCTTTTCTTATGGTTGATATGGCTCACTTTGCCGGACTTGTTGCTAGCGGACTTTATCCAAATCCTCTTACTTTTGCTGATGTTGTTACGACAACCACACACAAAACTTTGCGCGGTCCTCGTGGAGGAGCCATCCTTACAAATAATGCAGAGATAGCAAAGAAAATTAATGCGGCAATCTTTCCCGGCATGCAAGGTGGTCCATTAGAACATGTTATTGCCGCTAAAGCTGTTTGCTTTAAAGAAGCTCTTAGTGATGAATTTAAACAGTACTCTGCTCAAGTTATCAAAAATGCTAAGACTCTTGGAGATACACTTACTCAACGTGGCTTAAAACTTGTTACAGGAGGGACTGATACTCACCTGTTGCTTGTGGATTTAACTCCAAAAGGCATTAATGGTAAGGAATTAACGGAAACCTTAGATTTAGTTCATATTACCGCTAACAAAAATGCTATTCCTTTTGATACCTTACCACCGTCTATCACTTCTGGTATTCGTCTTGGTTCGCCTGCTGGTACAACTCGCGGATTTAAGGAAAAAGAATTTATTCTTATCGGTAATGCTATTGCTGATATTGTTGATGCTCTGCATACACCTGATTTAGATAAAGTGATTGAAGATGTTAAAAAACGAATCTTAAATTTAACCGCTGCTTTCCCTATTTATAAAGATTAAGGTTATTTCTTATTTTTCGTTCTTAGAG
The DNA here is from genome assembly GCA_944392235.1 of uncultured Alphaproteobacteria bacterium. Classification (GTDB taxonomy): domain Bacteria; phylum Pseudomonadota; class Alphaproteobacteria; order RF32; family CAG-239; genus CAG-267. Next base: position 125,933 of record CALXVZ010000001.1, read on the forward strand.
AAGCTAAAGTTCTTAAATGGATTTTAGCTTCTTTTGTTACTTGATAAGAATCGCAAATCTTACTTATACTTTTCTGAAATACAAATTTATCCAAATCTTCTTTTAATAAAAAATCTTCCGTTTCTTCCGGATATCTTACATATAACATTGATAATAGCCATGCTACAGCCATCTTATCATAAAAACCAACATATCTCTGTTTTTTTATAGCATCAAAGATACTTGCTATATACTCTCTGTCTTTTATAAAATAATTTAAAGACATTACGTAAAAGAAACGTATTTCATATTCTTTATTACTCATTGCATAGGGAAGAAATGATGTAAAATATTTTTGCATATTATTTTTTGTATCTTTTAGCTCTGATACAAATACATCGCATACAGCCCAACTATTTATAGTCGGAACAAATTTTTTTATTAACCCAATCTTATTTTCGTATTTGCCTTCTGCAAGAAGCATCGAATATAACATTAACTCTTCTTGGTATTCTAATTCACTAAATGATATTTTTAAATACTCTTCCGCTTCCCCTTGTTTAAGCATCTCTTTCGCCAATTTGCGTAACTTCGGTATTCTTACTCCTAAAATTTTTATATTTTCAGGTAAAAGTTTAGAGGAGAATTTTTGATAACTCTCCTCTTTTTCTTGTTCCAATATCTTTAATATCTTAATACGCATTACGTTCGATATCTTTCAAATAGGCTATCGTTTCTTGTTCTAATTTTGATGCGGCATCCTCATCGCATACATATATACCATGCTTGTGCATCTGTAATGCACTAACAGCCCAACGATGATTTATGCTCCCTTCTATTGCGGCTTTGGTGGCTTCTGCTTTAGAGGCTCCTGTTGCAAGTATCATTACTTCTTTCGCATCCATTATTGTCCCCGTTCCTACAGTCAATACAGTATGGGGAACTTTGTTTATATCATTATCAAAAAGTTTAGCTTTTGCTTTCATTGTTTCTGTTGTTAATGTTTTAACTCGTGTATGCGAATCTAATGATGAAAATGGCTCGTTAAATGCAATATGCCCATCAGCTCCAACGCCGCCAACAAATAAATCTATTCCTCCCTTTTGACGAATCGCTAATTCAAAGTTGGCACACTCTTTTTCGTAATTTTTTGTGCGACCATCTAATATGTATATATTGGCCTCTTTTGTATCTACGTGTTTTAGTAAATACTCATCCATATAACTACGACAACTTTGTGGAGCTCCCTTCTCTAAACCTATAAACTCGTTCATACAAAAAATGACAACATTGGCAAATGATAATTTTCCGGCTCTATTCATTTCTACCAATTTTTTATACATTCCTTTTGGAGTATCTCCCATCGGCAAACCTAAAACAAATGGTTTTGCTTGTGTTGGTCGTGCGCGTTTTATTCTATAGGCTATATATGTTGCTGCCCAATCCGTTACTTCCTCATAGTCTGATTTTATTATTACACGCATGGTTTGCTCCTTTTTATATGTCTTGTTTATCTTTTTTTATCATACAAAAGTATTAGTAAACTTTTTGCTAATGTTTATCTATATATTCGTAGCTTTTTGTCCTGATATTATACTGACAATTATGACTTTGATACTCTGGTTTTAAGATATATAAATTATCTCGATTTAGCGAAATATACATCTCATCTAATAACTGTTGACTTATCCAGTGTATCGGATGAACGCCTATTTCTCCTCGATATTCTCTGTATGTGTCATAGTAATTTCCGCCATAAATTATCTTTGGACGATATTTTCTAATTAAACTCTCCAAATCTGATGTTGGGCGTATTCCTATTGTTGCAGCGATTACATCTATTTGCCCCTGCAAATTCCATATATAATCAACATCTTTATTAAATAAATTATAACCTATTCTGTATCCATTTAAGACATAATCACAGGGATTGGTTAATCTTAAAACTAACCCTGACGCACCATATTTGAAATCATCTCCAACAGTAATCCTTTGACGATATATGTTCCCGTATATTCCTCCTAATCCTAAAAAGTAGATTACTACTATCCATATTATCCACTCTTTCTTTTTTACTATTTCTGATATGGTAACTCCCGCCATAATTGAAGCTATCGCATGTAAAAAAGCGTAATAATATATAAATGGTGTAAAATAATACATACGAATGATATATTCCATCATGAAAATTATACAGCATATTTTTATGTAGATATTTCCTCTATAAACATATTTTACCATCGCATATATTGCTAATAGTATAGGCACAAACATCTCATAACTCGGATGAATAAATCTTCTGGTGTAAAAAACATCCGGTATATGGGAGTTTAATTCATAATTGGCTTTTATATACATCATTAGTGAATCTTCGTAATATAAAAAAGCCATATATGCTATAAATATCATAAGAGGAAGACTGCCGCTTATGATACAATCATTCAGCTTTACTTTTTGCTCTTTTATCTGCCATATAATAATCGCACCTATTCCAATCAAAATTAAGGCTGCTTTTTGGGTAAGCATAAATGATGCAAAGAATAATAAAAATGATATTGTCAATGCCCATATACGCTTGTCTTGTATATAGCGAAATAGGTAATATATTCCTACAACAAGGGTTGCTGCCATAAAATTATCCGGCTTAAAATCTTTATTAAATAAACTGTTATGTGGCAAAACACAAAATGCTGCTGCAATCACTCCCCCTAATTTATCTGTCAAAAAATCTTTATGTATTCTATAAATATACACAAGCATTATTAGACTTGCTGTTGCTGTCAGCATATTCACCGCATCTACCGCATGTAGGCTATATTCATAATAACCGACAAAAGGAGCTGCAATATACCACAATAAAGGATTATGATGTTGAAAAAAATCAACATAGGGAATTTTCCCTCGCCATACCAACCAAGATGAATGGACATGTTCTATTGTATCTCCATCTCCTGAACCGCTATATATTATTGCCCAATATAATAGTCCAACGCAAAATGTCAGATATAAGCCTAATATGACTCTTACGATTTGTTCGATTTTATTTCGCATTTAAAATCGGCTCCTTATAGAAATATCTCCAACTATCTGTCAGGGCATCATATCGACAACGACGCTTATTCTGATATTCCGGCTTTAGTATAAATATATCTACAAAAACTGATTGTTGGTAATATTTGTCTCGTAAATTTTTATCTATCCAATGCACCGGAACTTCTATATCTTTTTGGCGCATTTTTTCATCCCAATATGGTCCGGTATATATAATTCTTGGCAAGTAGCGTCTTACTGCATCATTTAAATTCGGTAATGGGGCTAAGCCTACTTTCTCTCCAATTACATCTAATTGACCGTTTAAATTCCAATAGTATGTTATATCTTCTGTGAAAATACCATACGTTAACCCATAGCCATTTAACACAGAATCACAACGATTTGTTTGATCTAAAACATATTTAGGTGTTACATATCTAAAATAATCTGGTGGTAACTCTCTGTCTTTACAATAGCCATAAAATGCATTCATTCCTAAGCAGGATAAAACTGCAAATACATATGAAAACCAATGCCAACGTTCAATTATTTTCCACATAAATGCACCGGCTATTATACCATTCAATAATTGTAATTGGTAGTAGTAATGTCTATCTAAAGAAAAATAAAAATATCTCTGCAAGGCCTCTGCCACCCATAGCAGACACATCATCTTCGCAAAATTATTGCCTTTATAGAAAAAGTATAAACATCCTATTCCGGCTATAACGCTGACCACATAAAATTCTGGCTTTGTTTTTTCGACCAAACCATCATATACATCCGGTATATATAAATTAAATATATAATTTGATAGCCAGTATTTCTCTAGCATTCCATGATAACTCAGCCATACTACAAACACTAAACTTCCTAAAATTGGTAAGATTAGGGCTTGAATAAAATCTTTTCTTGAAATATTTCCGGCGTATAACTGATATACAATTAGAACACCTATAAAAAACAGAAGGAATATAACCTTTTGCATAAATAAAAATGATATAAAAAAACTAAAAAATGATAAAATCAGACGATTACTTTGTTTATTTTCCATATAAGAGAAGAAGTAGTATATCCCCAAAAGAAAGGTAAAGACCATATAATTATCCGGTCGAAAATCTTCTCCACTCAGAGTTACATAAGATGGAAATATTGATGCTACACATAGCAATCCGGCAAACCAATTTTGCACCATAAACCGATACACTATCAATGCTGATACAAATAGACTGCCAAACATCACTAAAGTAGAAATTTCTCTTACAACATCAAATACAATAATATCATATGCAAAGTATCCTATTATCGGAGTAAATAAATACCATAGTAACGGATTATGGTGTTGAAAAAAATCCAGATAAGGAACTTTTCCTTTGTAAACTAACCAAGTAGAATGCAAATGTTCGACATCATCACCTGTGGTGGGTTGATGATGCTCTAAAATCCAAAACGAAGCGTATATGCCTATTAGTATTTGCAGCAGAAAATATAATTTTGGTAACAACTCATATAGAACCCTTAGCGAGCTTTTTTCTGCCGGCTCTGACATTTTCCCTCCGCTTTTGTTATACTTTGGAAATAGTTTCTTCTATTAACTAGGCTTCTTCTGAAGACAAGTCAGGATTTGTTCCACTAGCTTCTGTTGGGATAACATCTGGCAACATACCTATTGCTTTTTTACGTTTCAATTTATTAACAAACTTAATTGAACGTTGTGCATCCCACTTCTTTTTACCTTCTTCTCTCTGGAATATGTGTTTATAGATTTCTATAGCTTGATCAAATTCCGAAAGTTTTGTTAAACATGATGCCAAGCCGTCATATAATTTATGGTGATAACGACCATCCACCAAATTTTTAGCCTTATTATAGCACTTCAATGCATCTTTGAATTTAAACATTTTTTGATATACAAATCCAATACTAATCCATGCCTGAATTTCTGTGCTATCAATATTCAAGATTTTTGTAAAACATTTTAATGCAGAATCGTTATCACCCATCAATTGATAGGTTACACCGATACCATTCCATGCTTTTACATTAGATTTATCAAGTGCCAATACTTTTTTGAAATACCCAATTGCACGTTCATATTGTTTCAACTTTTGAAGTGTAACAGCTATACTTAGCAATGTCTGAGGGTGTTTAGAATCTACTTGATATGCTTGTTGTAAAACATCCAGAGCCTCTTTAAATAAGAACATATGTTGCAAAGCAATTGCTTTACCGTTAAGAGCCTCAAGAGAAGTCGGATCATTTGCAAAGGCCTCTTCAAAGCATGCAATTGCTTCTTTATAACGTCCTCGCATACTAAGTGTAACACCTTTATTATTCAAAACTTCCACTGACTTTGGATTAATTGCAAGAGCCTTATCAAAGCATTCTACTGCTTCTGTATACTTGCTCATTTTCTGATAAGCAAATCCTTTAGAGTTTATTGCCTTCCATGAATCTGGCTGCTCCGCTAAAAACTCATCGAACTGAGCTATAGCTTCTTTACACATTCCTGAATCTAAAAGTTCTTGCCCTCTCTTATAGGCGTTATTATCACTTAACTTAACCATATTCTTTCTCTACATAGTTTTACAAAATAATTTGTATCGTATTATATGAGTATATTTTTACTTTTGTCAAGCTAAAAATCTGATATATTTATCTCTTTTCATATTTTCTCTTTCCACCTATTGACAAAAAATATTTTTGACAATATCCTTATTACCCTAATATTTAATCTTATGTTTCACTATTAAATTTTTATTATTATGAATGAAAAAGAAAACAATGTTGGCAAACTTTCTTTCTTTAAGAAGTATGCGTTGCTCCATCGCTTAAAAGCTAACGAAACTATTGATCCTCACTATCAAGCTCCCTTGTTGGACGCCATTTCGTTAAAGCAATTTAGTAAGTATCATTTAAAAATCTTTGATCACTTTGATGAAGATGCTTATACTACTCTTTTGAAACCTCAAAATAAAGAGAAGTTTGGCTTCTGTTTGCAGAAATTATCTTTGTGTGAATTCTTTGCTCCAATTGTTGTGGAAAAAGGATCTGATGAACAAATTCTCGATGTCTTGGAGAAAAGTTTTCCCCAATATGGATACCTCTTACTCCAGAAACCTTCCGAATTGTTTGAAAGATTTGTTATGCGGCACAAGTCCGTTCCACTTAACCTCTGGGAACAAATTATTCAGAATGAGCGTCTTGATCTTTTGCAACTGTTTTTTAGACATGTTAAAGATGATCTTTCGCAACCTCTTGTCGAAACTCTGTTTAACTCATCGTTTGACGCAGGAAAATTACTTTATATCCAAAATCGATCAGTCTTCAGCGAACTTATTGTTCGTCTGTATATTCTTAAAACAGGGATCCCTGAGCTTTGCAAAAAAATGCTTCAGAATAATTTCCTTGAAACATCTCAGGAATATGTTCGACTTTTCTCGCTTAATAATCCTGAGCTGATGTGGGTATTGGTGCAACGTATGGTTTCTATTGGATTTGAAACTAATTTTCAACTTCCTGATAACTTTGCTTCATTACTGATACAAAGTGAAGCTTGGGATGCCATCAAACTCTATATTGAGTATTATCAATTAGATTATCAAGCTCAGACAGAACTTTTTGAATCTGAAAATGAAGAGCTTATTCGCTTTTATATTGAGGATTGTATCAAACGAAAGGCTAAGCCATTTGACACTTCGGCCGAACATCTTTTCAGAGGATCTCTTGTTGAATTGCAAAATCTTTATGAAGAAAACTTCGGTTTACCTTATGCTTTAGAGCGAAAACTCATTCTTTCTAAGGATTTTACAAAAGTTGCCGCACACTTTGCAAGGCATGAACTTGCTCATCTGAATGCAGCTTTGCTTATGGAAAAGGCTCCCTTGGATATAGCTTCTTCCTACTTTCTCAAATATGAGTTACCGGATATTGCTGTCATTGTTTTGTTCAAAAATGGTTCTGATAAGCTTCGTAAAGCCTTTATCGACTATCTAGTGCAGAAAAAAATACGTGTTCCTGATGTGGCTGAAAAATATTTCATCTCATATTGCTCGAAAAAACGTATTTCCGCATACTTTGAAAAAGTCGCTCAACCGCTTAATACTCCTTCCGGCCTATTAGCTCTTTTCAACAGAGGTAATCTGGATTTGCTTGACGCTTATTTTGATCAATTCGGCATCATTGATGCTTCCGAATTTATTCGTAACGGCGATGAGAAAAATGTTACTTTGTATATTCAGCACCACAGACTTTCTGATTCTGAGGAAATGGCTTTGGTTGAACGAGAAAATCCGGCTTTGTTGCTCCTCTATTTTGAGGATTTTGAACTTTGTCATGAGGCTGAGACTCAATTATTGAAGTCTGATTTTTCCAAAACATACAATGCTGTTGTTTTTTATTTGGAAAAATATGACTTATTTGAAGACAATGAAATTAAGCTTATTGAACTTAATAAACCTGAATTGCTCAAAATTTATACAGAAAAGCATTATCTCTGCCAAAAAGCTGAGGCTCTTTTAGCTACGCTGTATTAAATTCTTTCTATTAACCTGTTTCCTCTTTTGGGGAAGCAGGTTTTTATTTGCCCCTATATTGACAAAAAAATATTTTAGTTTAATCTATTCTCTCTATTGATAACTTTATGTTTTACTATTTAATTTTTATCTATTATGAAAAAAGAAGTTAAAAGATCTTCGATTTGGGCTACCCGAATTGAAGTATGGAAGTTTTTGTGGCATCGTCATCGGAGGTCGGCCTATAAAATTGAGCCACAGCATCATCTGAATATGCTTGAAGGGAAAGGATGTTCTAAAAAAGCTCTTGCCCTTTATTTGGAATCTCATAATCCTATATCTGAAGAAGCTCTTTTGGAGGTTTTGAAAAATAAAAATTTTGATGTTTTCAAATTTTGGGCTCAACATGCTAAAGGTATATCACTTTCTTCGGAAACCGAAAAAGCTATTATCTCTATGACGGGAGGAGATATTTTATTGGAAAATAAAATTTCTTTATCTCAGAATGGAACTTCAATGTTTTTACGTGGAAAAAATTTGAAGAAATTATCTCCTTTGTATGTTGACTATTTGACATTCTCTCCTCAAACAGAGGCTTTATTATTGAAAGCTAAAGTATCGGATCTTACATCTGCCTATCTCTGTGATCGTGCTATTTTTCCGGAGAACTATCCTCTTATTTTGTTATATGATGATCCGCGTATTTATTCGAATTTTGCTTATCATAATTCTCTAGATACGCTTATTGCAGATATCATCAATACGAAATCTTTGGCATTATTTCAAGTTGCCTTGAACGCTAACTCCAGTCTTTCTTTTGATAATGAGAAACTCTTGATTGATAAAGATAATTCTGAGTGGTTGCGACCCATTGTCGAATGTAGTGATTTTTCTGAAAAAGGAATCGAATATTTTGCTACGCATGCATCTAATGAACTTTTTGAAAGTTACATTTACTATTTCGATTTTGATTATCGTGATTGCGACGACAGAATTTATGAACGCCTTTTCGAACCTCGTCATTTCGATATTCTGAAGACAGTTCTCGAAAGATCCAACCTTCCAAGTAAATTTGAGATACGTTTAATTGAAAGTAAAAATCAGGAACTTATTGATATTTACTTTGATGAGTCCTTAATGCTTCATCCGGAAACTGTAGCTTGGCTTGCTGATCATCCGCATCCTGAGCTTTCTGATAAATTACTCCTTAATGTTAATAATTTAGGACATAGGGATATAATTAGATTGTTTCAGTCCGGTGATGATAAAAAAATCAGAAAATTTATTAATGATTGCACTCTTGGTCTTATCGATAATCTTGCTTTGTTCAAATTTGCATCCCCCCAGATTGTCAAAGAGTATTTTTCAGATTATGACTTGGATATTCCTGACCAAATTGCTTTAATTAAACGAAATGATGTAAATCTTTTGAAAGATCTTTGGAATAATGGACTTCGCTTTGTAGATGCCGATACTCTAAGTGTTTTTCTATCCGTAGCTGATGATGATACCATTTTATCATACCTCCAGCTCTTAAGTGAAAACGAAAGGAATTTTTATTCCTATTGCGTATCAGATGATTGTTCATTACTGAGTATTATTTTACATAGGAAAGACTTGTCTAAATCTGCTCAATTCTTTGTTAAAGAAGTTCCTCTTTCTACTGTTGATGAACGTCAATTGGCCGCATTGGGTTCTTCTGAGCTTATTGATGCTTTTCTCTCAAAACGATTTTTTTATGAAGAAGCTGAGCGAATTTTGCTTTGTCGTGGAGATAAAGAAATCATTCGCAAATATATCTCTAAAGGCGAGCTTTATTCTTATGACAATGAAATCTATCTCTTCTTGATGGATGATTGGGATTTGATCAAATTCTATCATGAAAAATATGGATTTTCTGATGATGATATTCGTGATGAGCTAGAAGAAAATTGACTTCTCTTATTTAGCCTCCCTTCTACGGAAAGGAGGCTTTTTTTATTGACTTATGCACCTTTTCTTTATATCTTCTTTTTACTTTATTTAATCCTATGTCTAATTATTAATCTTTTCATTGTTATGAGCAAAAAATCTGTTTTTAATAGAAAAGCAAAATGGGCTATTTATAAAGCTCATTGGTTCAATTCTTTTTTACCTTGGGAATACCATGTATTCTTGGTTAACCCTAATTGTTGTTCTAAGTATTATTTGCTGTCTTTTATTCAAAACAATCAACTCTCTCCGGAGGCTGAATTGTTGTTGTATGAAAATTATGGAAAGGAATCTCCTTCTCTTCTGAAAAACTATATTCGAAATCAAGGAATTCAACAGCCATTATTGCTTAAAATTATTAAAGACAATGAGCTGAATTTGTTTAAATATTATCTTGGATTTAAAACAAATTTACATTATGTCCATGAAACAATTTTATCTAATGAAGCTCAGATTGCTCTTATTAACACCAATAATCCTGCTTTTGTTCAAGAAGCTTTAGAATATGGTGTTAGATTCACATATGTTGCTTTTGCTGCTTTATTGCAACTTGGAAATTATGATATTTTTGAAATGTATTGTAAAAAATGCCTTAAGCTAAATTCTAATTCCTTCCTTGATGATTATTGGTTTGGAATATTGGCTGAACGCAATGATATTAAGTCTCTCTCGCTTCTTAGCTGCTACTTTATGCTGTCCTATAAGGCTTTGCTGAAGTTGATTGAGGCTGAACAAGATGATTTTCTTAAAGATTATTTCCAACGAGCTAATATCTGCGAAAGTATTCAATGCGCAATCGCTCAGAGCGAAAATAAAAAACTTGTTGCATTGTATCTTAAGGCTAAACCTTTTGTTAAAAAAGCTCAAATTGCTTTCATTAAATCTAATTATAAAGATTTGATGAAATACTATTATGACCATTATGAATTTGATGATGATGTCATTACTTATTGGGCGGCGCTCAAGCAATTTAAAGCATTTTTAGATGTCTAGCTTCTATGAAAAATACCCCAAGTCTTAAACTTGGGGTATTTTATTTTCTAAAATTCTGAAATTGACTTTCCTTCTTTCCAGCTTTGTTCTATTTGCTCTAACGAGCGTCCTTTGGTTTCTGGTATATACTTCCATGTATAAAATAGACTAAATACACCTATCATTCCAAATATACCAAATGTTAGTGGCTCTCCTATAGCCTCTAATAATGTCGGAAAGATTAATGCTACTATAAAGTTAAATACAAAATTTGACATCGTAGCAATACTCATTGCAGTTCCTCTTATCGCTAATGGCATAATCTCTGATATTAGTATCCAACCGATTGGTCCTAATGAAAATGCGAAACTTGCAATGAACATTATTATACTACCCATCGCAACCCATTTTGTATCATAACCGTAATTGCTGCTTAACCAAAATGATGTCGCAAGCATAAATAAGCTTATTGTGATACCACTTAATCCCGCATATAGTAGTGGCTTACGCCCTACTTTATCTGTGAAGAATATTGCTACAAATGTCATTGCAAAATTAACAACCCCTACTCCAACAGATGCATATAATGCTCCGATGTTATCCGTAAAACCTGCTGCTTTAAATATGGTTGCAGCATAGTAGATGATTGTGTTAATTCCTGTGCATATTTGAATAAACATGATAAATACACCTACTAATACTGGGCGCATCATCCATTGTTCAAATACTTTTCCTTGCTTTTTGGCGCTACTCTTTATCGTAGACTGAATTTCTTTGACTTGCTTATCCGCATCTTCTTCCGGATCAATCTTCTTAAAAATTTCCTTGGCTTCTCTATATCTTCGACGACTAATTAACCAACGTGGTGTATCGCCAAGAAAACTTATTCCTACTAATAATATTACCGCAGGAACCAAGCCTGCTCCTAACATCCAACGCCAATTATATTCTGATAATGCAAATATTCTATTGATTAAATATGAAAACAATATTCCCGCTGTTATCGCTAATTGATATAGTGATACCAACATTCCTCTTACTTTTTGTGGTGATAATTCTGATAAATATAAAGGAATGACAAAATTTACCATACCAATCGCCAATCCTAATATCATTCTACCAAATACCAACCAGCTTACACTTGGTGCAAAGCTACATATTAATGAACCTATCCCAAAAATTGTGGCTGTTGCTATTATTACTTTTTTACGACCGTAAATATCTGCCAAGACACCATTTACAGCGGCTCCAATCACTGCTCCTACCAATGCGGAACTCACTACCCAACCTTGCTCTAGTGTGCTTAATGGCCAACTTTCATTAATATACAACAAGGCTCCGGATATTACGCCGGTATCAAATCCTGATAATAAACCTCCTAATGAGGCTACTCCTGCTATAACATATAGCAAAAAATGCTTTATACGTTTTTGTGGGTGAATTGTTGCGGTATTCATTTGGGAATCCTTTCTCTGTTTTCTGTTTTTTATAGTTTAGCAAAAATAGTTTTAAAATTGCTTAATTATTTCTTTTTTGTTGTTGACAAAAATCGACAAACAAGATATTCTGTTGTCGGTTTAATATTATTTATTCATGACTATGAAACGATTAATTATTTTTAGACATGGCAGTTATGACTTCTACAAGAATTTGACTGAGACTTGTGCTCAGGATCTCTTTCTAAAAGCTCGTCATATGATCAAATTTATAGGTCAACCTGCCGCTATTTTTACTTCCCCAATCAGAAGAGCTTGGCAAACAGCAAATGTTCTTAATCTGGCTTTCGGCATTGTTCCTCTTATTGAAAAAGAAGAGCTACAGGACTTTTCCGCTTTGAGTATTCCTTACTTTGCAAAACGATTTGCTAGTGAAGCTCAACATGATTTTGCTAACGATAATGTTCTGGTTTGGGTTACTCATGAACCTTCTGTGCAAGAATTGCTAGGTATCACGCTGGATACTTCGGAATGGCTTGTTCTTGAAGCTCCTGATTGGGAATGTATTTTTGAACCTAAACTGCGAAAAATCTATCGTTCTATTGATTTTTTGGTTTCTTGTGGATATTCTACTAACGAAGCTTTCCATAAATCAGTGGAATGGACGATGGATAAACTTTCTGAGGAGGAAATACAAAAAATTAACTCACTCTTAAGGTGATTTTCGCTCCTTTTAAAAACTCTCCTTTATTGGAGAGTTTTTTTATTCATTTATTTTTCTTATCTGTGTATTACTAAGTGGTAAATCCTATTTATTCTGCTTGCAGACATCTATCCATTCCGCTGTTTTTGTGTATTTTTCCAATTCTTGAGGTGTAACCTCTATGGCACTATTTGAACTTCCACATGCGGGATAAATACTCTTAAACCTTTTCAATGATTCATCTAAATATATTTCCACACTTTCCGGAACATCAAATGGGCAAACTCCTCCCACCGCATGTCCTACACGTTCTAATACTTCTTCTGGCGTCAGCATCTTGGCTTTTGTATGAAAATGTGTTTTATATTTTGAATTATCTAACTTACAATCTCCGGCCATAACAATTAAAACCGTTTTTCCCTTAATATCAAAAGATAGAGTTTTGGCTATTCTCCCCACTTCACAATGGGCTGCTTCTGCCGCTAACTCTACGGTTGCACTTGATGTCGGAAATTCAATAATTCTGTTTTCCGCTTGAAATTGTGATAAATATTCTCGAACTTTTTCTATACTCATTTTTACTCCTTAGATGATATATAGGAGCTTAATATTACTTAAAATTCATTTAACTTAATGCATAAAAAAGGAGGCTATAAAAGCCCCCTCTTTATTCTTTTTCTTTCCTTCCTACAATCGATATGTGGCTTCATTGCCATATTCATCGTAGAAACGAACCAATGCACTACCATTGCCTGTTGTTACTTCTATTGAAGTGTAACCGGAACGGTAGATTACTGTTTGATGACGATATAAATCCAAATATGAGACATTACCGTTGATTTTTACTTTCAACTGTCTGTTATATCTGGTTAACGTCATATTACCGATATCTAATCTAGTCGGAGCATCTAATGCACCCCAGATATAATATCCTAACAAGCTGTCAAAGAACCTATCATGATATAGCCTATGACAGATAAACCTGTTATGATATCCTCCCCATCTATACCAATACCAATCATTAAATATGCAATTATAATGATGGTGTAAGTAGTGGTGATGGTGGTGGAATACTGGTCTCCATGGACGATGTGGCGGAGGAGGGGCTATATAATGACGAGATGATGGATTGTTTCTTTCATATATTCCATCTCTTCTCGGTTCTCTTGTTCTTGCTCCTCTCTGAATATTTGCTCGTGTTGGTTCAGTTACTCGTTCATAACGCCAGTCTCTAGATGTTTGTGTTTCACTTCGATTAACTGTTGTGGTGCGAGATACTGTTCTGTCAGAGCTTCTATTTACCACTCTTTCTTGACGTTGCGGCAAACTTGTTCTTGCTCCACTTCGATTAACTGTTGTGGTGCGAGATATAGTTGTGCGTGTTGTTGAACGTTGAGGAACTGCTACGTTTGTTGTATTAGAACGAGCTCCTCTTTCCACTCTCTGCGCGTAACCTTGAACTGCAGAAAGCATCATAACCATAATTGTTATGATAAAAATTTTTGGTTTCATAATATATATATTTTTAATAGTTTTCTGCTACTAAATTAACATATATTTTCATTAGAGTCCAGTTTTTTTTGTCAATCTAATATTTTTATCAATAAATCTGACCACTTGGTTACGCCTTTTTGTATATCATCAAATTCTGTATCCTTAATTTCAATGACAGCATTTTCTAACCCAATATCTTCTCCACAAATGGCTGCGGCTCCTGTATTATACTGGCGCATGTCATAAGGAACATTCGCATCTACTTTTAGTTCTTTATGACTCTGCAAACCTTTCAACAATTTTTCAGCAAAATTATTTGGTTTAACATACAATATTCCAGCATTCCATGGACGATATGTTCCTCCTTTTAATTGAGGGGTAAAACCATGTATTGAAAATATTTTCGGGGTAATGCCTTTACTTTGTAAATCAGCAATCTTCTTTCTAATCGCTTCGTAATATGGACGGTGGAAATTCTCTATACGATATTTTCTTTCTTTATCGCTCAAATTTTGATTGCCTGGAATCAGCACTTTGTCACTTTCTTCCACTATCAAACTTGCTTCATTTTCCCTTCTATTATAATCTATAAATAAGCGTGAGTATCCGGCTATAAATGCTGTGCACCCTATTTTATGGGCCAGAGCCTCTGTCAGTTCTTTACACCCTTTATCTCGTGCTATGTGAGTATCTAATTTATGTGGCAATAAACCTAAATTCTTATACTGTTCCGGAATTATTGCCGATGCGTGTTCGCAGGTTAATATCAAGCTATTCTGAACATTTGGATTGATTACCTCATATACTTTATCTTGCTTTTGCATCTCTCACCCTCTTTAAAAACCAGCTGTTATAGTACCCAAATTTTCCGGTTGCATTTATAGCATCAGCAACGTGACGCGCATAGACATTTTCTTCATAAATGGTATGGGCATTCACTTTATTATTTGGTCGATATTGGTCATATGGTGTTTGATAGTAATAACTCAAAGGACCTAATATCGTCTTATTGTCTTCCACTAAATTTTGCATCCAATTAAATTTATTTGCTAATGGTCTGTTTATATGAGTTCCCTCATTGTTAACAGCACTATTTACAAAGTCTCTATTGAATTGCAAAAAGGCTTCAACATATCTCGAATTGAAGTTAGCGTTCATATATCGAAATTCTACTGTTTTTGATGGCATGATGTTTAATGTTTTGTATTTGTGACCAAATCCCACCATTTCTCTTAATTCATTCAAATCTTCACACATATCTGTCATCACGCATAAAAATGGATAATCTCTTTTGCCGTTAGAACTTAAATTTCTGCTGATATATGTTGCATATAGTAATTTATTGTTACGGCGTTCCGGTGCTGCAAAATTGCCTACTATCATATCCTCATGTTGCATCATCCTTTTCACCAATCTTTTATATGTATCTAAATTGAACCCTTCGGCTGATACATGTTGATGTAGTGAACAATGCACATTCGCATGTCCTTTTTCAAAAGAATCCATTATTCGCAGACACTCTTTTTCATCTGCCTTAGATGTCATAATTCTGGATGCATATTCTACGGGTGCAAGACCTTTCATAGCTGCTAAACTTTCATCCCGTTCAATTACACCTGCCGCCTCTCCATCTGTATATACTTCAGGATTTTTGCTGCTGGTATATACTTTCTTCCAACCATGTTTTTGTTTTAAATATTCAATTAATTTCTCATAATCTCCATATTCTTCAGGAACGTAAAATTCTAACTCAAAGCCATTGGGACGATATTTACCATAACTCATTCCAGACATTGTTTCTATCTGAAACTGTTCTTTATAATCCCTGTATTGACCTTTTTTATATTCTTCCCCCATCTGATTACGCAATGATACGAATTTTTGAATTGTTCCCTTTCTGTATTGGTAGTTGTAGCGGGTATTATATCGATATGATTTTGCTATATTGGATCGTAAATAATTATCTACAATATAGCGTGTTTTTTCTTTTGCTTGTCCTTCTTCTATGAATTGATAGTTTTCTGATATTTTGTTTAAGATGTCGACAGAGATTGCTAAACCGTGCATATGCGAATATGGATAATTGGGTTTATACGTCCAATTACCAAATTCTGATACATAATCTTCCTCTTTCATAAAACTGTATGCGAATTGGCGAAATTCGAAACTAAATGTTTCTATTTTATCAATAATCGAAGATAATTCCGTATCTTTATGTAGGATTCCTGATTTTACAGAACAAAATTTTTCACAATCTATATTATAGTTATTAACGCTTTCTGTATATTCTTTAACGAAATTGTCAAAATGTTCCGATGTTTTTATCGGGTATTTACGATTAAAATAATCTGCTAATTCTGCAAATGGTTCTACCATTGCATCTATATGCCAATCATAGTAAAATTGTTTAAAGCTTTTTTGACCAATCGTTTCAAAATAACTATTAAATGTGCTTTTTGTATCTACTACTGATACTGGTTCTTTTTTTATTTTCTTTTGATTATCTTTTAACATTTTTTCCTCTTTTGGATTTTATTATTTCTCTGTCGTCTTCTTAAAGCCCTTGTTGTATCTCTAAGTGTTCGGGCTTTAAGCTTATGCGTAAAGCACTTAGAGTAAAGAGCCAATAAGGAGAATTATAATCATGCAAAGAGGAATATTTAGCACAACAATAGAATTCAGACTTATCGTTCTGAATCCATCTTCTAAAAAATTTTTGTGCTCATTGGCTGTCATTGAATTAGCCTTTTTTATTTTCAACCTTCTAGTATTTTAGAAAATAAATATTTAATATGTCAATACTTTATTTTCTTTTTTTAAAAATTTTTCAGCATTTTATTAAACTTATAATAGATGGAGCAGATTCTATTTTTTGCGACAATGCCGTTAGCTCTATTAAAAAAAGCCATCCAACCACTTTTCCTCCGACTCGTTTCACAATCCTATCTGCAGCTTGCACTGTTCCTCCGGTTGCTAGTAAGTCATCCACAATCAGCACTTTTTTACCTTCTTCAATAGAATCCTTGTGCATTTCTAGTGCATCAGTTCCATATTCCAATGCATACTCTTCATGTATTACCTCTGCCGGTAGTTTTCCTGGTTTTCGAACTATAACCAGCCCCGCACCTTTTTTATATGCCAATGGTGCACCTATTAAATATCCCCTACTCTCGATTGCTGCAATATAATCTATGTCCATATCTTTTATTTGTGCATATAGATTATCGATAATCGCTTTATATGTTTCAGGCTCTTTTAATGCTGTTGTTATATCTTTGAATATAATTCCTTTTTTAGGAAAATCTTTTATATTACGAATATGGGATAATATTTTTTCAGGGGTCATTTTTCCTCTCTTTCTTTTTCATTCTAATCTTATTTTTTCAAAACAAAATAAAAAAATGTGTAAAATTTTAAATTATACTATTGACATTCTAAAAACCTTCGTATATAAACTCTTTCGTTGTCGTTGCCGACATAGCTCAGTTGGTAGAGCTACTGATTTGTAATCAGTGGGTCCGCGGTTCGAGTCCGTGTGTCGGCACCATCATAAAAAAGGCCTCCATTGCGGAGGCTTTTTTTTATTATACTATATCTAAAATCAATACTAGCGATACTGTGACTGCTTATTTTCCTTTCAGTTAAAAAAAGAAAATAAAAAAATAAATAAAGCTCAGAATAAACAATGAAAAGAACAGAGTAAAAAGAAACTTCATTTTAAATTTGAAATTTATTTCTATGATTTTGGGAGTTAAAAAAAGTGCATTTCCTAACCCAATAAGAGCGGTATTAAAATATAAAGAAAATGATGTTATCATACAGATAAACGCTAATTTTCTGCCTATCCCATAAACATTACTTTCAATATTATATTGCAAAAACCAACATACACTCGGTATCAAAAGAAATACAAGTGTATAAAATAATGTACTGTAGCCTAATTTTACTGTATAATTCTTTAGAAATTTGTGAAATATGTACCAGTATGAGGCCAAAATTATAAAGAACGATATTACCAAAAAGTAAGTGAATCTTGTAAATTGTTCTGAGTATTTTTCCCAATTTGGCGTATTATTAACTAAAACATATAAAATTAAAAAATTTATTATACTGATAAGAAGAAAAAAAATGATATTTCCAATATTACAATTGCCAAGAGTATCCTGTATACTTTTCCACCAAGAAAAATTCACCATCTTTGTATATTTAATTTTATTCATAAATGCCTCCTTCGGAAGAAATTTAAATTAGCATTTTGGAAAGCTTAATTAAAAATTTGCGTGAACTTGTTTATTATTTTCCATCAATAATTTTAGACTTATCTCCTATCTTATTAAAATTTCATTTACAAAAAAAATGCTTGATTTACACACAAAACTCCATTATTATTGGAGTTATAGGAGTAAATATGATATATTCAATTGATGATTTAAAAATAAAGTTTAGCAACTATGCCAAATTGTATGACAAGGTAAGACACGAGGTGCAAGCCGGTCGATTAATACCTATTGTCCGTGAGCTGTATGAAACAGACTCAACAGTAGATGGCAAATATTTAGCAGGACACATTTTCGGACCTTCTTATCTGTCATTTGATTATGCTCTTTATATTTATTCTCTAATTCCTGAAGCTGTTTATAAGACATACACCTCGGCAACCTTTGGCAAGCATAAGACCAAAAAGTATCAAAACCATTTTGGAACTTTTATCTATCGAGATATTCCGTCTCAGGTTTATCCATTTGGCATCATAATCTATGAAGAAAATGGCTATTCTTATCAAATTGCAACACCGGAAAAGGCTTTATGTGATAAGCTTTATACCATGCCTCCGGTCAAAAACTTAAATGAATTTCATGCTCTTTTATTTGATAACCTTCGCATAGATGAAGATGAATTAAAAAAGCTCAATATGGAAAGCATAGAAAAAATAGCCCCGATGTATCATGCCAATAATCTAAACTTTTTAATTAAGTTTATGAGGAGACTAAAGTAATGCAAACCGTTTTAGAACAAATGTTATCAAAATACAAAACCAACACGGTTGATGAAAAGAAAAATACCCTTAAAGAAATTGTGCAAGAAGTTGCCTTATGCGGACTTTCGCGAGCTGGATTTTTTAAGGAGGCTGCTTTTTATGGTGGAACGGCACTTCGTATTTTTTATGGACTTGACCGTTTTTCAGAAGATTTAGATTTTTCTTTAATTAAACCGAATGAAAATTTTGAATTAAAACGCTACTTTTCATCTTTGGAAAAAGAATTAGCCTCTTTGGGATTGCAATTTTCCATAGAAGAAAAACAAAAAGCTCAAGATTCTGCCATAAAATCAGCATTTTTGAAAGGAAATACCAAAGAACATATCTTGAGTGTGTATGGCTCAAACTTGAATATCAATGCTAATGAAGTCATTAAAATTAAATTTGAGATTGATACCGAACCTCCGGCTTTTGCCACTTTTGAAAACAAATACCGTTTATTACCAAGTCCGTATCAGGTAAAATTATATGATACGCCGTCACTGTTTGCAGGAAAGCTTCACGCCGTAATTTGCCGTTCTTGGAAAAATAGGGTTAAAGGAAGAGACCTTTATGATTATGTTTTTTATTTAGCGCATAACGCAAGCGTTAATTTAGCTCATTTACAAGCAAGGCTAGAAGATTCCGGTATGCTAAATAAAGAAAATACTTTTGGATTAGATGAACTAAAATCAATGTTAAACAACCGCTTTGAAACAATAGATTTTGAACAAGCAAAGCAAGATGTTTTACCTTTTATTACGGATAAATCACAATTAGAACTATGGAACGAAGAGTTTTTCAAAGACATCACGCAAAATATCAGATTGAGAGAATAAAATACCTTATGTAACAAGCTGTAAGGAGCTTGTTTTAGCGTGATAGCTCGGCTAAAAAATTGCTAAAATTTTAAAATTAACATATTGATTTATAAAGATAATATTTTACAAGCGCAGTCGATTTGTAATCAGTGAGTCCGCGGTTCGAGTCCGTGTGTCGGCACCAGTTTCCAAGCCCTTGAAATTCAAGGGCTTTTTTTCTTTTATATGTTTTATACTTCTAAACATGTATCTTTTATAACTTTGTTATTTTTTTACTCTTTAGATCAAACTTCTCCATTATTGACATCTAATTAAAAAAAAATATTATAGTTATAGGTGTGACAGTTCAGACAATTTTCTTTGTCTATTAATCTTTTTTACTTATCTTTGTTATAGAGGGGAATACATATGCTTTTTAAGAAGAAAAAATTAGATGATGGGGCAAGAGAAATCTATTTTTGCGGATTAAAAATATTTAAATATATAAAAAAAACAAACAACCCTGTCATAAACGCTCGTCATATAGGAGTAAAAATTGGAAAAAATACTCGAATTGTTTCTTCTCCAAACTGGGGAAGCGAACCTTTCTTGATTGAAATAGGCGATAATGTGCTTATTTCTTTTGATTGTTGTTTTGTGACACATGATGGTTGTATTTCCGTTTGTCAGAATTTTTATGAAGAAACAATTTTTAAATTTGGACGAATTAAAGTTGGAAATAACTGTTTTATTGGATGCAGAAGCACAATTCTTCCCGGTGTCAATATTGGGAATAACTCAATAGTTGGAGCTTGTTCCGTTGTTACAAAAAATATTCCTGATGGAGAAGTTTGGGCTGGTAATCCAGCAAAATTTATATGTAAAACCATAGATTTAGCAGAGAAAATTAGAATTAATTGCACTACACCATATCAAATTGAACTCTATAACTATGTTAAACAAACTCAAGAAAAAAATAAAAAATCTTACATATAAAATATACCATATTTAATTTGAGAATTTCTTTATATATTTTAGCAATAAGCTTTATAAATGATTGTAGCCTTAGTTTTACCACTTGACTTTTCAATATAAAAATATAATCTTTTTTCAATTAATTATCATTATGTTTAATTTAGAGGATCCGGTCAAATAAGCCTCTTTAAATATTCCGGTATAATTATGAATGAATTTGATACAAACATTTTGTCGGTAACTACTATTATTGCTTGCGTTCTTTTTATTGCTTTGTTTCTTTTTTGTTTTATTAAAGTTTCAAAAATGAGACAACGTGTCCAAGATGAACTCACCGGTAAAGCTGGTGTTTATGTTGGTCCGGCTGGAGAGCCTTTATGGGATGGAAAACTTCCTGAAGAAGTGGGGGATTATACAAAACCTCGATATGTTTATGAGAATTTGGTTGAAACGACTGTCTATCAACCAGAGAATGGACGTATTATTGGTTACAGAATTTCTCCTCGCTTGGTCATTCATTCTCGAACACAAAACGTTAAGCCATCTGTGGTTGCACTCTATCGTGATCGCTTTGGCGGAGAATTACTGAATTTTTCTGATGTCAAAACGCTTGTAACGGCATGGCAGGAAGTTTCAGAATTACGCATTGCAGCGGGGGATAAGCCTCTGGAAGGTAGATTTATTTATGCAACAGATCGTGGCTCTGTGGTTATTTGTAACCTTGATAATATGACTTGGGAATATCCACGTTCCTCCTCATTGGAAGAATATTTGTTGATTTTGAAACGCTAATGACTTGAAAGCCTTGCTCAAATGTGCAAGGCTTTTTTAAAATTTCGTTTTATCTCAATCTCTAATTTCCTTTTATGTAAATACTTTATTTTGGCCTTCTTATAACAAAAAGAGGCTTTATTATAAGCCTCTTTTTTTGTTTCAATTTTAATAACTTAACATTTAGAATAAGGGTTCTTTGCAAACTCTGTCCCAAATATATTCCGGAACACATGCTTCCCTTTTCAGGTAATCTTCAAGAGATAGACTTTCTTGTGTCATATCTCTTGCTGAAACGCCTCCTTCCAATACTAGCACCGAAGGAATACCCGCTTGCTTTGCTCCTTTGATATCTGTGCGAACCGTATCGCCTATCATAAGCATATCTTGCCGTCTGACTTCCGGACAATACCTATTGATAAGATTGTCGAAAATTCTTTTGTCGGGCTTTCCATAAAGAATTACCTTGCCTCCAAAATTTTCATACATCTCAGCAATTGTCCCTTGCCGCACAACGAAGCGTCCTCCTTCATTAGCTATTTTGTCAGGATTTGCACAGACCATAGGTTTTCCTGTCTTAGCCAGTTCTTTAATCAACGGCAAAAAGTCCATTTTGTTTTCACTATCGTAGCTTTCGCCGTTTTCTTTTTTAAGTTGAGGAATGCCGCAATAGATGAAATCAGCTTCCGATATATCTGAAACAGCTTCATAAGAAGAATCTTCAAAAATCGCCGGCACGGGATTTGTGCTTTTGAAATTCGCTGTTCCGAAGACATAATACTTTTTTCCATCTACAGAAAGCTTTCCTGCTTGAATATCTTCTCTGGCATATTGACCTGATGTCATCATGTCTGTGTAGTGAACACCTTTTATAACACCTTTCTTTGCATAGCTTTTTATGGCACCATCATTGAGTGCAGTCGTATTGGAAAGTATATAGACTCTTTTCCCGTCACTAAGCCATTTTTGAAACTCTTTAATGACATTCAGAGAAATACCTTTTCCAAAATTAAATACTCCGTATGCATCAACAATCACAATCTTTGCATCAATTTTTCTCATAATAATACCAATATCTTACCCACTTTCGCGTCTCGACTTGGTTCTCTTAAAATATTTCGAAATCCCTGGGAAGCTAGACTTCTTACATATCTCGAAATAGAATTAATAATCACATAAAAATTTATCTCTTTGTTGCTTATATCACTAAAATAGACAAAAATCAACACTTTTATTTTTCTTTGCTGAATTACTTATAATGTCAGTTCCTTTGATTTTATTCTAAAAATTATCATATTTCTCTATCTTTCACACATAAATCTACCCTAATGAAAATAAATATCGTAAATCAACATTTCTTTTGACAAAAAAAAATTGACTTTTAGTTAGATTTGTTTTATACAACTAAGAAAATTTATAATTATAGTTCTAAATATTATTCATATGAAACGCTTTTGTTTTGAATTTATTGCCCTCTTCTTATTGGGCTTAGCTTTATTCGGAATATTTGATTTATTTACAGATTGTTCCTTTCAATGGGATATAAATATTTATACATCATTAGGTATGTCCGCTGTTTACTGCATTTACAAAGCTGCTGAAAATGGTTATGGTGATGATGCTGTTGATGACTGATTATTTGTTGGGATTTTAAGAAATAATGAGCATATATTATGCTTTATTTATCTTCTTTTAGTAAAAAATACCCTTAACTTTTTAAAGTTAAGGGTATTTTTTATTCTCTCTAAAAACTTTCTCCCCAAACATTAACTAAAAAATATGTCTGGTGAGTAATTTTAATTGTGAATCATTTTTTATTAAATAAAATTATTTTATATAACTAATCTTATTGTAATAAATCGTTTAATATTTATATCCACCAAATTTAAACCATTGAATTAACGAAGAATTAAATCAATCCAATAACTCTTACCATATAAGTATATTTAGCAATTTAGAGATAATTTTACAGCATCATCATAATTAAGAAAATTATAGTGAAAAATTATCGAATCTGTTATAATTATTCTTAAATGTTCAAAAAACTCTTTTATGCACCAAAAAAGGTTTGAGTTTTCACTCAAGCCTTTTTTTGTTTGTTCTGAAAGAAAAGATTAACCTAAGAGCTTATTCACTTCTTCCATTTCTTTTTCGTTACGGGCTTTTTTTTCAGCCTCTCTCTCCTGTCTTTCGCGTTCTTCCTCTCGCTTTCTCTCTTCCTCTCTTTCAGCTCTTATTTCCTCGCTTGTTTTGGCACCGTAGCTACGTAAGAGCTTTTGTAAAGCAGGAGAATCTTCGCACAAATCCAACAACTGATAATAATTAGTTTGGATATGACAGCCAGTAATCATCCCGTTATCGTAGCTGTAATAGTCTTTTTCCTCTATTGGAACGATAATATTGGGATCAAAACCTTGGTCGAGCAGTTCCTTTATCTGTGAGAAATCTCTCTGTTGCATTAATCTGCGAAATTTCTCAATCATATAAGGTTTTTCAAACTCTCTTTTTCTTGCAGAATCATAAAATTCTTCATTCTTTACTATTGTTTTCATAATTATAATATTTTTAGGGAGAGATCAAGCTTCTTCCCTTTGTTTATAATAATAACCTACCACCATTGAATGCTTGACAATTAGCAATAGGCCTCTAATAATTTCTTTCTGAGAACTTTTTATCACTTTTTTTGTCTATCGTCAATATATTTTTTTATTGCACTTTGCTGCACTCGAAGACATCATGGACGAACATATAGTTTTTTATTTTTAGAATATGAGAAATATATCGTGTATTTATTCCTTCATACCCAATAAATCTTATAATTCATCTTGTTAAATTATTTTTTATATCTTATTATGTATTCTTATATTATACTGAAAGGATTTATATGGCTGATTTTACTGTTACTGAATTACTTTTGTTGCAACTTTTTTTAATTATTCTTAATGCTGTGTTTGCTTGTGCGGAAATTGCTGTCATTTCTATTAATGATACTAGATTGAAACGTTTAGCTGACGATGGTAATAAACAAGCTCAAAGATTGGTTTCCCTTACTTCTCAACCCGCAAAATTCTTAGCTACAATTCAAGTGGGAATTACTCTTGCTGGTTTTCTTGGTAGTGCATTTGCTGCTGATAACTTTTCTGATAGAATTGTTGATTGGTTAATTGCTCAAGGAGTAACTGTTTCTCCTGCTAAACTTGATGTTTTATCTGTCATTGGGATTACCCTCGTGTTATCTTACGTCACTCTTATTTTGGGTGAACTTGTTCCTAAAAGAATAGCAATGCAACATGCGGAAAAAATCGGACTTGCTATGTCTGGTATGATTTTTGTTATCGCTAAAATTTTTGCTCCACTTGTCTGGTTACTTACAGCTTCTACGAATATCGTTCTTAAAAGCTTGGGTGTCGATCCTGATGCTAATAATGAAAATGTTACTGAAGAAGAAATTCGTATTATGGTTGATGTTGGTAGTGAAAATGGTGCTATTGATGATATGGAAAAAGAAATTATTCATAACGTTTTTGAGTTTGATGATAAAACTGCTGAAAAAGTAATGACTCATAGACTTGATATAACTTTCCTTAATACTGATGCTTCTCTTGAAGAATGGGAAAAAATTATGATTAATACTCGCTTTTCTATATATCCTGTCTGTGAAAAAAATATTGATGGCATTATCGGAACTCTCAGTATCAAAGACTATTTTAAATTCAAACAAGAAGGTCAAAGTGCCGTTTTGCAAAAAGCGATGAAACCGGCTCAGTTTATTCGTGGAACTCTTCATATTGATGAATTGTTTACTTTGATGCAAAAAAGTAGAAATCATTTTGCCGTTGTTGTTGACGAATATGGGGGTGTTGAAGGCATTGCAACTATGAATGACTTATTAGAGGAAATTGTTGGTGAACTTGAAGATGATAATTCTCTTCCGCCTTCTTCTCCTTTAATTACGCAAAAAGATGATAAATCTTGGATTATTAAAGGGTATACACCTATTGAAGATGTTGAGGAATACTTTAAACTTCATTTACCTGACGGAGATTATGATACTTTTGCTGGTTTTGTTCTTTCTCTTTCTAACGAATTTCCTTCTGATAAAAAAAATAATTTACTCACTTATCAGAACTTCTCTTTTAAAATTATTAGTTTGAAAAAAAGAAAAATTGAGGAAGTATTGGTTACTCTTACTGATTAAATGATATGTTATCTTATGATGTCATCTTTGATAAATTAAAAAAATCGCCCTTTCGTAGTCGTTTTAAATTATCTTTGCAAGATAAACTCTACATTAAAGAAAAAGGTGTCAGTACAATAGCTATGCATGCGCGAGATTTTGTAAAAAATAGACTTGCTCCAGCATTCATTCCCAATGATGGAAAACAAACACCTATGAGACATCATCCTGTTTTTATTGCTCAACATGCTACCGCTACTTGTTGTCGTCACTGCTTATGCAAATGGCATCATATTCCTCAAAACAAATCACTTTCTGATGAGGAACAAAAATATATTGTTAATATTATTATGCTTTGGATTAGTAATCAGATGAAACTTTAGTTCTCTTTAAAATTTTACTCTGACTATTATATTGGTTTTCTATGGGAGGTTTATATGCTAAGATCTTGGTTTCTAATTGATGAAAAAGTTCGTTTTGCTATTTTGGCTTCATTAAATATGTTTTTTCGGTTTGTGCTTTTTGCTTTTCTTTGCTGGATGCTCTCTTCATATAACTACCAACTGCTACTAGCCGCAACTTGGTTCTTTTCTTCTTTTATTGCTTTTTATTCCTACAAGCTTCTTGTCTTTTCTGCTACGGGAAATCATTGGCATCAATATGTAAAATCACTCCTTATTTGGATTTTTAGCTATATTATTAATGTTTTTATTTTACAATATCTTGTTGAAAACTTAAAATGGTCTCCATATCCTGCTCAAGCTGTTGCTATTACTTTTTTACTTACAACAAATTATTTGCTCTTTAAACATTTTGCTTTTAAAAAACGTCCTCAGACACTTTTAGCTCGCCTATATGATATTTTTGACTAAAATATCTTGCAGTCATCTAAATTTTATGCTATGCTTGATATAGATAAGAGTTTTAATTGGGAGATAAGTCATGGAAAATAATCTTATGCATAGTGAAACTCCGGAAGATCGTAAAATTGCTCTGGAAGAAGCTTTCAAACGTGTTCGCCCGATGATTGAACATGAAACAAATGATTCAGTTCAAAGTCGATTAGAAAAATTTGCCAATCGTCCTGATAATGATGACTTACCTGCTCGTGATACTCATGATAAAAAGGATAAACCTTTGTCCTTAGATGAATTAGCTCGTCATACTGCTGAGCTGGAAAAGAAGGCTGAAGAAGCTGGTATCGACTTTAAAGCTCCTATTTCTTCCAAAGATATTGAAGAAATGAATAAAGATAAAGACAAAGATAATGAAAATGAAAAGGAAAAGGAAAAGGAAAACGATAAAGACAAGGAAATGACTCCTGAAAAACAAGAGCAAAAAATGAAAGAAATGTTCTCTAGAGTTACTCTTCCTAGCGGTTTGGAAATTCATCAGGAAGGTCCAAGCTGGGTTTTAGTTAGCAAAGATGGTAAAGAACGAACAGATGTTACTGATGTTATGAATACTATTGATAAATATAATCGTAGCGTAGATGTTGCCAATGAAGAAAATAGAATGCAAAATGAAGCTCAGAGCGGTGTTGACAAAGCGGTTGACAAGCATGATAAAGATTTTGAAAATAAAGGTATTGATACTATTCATGATGATAAGGTTTCTTCTGTTGAACATGCTCTTCCTTTAGTTCATGATGTTGATGGAAATCAGGTATTTAAGCCTGAAGATATTAAAACTGTAGCTGAAACAGCTGTTAGTTTTGCAGAAGAAAAATCTACTCTCGAAAAACTTAAAGATCCTCATGCAATGGAACAGATGAGAAATAGAGAAAAAGAAAACGAAGATAAAGCTCTGGAAAGAGAAAAAGTTTTGCAGATGTATCAGATGCAGCAGAAATCTCGTGGTGGAAGAGATTAGCTATCTTTAATTTATTTTCTTAAGTCCATCCTAAGTATATTTAGGGTGGATTTTTATGTTCGAAATTTTTACCTCTCTAATTTATAGTTTTTCTTTTCTACGAAAAAAGGCTTGGAAAACACCAAGCCTTTTTAAATATCTTCTCCATACCAGATTAACGTTTAGAGAATTGGTATGAACGACGAGCTTTTGCTCGACCGTATTTCTTACGTTCAACAACACGATCATCACGTGTTAAGAAACCTGCTTGTTTTAATACTGAACGAAGTTCTGGTTCATATTCGTTCAAAGCTTTTGAAATACCATGTTTAATGGCTCCAGCTTGACCAGATAAACCACCACCTTGAACTGTGCAAACTACATCAAATTCGTTTTCACGATTTGTAATTTCAAATGGTTGATTGATGATCATTTTTAATACTGGACGAGCAAAATATGTATCAATTGGTTTATCATTGATTGTGATATTTCCTTTACCAGGCATAATCCATACACGTGCAACTGCATTCTTTCTTTTTCCTGTTGCATATGAACGACCTTGCTTGTCGCGTGATGGTTTACGTTTTGCTTCAACAGCAGCTGAGTTTGATGCAACAGCTTCTTTAATTTCTGTTAAAGATTCAATTTTCTTATTAGCCATTACAATTCACTCCTTTTATTTTTTTCATTCATTGATGCAATATCCAAAACTTCAGGATTTTGTGCTGCATGAGGATGATTTTCTCCTGCATATACCTTCAATTTTGTCATTTGTTGACGGCCCATTGGATTACGAGATATCATACGTTCTACTGCTTTTTCAATTACTCTTTCAGGGAAACGTCCATCTAAAATCTTTCCTGCTGTTGTTTCTTTAATTCCGCCAATCCAGCCTGTGTGTTTGTAATATTTTTTATCTGTTAATTTCTTACCAGTCAATTTTACTTTGTCGGCATTGATGACAACAACATAGTCTCCACAATCCAAGTTTGGTGTGTAATAAGGCTTATTTTTACCACGCAAGATTTTTGCTACTTGTGCAGCTAAACGACCTAATACAACGTCTGTTGCATCAACAACATACCATTTTCTTTTAATGTCTGATGGTTTTGTTGCATATGTATTCATGTTTTTTCTCTTCTCTAAATAAATTAAGTTAATTTCGTCTCAAATATACGAATATTTATGCAAATGTCAATATAAAAATTTTATTTATTTTTAATATGTTAGTTAATGGTATTATAATACCGTTAACTAACCAATTGATTTTACTCAATACAAATCAATTCCTGTTTTTTTATATTTATTTGCTATAAGGATTATCCGACTTTCTTACTGTTATACGAATAGGAACACCTCGTAAATTAAAGGTTTCCCGTAACTGATTGGTTAAATATCTTAAGTACGAATCAGGTAGACCTTCCGGATTACTTGAAAAAATGAAAAATGCCGGCGGACGACTTTTTGCTTGGGTTATATATCTTAATTTAATACGACGGTTATTCTTTCCTAATGGTGCAGGATTTTGCTCTTGAACATCTTGAAACCATTTATTTAGTGGAGCTGTCGGTATTCTTATATTCCATCTTTCATATACTTTGATTACCGCACTCAGTAACTTATCCAATCCTTTCTTTTTTAATGCAGATATTGTTACTGTCGGAACTCCATCAGCCTGTGTTAATGAAGTTTGCAATTTGTCATTTAATTTTTCCAAAGCTTCTTTTTTATCAGCTATATCCCATTTGTTTATGGCTATTACAAGCGCCCTACCTTCTTCTAATACCTTGCGGGCTATCGTTAAATCTTGTTTATCCAGCACTCCGTCGGCATCCAGCACTAATATCACTACTTGTGCCATATTCGCTGCATATAGAGTGCTCTCAACAGACATCTTTTCTATGACATTATTTACCTTTGCTTGTTTTCTTAAGCCTGCTGTGTCTACTAAATTAATCTTCCAACCTTTCCATTCCCATTGCGTTGTTATGGCATCTCTTGTCAGTCCTGCCTCAGGTCCGGTCAACATTCTTTCGTCATCTAACAACGCATTTACCAATGTTGATTTTCCCACATTCGGACGACCCACCACCGCTATTTGTATTGGGCGCTTTTTTATATCCTCTATATTTTCTTCTTCACTCTCTTTAACTTCAACATTTTCTGTTATTACTTCTGATTTTTTATCTGCTTCTTCTATTTCTTTTAACAGCATATAAAGCTCATCAAAGCCAATATTGTGCTCTGCAGAAAATATCAGTGGACTTCCTAAACCTAATTTATAAGCCTCATATATTCCTTGCTCTTGTGTTCTGCCTTCGCATTTATTTGCTAGCAAAATAACAGGTTTATGACATTTGCGGACTAAATCTGCAAAATGTTCATCGTAAGCTTGTATACCACTTCTCGCATCAAATAAAAACAAAACGACATCAGATTCATTTATAGCACGCTGGGTCTGCTGCCACATTCTGGTTTCCATTTTTCCGGCAGTTGCTTCTTCATACCCTGCTGTATCAATAATCTGCATATCTAAATCTTTGAGTTTAGCCTTTGCTTCTTTTCTATCTCTGGTTACCCCTGGTAAATCATGAACTAATGCCAGCTTTTTTCCAGCTAATCTATTGAATAAAGTTGATTTTCCAACATTTGGACGACCGACAATTGCTACTCTTAAGGTCATTGTTTTTCCTCTTTTTTGATACGAAAATTATTTAGTCAAATCATATAACATATTTGTCTATAACTTGCAAGCTTTTATTCAATCTCTAAAAATTGCTATTCTTTTATAAACTTATTATATAAATCCTCAAAAAAGTCAGGATATATTTCATAAAATTTTGATAGCATTTTTTTCATAACCAACTGAACTGATGGATGTGCGGCTGAATGACACCTCAAAGAAAATACATGTCGCCATTCAACGATATTTGCACTCATTATCATATCGGCCTTTGTTGAATGAGGAAGTAGCATACGCAATTGATCTCCTTTTCCACCAAGTTCTGCCATCTTCATATATGATTTTTCGATACTCTCCATACATTTTAACCATTCATCATACATTTCTGACGGTTTTTCTATATTGCATGGTTCTATCATTGTTAATTCGCTGCCAAATTTGCCTTTGGAATAATTACAGTATCTTGTCGACTCAATTGAAAATGACGCCAATCGATGGCGGGTTATATCTTTATATGCACCTAAATCGCATACGGTATGAGTTGTTAGATAATTGTGCATCTCGGAGAATCGAGAGTTTTGCACACTTTCTAATTTTAATCCTATAAAACTATTCTCTGCTTCTGCTTTTATGTAAAACAATGGATTTCCTATTGATGTTAGAAAATCATGTATTCCATATTGGCGAGCAATATCCCTAAAGGCTCGCATATTTCCGGATACAACGATTACTTCTTTATTTATTAATGGATCTTCTTCTATGGATATATTTAATCCTCTAACATCTTTCATTGTTAGTATCTTCATGTTCTCAGCTTGTTTAGGCAGAGTAAAAATTACATTGGCATGCTCTGTCACAGATTCATGCCCACTCTTCAATATACCGGAAATAAATGGTATTGCAGTTTCCTCACTGATTTTATTTTCTGATTTATAACAAATTCTTCCACATTTTTCTATATGTGTGCATATATCTTCCTTGCGGCTTAAAGAGTAGATTTCACTTTCAGCCTTTACTATTTTTACCATAGTTCTCTCCGATTATTATTTTATTCAAATACGATAATATCAGCATCATCTGATATTGCTAAAACCTTCTGTTGAGCGGAAATTAAGCCGTTACTAATATCTCTTTCTAATTCAGTCTTAGCAACAACTTGTCCATTCTTAGAATCTACTTTTAGTATTTTTCCATTTGAGAATGCTAGTAATATCTGACCGTTCAGCATTAATGGAGATGATGCGTAAACTGCAGCCTTGCTTTCTTCCTCATTTAAATATTCTCTGATATCAAGCGACCAAACCGCATCTCCCGAATATTTCTCAATAGCATACAACACATTTCTGTTGGAAATGACGAATATATAGTCTCCGGCTAATAACATATTTTGCATTGCGCCGATTTCTTTTTCCCAAAGTTTATCGCCTGTTCGCATATCTAGTGCGACCATCATATCGCTATTACTGGTAGCGTATATAACACCTTCTTCAACAATTGGATATGAGCCGATTGTATTTATTTCCGTTGTAGAACGTGCTTGCTTGTTTGAAACCAACATTTGAGACCAAAGTGGTGTTCCCAATGTTGCATTTAGAACAACTATTTCCCCATTTGAAAAACCTGCTACAACAATATTCTCTTCAGCATCGTATGCTGGAGATGCTCCTCCGGCAATTACTGTATCCTCATGAGCTACACCAAAACGCCAAATTTCTTGTCCTGTGTTTTTATCTAATGCAAATAAACGATTGTCTACGGTTTGAACCAAAAGCATTTTATTTGTTACCGTCGGTGCAATTCTTATTGGTGACTCCATAATTTTGCGCCATAATGGTTCGCCTGTTGTTGCGTTCATCGCATATACGCCGCCAAATCCCGTTGTTGCGTATATTTTATTTCCTTCATACGCAAGTCCTGACGCGCGACTCTTTGTTTCCTTAAATCCACCTATGTTTGCAGTTAAGATATTTTCCCAGAGCTTATCTCCATTTTGAAGATTATATGCAGATACTTTTCCTTTTGTATCCATCACATATATATTTTTTCCGCCAACAACAGGAGCAGCTAGCAATAAATCTCTTTTATTTATGCCCTTTCCAAAGCTTTCTGTCCATACCGCTTTTAAGTTAAAATTTGCCTTTATATTGCCAACTATATGATTTGAATTTACTCCGTTTTGATTCCATTCTGAAACTATTCTCGCACTGGGAATATTTTTTATCTGTTGTGTGCCGGCCAATATTTCATCAGAAGCATTATCCAATATCGAAATTCTCTCTCCTATCGGAAGTTTTTTCTCTTGAGCACATGACGCAACGCTCAGCACCATCAAGCATGTGCATAAACTCTTATTTAACCAACGCATATATAGCTCCCCTAAAATATTTATGACATAAATATAATACCTTTTATTCGCTATAAAAGGTATTATATTTTAAATTATTCAGTAGCATTCACCTCATTTATAGATGCCAGCATATCATTTATTCTTGCTCTAAATTCTTCGGAGATATTACCATTTGCAAGCAATTCTTCATAGATTGATTTTGCCTTTTCCATATCTTTATTTTGGATTGCTGACATTGCTAACAACTCTTTTGCCATTGGAGACCATGCCCCTGATTTTTCAACAACAGGCATCAATATTTCAGACACTTCTTCATATGTTGCATTATCTATTTTATATGTTGCCAACTTTACACTTGCTATTTCTTTTATTTTATCACTAGCTTCTTTATCCTGACGAATCTGATTTAATACAAGCAACGCTTTTTCTGTTTGGTTGTTATCCAATAAGATATTAGCTATTTGCAAGCGTGCTATATCTTTATATAGACCTGTTTCTGTATTTACGATACTTTCAAGTTCTGCTATATTATTCTCGTAATCTTCTTTAGGCATTATTGCTTGAGCGTATCTAGCATTTGTTTGTTCTGCTTTATTAACCCTCCATTCGCCTATTTTCTCATACCCTACCGCAAAGGTCAGACAAAGAATAACTATAGTTAAGATATATCCACCATATTTATTTATTAATTCCTTGAATTTTTCATTTCTTACTTCTTCATCTACTTCATCAAAGAAAGCTTTTTCTTCATCTAGATTAAAGTATGGTTTCCCTCCTTGATTTTCTTTTTCACCTTGTCCGTTTTTACGTCTGATTTCTTTTGCCATATTCAACCTTCCCTATAAAAAAACGATCATTTTATTATATATTATCCTACTTCAAACTTTTCTCAATAGAATATTTGATTAATTACCAATTAATTTTCGAATCAGAAAATCTCTTACCCATATCAAATCAGATACAGGCATTCTGCTTCTAAATGTTAAAATCTTTTCATCACTTATAATTGCCAGATTATAACGATCAATCGTTGGGTTATATCCTAATTCCACATTTTCTATTTTATCGTTCGGCAAACTCACTGATGACAATTCACTCCCAAACAGACTGGTCACCACCGTTACGTTATCTTCGGCTATTTGCAGACTATATGATTTAAACAGTTTGAGAGAGAAATATATTACTCCCACCAGCAATATTGCACCCACCGCCCAGTATTTTAATGGGATGCTTGTCCCAACTATTGTCAAATACACCGCTCCAGCAGTAAGCAGTAATATCGCACAAACACCGATTAAGAAAAATAAAATACTAAAAACATCCCAATACACTCTTACCGGTTTTACAATTGTCATTCTTTTTTTCTCTATCACATCCACAGAACTTGGGGCTGGAAATTTACCACTTGCAATATATGGCAACTTATCTTCCTTTGCCAATAACTTTAATGATTTATCTAAATCAGCACACTCTCTTTGTATGAGCCCTCTATCACCTATACTTAATGCAGGAAGGTTAAATCTTTTTGCATACTCTTCCCATATTTTGCGAATGTTTTTATTTTTCATCGTAATATATAATGGAATTATCTTATTGCTGTCTTTATGATATAAATCTATGACGTATCGGCTTCTGTTAAATAATCCATTTTGAATAAATAAGACTCTAAGACGAACTCCGATATAATTTTCTACAGATTCTGTAAATGTATACCTCACTCCTAATGATGGACAATATGATACTGTAAATTTCTCTCCATCAAAATGTATCTTTTTGTAGCGCATAAAGGATAGAGTAGATGTTACCAATATCCCAATTGAAATCATTATAATAAGAAAAGAGAATATCTCTACAACCAATAATGATTGAACAATTTCTTTTTCCGCTGTTAAAAAGCTAAATAACTCAAAAACACCCAATCCTAACAATAGTGAACCAAAGAACCACCCCATTATAACGTTTAATGTAGATGCTCTATCTGTCTTAACTGCCGGTGTTTTTGATATATCAAACTTAAAAGATGAACTAAAGTGATCCGGAATATGAACTAACATCATTTACTCCCTTAAAATTATCTATATTTTTATTATACATCATTAAATTAAATATTCATCTTTTTTTTCACTTCCTACCTAAATTTTGTTTAAAACTTTTCTTGTGTTTCTGATATTTCTTTGATAAACATTATTTCAACTGAAAGGATTATAATGACTTTATCTGCTTGTCAAAAATGTGGCGGTTGCCTTTTTCGTTCATTAGGAGAGCACAATTATCGCGCTAAAAAAGAAAACGATTTTAATGCAACTATCTCCTCTATCAAAAATGCAAAACCCATAATTGAAAGCCCTTTGTTTATTGGTGATGGGACACGAAGAAGAGCTGAGATGGATTTTAAGCTGTCTCATAATCGCCTTGTTTTAGGTTTTAATGAGGCTAAATCTCATAATTTGGTTGATATAGAGGAGTGCCCTATGTTATTGCCTTCCCTTAACCAAATTTTACCAATCCTAAAATCTTTTCTTCTTGATTTTTGCTTAATTAAACCCGCCAATGTTAAACTTAAAAAGAAAAAAAAGTTATCTATTTCTTCAATCTCTGAGGGGGCTCTTCTTCTCTTACAAGCGGATAATGGAATTGATATTTCTCTTAAATTGAATGAAGAACCTAGCCTCGAACATAGATTGCTTGTTGGTGATTTCGTTAATAATCATGCTGATGTCATTCGGTTATCTTGGAGTATTAAAAATTCACCGTTTGAAACTATTGTTGAAAAATTTAAACCTCTTCTTTATATCGCTGATTTTGCTATTCCTATTCCTCAAGGTGCTTTTTTACAGGCTTCCAAATCTTCTGAGAATCTCATGATTGCAAAAGTTATGGAATATTTGGGTGAAACCTCAGGTAAAATCATGGATTTATTTTGTGGACTTGGAACCTTTTCTTATACTTTAGCGAAAAATCCAAATAATGAGATTATTTCCGCAGACTCTTCCGATACTTCTTTATCAGGATTTCAAAAAGCACTCAATGCTAATCAAATCACGAACATCTCTATTATCAAGAGAAACTTGTTCAAAGATCCTTTTATTCATGAAGATTTTAAAAATGTTAAAGTTCTTGTCATTGATCCACCTCGGGCTGGGGCTCACGAACAATGTCGAGCTATTTTAGATACTCCGTTTAATCTTCGTCCAGAGAAAATCGTTTTTATCTCGTGTAATCCTAAAACGTTTTCTTATGACGCATCTCTCTTGATAGAGGCTAACTATACATTTCAAAAAGTTGTCTTGGTGGATCAGTTCGTATATTCTCCACATCAAGAACTTATTGCTTTGTTTATTCTTAATCATTAACGCAAAGGAGCTTTTATAATGATTGATAATTCTTGTCTAAAAAATATGGCTAACTCCATTCGTTTCTTAGCTGTTGACGCCATCAACAAATCTAACTCCGGACACCCCGGCATGCCTTTAGGAATGGCTGATGTCGCTACTGTGCTTTTTGCTGAATATATCAAATTAAATCCTAATGCACCAAGATGGTTTGATAGAGATCGTTTTGTGCTTTCTGCCGGACATGGATCTATGCTCCTTTATTCTCTTTTATTCTTAATGGGATACAAAGATATTTCTATTGATGATATTAAAAACTTTAGACAATTTGGTTCAAAAACTGCAGGTCATCCAGAGTTTGGTCACCTTGACGCTATTGATATGACAACGGGACCTTTGGGACAAGGAATTTCTTCCGCTGTTGGTATGGCTGTTGCTGAACGTATCCTTAATGCTCGTTTCGGTGATAATTTATGTAATCATTATACCTATGTTATTGCTGGCGATGGTTGTCTTATGGAAGGTATTTCTGAAGAAGCTGCCTCTCTCGCCGGACATCTTAATTTACGCAAATTAATTGTCTTTTGGGATAATAATAACATCACTATCGATGGAACTGTCGATAAAGCTAGCTCCACAAATCAGCTTCTACGTTTTCAAGCCATGGGCTGGAATACCTTGGATATTGATGGACATGATTTTTCTCAAATTCGTAAAGCTATTGAAACAGCTCAGAAATCTGATAAACCAACATTAATCTCTTGCCGCACAACCATTGGCTTTGGTGCTCCAAATAAAGCAGGAACTTCTAAATGCCATGGCTCTCCTTTGGGGGAAGAAGAAACAGCGTTAATGCGTAAAAATCTTAATTGGAATTATGCTCCTTTTGAATTGCCTCAAGAAACTCTTTCTGCGTGGAGAAACTCTCAAACTCGTAATCAAGCTCTTTATGATGCTTGGCTTGTTGCGGCTCAGAAGTCTGGTAAAGATTTTCAAGATTTTATTTCAGGCAAGCTTCCTAAAAATTGGAATGACGGTTTATCAAAACTTAAAAATGATGCCATTCAAGAGAAAACTAAAGTTGCCACTCGTAAAGCTTCTGAAATGTGCTTAAAAGCTATTGTTCCAGCTATTCCTCAAATAGTCGGAGGTTCTGCTGACTTAGCCGCTTCTAACCTTACTTTTGTTGAGGGATTAAAAACTATTACAAAGAACGATTACTATGGAAATAATATTATGTATGGTATTCGCGAACATGCAATGGGAGCTATCATGAATGGTCTGGCTCTTCATGGTGGTGTTATTCCTTATGGCGGAACTTTCTTTGTATTTTCTGATTATATGCGCCCTTCTATGCGTCTTGCCGCTTTAATGGGTATTCGCGTTATTTATGTTCTTACTCATGATTCTATCGGTGTCGGGGAAGATGGTCCAACTCATCAACCTATTGAGCATTTAGCTTCTTATAGAGCTATGCCAAATATTCTTACTTTCAGACCTTGCGACATTGTTGAAACGGCCGAAGCTTGGGAAATTGCTCTTTCTGAAGAACATCGCCCGTCTATCTTGGCTCTTTCAAGACAAAATCTACCTTTGTTGCGTCTTGAAAATTCTACAAACCTTTCAGCAAAAGGGGCTTATGTCATTTCTCCTGCTCAAAAGAAACGTCAAGCTACTATCATTGCTACAGGTTCGGAAGTTAGTATCGCCATAGATGCTCAAAAACAACTTCTTAATGATGGAATCGATGTAGCTGTTGTTTCTATGCCTTGTATGGAACTTTTTGAAGAACAAAGCCTTAATTATCAACTTGATGTTCTTGGTAATGCTCCTGTTATCAGTATTGAAGCAGCATCTACTTTTGGATGGAATCGATTTGCTCAAAGAACTATCGGTATTGATACCTTTGGTGCATCTGCTCCTGCTAGTGAACTTTATAACTACTTCGGTATTAATACTGAAAATCTTGTAAATGAGGTCAAAGGGATTTTGAATAAAGCTTAGTTTATTATACAACTAATCTTCAATGAAAAAAACAAGGAGTTATCTCCTTGTTTTTTTAATGTGTTCTTTCGAGCATCTTTTTCATTACCATACTTTGTGTATAGTTCATAGAATTATTTTTTATTGGTATATTATTATGTTCAACTTGTCCTCTTTGAGCTATCTCTTCTTTTAACTTTTGTGGAACGATTTTACGCTCTGGAACTTGCTCTATTTCTGGCTCTTGTTTGCTAACATATATATCTCGTGCGGCTAATCCTGCATCCACAGCCACACTCGCAGCTGTTCCAGCGCCAGGAATACACCCTAGAGCACCTGATGTTACTTCTCCAAGAGCTCCTTTCCAATCTCCATCTTTAACTCGCTGATATGCAAAAACTCCACCTGCAACTAAACTTACTAATGGAATCTTTTTTACAACTGATTTTAATACCGCTTTTCCGGCTATTTTGGTTGCTACTTTTGTCCCAGCTTTTGTAGCGGCTTTGGTTGTAGCTTTTGTTACCACCTTATTTGCTTCTTTGCTTGCTACTTTGCTTACAGCATTAGTTGTGGCTTTATTTTTTGTAAATTTCTTAAATAGTCGACTCATAAGCGAGCTTTTTGTTCCTTGTTTGGCTTTAGACCCTTTTTCTAGATATTTATCCATTTTTTGGGTCCTTTTTTGAGCTTCTTTTTTTATCTGGGCATTTTTCTTTTCGGCCTCTTTGATTTTTTTCTTCTCTTCCTTGGCTTTTTTCTTTTCTTCTTTTTTCTTCTTTTTATCTTTCTTTTTACGGTCTTTATCTTCGTCTTCTTTTTCCTCAATTTCTTCTTGCTTATTATTTTTTTTATCTTTTTTCTTTTCTGGAACTTCTTCTTCTTTTTTAGCTATATGAATGTCTATATAACCATTATTATAGCTAATACTTATCCCTTGGCGATCTTCTTTATTCATTCCCGCTAATATTGTTTCTACTAATGCTACTTCTTCTTCTGTGCATTTGATGCTTGCTGAGCTGCTTCCACGTAAAATACTGGTTATTTTACCAATATTACCACCTTGTTCTCTAGCTCTCGCTCTTTTATTTAATGCATCTTCTAACTTTTCACTATCAGTCATTGTTGAAGTCCTGTCGTAATGCTTTATTAGACTATTATATCATATATTTTTTGTCTATTCAAGATTAAAACAGCAATTAACGTTCTCTTCGCGTTCGTTTCCTCTCTATTTTTTCTTTAGAGTAACTGAAATCAAAGTAATATGGGTATATTGGTGCTGTTTGTGAATGCCTTTTATTTTCTTGCTTAAATTTATACAATGCTTGTTTTCTTTTTGATGAATTAGGATATTTATCACTATCTAATCTTCCCCCCGCCATAAATGTCGTGTCAACATATACTTTTTTTCCTCTGTAATAAAAATAATTCCATGCATGTGCGTAATTGTCTCGAACTGATTTTGAATATGCTAAATTTGAGGGATATACATATCCGTTTACCTTACGAGCTGTTATTCCTGCTTTTCTGCACATTGCTGAAAATAATTCTGCATAATCAACACATATTCCCACTTTTGATTGTAGTAATTTTGATGGAGTTTGTTCTTGATATGTTGTCCTTAAATAAGTGTCCTTATTTTCTGCACTATTATATAAAAATGTATCATAATATATATGCGAGGCTATCCAATATGCTATTGATTTCGCTTTATCATAGTCATTATCAAACGGAGCTGTTAAATATTTTACAAGTGAAGAGATGTCGTTTTCTACACCTTGGGGCGTGCTTTTTGCATATTCTGCTATTTGTCGTGATGTATACTTTACCGCTAATACATCTTTAGCAGCTGTTAATAACATTAAAATACTTATCACTAATACCCTTAAACGCATTAATCTTCTCCTTTTGGGGTAGAAAAAAAGAGGTGCCGGCAGACACCTCTTTTCTTTTAACTTAACAATGGGTTAGAAGTATTTCCAAACAACACCGTTTTCATTAGCAGCACATGCTGCATTTGCTTTAGCAATACTATATGGTAAACCATCTTCTTCATCTCCTGGTGTATGAACACCTGAAACTGCTGATAGACCAGCTGTAACAGCAGATAGCTGATTTAATGTATTAGCTGCGCCAGATGCTGCAGCACCGATATACATAGCTGCTAAGCCAGAACCTGTATCTCCACCCCAGTCAGTTGTTGCGATTGATACGCATGAGCTTTGTGGAACACCATCAATAGCAATTGTAAATGCCATATTGTCGCCAGTTGATGCTTGGTCTGCTGCTGCAATATATACTGACCCACCAAATGCGTTTGTAATTTTAAAGCTAGAATCTAATGATCCACTTACAGATGCTGCATTATACATTTCACTTGGAACCAAACCAGCTTGAACAGCCATACCGTTGTTCAAACCTTCATATGTTCTTTGTGAAGAGAACAATGTTCTAATGTTTGTAGAAATCATTTGAACTTGATCACTAATTTTGTTTGTCTTAAATTTGTTCATAGCTTTTGAGTATCCAGCAATACCACCAACTGATAATACGCCAACAATAGCCAAAACGCCGAGCATTTCGATCATTGAACGACCTTGTTCGTTAACTCTCATATTAATTCTCCTAAAATATTAAGTTCCTTAAACACTGTTACTTTACATCAAAATTATTTTTTTTACAATTATGTAAATAGTCATAACCTCTAACTAAAGTAATAGGTAAGTTTGTTACCTCTAAGTTTATCCTGCAAGCAGTTCTAAACTTGCATTTGAATTTATCAGCTAAAAATTAATTTTTTCCTAATAAACGAGTTATTTTTCATTTTATTCATCAGCAATTTAACCGAATGTTCTTCCACCGCTCGCTACTTGTGTAGCCGGTGCATTATTTAACGAGATATTTATGTTATTGGTATTATCTATTTCTAGTTCCTTCTCAAGAAAATCTGTCATAACCTCAACTAATTTATCTTTATCCCCTAATCCTATTGATAACAGTTCAACTAAAGCTCCTTTATTTGCGCTTTTACCACCAAAGGACATGTTCTTGTTGTATATTATATTTGTAACCACATACGAAATAGGTTTCTTTAGGACATCTGCAGTTATTGCTGCTGCTTTTTCTGCTAATTCTTCCCCTTTTTTTATCTCTACATTTGTGTATATTGTTAAAAATGGCATTTGTTTCTCCTTATATCTTAACGAAGTTGTGTGCGGTATAATGATG
Source organism: uncultured Alphaproteobacteria bacterium (assembly GCA_944392235.1). Lineage (GTDB taxonomy): Bacteria > Pseudomonadota > Alphaproteobacteria > RF32 > CAG-239 > CAG-267. Next base: position 167,199 of record CALXVZ010000001.1, read on the forward strand.
CATATATTCCATTGGGCTTATCAATTAATTCCTCATGCGTGCCGACTTCTGCTATTTTTCCATAATTTACAACCACTATCTTATCTGCATTCCTTACTGTTGATAATCTATGGGCTATAATAAATACAGTTCTATCTGCCATTAAATTTTCGATCGCTTGTTGCACGATTGCCTCTGATTTATTATCTAACGCAGACGTTGCTTCATCTAATATAACTATCGGGGCATTTTTTATAAAAGCTCGGGCAATTGCTATACGTTGTTTTTGTCCACCCGACAACATCACTCCTCTTTCACCGATTTCCGTATCCAACCCTTTATCTAAAGTTGATATAAACTCATCTAAACATGCACATTTTACAGCTTTCGTAATTTCTTCTTCCGTAGCGTTTTCTTTACCTAGAATAATATTATCTCGAATCGTGCCACAGAATAAAAAATTATCCTGAAATACTATTGCGATTTTATCTCGCAAAGAATCTATATCTAATTCTCGAACATCCACGCCATCTATCATCAAACTACCATTTGTCACATCATAGAATCGTGGTAATAAATTAACTAAAGTCGTTTTTCCACCACCAGAATTACCCACAAAAGCTATTGTTTCTCCTATCTTTATTTTTAGATTAATGTGATCAAGAACTTGCTTTCCTGCAATATATGAAAAGCATACATCTTTATATTCTATGCAATCTTTTGGGGTTGATAACATTTTTGGTGCTTCGCAATTTATAATATCAGGGGTTCTCTCCAATGCACTAAAAACCCTTTCCATTGCCATTAATGCCATTTGAACATTATTAAAGTTATTACCAATACTCTTTATTGGATTATAAAGCATTATTAATGCAGCTATAAATGATACAAAACTTCCGGCTGTGATTTGGTGTGTCACAATTAAATAAGACCCTAACCAAATTACAGCTGCCACACCAAATGATACTATAAAATGCATTAATGGAGATAACATCCCCGTTCTTTGTATCATTTTCATTCCTATCTTAAATACGCTATCCAATGTATTACTGAAACGCGCATTTTGATAATCATAAAGATTATATGATGCTATTATTCTATTACCGCTATAGGTTTCGTTAAAATGTGTCATTACAGCCGAGCCGGAAAATACAGATTTATCCATCAATGATTTTATTCTTTTGCGAACCCTTGTCAGTGGGAATAGAGCACCCAGCAAAACAAGTGTCGCTACTATTGCCAACTGCCATGAATTGTAAAATAATACACATATCAAAGAAATGGATGAGAATAATCTTGTTGTAAATAATTTCATATTATTCAGCAAACCACTACATGCGGCATCGACATCATTATTAAAACGAAAGATAACATCTCCTGATGTATTTTTATCAAAAAAAGCAGCATTATAGTGCATTAGTTTTCCAAACAACTTCTTTTTGACATCCATTGCAATTCTTTGCCCAACCCAGGTATTTAGATATGTTGCACTGTATGTTAATAAACTTTGCGCTAAACTAAATATAACAATTAATAAAGGTATAAAGAATGTTGTAGATCCTAAAGTGTTTTTTTCAACCATTACCACATCCATATATGGTCTTAGAGCCCATGCGATAACAGCATCCATACCACCTATCGGAATTGTTATCAAAACAGCTGTTAAAGCTCTCCATTTATAAGGCAATATATATGGTAGAATCTTACGATAATTAACTACTAAGTTTAAGCTTAAAAACTTTGCTTTGATTTTTTGAAACATTAGTTTTCCTAAATATATATACTTGTTAGACTATAGTGCCAGCTTTTATTCTCTCTGATGGCTCTTCCTTGTAGCAAACTTTTTATGAGATGTAAATAAAAAATTATTTTACATGTTTATTCCTTCCTCGCGCCATTCTTTTGTTATATAAAAAAAGAAGCCATCCAATCTTGATAGCTTCTTAAATCGATTTTATTTTCTAGCATTACAATATTTCTATTGACCCTGCCGCTATGCGTCCTCTATCATCGTATAATTCATAGCTAACCTTTTGTCCCTCATATAACTTTCTCAATCCTTTTTCTTCTAATTTTGTTATATGAACAAAAACATCTTTCCCTCCATTTTCAGGCTGAATAAATCCATAACCTTTACGGGAATTAAACCATTTAACAGTTCCTGTTGTCATTTTTTCTCCTATTTTAAATAGTTACGCCTACTCCGTCAGGACCCCCTGACAGCTCCAGTATAATACTATTTATTTTAGAGTCAATATTTAAATTCTCTTAAAAGTTGTTTTTTGAAAGAATATTCTGCAATTGGCCTTTTATATAATCCTTAAATTCTGGATTTATACCCTTCTCTTGACTTTTTTTCTCTAAAATTTCAACTATGGCATCTTGATATTTAGGTTTATTCATGGCAATTTTTGCCAAATACCACACACTCCCCTCAAACACTTGTTTTTCTTCACTCTCCAAGCCTTTTATCATGCTTTCGTATGTTGGAGAAAAACGTTTCTTAATTTCTGTATTATTTAAAATATATGATGCTTTTTGTATATTGCGCGCTTCTGCTGGAGTTATATCTCCCTCTTTATGTCCAACTAAAAAGTCTTTTATTTTTTTAAACATTGATGAACTTAATCCCTCTGACATTACCTTCTCCCTTTTCTTTTACTTATTGATTGATATAAAATAAGCTGACTTTTTTCTTTTTGCAATTACTTTTTCTGTTGAATATATCAAAAACTATTGACTCTTTTCCTTATTTGTTTTATCTACACTCTTCGTTAGATTGCTTCATCGTCTAATGGTAGGACAGCGGACTCTGACTCCGTTAATCTTGGTTCGAATCCAGGTGAAGCAGCCATCTTTTTCATTGGTCGCTTTTTAGCGGCTTTTTTTATTTGACTTTTTTTGTATCTAATCTATGCTCTTTCTATGATTTTATATTATTTAACTTAAAATTTTTATATTATGATGCTTTCTAAAATTACTTTAGCTGGAGCTGATGAAACTACTGATATTAAATCTTTAGTTGCTCTTTGTAAGAATTTCAAATTGTCTGAAATTGCAATTCATGTATCTGAGAAAAATGCTACCTTTAATACTGATGCTTACTGGTGGTTGCGCGAGTTCTTTCTTTTAGATTTATATGGAAAAGATTGCTGTGTAGCCCTGCATATTAATGATATATGGGCTGAAAACTTCTCTAATGGAGATATTTCTCCTGAATTGGAAACTTTTTTAAGTATGCAATATCATGATGAAACTCCTTTTATTAAGAGAGTGCAACTTAACTTCCAAACATTCTCGAAATCTAAATTGCAAACTCTCGTAAATGTTATTCAGAGATTTCCAGATATTCGTTTTGTGTTTTCTTACAATGAAGCTTCTAAAGAGTTTATTCAGAAACTTTATGCTACTGGCGCAACATTTGATTGCCTATTTAATGCTTCTTTCGGAAAAGGTATTCTTCCCGAAAAACGACCATCGCCGATGATTGATACTATTTATCATGGCTATGCTGGAGGGTTGTCGCCGGAAAACGTTACTTCCGAGTTGGATAAAATAAAACAACAACTCACACCCACTGCTTCTTTTTATATTGATGCAAAGTCTAATCTACAAGATGATGATGGACACTTCTCAATTGATAAAAGTATTCTCTTTCTGAAAAAAGCTACAACATGGGCTCATCAAAATTCTGTTGCAACTATCTAAATTTTTCCCATCTACTCAAATGTGGATGGGACTTTTTTTATATTTTTTTGATGACTTTTTTCATTAAAGTTGAAAATGGATAATTCTTAAATTCTTCCTTTGACACAAAGAAACCATCCACTGATAATGGCTTATTGCTTTTCTTTTTATATATTTGCAATGTTAATTTAAAATGAGTAAATATATGCACTACTTGTTGATGACTATTCTCCGAATCTTTATATAATTCTCCATTATCTATCCATGGGAACTCATATAATCCTGATAGCAGCCCTTTTTCTGTGCGTTTTCTTATAAGATATTCCCCCTTGTCATTCTCTATCAAGTAGACACTGCCTATTTTTTCTTGTTTATTTAGTTTGCGTCTTTGTGGTATTTGTTCAACGTCTGCTAAATTTTTTGATTGGCAATATTCTTGTAATGGGCAAACTAAGCATTGTGGATTTTTAGGTGTGCAAACGATTGCCCCTAAATCCATAATCGCTGATGCATAATCCGCCGGATGTTCTCTACTTGTTAGCTCTTCAGCTTTCTCCTTAATCGTCTCTTTTATTTCATCAAGCGGATTTGTTAAATGATACAACCTACTGATTATCCTCATTACATTTCCATCGATTACAGCTTCCGGCTTATTAAATGCCAATGCTAAAAAACTCGCAACCGTATATCCCCCTATTCCTTTTAACTTTAATACTTCTTCTCTGTTTTTTGGGAAAATTCCATCATAATTTTTTACAATCATCTGTGCTGTCGCATGAAGAGATTTGGCTCTTGCATAATACCCCAAACCTTGCCACATTGCATATACTTCTTCTTGCGTAGCCATTGCTAAATCTTCAATGGTTGGAAATCGTTCCATAAAACGCTTAAAATATGGTATAACGGTTTTAACAGTTGTTTGCTGAAGCATAAATTCTGACACCAAAATCACATATGGATTAGGATGAGCACCACCTTTTACTCGCCACGGTAAATCTCTCCCATTTTTTTGGTACCATGTTAAAAGTTTTTCTGATATTTTTTGCGAAACTTCTGACATTTTCTTTCTCATATAAAAAAATCCTCCTTGCGGAGGGTTTTATTGGTGCTCTGGAGAAGACTTGAACTTCCACTGCCTGAGGCAACATGCACCTGAAGCATGCGCGTCTACCAATTTCGCCACCAGAGCAACGCCTTTTTTATTACTTTCTTTTTTTAGATTAGTCAATACTTTTTATTTCTTAAAAAATATTATACGCATCAATTAATAGCGCTACACCTAGTATTATTCGGTATATAACAAATGGTAAATATGTTGCATATCTTAACCACTGCATCATTAAAAATATTGCTAAAAAGGAAAATATAAAGCTACCTCCTATTGCTTGATATGCCATTACTATTTGGCTCATCTCACCACCTTTATATATTTCATACATCGCTAATAATCCGGCTGCTAATATTGCAGGAACAGATAATAACATTGAAAATTTTGCAACCTCGCTACGATTATATCCTAAAAATCTTCCTACTGTTATGGTTACCCCTGAGCGACTTGTCCCAGGTAAAAAAGCTAAGCATTGAGCAAAACCTATCCATAATGCATCACTTAACTTCATCTCATTTAAAGTTTTTGCTGTGCTAAATTTTTTATCGGCATACCACAAAATAATTGAATATATTATCAGCATCCAGCCAATTAACTTTGTGCTTCTTGTCCAATCCATCCCTATATATTTTAATGTTCCACCGATTACAATTGCCGGAATTGTCGCAAAAACGATATAATATGCTAATCTTACTCCGCTAATATTGAAATTTGGTAGGAATTTCTCTTTTACCAAATCCACTAACATTTCTTTGATGGTTCTCCAGAAATACAATACCACCGCTACTAGGGAGCCAATATGTAAGGCTATATCAATTACTTGTCCTTGATCAGCAAAAGACATATATTTTGAAAATAGTATTAAGTGACCAGATGAACTGACCGGTAAAAATTCTGTTAACCCCTGAATTACTGACAACCAAAATATTTGCATATCTATCATTTTATCCTCTCTTTGTTTATTCACAAGTATAGGGGGGATTTTTTAAAAATCAAATAACGTTTCTTGTTTATTATCTTCCTTTGTTGACTGTTTTTTCTTTTTTATTGATTTAACTACATTATTTGGTGTTTCTTTTTCTGTTAACAGTGTTGTTTGTGGATAGCTTTTAATTTCACCATCGGCAAAACGTATCGTTAATTCTTTTTCTTGTTCTGCAGTTGTTTTACCGTATATTGTTTGACCTTCTGCTCCTTTTATCCATGCAAAACCTCTTCTCAAAACAGATTCAACAGAAACGCCTTCTAGTCGATGTCCTAAACCTTCTAATCTTTCACTATATTTTTCTACCATCGTTTTTATGTATACCGGCTTAATTTCTGTTAGTGCCAAAGCATTCTTCTTTTGAGTTAAAACATTTTTTACGGCTATTACCAATCTCTCCCAACGATAATCTAATTTTTGTGCACTCTCATTTAGAATTTGTTGCAGATTTGGAATTCCTCGACTTAATCCCTCTATCTTATTTTTATATTCCTCTAAACTACGACGCATTGCGTTTCGCATTCTGTTTTCTAGTATATTCATGCTTACAACCAGCTCACTCTTTACAGGAACGGCAAATTCTGCAGCACCAGTTGGTGTTGGAGCTCTTTTATCTGACACATAATCTATCAGCATTGTATCTGTTTCGTGTCCTACTGCTGAAATTATTGGTATTTCCGAATCATAAACAGCTCTTATCACAATCTCTTCATTGAATGGCCATAAATCTTCCAGACTTCCTCCGCCTCTTGCCACTATTATAACATCCGGTCGTCTTATATTTCCGCCTTTGGGTAGAGCATTAAAACCTTTTATTGCGGCTGCAACCCTTTCTGCTGCTCCCTCTCCTTGCACTGGTGTTGGCCAGAGCAATATATAGCTTGGGAATCTGTCTCTTATGCGATGAATAATATCCCTTATCACAGCTCCGGATGCACTGGAAACGACACCGATTGTTTCCGGTAAAAAAGGAATCGCTTTTTTATGACTTGCATCAAAAAGCCCTTCTTTTATAAACTGTTGTTTCCGCTCTTCTAATAGTTTCAGTAAAGCTCCTTGTCCTGCCGGCTCTAAGCTTTCTATTACTAATTGATATGATGATTTTCCAGAAAATGTTGTAATCTTTCCTGTTGCTATAACTTCCAAACCATCTTCTATCTTAACTTTTAATGATGATGCCACTCCTCGCCAACATACCGCAGATAAAACCGCTCCATCATCTTTTAATGACAAATACCAATGTCCGGAATCCGCTCTCTTTGCTCCAAAGATTTCTCCTCTTACCAAAACGTGGTTAAATGTCCCTTCAACATATCTCTTTATTTCATTAGAGAGTTCTGTAACCGTTTTCGCTTGAGGTTCTTGGGCTTTTGATTGCACCGTTGTTTTTTCTTCTGCATCAAAATCAAAACTTAAATCCATCATAAATCTAATAATCCTTTTGCAAATTCTTCTGCATTAAATACATCCATATCATCTACCTGTTCCCCAATGCCTACAAAATACACCGGTATTCCTGTTTCTGATGCTATGGCGACCAAAATTCCTCCTCTTGATGAACCATCTAATTTTGTAACAATAATTCCGTTCACTTCTACTAATTCTTTAAATGTCTTTACTTGATCAAGACCATTTTGTCCTGTCGTGGCATCTATGGTTATTAATGTTTTATGCGGAGCTTCCGGTATCACTTTTTTGATAACACGAACAATTTTTTGTAACTCTTCCATTAATCCTTTTTTATTTTGCAAACGTCCCGCTGTATCTATAAATACTACATCATCTCCTTTTTTGATAGCTTCCTTCAATCCATCATAGCACAGACCTGCACTATCGCAACCGGCTTCTCCGGAATATACGCGTAAATTGTTTCTTTCTCCCCAGATTTCCAACTGCTCTACTGCTGCAGCCCTAAATGTATCTCCTGCTATAAATGATACTTGATAACCTTTTTGTGTTAATTTTTTTCCTAATTTTCCTATTGTTGTTGTTTTACCGGCACCGTTTACTCCTACCATTAATACCACAAATGGTTTTTGTGTTGTATCTATTATAAAATCCTGCTCCGACTTCTTCAATATTTCTGCAATATCTTTACATAATTCTTGCTTTATACTTTTGATATCACTTCCTTTAGTGAACTTTTTAGAACTGAAATTATCCACTATTTCTGTAGATGCTTTTACGCCAACATCGGCACTATACAGCAATTCTTCCAAATCTGTTATCACATCTTCTGATAAACTTTCTTTTGTAAAAATATCGCTTAATCCCTGACTTAGATTTTTTGATGTCTTTTTTAGTCCTAAGCCTAATTTTTGAAAAAAATTACTCATTCTTCCTCCTTTCTTAAGTTTCTTAATTGTTCCGCTCTTTTTCTTCTTATATTTACAGGAATTTGCGGCATTCTTGCTGCTGGTGTCCCTGGGCGCTCCGAATACGGAAACACGTGTAACTTTTCTATATCGGCTTCTTCTACTAATTTTAATGTATTGGCAAAATTTTCTTCCGTTTCTGTTGGAAATCCGCAAATAAAATCAGCTCCAAATATACTATCTGCTCTCACTTCTTTTAACTTTTTGCACAATCTTATCACATCTTCTCGGCTATGGCGTCTGCCCATTCTTTTTAATATCAGATTATCGCCTGACTGAACGGAAAAATGAAAATATGGATGAATGTTAGAGTATTTTTCTACTAATCCAATAAATCTTTCATCTATTGCCGCCGGATCCAATGAACCGAATTGTAATGATGGCAATTCTGGGAATTCTTGCAATATATCCTCTACCAACTCACTGAAACTTGGTTTATATGAGCAAGCATCTATCCCTGTTAGGCAAATTTCCTTAAATCCCTCATCCAATAATATGCGAATTTGCTCCATTATCTTTTCTTTTTTGACTGAGCGATTTGCTCCTCTGGCGTATGGAACTATGCAATAGGTGCATCTGTGATTACACCCTTGTTGTATTTCTACAAAAGCTCTTTCGCGGCCTTCAAACCCCGTTATCATATAGGCATCATAGCCGGAAAATGAAAATATATCCCCCACTATCTTCTTTTCTTTTGATAATAAATACTTCTCTATTTCCGTCTTTTCCTTATTACCCAATACCAAATCTACCTCAGGCATTGTTGCAAATCGTTCTGCACTAACCTGTGCCGCACACCCTGTTACGATTATTTTTGAGTTTGGGTTCTCTTTTTTCATTTTTCTTATCATTTGGCGACACTGTCTCTCAGCTTCTGCTGTCACTGCACAGCTATTTATGATAACAACGTTATCATAGTTTTTCAATTTTTCCTTAAATATTTCGCTTTCATAACTATTTATGCGGCAACCAAATGTAATTACTTTTACCATCTTTTATTATCCTTTTTCTATATTGCTCGGATAATAGCTGCTATTTCTCATTTCTGCAAGTTAATTTAATTCTCTTGCTGATATTTTGTCGGTATTTCTCTCATATAATTATACCAAAGCTCTTTTAAATATGGTTGTTTGAACCATTGGGTCCATGGCTTATGCCCTGCAAAATGAAGTATTACTGCCTGTTTATACACATCTTCTGATTTCTCTGATACTGGTTCTTTGTAAAACTTACTTAAAAATTTAGCATCCTTTTCTTCAAAAAACACACTATTACAGTTATAGAGATAAGATATTAATATTACATACTTCCCAAAAACTGAATTTAATACATCTTGATCTCCAAATACGTCTTGATGTGTATTAAAATAAATTCTTGCTCGACTGATTATATCATCTTTGCGAATTTTTTCTAAATTTAATAGCATAACTCCGCTATTAAAATAAAAATCTCTTCCTGACATTTTTATTCCTGATACATAATCCGGATATTGATACATCATTCCATCTTTTGACGCTGCAGCGTAATTTTCTGTTATATCTGTTTGATATAGATCCGTTAAATCTTTTTGTATCAATGTATCTGCATCAATGTATAATGCTTTTTTTAAATGAGGAACATACTCTGCTATGAATAATTTTTGCAGAGATACTTTATAATCTTCAAAACGCCCAAGATGTTTCTCATCTAGCTTTTGTTCTCTGCTTTGATATATCTCTATCTTCACATTATCTTGTTCCATTTCTTTCAAACTTTTTATTGCTTCTTCATCTAGTTTTTCTCCGATAATGTGTACCTTATATTTACTTTCCGGGGATTTATTTTTTATTGCGGAATGAAGTGATACCATCATGTATGGAAGATATTTCATATCTGACATATAGATTATATTTATACTATTATCTCTTAGTAGGCTTATCCACCCGATCAAGCACAGTAATATTAGTGTGCTAATGCCTTTAAATATATTTTTTTTCAACCGCTCTGTCATATTTTCATCACTTCATTATAAAATCTGAACCACAGTTCTTTGAGATATTTCGGTTGATAATTATCTTGCCATGGCTTATCGCCGGCATAGTGTATTATTGTTGAATTTTCGTAAATATTAAATGTTCTATCTGGTAATTCTTCTCCAAAGAATTGTTTTAAAAAGCCTAAATCATCAGCCTCAAAAAATGTGCTTATGCAATTATAACGATATGACATCAGCTTTAACTTATCTCCAAATACAACATTTAATACATCTTGATCTCCATAGAAATCTTCGTGAGTTTTAATGTATTCTTCCAACTGTGATATAATATTGTCATCCCTCTGTTTTTTCAGATTATAAAGCATTACACCACTATTAAAATAGAATCCTCTTTTATCTAATCCCATTTCTTTCATTTCTTTTGGAAATCTGTAGTATATTCCGTCTTTTGATACAGATGCGTATTCATTGGTTATATCTATATTATACAACTCACTTAAATCTTTTAAAACTATTGTGTCTCCATCCATATAAATCACTTTATCTAACTCTTTTAATGTTTGTGGCAAATATATCTTATGCATGCCAACTTTATACTGTAAAAATCTTTGCATATTCTCATATGGAATATTTAACTCTTGTTGTGGAATTAATGTTACCTTTACTGTCTTTGGAGATAGTTTTTGTAAATTATATAAAATACCTTCATCGGACTTTGTTATATTTTCTGTAATTATGTAGAAATGATATATTGTTTCTGGACACTTATTCTTTATTGCTGAATACATGGATACAGCTGTTGGTGTTACATAACGAGAATCCGTTATCAAGGTAATATTTATTACATCTCCTTTGGTGTCACACTTGTTGGGTTGAATTTTAATTAACTCAGAACTTGTTACCGTTGTTATCGCATCCTTTTGTTCTTGTTTTCGTTGCTCAGGCTTATATTCTCCGTAAAACATGCAGCAAAGAACTATACCTATCGCACTAAGCAATAATATTAATGTTATATAAAAAAACTTTTTTGACATTATGCATATTCTCCTTCTCTTATCTTAAAAACAAAATTGTTAATTATTCGTGGATAATTTTTTTTCTTTATATAAAATCGCATAAATATTGTATACCTTACTTTTATATTTTAGAGAAAGGGATTTATTATGAAAAAAAGAATTGCATATTTCATCGCTACCTATTTAGGACTTGGTTTTTCTAAATTTGCACCTGGAACCGTTGGTTCTTTAGGTTCCCTTCCTCTCGCTTATGGATTAGTTTATTTTGGGGGATTTTATGCTCTTATCTCTGCCGCAATACTGATTTTTTTCCTTGGTGTTTGGGCAACCGATATTGTTATAAAAGATTCCGGCGATGATGATCCTTCCAAGGTTGTTATTGATGAAACTGTTGGACAACTCCTTACTTTCTCATTTGTGGCTTATATGGCTCCGGAATATCTACTCGGTATGAATGCTCTTCTTTTTTACGTAGCCGGCTTTGCTTTTTTCCGCTTTTTTGACATTCTTAAAATGGGACCTGTTAAATATGCTGATACTAAAATAAAAAATGCTTATGGGGTTATGCTTGATGATGTTTTTGCAGGAATTTTTGCCTCTATTGCGTTATTAGCTGTATTGTGTTATATTGTAAATCGTTAAGAGTTAAGCCGCACTCTATGGTTTACCTATAAAATTGTTCTATATTTTTAGTCTTTGTTTTTTGCTTTGGATGTTCTGAATACATTATTTTTTTCAAAATCAAATAACCCTTCTCTAACTAGCTGTTTCGCTTTTTGAGTATGGGGATATTTACTTAAATTATATAGCAAATCTAGAAATAAGCGGTTTGTATATTTTACTTCAGATAAATTGATTTCTTTATCCTTTTGAGGAACATCTTCTTTTTTTATCATTGTTTTTTTCCTTTAGTTAAGAGCTTATAGCTTAACCCTTGTTTGCTATATAACTCTTTTTCATTTCTATTTCTAGCCACTTATTCTCTTTTTCGTCCCTTTCTGCTTTAATTTTTTCTAATTTCTCAATTATATTATAATATTTTCCCTCATCTTTGCTATATAATTCTGGATCTGCCAATTCTTGCTCCATTATTTTTATCTCGTTTTCTAGCGCTTCTATTTCTGATGGCAATATTTCATATAATCTCTGCTCTTTATAGCTCAACTTTGTTGGCTTATTTTCTATATATGCAACACTCTTCTCTTTTATGATTTCTTTTTTATTTTCAACTTCTTCTGTTTTTTTCTTATCTGAGGATTTATTGGGCTCTATATACTTCTTATACAGCTCCTCATAATTTCCTATATGCTCTATAATACTTCCGTCTCCACGCATATACAGCATTGATGTTGTTATTTTATTTAAAAAATCTCTATCGTGACTTACTAAAAGTATTGTTCCTTGATATTCATCCAGCACTTCTTGCAGTAAATCCAATGTATCCATATCTAAGTCATTTGTCGGCTCATCTAATACTAAAAAATTTGATTCTTTTGCCAAGGATAAAGCAAGCATTAATCTATTTTTTTCTCCGCCAGACAAACATGATACCGGACTTTGTGCTTGTTCAGGAGTAAATAAAAAATCTTTTAAATAGGCTATTACATGACGATAGTGACCTCTTACATAAATATGATCCCCCTCTCCACATAATGTTCTCCATAGCGTCTTTGTCGGATCTAATATTGTTCGGTTTTGGTCAAAATACGCCATCTCTAAATTTTTCCCTATACGAACAAAGCCACTATCTGGTGACATATTTTGTGTTAATAATTTTATTAGCGTTGTTTTCCCTGAACCATTTGGTCCAACAATCCCTATTCTATTCCCCTTCAATACCCTTATCGAAAAATCTTTTACAACCTCACGCGCTCCAAAACTTTTGGATATGTGCTTTGCCTCAATTACTAATTTCGACTGAAGATTTCCTTCTTTTATTTCTAAATCTATATTTCCTGTGCGTTTTATTTGTTCTTTTCGTTCTTGACGTAACTGCTGCAATCTTCTCAAACGGCCTTGATTGCGACGACGCCTGGCTGTTACTCCTTTATGAAGCCATTCTGTTTCCTCTTCTATTTTCTTATTGAGATTTTTTTCTTTTATGATTTCTTGATTTATGATTTCATCTTGCCATTCTTCAAACTTGGAAAAACCTTCTTCGTTTGAATGAACTATTCCCCTATCCAACCATAATGTTTTATTTGATATATGTGTTAAAAAACTTCGATCATGGCTTATGACCACAACAGCTCCTTGGAAATATTTTACAATCTCCTCTAACTTTTCTATTGTCGTAATATCCAAATGGTTTGTTGGTTCATCCAGTAGCATTATATCCGGTTCAGATATCAGGGCTTTAGCTAGTGCCGCTTTCTTTAATTCCCCTCCTGATGCCGTTTCTGGGGAAACATCCTTTCTTATTTCTAGACGATCTGACCATATATCTGCTTTATATCTTTGATTTTCTCTTTCTTCCTCTGGTAACCCTGACAGCACAACCTCTTCCAATGTCTTATATGATGAGAAATCTCCAGCTTGTTCCATGTAACTTATTCTTATTCCCGGTTGTATAAAAATTTCACCATTGTCAGGATGTTGAAGCCCCGATATCACTTTTAGTAATGTCGATTTACCACATCCATTACGACCAACCAGGCATATTTTATCTCCTCGGCTGATATTTAAACTTACTGATGTGAATAAGGGACGTAATCCAAATGTTAAACTGATCTCTCGTAATGAATATATAGGTGCTTCTTTTACCATCTTCTTTTTTTACTTTATATTAGGATATCTTTAGGTTTAAAATTTACAATCTGTTTTTTATATCTTATTCTTCGTTATACTTTGTTTTTTCTTGAAAGCAATATTTTTTTACTATATTTTATTGCTGTATTTTGTTTAGGAGTTTTTTTATGAAAATGTCTACTTGGAGAGTAGCTTTGTGCAGCTTTATGATTATATCCTCTGCTTATGCTCAAAATCTTTATTCTTCTGCTGCTTCTACTGAAATTGTTTCTCATAGCCGTAGCAAAGCTACTGTCACTAAAACAGATAAATTCACCTCTATGTCAGGAAAATCTTTTGATGAAAGTAATAACACCATATCTTCTAAACAGATCTCAATTGAAGATTTATTAGCTAAAGCAGAACAAGGTGATGTCGATGCTCAATTAGATTTAGGATATAATTATCTTTATGGTGTTAATGGTGTCAATACTGACTATGAAAAAGCTCTTCATTTCTATAAACTTGCTGCAGAACAAAAGAATCCTACAGCTCTTAATAATCTTGGCAGCCTTTATTTTAGTGGCTTAGGAACAAACATTGATTACTCTTTGGCTATTAAGTATTTTGATAAAGCGGCTCAATTGGGAAGTAACGATGCCGCAGTTAATTTGGCTATTATTTATTTAGGTTCTGCTCAGGATACAAAATCTGCTGCAGATTTAGAAAAAGCTTTTCAACTTCTTGAACAAGCCAAATCTACTAATAATTCAGCAAAATTTTTATTAGGATATGCTTACTATAAAGGTGTTTTTGTAGATACTGATTTTAATAAGGCTTTTCAACTTATTAAAACTGCTGCTGATGCTCAATATGATGAAGCTCAATTTACTTTGGCTCAATTGTATATTGAAGGAAGCGGAACTCCTAAAAATTATAACAAGGCTATTCAATATCTTCAAAATGCTGCTGAACAAGGTTATCCTGAAGCTCTTATGCTCTTAGCTGATATTTATACTGAAGGAAAAATATATAATGAAAATATTAAACAAGCTTATATTTTGTATAATTTAGCTTCTGTCTTAAATATCAATGATGCTGCAGATAAACGCGATGAACTTGAAAAAAGACTTGGTATTGATGATATACTATCTGTTCAAAAGGAAACGGAAAATTATCAGTTTAAACCTTCTGAATTGACACAGTTTATTCGTAAAACTTTTGGAAATTCTTTGCACCTTTTTATTGATGCTAATACGAACTTTAAAGCTCATAAAAAAAATTCTAACAATTTAAATGCTGGAGATAAATAAGTGAAAAATTCATCACTACTTAATAAAATTGTTTCTTGGTTAGGAATATTCTTCTTTCTACTTGCCGCCTATATGATTTATCGGCAGCTTTCTAAGTATTCTCTTGATGAGCTGAAAAATGCTTTACTTAGTATTCCTCTTGATAATCTTCTTTATGCTCTTTCTGCTTCTTTTATCGGATATGTTGCTCTGTCAACCTACGATTATCTTGCTCTTAAATATATTAAGAAAAAACTTGCGGCTTGGAAATGGATTTTAACCGGTTTTGTGGGGTTTTCTATCAGTAATAATGCCGGTCATGCTATTGTTTCTGGTGGGACTGTTCGGTATCGTTTTTACTCTCGTTGGGGAATTTGCCCTGGTGATATTGTTAAAATGGTTACTTTTTCCGGCTTCACTTATCTTGTAGCTTGCTTCTTCCTTATTATTGTAGGATATATTCTTACTCCCGAACATGCTTTCGGTGGCAATGATTCTACTCAAATGTCTACTTTTATCACTATGGTTCTTTCTGTTATCGGCTTAGCTATCTATCTTTGGGCTAGTGTTTACTACAAAAAAGATTTAGTAATTAAAGGCGTTGATTTTAAAATGCCTAACCTTAAACTTGCTCTTGAACAAGTCTTTATCGGTAGTATTGATATTGTTATGGCTTCGTTGGTACTTTACTCTGTTCTTATTTGTTTTGTAGATATTGATTTTGTTACTTTTATGGGAGCTTTTATTATTGCTCAGGTTTTAGGGGTATATAGTCAAGTTCCTGGCGGACTTGGTGTGTTTGAGCTCGTTTTTTCAAATATTCTTCCTGGACAAGATAATCAAGCTATCCTATTTGGAGCTCTTATCGCTTATCGCATTATCTATTATCTGCTTCCTCTAATCTTATCAGGTATTGTGCTTTTCTGTTATGAGTTTTTTAAATCGAATAATGATGCTTGATTTTCATGTTGACTACATTGTAAAAAATTGGTATACTGTTTTATATTATAAGTTATGTTTTTAGGATTTTAGGTATGTCTTCTGTGGATGATATTAAACGAAGAGCTAGAGTTGCAGCTATGGTGGTTACTTTAACCAGTGCTCCTGTTGCACAAGTATCCGGACAGAATGTAAATTCTTCTGAAGATGATTCTGTTCGTGTTGAGCTTGCTAATGATGCTAGGCGTGCTGATATTATTCGCGATGACCCTGAAATTTATCTTGAAGCTAGAAACAATATTGCAAATGGTTTAGCAGAACAACTTCATTCTCCTGTTACTGAACAAAATCAAACTGTTTCTATTGATGAAACTGTTATAGGTCCTTTTCCGGGCTTTGTGGTTCTTGGTGATGCAGATAAAGATTATAAAGAATATGTTTCTAATCTTAATTCACAGCATGCTGATATCGTCCGTCCTTCAATGAATGTAAATGATAGGCAAGAATTAGACGGAGGTGTTTCTATGGCAAGATTCTCTGAAGAAGATAAAAAAGTTTATATGCCTTTATGGAATATTTCTGAAGATGTGAGACAATATTTGAGTACACTTTCTCCCTCTTGGGGAACTAAATTAATGTTCGGTGAAACTTCTGCTGAAATAGCAGCAATGCATCATGAAGAAACTCATTTTCTTCATGATTTAAGAGGGCAAATTGATACAGAAAAACGAAATAACCAAACAGCTGATATGCTATTTGAAAAAGATTATACTACAGAAAAAGTTGCATATAGTGTTCAATGTCTGGCTCTTGCTAATATTTGGAAAAATTGTAAAGATGCCGGTATTGAAATTCTTGAATGTAATGGAAGATCTGTTCCATTAAATGATATTCTTTCTCAAGTTCCTGGACTTAGTGACTGTCTTAATAAACATGGTTTTGATCCTAGCTCTCCGGAATCTTTATCTAAGGTTATTCATCTTGCATCAGAACATTGGGATAAAGAATATAAATCCGCTTATACTGAGGGGCAATTCACAAGATCAGCAGAATCTGCAAAATTTGAAAATATTATGGACCAAATTGTGGCGGCTCGTGAACATAAACAAATCTTAGATGATATGACTAGAAATTTAGATATTGGTTATGGGCAGAAGATTGATCTTCCTGATGATTGTAAACAACTTATGTTTGCTTCTACTGATGTTGTGCAAAATACGACCGGTAACATATCATCCTTTTCCGCTTCTACTGAAGGATTACTTAATATTGATAAATATTTAGATGAAATCGGTCTTAAATCTGATAAAGAAAAAGGAGAATACTTAAAGGAGCAATATAACAATATTATTAATCGTTCTCCTGATGCTGATTTGAAATTGAAAAATTTAATGCTTGCTTGCTCTAATGATAAAAATAATCAAATTTATTATTCTGATGGCCTTCAAGAAAGTAATATACACGGCATTCAAACTGTTTCTAACGATTTAGGAAAAACAACCTATCCCTTGAGCCTTTTAGATGAGAGAATTCCTGATAATCCTCAAAATGCTAATGCCTTAAATAACCAAAAGTCAGCAACTACGAAAACATTGTCTCCTGCTGAAATGGCGGCATTTTTACAACATCAAGGTAGATAATTGTTTTATAGATCTGATGTGCAATGTGGACATTTTATCGCTTTAGCTGGAATTTCTGAGCAACAATATGGACATTCTTTTACATCCTTACTCTCTGTTTTCTCGGCTTTTATTATCTTCTCTTGGAATTTATTAATTCCTTTTATTAAAATAAATACAGCAAAAGCAACTATTACAAAACTTATAAGAGAATTAATAAATAACCCGTAATTTATTGTTACAGGATTTTCTCCTGATGTTAGTGCTATTTTTAAATCTGAAAAATCAACCTTGCCCAATATTAATCCTATCGGAGGCATAAGTATATCTTTTACTAAAGAATCTACAATTTTTCCAAAAGAGGCTCCTATTATTATACCTATTGCCATATCAATAACATTGCCTCGCATCGCCAATTTCTTAAATTCGCTTATAAAATCTTTTATCATATTCTCTCCTATAAAATATTCTCTCTTATAAAAAAAATCCCTATCTCAATCAGATAAGGATCTCTTTTTTTAATCTTTTGCCTCTAAATCTTTTGCCACCTTCGGATCGCGAAGTAACTTCTCTATTTTATCTACCTCTTCAAATGATGTATCCATTCGAAAGTTTATATCTGGCGTATAGCGAAGTTTTAATTTTGATGCAATGAGCTTTTTCATACCCCATGTTTCCGCATTCAAATCATCCTCAATCTGTCCGAGATTTTGACCATTTAATGTCATAAAATATACGGTACAATATTTTAAATCCGGAGAAACATCTACATCTGTGATTGTTACCAAATTATCCAATATTAAAGGATTGCGGACTTCTCCTTTTTCCAAAGCTCCCGCTATAATTTTTTTTATTTCTTGCCCTACCCGAAGTTGGCGTTGACTTGGTTCTTTACTACTTCTTATCACCATTTCTTTCTCCTTTTAGAGCTTTGCAGCTATTGTTTCGATTTCATAACATTCAATGTAGTCTCCCACTTGAATATCATTATAATTTTCGAAACTCATTCCGCATTCGTATCCTTCTTTAACTTCTTTTACATCTTCTTTATAACGCTTCAACTGAGCCAAATTGCCATCATGAATTACAACATTATCTCTTAGCAATCTAACTTTTGCTCCACGTTTTACAAGACCTTCTGTAACCATGCAACCTCCAACTTTTCCGACGCCGGTAATGTTAAATACGTTGCGAATTTCCGCATAGCCCAAGAATCTCTCTCTAAGCTCTGGTGATAATAAGCCTTCTAAACCTTTCTTAACATCATCCGCTACATCGTAAATAATTGAATAGTATCTTATATCTATTCCATCTCGGCGAGCCATATCTCTTGCTTGAGGTATTGCTCGAACATTAAATCCTATAATAAACGCATTTGAAGCCTTGGCCAAGGTCACATCGGATTCAGAAATAGGACCTACAGCTGAGTGTAATACATGAACGGATACTTCATCTGTTGATAATTTTTTAATCGTTCCTTCAATTGCTTCGATTGAACCTTGAACATCTGCCTTAATAATCACAGATAACTGCTTTGATTCACCTGATTTTATCTTATCAAGCATTTGTTCCATCGCTGATTTTGCACTCTTTACAAGTTTCGCTTCTCTTTCTTTTCTAATGCGATAATTTGTTACTTCTCGTGCTTGGTTCTCATCTTTCACAACAATGAAGTCATCACCTGCTGAAGGTGTGCCTTGTAATCCTAGAACTTCAACCGGAGTTGCTGGGTCTGCTTCAAATACTTTTTTACCATTTTCATTGAACATCGCACGAACGTGCCCCCATTCTTTACCGGCAATACAAACTTCACCGACTCTAAGTGTGCCCTTTTGAACGAGAACGGTTACAACGTTTCCACGTCCTTTTTCCATTTTAGCTTCAATAACAGCGCCTTCTGCAACTCTATTTGGATTTGCTTTCAAGTCTAGTATCTCTGCTTGTAATAAAATTGCTTCTACCAATTTATCGATATTTATTCTCTTCTTTGCAGAAACTTCCGCACAGAGACATTCACCTCCCATTTCCTCAACAGCTATACCATGTTGCAATAACTCTGTTTTTACCTTCATTGGATCTGCTCCAGGTAAATCAATTTTATTGATAGCTACAACTATTGGAACATTTGCTGCTTGAGCATGTCTTATTGCTTCGACTGTTTGAGGTTTGATACCATCATTTGCTGCAACAACTAAAACAACGATGTCTGTTACTTTAGCACCTCTGGCTCGCATTTCTGAGAATGCTTCGTGACCAGGTGTATCAATAAATGTTATTTTCTGACCATTGTGCAATGTAATTTGATATGCACCGATATGCTGTGTAATACCTCCGGCTTCTTTTGCTGCAACATTTGTTTCCCGTAATGCGTCTAGCAATGATGTTTTACCATGGTCAACGTGTCCCATTACGGTTACAACAGGTGGTCTCGGCAATAAATCAGCTTCTGTATCTTCCGGGCCCGTCAATCCTTCTTCTACATCACTTTCTGCAACACGCTTATATTTATGCCCCATTTCTTCAACAATAATTTGTGCCGTATCCGCATCTATGGCTTGGTTTATTGTTGCCATAACTCCAAGAGACATTAATTTTTTAATTACATCAGAACTTTTTTCTGCCATTCTGTTGGCTAAATCTTGGACTGTTATAATCTCCGGAATAATAACCTCTTTTATTATTTTTTCTTGCGGAGCCTGTTGTTGAACTTGTGGTTTTGGTGTTTTTTTCTTATAACGACGACGTGGCGCTCCGTATCCGTAATCATCATCATCGTCATCACTGCCGAACATATATGAGTTTATATTAATCTTTGTATTTCTTTTTGGGGTTTCAAAGCTTCTTTTTTGTATTTTCTTTCTTTCTTGTTCAAAAGCTTCTTCTTTACTCATACTTCTACTTGTTTCAGATGACTTCTTACCTTTTTTATTGTAGTATTCTTCATCTTCGTCGTCTTCATCGTCATAATCATCTTTTTTATGTTTGTAATTATGATTTCTTTCTTCATTTTCGGCATTATATTCATTTGCACGATTTTCTGCTTCTTTCTTTTGAAGTTCTTCTTGTGCTAATCTTGATTTCTTTTCAGCTTCTTCTGCAGCAGCCTTCTCTTCTTCCTTCTTTAAGGCTTCTTCTTCAGCTTTCTGTTTTTGACGCAACAATTCTTTTTCTTCTGCTTCTTGTTTCTTTTTCGCCTCGTGTTCTTTTGCTTTTGCTAATAATTCCAGCTTTTGTGCCATATTCTCATCTATCTCAATTGCTGGTTTAGATTGAGCTGGAGTATTATTCACAAATCTCTTCTTTCTGACTTCCACCTGAACAACCTTATTTCCCTCTGCTTTCACTGTGGCACTTGTCTTCTTTAATGTGAGGGTAGATTTGCCGGATAATGTGAGTTTTTTGCCATTATCTTCTGTCATGCGTTATTTTCTCCGTTTATCATAAAAAAATTTTTATACTTTCTTATCTTGTTATATACGTTACGAGACATATCACTCTTTAGCAATGCTATATGAACTGTATTCTCCTTATTTAATGCTCTATCTAATTCATCTATACTAAATAAATTAAATATTTCAAGACTTTTAGCAAGAAATGCTATTTTTTCTTTACCATCATTGCCTGCATCTGATGCTTCTATTATAAAATCAACCTTACCTTTTTGTATAACCTCTTTCACTTTTTCATAGCCCGTAACCAAAGCTCCTGCTTTGCGAGCCATGTTTATACTTGATAATACTTGTTCTTTTATTAGTTTTTCTACTATCTCTACGAAATCGTCTGAAATTTTTAGATTATGGCGACTTACTTTATGAAATATTTTTTTCTCTATTGCTTTTATCAAAGAGAGCCGATTACAACTGACATACATTCCTTTTCCGGGGAGTTTTTTATTAAAATCCGGTAGCAATGTGTTATTTACTACAACAAATCGTAGTAATTCGCTTATCGGCTTTGTCTCTCCGTCTACAATGCATTTACGTTCAACCAGCTCTCTTGACATCTCCGGCCTCGCTTATTTACTTTCTTCATCGGCGAACCAGTGTTCTCTGGCTGCCATGATAATTCTATTAGCTTCAACTTCTGTTATAACATCTTCACCTAAGATTTCTCTTAGTTCATCAGCTGCTAAATCTGCTAAATCATCTAATGTTTTTACATCATGTTCTGCTAATGTTATTATCATTTCTTGATCTAAGCCTGATATTGTCTTTAAGCTATCATCAACACCTAATGTCTTGCTCTTTTCAATAAATTCTTCATTACGTTTTTTTACGAAAGCTTTTGCTCTGTTTTGCAATTCTGCAGCCAAGTCTTCATCAAATCCATCTATAGATGCTAATTCAGATACATCTACCATTGCGATTTCATCAACTGTTGAAAATCCTTCTGAAATCAATACATGTGCAATCATTTCATCAACATCTAATGCATTTACAAAGCGTTCTGATTTAATTCTGTTTTCATTAGCGCGTCTTTCTCTTTCTTGCTCTTCTGTCAAAATATCGATATCTGCTCCCACCAACTGAGATGCCAATTTCACATTTTGACCACGACGGCCAATTGCTACTGAATATTGTTCATCTGTTACAACAACTTCAATTCTGTTGTTTTCTTCATCTAAAACAACTTTGCTTACTTCTGCAGGAGATAGTGCACTTACTATAAATTGTGCTTTATCTGCAGAATATGGAACGATGTCTATTTTTTCACCTTGTAACTCTGTTACTACAGCTTGTACTCTTATTCCTCTTAAACCAACACATGCTCCCACTGGATCTATTGATGAATCTTTAGCTTTTACTGCAATTTTTGCCTTTGATCCTGGATCTCTGGATACTCCCATAATTTCTACTAAACCATCATAAATCTCAGGAACTTCTGATGTGAATAATTTTGCCATAAATTCAGGACATGTTCGTGATAAGAAGATTTGCGGCCCTCTTGTTTCTCTGCGAACATCAAGAACATAGGCACGAACTCTATCGCCATTCTTAAAGCTTTCTCTCGGGATTAATTCATCTCGTCTCAATATTGCTTCTGTTTTACCCATATCAATTATAACATTGCCGAATTCTATTCTTTTTACTGTTCCATTGATAATTGTGCCAATCTTTTCTTTATATTCTTCATATTGCTTATTGCGTTCAGCTTCTCTTACTTTTTGCATAATTACTTGTTTTGCTGTTTGTGCGGCAATACGCCCAAAATCAATTGGTGGAAGAGGATCTATGATATATTCTCCAACTTTGATTTCAGGATTTATTCTTTGTGCTTCAGCAAGAGTTAGCTCTGTTGTCTCGTTTTCGATTTCATCTACAACTGCTCTATATCTTGCTAATGTAATAGCTCCTGTTTTACGATTAATATTTACGCGTATGTCATGTTCAAAGCCATATTTAGAACGGCCGGCTTTTTGAATTGCTTCTTCCATTGCCTTAAATACGTCTTCGCGATCAATATTTTTTTCTCTGGCTACTGTATCTGCAACCATAAGAATTTCTGGTCTCGGCATGTTTACAATATTTTCCATAGTATCCTCGTTGTTTGTTTGAAATGAAATTATTCTTTTGCTGAATTATGAGATTTTAAGTATCTTTCCCACAATTCATCTGTTAGCACCATTTTGGCTTTATTTACCTGTGAAAACGGAATTTGATAGCATACCTCTTCATCTTCGACAACTATCTCTTCTCCGTTTACTTCTTTGATTTTTCCCTTAAATCTTTTTCTGTTTTCTATTAATTCTGCTGTTTCCAACTTTATTACTTCACCAACATATCTCTTGAAATGTTCGAGCTTTGTCAAAGGTCTATCTATACCAGGAGAACTTACCTCCAATTTATATTTATTCTCTATTGGATCTTTCTCATCTAACTCTGCTGATACTGCACGACTTACTTTTGCACAATCATCCACCGTTAATTCTTTTTCATAATCCTTATGCTCAATCATAATCTGAAGAGTAGGATTTGTCTCTCCTATTGTTGTAATTCTTACAACTTCATATCCTAAACCTTCAACTATCGGTTCAATCATTTCTGACAGATAATGCTTTTGCATCTATTTCTCCTTGTTTCCCTAACAAAAAAGCGGGGCTTGGGGCCCCACTTTCAAGTTCTTATGAAAGATTATGTTTTTCTTATATCACAAAAAAATTTAAAATAAAGTATTTTTTATCTTTTATTGATATCTTTTACATAACCATTTGTATTCATTATTTAAAAATTGTATTTCAAACCTACATCCACTTTTATCGGATATTCTTTTTCAAGATATTGTAGCAACTCTCCGTATACTGATATATTTTTGTAATCATATTTTACTTTTGCGGAAATTATCCCTCTATCTCGAGAATCTATATTTTCAATATCGCGTAATTTATATGATCCGAATGTATCTTGAATTTGAGCATCTAGGCCTCGATACGGATCAGCAAACTCGTGATAATATCCTATTCCTAATGCAACATTTAGTTTGTTTTCATTTGAAAATTCTATATCCTTATCTAAATACAAGCCTAATGCACTTTCTAATGAGAATATATGCGATGATGCGATTTGTAATGCTAAACTATCGTCACCTTCATCTATAGAATCTTGATACCATCCAATTGCATTTAATCCAACAAACGGGGTTAAATTCACTATGCCCAAGTTCATCTTATACCGCAATTCGTTTAACCAACCGTATGTTATTTCCGTTGTATCCGCTTCAAACGTATGTTGATAACTGCGTCTATTATAATCGCCATCTGCGAATCCTAAACGTGCCATTGATACTGCCGTCCATCCATTATTACTGTATGTTAATGGAACATAGCCTTGAACCATGAAATTTTTGCGGCTTGAATCATTGTTATAATCCGTATTGGTATGGGTGAAACTCATTCCTAATCCTAGGCGATAATTATTATTCATCTTTTTATCATATAGTGCATACATACTTTGTGAAGTTATATCATAACCACTAAGTGTCCCATGGTCATCACGACCTATATACATGCCATCGGCTCCCACCATTTTTCTTATATCTTCGCCTTCCTTAAACAATTCTGACATCATGGTTTTATCAAGACTTCTTTGAACTTTTAAATTCTCTTGCGCCATATTAGGTATTGTTGATGTGCCGAATATGTCTGCTTCTCTTTGTTTATATTCTTGAGCTGTTTTGGTGGTCTTTAATGCATTGTATAAATCGCTGTTATTTTTATTTTGATAGTTTTGCTCTAGATATTGTGCTTTGTCCTCATCCGTAACATCGTTGAAATCTTTCATATCCATTACAACATCATATTTGCCTTCGCTATTTTCGGAAATAGCTGAATTGTAAAGATATGAATTTGAACTTAAATTCAAATCGCTTACATCGTCTGCCGACAAGGCATTCTCTATAATTGATGTAGTATCAAACGTATCTGTCACTGTATTTGATGAAACTTTTAAATTTCCACTCATACTTCCTGTAGCTTCAAATTGTCCACCTTCTCCTAAAACAATATTTCCACCCCATCTGTCAAAATCCATATCAGCATTACTTGTGGTTAATCCGTTGTTTTCAAAAGTTGCTCCATTCACTAAGACTATTGCATTATCATTATTACATGCACCACCTACACAGTCCTGACCATTTATTCTAATTGTTCCATTATTACTTACAGTCGTTGTAGCTCCTGATGCATATATACCTGTATTGACACCTTCCCCATTTAGATTTATGGTTCCGTTATTAATGACTGTTGTTTTTCCTGATTCTGTTCCATCAGATAACGCATATATACCATAATTATTGCCATCACCGCTTACGTTTATAACCCCATTTACACCATTTGTAGCTGAACCTCTGTTTATATACATACCATATGCATTGCCTTTATTAGTGTTGGTTACATTTATCTCCGCATCATTTGTCATATAGGTGTTTTCGCCATACATTCCATATGCGTTTGCTTTTCCTCTGGAAGTTACATCTATAACAGAACCTTTTCCTGAGTTGTCCAATATTGCATCCACTCCATACATTCCTGCAATAATTCCGCCATTTGCTCCGCCATATGCATCAACTTTTATTGTGCCGGTTACATTGGCTGCAGAATTTGTACTGTATGCGTTGTATGCTGTTCCCTCTTGAATATACATTCCATAATAATTACCCTGTGACATTAAAGTCGCCCCTTTGGCCATAATCTCTATTGTGCCACTTACATTTCCTTCGGAAATATCACTGCTGTTATTATAGTAGGCATTGTATATATATTTGGGTTGAGCATCTTCCGAACTATCTCCTTGCTTTTTACTTCTTGCATATATGCCATACATTGCACTTGGTGCAATTCCTCCGCTTGCTTTTAATGATATCTTTCCAGTTACGTTACTTTTATCATTCACTAATGCTGCATTATAAATTTTACTTCCTTGCGGATTGATATCATCACTATATATACCAGATATTGTTGATAATCCTTGTTTTGTTCCAACCGTTATATCTATATTTCCTATTGATTCTGTTGTTGTATTTTGATTATTACCTGTTCCGTATGCATTTGCTATTGTTGCTCCATTACTATATATACCTTGAATGTCTACACTGTCTGTTCCACTATTATCTTTTATATTGATATTTCCTAATGTTTTTAAGGTTACATCTGATCCAGAATTTGCATAGGCATTAAATACGTTACCTACTGCAGTTATTCCTTGAACAGTAGATGTGCCACTACTTCTTCGACCTGATAATGTGATATTAATATTACCCTCTGATGTTTCTCCTCCGTAAACCTCTGATGAACGGAATGCATTATAGGTGTTATTATAAAATGTTTTTGCTTCACCGTTTTCATCTTCTCCTATATACGTTTGAGCTTCAGAATGAATTCCTATGGCATTTCCTCCTCCTGTATTGGAAATATTTATATTTCCTATCGCATTATATCCTTTGGAATTGTATACACTTGTTTTAATACCGTTTGTTCCTTTTGCATATATTCCAACTACTATTCCTTGTTCTGATGATGTTGTTGCATTTATTGTTCCCGTAGAACTAAATTCTTTACTTTTATCATTATAGTTTTTCTTAAATTGTGTTTCACTATTGGCTATTGTGCCATTTCCATAGATCCCGTATACATTACTGTTTCCTGATACAGTTATTGTCCCTTCCGATATTGCTTCCGATACAGCAGAATCTAAAAACGATAATGCATTATTTATTTTACCATTACCATTTGTTCCTTTTATCCCTATTGCATCACCTGAGCCCTTGTGCTCAATTTCTATACTCCCTCCGGCATTGACATTTGTGTTTATACCTTCTGTTGTATACGCATAGGCATTGTATAAATTTCCACCTCCTTGCATACCGGTAATGCTTCCGCTACTTGTTTCTGATTTAGAAATAACTATACTTCCTTGCGCATTGTTATGCGTTATACCATCCCCTTCGCCTGTTCCATATGAAAAACTATTATAAATATCATTATCCGTGCTGTTATGCATTCCATATATTGTCGATGATGTATTATCATCTGTTATCTTAATCGAACCTACTGATGAATTTTTACATTCTCCAGAGCATGTCTTGGTATTTATTACTGCACTGTTGTATATATCTGATTCAGAATAAATACCATATACAAAGTTACCGCCCGTGTTCTTATTTGTAATCTCTATCTTGCCCTCATTATATCCTGATGAAGATAATGTATTATAAACACTATTATAATATGTTATATTTCCTTCTTCATCTATGCTTTCTACCGGCTTCATACCATATACATCTCGAAGGATCCCGTCATTTTCAACTTTTATAATATCATTATTTATATTTGATTTATACATACCTATAAGAGGATCTCCGATCTTTTCACATTTTCCCTGTGCACTCATTCTCCAACCGTTTTCTATATCGCATCGGCACGCACCGGTTTCTTCATCTTTAATGTAACCTTCCACTCCTGTTGTGCATTCCGTTGTAATACAAGTATTATCAATGTTACTAAATTCATAACCTGGTGCACATTGTTCGCATGACGGATTTTGGGATATTTCCAATCTATTATCGGCACATTCTAAACCACAGTGTTCGCCATCTGCATCTATTGTTATTTTATATTGAGGTGGGCAAACATCACACTTTATCCCAGTCCATTCTTCCTCAC
Organism: uncultured Alphaproteobacteria bacterium; assembly: GCA_944392235.1. Taxonomy (GTDB): domain Bacteria; phylum Pseudomonadota; class Alphaproteobacteria; order RF32; family CAG-239; genus CAG-267. The sequence goes on from CALXVZ010000001.1 coordinate 195,057, forward strand.
ATTCTGGTTCATATACACAACTATCTGTATCTTCGTAATATTTGTAACCCTCTAAACATTTATCACAATTGGCATCAAATCCTTGTTTACATACACATTTATCCCCTCTTTGTTCATGATGAAGTTCACAACTCTTTTGCTCTATACATTCCATTTTTCCTTGATCATTATAATTTGTTATATATCCCTTATCGCATATACATGCATCATTTTCTTGTATAATGTGAGGACCTTTTATTGAGCATTCCAAATCTCGAAAACACATTCCATTAAAGTTAAGATAATTTTCAGCACATCCTGAACAATCTTTGCCTGAATATCCTTGATAGCATAAACATAATTTTAATTCTTGATCATATTTACCATGAGAATTGCAATATAGTTCATTATAATTATTCCATTCTTCGTTATCTTCTTCTCCTTCTTGATAATCTCCACTTCCTGATGTTTGTGAGCACCCCTCTTCATAAGGATTACCTGTATAACCGCGTCTGCTATCACATACACAGCTTGCACCTCCTTCTGTCGGAACGGAGTTTGGATATGCTGCACATGGATTTTCTTTGTAACACTTATATGGATCTCCGTATGTATCATATGGATCAACACATTTTTTACACATATCTTGAACTTGTATAGCACAATTTTCTACGGTTTTATAACACAAACCATCATCGCCATATGTTCCGTATCCTGGAATACATTCTTGGCAGCTATCCTCATTTTGAACTTTACAATTTGGAATATCGACATAACATTTGTTTCCATTTCCTCCATGAATACCATATCCTGATTCACATTGTTTACAGATATCTCCTGTTTGTGATACGCAGTTATCAATTCTTTTGTAACAGACATTATTTGCTAATATATATCCATCGTTACATTTTTCGCATTTATCTCTATTTTGTGTGCTGCAGTATGTAATTGTTGCATAACATTTTGATTTATCTCCATAATTTCCGAAACCACTATTACATACACATTTATTTCCTTCCAGATGGCTATTTTCCGGACACTCTTTTCCTGGATTTCCACCATCACCTCCATCATCGCCGTCGTCTCCACTATCTGTGTCACCTCTAAATATATATGCTGCTGCCACGGCTCCGGCTGCTATCGCAGCTGTCCCTATCAAATAAGGAGAATCCGGCGTATAACTCTTAACTGCTGTCTGTTTGGGTAATATTCCAAAGAAACGTTTATATGCGCCATCAGGAATTTTTTTCAAACAAGTAGGATATTCCTTGGCACCATACTTAACTAAGGTCTTATATGCTTCATGACTTTGACGTATTACTGATAAACAAATTGCGTTATATCCTCTCTCGTCGACGCTTTCTAGAGAGTAGCCTCTTTGTAGTAAATTCTCTATTTTTTGTGTATCATTCTTTCTCGCTAACTCATAAAATGCACGAGCTACGCTAATTTTTCCACTATTAGCCTCTGTTATTAATGGAAGTGAGCAAAATATTGCCGCCAAAAAAATACATATTTTTTTATTTATTTTCATTTAGTTACTCACAAAGTAAGTGTTTATCCATGGTTTTACATACTTCTTTTGCTTAAATTCTATCTGAAAATGTTTAAAAATTCAGTTAAGATTCATTGCCTTTTTTAAATTTGGCTTGATTTTGTATGTTTTTGTGGATAAAGTAGCTCCAGTTTGTATTTTTAAGGATTTTTTTGAAAATGACTGAGAAGAAAAAGTATTACCCTGAATTAAATGCTAAAATTAATTTTCCTGAAATGGAAAAGAATATTTTAAACTTCTGGGAAGAAGATAAAACTTTTGAAAAGTCTGTTATTAATCGTGACGGCGCCGCTGAATTTGTTTTTTATGATGGACCTCCTTTTGCTAACGGAACTCCTCACTATGGGCATATGATGGTTTCTTATGTTAAAGATGCTGTAGCTCGCTTCCAAACAATGAGTGGAAAAAAAGTTGAGCGTCGTCTTGGATGGGATTGTCATGGTTTGCCGGCTGAAATGTCTGCAGAAAAACAACTCGGAGTTTCTGGACGTAAGCAAATCGAGGCTTTTGGTGTTGAAAAATTTAACGACTTCTGCCGTAAAGACGTATTAAAGTATTCCAATATTTGGGTTGATATGTTTAAACGTATCGGTCGTTGGGTTGACTTTAGTCATGATTATAAAACCATGAACTTGCCTTTTATGGAAAGCGTTATTCATAACTTCAAAGAACTATATGATAAAGGTCTTGTGTATGAAGATTATCGCGTTTTACCTTATTCTTGGGCCGCTGAAACTCCTTTGTCAAACTTTGAGGTAAATCTTGGTTATCGTGATAAAACAGATAATGCTATTACTGTTATGTTTACTCTGGAAACAGGGCAAAAAATCTTGGTTTGGACAACAACTCCTTGGACTTTGCCTTCTAACTTGATGCTGGCTGTCGGAAAAGATATTGATTATGTTGTTATGAATGAAAATGGACAGGATTATATCTTGGCTGAAGCAAGATTGGGAAGCTATAAAAAACAACTTGAAAATGCAACTTTGGTTAAAAAAATTAAAGGGGCTGATTTGCTCGGGTTAAATTATACTCCTATGTTCCCTTATTTTTCTAACCTTAAAGATAAAGGTGCATTTAAAGTTTTAAGTGGCGAATTTGTTTCTACTGAAGATGGAACAGGTATTGTTCATATTGCTCCGGGATTTGGACAAGATGACTTTGATGTTTGTCGTGCATATGATGAAAACTTCCCTGTTGCTTGTCCTGTTGATGAAGCTGGTAAATTTACAGCCGAAGTTCCTGATTATGAAGGTAAACAAGTTTTTGAAACTAATGAACCTATTATGCAATGGTTGAAGGCTAATGGTCTATTAGTTAAAAAAGAGCAATATACTCATACTTATCCTTATTGTTGGAGAACTGATACTCCTTTAATCTATAAGGCTATGTCTTCTTGGTTTGTTAAAGTTACAGATTTTCGCGATGATATGGTTAAAAATAACCAAAAAATTAATTGGTTACCTTCTCACATTAAAGATGGACGTTTCGGAAAATGGTTGGAAGGTGCACGCGATTGGTCTATTTCTCGTAATCGTTTTTGGGGTACTCCTATTCCTGTTTGGAAATCTGATAACCCTAAATTCCCTAGAGTTGATGTTTTGGGCTCTATTGCTGAAATCAAGGAAAAAACTGGTTTTGATGTAGATAATCTTCATAAACCTTATATTGATGATGTTATCTATCCTAATCCAGATGATCCTTCTGGAAAAACTATGATGCATCGTGTTTCTGATGTGTTTGATTGCTGGTTCGAAAGCGGTTCTATGCCTTATGCTCAGGTACATTATCCGTTCGAAAATAAAGAATGGTTTGAAAATCATTTCCCAGCAGACTTCATCGTCGAAGCTATTGACCAAACTCGCGGTTGGTTCTATACCTTGACTGTTCTTTCTACAGCTCTTCACAATAGACCTGCTTTCAAAAACTGTATCTGTACTGGTCTTTTGATGGCCGAAGGTGGGCAGAAACTCTCTAAACGCTTGAAGAACTACCCTGATCCTAATGATATTCTTGAAACAATCGGTTCTGACGCATTACGTTGGTTCTTGATTTCTTCCCCTGTTCTTAAAGGCGGTAATGTTGCTGTTGATAAAGAAGGTAAAGAAATAGCTAAAGCTGCTCGTAAAGCACTTATTCCTTTCTGGAATGCTTATTACTTCTTTACTTTATATGCTAATGCTGAAGGTATTGAAGCTAAAGAAATCTCTCAATCTTCTGATGTTTTAGATAGCTATATTTTAGCTAAACTTAAAGCTTTGTCCAATGTTGTTCGCCAAGATATGGATAAATATGAGATAGCTAGAGCTTGTGCTCAAATTGAGGATTTCTTGGAAATTTTGAATAACTGGTATATTCGCCGTTCTCGTGCACGTTTCTGGAATGGTGATGATTTGAGCGCATTTAATACTCTTTATACTGTATTAGTTAATGTCGCAAAAATAGCTGCTCCGTTAATGCCGTTTATGAGCGAATTTGTTTATAAAGGTTTGACTTGTCGCGAATCTGTTCACTTAGAAGATTTACCTAATTTGTCTGCTATTATAGATAATGCGCAGCTCATTGAACAAATGGATATGGTTCGTGCTATTTCTTCCGTTGCTAAGGCTATTCGTGAAGAACATAAACTTCGTAATCGCTTACCTTTGAGATCAATGACTGTTGCCGGTGATCATGCTGAAACTCTTAAAGATTTTGCTGACGCTTTGAAAGATGAAGTTAATGTTAAAGAAATCTATTTGAAGTCAGATATTGCAGATGTTGCTGGTCGCTTCCTTTACCTCAAAACACCTCTTATTGGTAAAAGATTAGGCGCTCATATGAAGGATATTATGGCTAAATCCAAAACTAATGAGTGGACTCAAAATGAGGATGGAACTCTTTCTATTGCCGGACAAACTTTATTTGCAGAAGAATATGAACTTCGTCTGGTTATTAAAGATGGCATGAGCGGTCAAGCGCTACCTGATAATACTGCTGTTGTTATCTTGGATACTGAAGTTGATGCTAATCTTGAAAAAGAAGGTATTGCTCGTGACTTCGTTCGTATGATCCAAGCTTTACGTAAAACGAAAGATTTTGATATTTCTGATCGTATTAAGCTTGCTTATTCTTCTAATGATACAACAGTCAAAGCAGCTATTTCTGAATATGCCGACTATATCAAAGAACAAGTTTTAGCTTTAGAGATTTCTGAAAACACTAATCTCTCAGCTCCAACTATTGATGAACTTGGTGGCTCTGAAGTTAAATTTGACGTAGTTAAAGCGGCTTAACTTTAGCTATATTCTAAAACAAAGGGAGCTTAAATGCTCCCTTTGTTTTTTATTATTTGCTTTACAGAAAACCTTGAGTTTACTCAGAGTTGAATGCCTAGGTGTTGGAACAACACCGTTCCTTGCCAATGTGTGTGATTAAACCGAAGGTTTGTAGCTGATTTAGCCCCTAGTTTACGTGGGAATATCTATTTTGAAAAAGCTATTTCAACTGTCTAACTCCGTCAATTGCTATTATTCTTATATTCTTTATTTTTTCTGTATGATTATTCACATTTCAAGAGTTTTTTTTTATATTTTCTAATTTTGCTTTCTTCTCTTGATTATCTTCCTCCGATGACGATTGCTTTATATTTTTTTAGACTTACCGATAATCTTTAATATCGTTCTGCTTTTTTCATTTCCTTTTTATCATTGATAATATTATACACTACAAAATATACTCCCTCTACAACTCTTTTATGCATACTTTATTGCATCCAAAACACCTTGTAAAATATAAGCTGCAGCTGTTGCATCTAATACTTTTGCTCGTTTCTTTCTCGATAAATCTACTTCTTTGATTAAGAAATTTTCCATTGCAGATGATGACAATCTCTCATCCCATAATAAAATTGGTAAACCTATTTTTTCTATTAAAATTTCAGCAAACTTCCTCACTTCTTTTGCTATTTCTCCTTCTAATCCATTCATTTGCAACGGCAGTCCCATGACAATACCGCCTATTTCTTTTTCTTGAATAATTTTGCTTAGTTCTGATATGTCTTCATTTATTCCCTTACGATAAATAATTTTATATGAACTAGCAATTGTGCATGATAAATCTGATACTGCTATCCCTATCCGCTTACTTCCGTAATCTATTCCTAAAATTGCTTTATATTTTGGAATTCCTTGCTTAAATTCTTTTATATTCATGATATCTCCTTTTTTATCCTCATAACATAAACTTTTTTTTATGTAAACTATTGAATGTTAGCATAAAGTAAAGATATTATAGTTTATTGCTTATTAGGTTCATTCAGATGGAGCTACTCAATATGCTAAAGAAAATTCTGTTCTTGTTTGTTATTTCTTGTTTTTTATGTCATACAACTTTTGCAGCTATCAAAAGTGTTGAAGAGCAACGTAAAGATTGGAATGAATGGCTTAGTGAACTGAAACAAGAAATGATTGATAAGGGTATCTCTAAAAAAACTATTGATGATGCTTATAAAAATGACTATTTTCATGAGATAAAACAAGTTGAAATTCAAGATAAAAAACAAGCCGAGTTCATCTTAACATCTGATAAATACATAAATAAGCTTATTACGGCAAATAAAGTAAAAAAAGCTCGTGAACTTTATAAAGAACTTAAACCTAAATATCAAAAAATTAGTGAACAATATGGTGTTCCTCTTAATTATCTTATCGCTTTTTGGGCTGTGGAAACTCATTTTGGGTATAATAAAGGAAAATATCACTTAATTGACGGACTTACAAATCTAAGCTACAAGAATCGTCGGGCAAAATTTTTTAAACGTGAATTATATCACGTTTTGCTAATTATGGATGAATATGGTTTAAGTGATGACAAGATGATGGGCTCTTGGGCCGGAGCAATGGGACATTTTCAATTTATGCCCTCTACCTATAATGCTTATGCTGTTGATTATGATGGTGATGGAGTTGCTGATATTTGGGATAGTTTTGATGATGCTATCGCTTCTGCTGCTAACTACCTCTCTAAACTTGGTTGGAAAGCTGATGAACCTTGGGGACAAGAAGTCAAACTTCCTTGGAATTTTGATTATCATCTCATCGGACCTAAAAAATTTAAAACAGTTAAAGAATGGAAAAAAATTGGCATATTTAGTGCTAACGGCAAGGGGATTAATCTTCCTGATAATGCTCCCGCTACAATTATTCTCCCTGACGGACGACGTGGACGTGCTTATCTTACTCTCAGTAATTTCCGCAGAATTATGATTTGGAATCGTTCTACAAACTATGCTTTAGCCATTGTTACACTTGCTGATTACATTGGTAATGATAAACCTTATCATGCTCTTAGTGAAAAGACTTACTATAAATTAACTAATGAAGATATTCTACTTGTTCAACAATTTGCTAATCGTGTCTTAAAATCCAAACTCAAAGAAGATGGGCGATTTGGTTCACAGACAGCTCAAGAAGTTAAAAAACTTCAAAAAAAATGGAAGCAACCTCAAGATGGTATGCCTGATTATGCTCTCTTAAATAAAATAAAAAAATACAAATCTCGTGCAGATTTTATGGTTTCACCTCAACCTAAAAAACCTATCCGGCAAAGTAAAAAGTAGATAATTCCTATTTTTTTATTGTAATAATAAAGGGAAGAAACTTTCTGTTTCTCTTCCCCTTAGCTATCTTATTGAATTTAACTTATTTTATGCAAAATTACCGGTGCTTTCTCAGGTTTATTTGGAGAAATTTTTACTGCATTCCTGATAACCTTTGAAACCTCTTCTATTAGATTTTTATCTTCTGCATGAATATAACATAATGGCATTTTGTTATCAACTTTATCGCCAATCTGACAGAATTCAGTAAATCCTGTTGTATAATTAATTTGTTGTTCAGGTCTTACTCTACCACCTCCCAGCATTATGACACCCAAACCAACTTCTCTAGTATCAATACCTTCTACATAGCCCGATATTTCAGGATATATAGCCTCAACATACGGAGCTTGGGACTTCTTTTGTTCATAGTTATTCAGAACATCCATATCTGCTCCTAACATCTCTGCCATTTTACAAAAATGCTCATATGCAGAACCACTTGTAATACTTTTTCTTAATTTATCTTCAGCCTCTTCTTCGTTTTTAGCTATTCCGCAATTTATAAGCAATTCCTTACAGAGCTCCATTGTTACTTTATCTAATCTCTTATCTGCTTTTTTACCTTGGAGATACTCTATTGACTCGGTTAATTCCAAAGAATTACCTACGGTCTTGCCTAAAACACTATTCATATCTGTTAATAGAGCTGTTGTTTTGGTTCCGGCTCCATTGGCTACATCTACTATGGATTTAGCGAGTTCTTCTGCTCGCTGTCTTGTTTCCATAAACGCTCCATTGCCGCACTTTATGTCCATTACCAAATATTGTAATCCGGCAGCCAACTTTTTTGATAAAATTGAGGCTGTTATTAATGGAATGGATTCAACTGTTGCACATACATCTCTTATTGCATACAACTTCTTATCCGCTGGTGCTAAATCTGCTGTTTGTCCAATGATTGCACAACCTGCTTCTTTAACCGTTTTTTTAAAACGCTCTATATCGACACTGGTTTTATATCCTCTTAAAGAATCTAGCTTATCCAAGGTTCCGCCTGTGTGTCCCAGCCCTCTTCCGGCTATCATTGGAACATATGCTCCGCATGCTGCCAACATTGGGGCCAACATCAAACTCACTTTATCTCCTACTCCGCCTGTTGAATGTTTATCAACTATCGGCTTATCCGTTAACTCGTCCCACTTTAATTTTTCTCCAGAATCTCGCATTGCCAATGTCAGAGCTAATGTTTCCTCTTTGCTAAATCCATTTAAAAATATTGCCATACTCCATGATGCAGCTTGGATATCTGCAATCTCACCTTTAGTCATTTTTTCAATAAAAAAACTTATTTCCTCTGAATTTAATTTTTCATGGTTTCTGGTTTTTCTAATTATTTCCTGAGGTAACATGCTTATTTCTCCTCTTTGATAAATTCTGACACCAATTTACTTAATTTTTCTGCGGCTTTATTTGCCTCTGTTAATGTTTCTTGGTGCGTTGGAGTATTATTTAACAATCCAGCTGCATAATTTGTGATTACAGATATTCCTAAGACTTCCATTCCGCAATGAACAGCTGATATTACTTCTGGAACTGTTGACATCCCTGCAGCATCTCCTCCAAGCATTCCAAAGGCTTTTACTTCTGCCGCAGTTTCAAAATTAGGTCCTAATACCATAAAGTATGTGCCCTCTTTAATATCTATATTCAATTTGTCTGCAACTTTTTTACATTTATCCCTCAAATGTTTCGTATATGCATTATTCATTGCCGGAAAACGTGGACCATACTCCTCGTCATTTGCTCCCACTAAAGGATTTTTACCACTGAAATTAATATGATCTTTTATTAACATTAATGTTCCTGGTGACATATCTTGACGTAGTGATCCAGCCGCATTGGTTACTATTAAACGCTTAACCCCAAGATTTTTTAATATCTTTATAACTTTGGCTATAGTTTGTGGCTCATGTCCCTCATATAAATGAAATCTTCCATTCAGGCAAATTACTTCTTTGTCTCCTATATATCCATGTATTAATTCACCTTTATGACCACTCACGCTTGTTTGAGGAAAACCTTCTATCTCTTTATAGCTTACACTCTCCGCTTTCTCTAATTTCTCTGCAAACCCATTTAATCCGGAACCTAAAATAACCGCAATTCTAACTTCTTGTATTCCCAATTTCTTTTTTATCTCATTGGATATTTCTATTTCATTATTCATTTAACAATCCCTCCTCCTTAAATGCGTATGGTAGTAGTTCTTGCAACAAATGCTTTTTTTGTATTCCTTTTGCATCTGCTACATATATAACTGTTTCATTTGTTGAAAATTCTGCTATTCTCTGTAAGCATGCGCCACATGGATATACCAGATTTTCTCCATCTGATACAACTAATATTTTTGATATTTTCTTATCTCCTCCCGCTATCATTGATGATATTGCTCCGGCTTCCGCACACACACCACATGGATATGATATGTTCTCTACATTGCATCCTTCATATATATGTCCCTCTTCACTATATATCGCAGCTCCAACTTTATATTTTGAATAAGGTGCATATGCTTTTTTTCTTACTTCTTGAGCTTTTTCATATAACTCTTCTACTATCTCCATAAAAAATCTTCCTTTTTTTTCTAATATTTTTACAAAAAAATTGCGGATATTATCGTTTCGTTAATTTTTTATAATATACAATAACAAAAAAATTTAGCAAAGCTTATTTTTATTTTAGGAGAAAATCGTGCTAAAAAAGATTATTGTTGGGATTTTTTGTTTTGTTGTTTTAGCTGCTACGGGATGCGGTATCTATATCTATACCCTTGATTGGAATAAGCATAAAGCTCTTGTAGCTGAACGTCTATCTCAGATAACTGGTCTTAAAGCTTCTATTGACGGCAATCTCGAAGTCAAACTTTTTCCTTCTCCTAAATTCTCTGCCAGCAAAGTTAAATTTTCTAGAACTGGCGTAAAATCACCGTTGGTTGTTGTCAATGAAATTATTGCTAATGTCGATTTATTACCGCTCCTTGATAATAATTTTATTGTTAAATCGATGACTTTGTCTCAGGCTACTGCATATGTCGAAATTAATGATAAAGGAGTTAGTAATTGGGATGGTTTAGGAACTCAAACTAATAATAAATCCGGAAATATAGAAGTTTCTTTTAATGATATTCGCCTTAACAATTCATCTTTGGACTATAAAAATTTAAAAGATAATTCTGCTTTTGTTATTGGAAATATTTCGGCAACTATTTCTGCTCCAGCTCTCTCTGGACCTTACAGAACTAACGGTAAATTTATCCATAATAATCATGAAATTTTATTTAATGGCGATATTGCTAAAAATAATAATCTTTCTCTTAAACTTAAATTTGCTAATGCCGCCAGCGGTTCTACTATTGCTCTTGAAGGTGAACTTGGTAAAAAAGCGAGCGGAAATGTTACTTTTGATACTCAAAATTTACAAGATGTATCAAATATAATTTGGGCTGATAAAGGCTTGCCTAATAAATATAATAAACCTTTATACGTTTCTTTTCAATATGATTACAATGACACTCTTGTTAAATTAGATAATTTTACAACTAAATTTGATACAAATACTGTTGGTAGCGGAACTGTTATTCTTAAAAGAGATGCGAATATTCCTGAAATTAATGCTGCTTTCGATTTTTCTAAATTTAACTTGGAGATTTTTGAGTTTCTTGCTGATGATATTATAACTTATACTAAATCCGGTAAAACTTTTGCTCAATCTCCTTTCGCCAACTATACTTTTAATTTTACGGCAAAAGCATCTTCTGCTTTACTTAATAATATCGAATCTCGCAATTTGTCATTTGCTTTCTTACTTAAAAATAATATTATTGATATTACTCGTTTGGGTATTGTTTTACCGGGGGATACTGTCTTAAAAACTGTCGGCAAAATTAAACTTGATAAAGATATTGACTATATTTTTGACCATTCCATTGATTCTAAAGATTTAAGAGTTTTTGCTTCTGTGTTTGATATTGATTTGGCTAAATTTGCTACTTCTGAAAATAAAAAATCTATCTTCAAACGTGCTCAGGCTGATATAAACCTTTCTGGTAATCTTGATAGTATTAAAATTGCTATTCCTCGAGCTATTGTTGATTCAACAGCTTTACGGGGCAATCTTGGTATTGTAAAAAAAGATACTGTTTTTGTTCTTGCTGACTTTGATCTTTCTAAAGTTATTTTTGATAAATATTTAAATATTGCACCTGATTCTTTGAAAAATGCTAGTTTGAAAGATAAATTTGTTTATCAAATGAACCTTATTCCTTGGAATCATGATATTAATTTATCAGCAGAACTCAATATCAATAGTGCTGTATATAATGATATTCCTATTGAAAAATTCACTATAGATTTTATTTCTGATAAAGATACCTTGGTTGTTAATAATTTATCTATTGCTAATTTTGCCGGGGCTTCCGTCAATATGAAGCTTAATGCTAAAAATATTTATGATAATCCTTATTTTAACGAAATTAGCTATGATCTTAAAACCAGTAATCTGCCTATCCTCACATCTACTCTTGGAATTGATACAGGAACTAAGAACTTATTTAAACGTAAATTATTTGCAACTCAAGGAGCTTTAAGCGGTAATTTTGAAGAATTTAGCTTAAGCTCTGTGCAGAAATTTGGTGATACAGAATTTTCTTATACCGGAATTGTTGCTAATAAAGATAAGTCTCCTATCTCTGTTAATGGCGATTTGGAGTTGAAAGCTAATAACTTCTCATCTTTCATTAAAGCTTTAAATTTTAACTATACTCCTGATATTCCTGTTACAACTTTTACTCTTAACTCTAAAGTCAAAGGAAGTGTTGACCTCTTTTCTCTTGATAATATTAATGCTTACTTAGGTGCTAACGCTGTTAAAGGAAATATCCAATTTGATAATACTTCAAATAAACCTAAACTTATGTCTTCTTTAGAAATGGATAAATTTGAAGCAGATAGATGGTTTAATCTCTCTAAAAATAATAATGTAGCTATTAGTAAAAATACTAACGATTTTATTACTCGTAATTTTTCTGATGAAAAAATAGACCTCTCTGCTTTAGATAATATTGATTTTAACATTAAAGCAAGTGCTAAACAGTTAACTTTTGATAAAAATATTTATACCGACGTTAAAACAGAGCTCTTACTTAAAGATGGAATTCTTAATGTTCCTTCTTTTGATGCCTCTCAAGATAATTCCTCTATTAATTTCCGTTTTATGCTTAACTCTAAGGATTTACATAAAATAGATGGTTACTTCAAAGTCAAAAAACTTAAAGTTCCAGAATTAGGAGGAAAGCGTTATGCCTTAGAATCCGGATGGTTAAATGCTGAAGGTAGTTTTAATTCTTTACTTTCTTCTGAAGCAGATTTTCTTGAAAACTTAAATGCAAAAGGTAAATTCTCTTATGCAAATACAGCTATTCGCGGTTGGGATTTAGATATTATTAAATTTGAATTGGAACAAAGAAAAGCTATTGCAGGATTTGAAGATACTGTTCTTAACAGTCTGAAATCTGGGAAAAGTAGCTTTTCTAAAATAAGAGGTGCTTTTGATATTAATAAAGGACTTGTTGTTGCTGATAGCATTATCTGGGAATCTCCTGTTGTTAATATGAATATGAAATTTAATCTAAATCTTAGCGATTGGTTGTTTAATGCTTCATTTAATGCCGTTTATCATAATGCTTCTTTCTCTGATATTCTTAAATTTTCTTTTGATGGAAATCTTGCAAATCCTATTGTAAAAACTGATTTAACAGAAAGCATTAGCAGAATTAGTGATGTTGAAGATAAAATTAAAAATGCTCGAATCTATAAAGAAAAAGAAAAAAGAGAACGCTTAGGTAGTAAAATTAAAACTCTGCAAATGGCTGTTGATGCTGCTTTGCAAGATATCAGTAGACTAACTCTTGATGTTGTTAGATATAAGCCTATTACTCAAAATGAAAATGTTGTTAAAGTTTATGCGGATAATATTAAAACAATTAATACTGCAGAAATATCTATTAAGAAAATGAAAGATGTTTTAAATAATTATCCCGAAGAATCTGATTTGAATGATATTGAAGCTAATTTAGGTGCGGAAAAGGCTAAGCTTAAATTTATTCCTAAAGTCTTGGAGGAGAATTATATCGTTGATAGCAAATATATCTTTGATGATACTTTTAACAAAATTGCTTGGGTTTATAATCTCTCTCAAAATAATTATGCGTATTATAAAAGCTTATCTGATGTTTATTTTGCTCAAATTGAGATACTAAAAACTAGTGCAACACCTCTTGATGATGCTTCTATAAAGAAACTTAAAGACAGTTTTGTAAAAGCTAAAGAAATTATGGATAATATTGGTTCATTACACGGTAAAATCCGGGATAATTATTTGAATATCATTGATTCAATTAAAATTTCTCAAATGAATGAAAATAATGAAATTGCAAAACAAGCTTTGCAAACAATGCTTACATATTCTAGACAACTATACAATGATATTATTATTAGTTTAGATGATTTTCGTGCTGCTCTTAATATCAATGCCAGAGATTACGATAACTATCTCTTATATCCTCCTGAGAATATTGATGATATTGATATCTCTGAACCTACCATTAAAAATTCTTCTGTAAAAAAAGTTTCAGATGCCTCTAAATCATCTGAAACTGAAGTTTCTTCAGAAAAAAAAAGTAATAATCAAAATGCCTTAAATGATAGCTTAGATTTAAACTTTTCGCAAAATAGTGGCCTTCTATCTACTCTACAACACTTTAATGAAAATAAAAATGCACAAAATGATATATTATTAGCTTCATCATTAGCCTTTGATGGTGTTTCCGGTATTTTACAAAATAATGCTTTGACTGATTTTGTTGTGAAAAATGATGCTCTCACTAAATTTATCAGCGAGAAAAAATTAGCTTTACTTGAAAATCCATCTTCTTTAGGGATTGATAAACAAATTTCAGCTTTATCTATGCTTACTCCTAATTCAGAAAAGCCAAAAAAAATAGCTCTAAATCAAGATACTTCTTCTAATATTATTTCAAAAACCAAAGAAGCTATTAATAAAATTTGGAAAAAAATTATACAAGAGGAACAAAAAATTAAAACAGATAATGTAAAAGAGAAAATAACACCCAAAGAAACTGTGTTAACTGATAATTCTGAAAAAAATATAACTTCACATGTAGAAGCTGTTGTCAATGACAATACTAAAAATGAATCTCAAGATGCTATATCTATATTAGCTGAAAATAATGTGCCGACAACTGTTGAAAATAATAATTCAGTTTCTTCATCAGAAAATGCTCAGACTGAAACTCAAACTAACGAAATCAAAACCGCTCCAAGTGCTCTAAAAGTTAATCCTGTTATAGCTTTGAATATTGCTAAAAAAAATGAAGAAAATAAAATTGCATCTTTTGATTTAAATAAGAGAACGAAATTTACTAAATCTGATGATTCACTCGTTCCTGAATATTCTAATGAAAATCAAATTGATGATTTTTCTCAGTTTATCGATGACATTATTACTGATAAATCTCTTAGAATCGCTAATTCTAAACGTGTTACCGATATCATAACAAATTCACCTACTATAGCTGGTGATATGCCTATAGATCAAATTAAAGAATCTACTTTTGTTGTTGCTTCTGAAAATATTCCAGAACATGTTACTCCTCACAACTTATATGTCTTTCCTAAAAATGATAATTTAACTTCATCTGTAACAGGAACTGTCGCTAAAACGATGTTGTATAATCATTCTGAGGAAACAAATGCTCCTACAGAGAATAAGTATGTTTTTGCAGCAACATCTCCTTATCATCTTATTTTTTCAGGTAGCGTTGCAAGAAAACTTTCTTTAAGTAATTAATTTCTTTTGTTGATAGTCTGTTTTTGTCGTTGCATCTAAGCAATTTACATCTTACCCTCTTCTTATTGTTATGGAGGGATATATGTTTAATAGACCAGATGTTGTTGTATTACCAGTTGCCGGTTTGTCTACTCGTAATTTACCGGCTACAAAAGCTATGCACAAAGGCTTTTTGTGTTTGAATAACCTGCCCATTATTCAATATGCGATTGATACTTGTGCTGAAGCAGGTGTTAAGGAGGTTGTGTTTGTATATAGCGATGATACAAGCAAAAAAATGTATGAGCGTTATTTTACTCCAAATAAAAAATTGGAAGAACGTTTACTCCGTAGTGATAAATTAGAACTGTGGGAAGCTCTTAAGCGAACTATTCCTGATAATATGAAATTCTCTTTTGCTTGCCAGAGTGAACCTAAAGGTAATGGACATGCTATCCTTTGTGCTAAGGATATTATCGGAAAACGTGACTTTATGGTTATGTGGGTTGATGATGTTTACGTTTGCCGTGGGCAAGGTATTCTTTCTCAACTTCTTGATGTTTATGAACGTTTTGGCGGTATTGTTGAGAATGTCATTAAATTTCCTAAAGATCAACTTTCTCGATATGGCGTTTTAACGGGTGTTAAAGCAGAAAAAAATGTTATTACCGCTCAAGGAGTTATTGAAAAACCTAAAATGGAAGAAATTGATTCTGATTATGCGAGTATGGGGCCTTATGTTTTACCTAATCTTGTGTTAGATCTACTGCCTCAGGTAACTAACGGTTCTAACGGCGAAATTAATTTAACTGATGCTATCAATATGGCCGCAAAACAAGGATGCCCTCTTCGTGGCGTTTTAACTTCTGCTGAACGATATGATTGCGGAACTAATGAAGAACTTGCTAAGTCAAACATTAGATTGTCTATTCGCGAAAATAAAGTCCTTTACGATGAAGCTGTGAAAACCATAAAAGAGCTTAACCAATCTCTTTAGTTTATCGACATATTTATTCTCTTCTGATTTAGTTTTAGGGTTGTTATAATTGTAAACAGTAGATACATTTCATCAAAGTTTTTGAAGACTCTTTTTTTGTCTATTATACTTTGAAAGAAGTTTGCACATTCAAATGTGTTCTTTTTAGTCTCTATCTTTATTAAAACGTGTTGGTGAAAAAAACTAAACTCAATTAATGAAAATGTTTCTTGTAATTTTTCCATATATTCCAGCATAACTGTTGTCAAAATATAACGTGCCTCAATTTGATTATCTGAGTATACTTCAAATTTTTTTTCAAAATCTGGCGACTCTACTCCTACTCTTTCCATATTCTTATATTTTGTAAATGCGTTAAATACCCCCTTATCTTTTACTACTATGGTTTGTCCTTCAAAACTTTTATTCATATCCGCATAAAATATCAATCCACGTTCTTTGGGAACATATGTTTTTTCTCGTATATTTTGTTCTCTATTATACCGCTGTTCTAGTGTGTAGCGACGATACTCCATTATTTGAACAGAAACACCATCATAGATACCTGAAAAACAATCTTCTCCACGCATCTGCCCTTGTTGGCGAAATAATAAAGACGAATCCATCAATCCAATTGGCAATATCTCATTATATGCATACTTAAATTCTCCAAAGAAATTTGCTATCAACGGTAGTAAACTCTCCTTACTCCTGCGATAGTAACTTAGCATCGGCCAACAAAGTATTAATACCATAAAAGCTCCTATTGCACCTTTCCAGCCACCTTCTCCAGATGTGATTTTTTCAAACCCTTCAGCAAAACTTGCTCCGGTATAATATAGCCAAAGACTTACGGCTATTAATATTATGATAAATGTATATAAATATTTTTTGCGTGTTTTTTCTAATTGTTGTAACAGAGGTAGAATATTTTCATCATAATATTTTTCAAATTTTTCTCTGCTGGCAAGATATTCAGCGGTAGTAATATATTTCCATTGTTTTGACATATTCCGTTCCTTTGGCAATTTTTTAATCTTTATTATTTATTATCTTCTTAATATCTTAAATATTTACTAAATGAGGAATTATGATTAACATTTTATGGGCTGGTTTGCTCCTTTCTGCTATTGCTGTTGCTTTATTCAAACTTATTTTTTTACATGATTTTGAGATTTTTTCTCAAATTACTTCGGCTATTTTTCAAAGCGCTCAGTCTGCTGTCGATATTTCAATCGGACTTATTGGTATTCTTAGTTTTTGGTTGGGGATTCTAAAACTTATTGAAATTTCTAATATAGCTAATAAAATTTCTCATAAACTTACTCCTTTATTTCAAATCTTAATGAAGGATATTCCTGCTAATAGTCCGGCTATATCTACAGTTGTTCTTAATATGGCTGCTAATTTTTTAGGGCTTGATAATGCTGCAACTCCAATGGGACTAAAAGCTATGGAACAATTGCAACAACATAATTCATCTCGCGATGAAGCTAGTGATGCGCAAATCTTGTTTATGATACTCAATGCCTCTTCTGTTACTCTTATCCCTATTACAATTTTTATGTATCGCGCGCAAATGGGAGCTACTCATCCTACTGATGTATTTATTCCAATTTTATTGGCTACCTCTGTTTCCACTCTAACCGGATTTTTTCTTGTGGCTTTCAAACAAAAAATAAATTTATTGCATCCAACTCTCTTAAAATGGCTTATTGGTTTTATTTTTATAATTGTTGCCCTAACCCTCATATTCCTTTCTATTGATGCTAAACAAAGATTAATTTTATCTTCTGCTTTTGGAAATATTATCCTTATTTTACTCTTGGGTTCTGTTATCTATATTGCTCTTAAAAATAAAATTAAATGCTATGAGGTCTTTGTTGATGGTGCTAAAGAAGGTTTTTCTATTGCCTTAAATATCTTACCTTATCTACTTGCTATGCTTGTTGCTATTGGTGTTTTTAGAGCTTCCGGCATTTTAGATATTTTGGTTAACCTTATAAAAAATAGTTGTTCTTCCTTACATATTGATACGGCTTTTGCTGATGCTCTTCCCACTGCTTTTATGAAACCTCTCTCAGGCAGTGGAGCTCGGGCAATGATGATTGAAACTATGCAAAATTTGGGGGCGGACAGTTTTGCCGCTTTTACCTCTTCTGTTATCCAAGGTTCTACTGAAACTACATTTTATGTCTTGACGGTTTATTTTGGGGCTATTAAAATCTCAAAAACAAGATATGCTTTAAAATATGCTCTTTTCTCTGATTTGGCGGGGATTATTGCTGCTATCTTTTTTGCTTATATGTTTTATCACAATTAATGAAAGTCAAAATGTTATGAAACTTTTAGTTCAGCGTGTTCTTAATGCCAATGTGGAAGTTAATCATCAAATTGTCGGACAAATTCAAAAAGGCTTACTCGTTTTTTTAGGGGTTGAAAAAGGTGATACCACTCAACAAGCTGACTTTTTAGCTAATAAACTTACTCATCTTAGAATCTTCGAAGATGATAATGGAAAAATGAACTTATCTGTTTCTGATATTAATGGGGAGATTTTAGTTGTGTCCCAGTTTACTCTTGCTGCTGATTTATCTAGAGGAAATAGACCTGGATTTGATAATGCTGAACTTCCTGAAAAAGCTAATGAAATGTATCAATATTTTCTTAAATCACTAGAAAATAAAGGTATTGCTCCTCAAAAAGGAATTTTTCAAGCTGATATGAAGGTTCATTTGATTAATGATGGACCTTGCACCTTTTGGTTATCCAAGTAATCGGGCTTTATTAAGTTATTCAGTTTTGATGACAAAGAATTAAGCCCCTCTTCTAAAAGCTTTTCTATTAGCTTTTGAGCTATTTCTTGTGTATCTTGTCCGCTATTTATTATTATATATCGGTTTTGTCTTTCGGAATCAATAAGTGTGCCATCATTTCTTCTTAACTCAATTACTATCGAAATACTATAACGACTATTTGTTTCGCTGATTGGCTCTAATTTTGATAGTATTAATTTTGGTATGATATAATAATCAGCTAAATCCTTATTTTCCGTTATTAATACTCGTGGCTCAAAACCTAAACGCTCTGTTATTTTTTTTGTAAATTTTGAACTGGTTTGGCCGGTGTAATATTCCATATCTTTTATATAAACTAATGGAATCGTGCTATCTGTTTCGTATATTGATTTAGGTAGTGATGTATTTATTTTTTCTGCTATTTCTTTTACTTTACTTTCATTAAATTCCGGAATTTTCTCTTTTGATATAATTTCCTCTATCTTCGCTTTTTCTAACTTTCCACTTATTTCTAAACAAATTTTTTCATTGTCATCTTGTAATGTAATCACCGTAACATCATTTAAGGCCTTATCGCCTATTCTATAAGCTAAAACATTATAGGCATGATCATTGATATTGCCCGCTAATTCTTTTACTAAATCACATCCCTTTACTGCCATTAATACGGCTTTATCATATGCTTTATATCGTATCTCTGATCTTAGCTGCTCATTTGTAATCTCAGAGCAGGCTGTGCCCCTTACGTCAATATAAAGACTGTCTGCCTTTACTATGCTGACATTCATCATCATAGCTAGGGCAGACAGTCTTATTAGGTTTCTCTTTATCATCAATTATTCTTGAACTTGTCTGATAATTTCTACCCATTCATTTACTTTTTTACCATTCTTATCAAACATTGCTAATTTATATTGCAATGCTGGAACTGTATTGTCTGGTGCAACATACCAATCTGCAGATGTATCTATCACAAAATCTGCATTGTTGATATTGTTTACAACTTCAAATGTTTTTGATCCACTAATAATATCTTTTGTAGCTCCTTTCAAGCGATGACTTCCATATGGCAAGTCAGAACTTAATAATTTTGTATCTTTGATGTAAACGGTTCTTGTTTTGCCACTATCATAAATTGCTGAAGTATCTTGTAGCATTCTGTTTGTTGCTCGTGTTGCAACAACTATATATGCTTCTGGAGAATATTTTGATGCTACTGCAGAATCTACTTTGGCATTTGCTGATTTCATTCCGACTACTTCAGAATGATATGGATTTTCTTTTACTGTAACCTCTACATAATCACTTTGTGGTGCTTGAGGTGCTACCATTGGTGCAGCTGCTGGAGCATAGCCACTGTAACTTACTTCTGCAGGAATGATTTCTTCATGTGTTGTCACTACTGGTTCACATACATCTTTGCCACATGGCTCTTCCATTGTTGTCGTTGTTGTAATGATTTTTTTAGTTGTTGTTACTTTTGGTTGCGGTGCTGGCATTGGTTGGCATCCACATGGTTGCATACAACTTGGTTGATAGCATGGTTGGATAACTTCTGCACATGGGCAATCATATACCGCTCTTGGTGCTGGAACATATACAGGTTCAGGCTTTACCACTACTGGAGCTGGCATTGGTTCTTGCATAACTACTGCTTCTACCATTGGTGCTGGTTGGGGAGCTGGCTCTTCATATACTGTCTCATCAAATGTGACATTATCTACCGCTTCCCATTGATTTTCGTCGCACGTTGAACATGCTGCCAACATGCTACAAGTTACAACACTTATTATTTTTTTCATTTGGCATCTCCTACTAAATTATTATTAATTATACTATTAGACCTAAGCAATTAAAATTTTCTTAAGTTTTTGATTTACTTTTTCCTTTTTTTATGCTATTCGTTTACTCGTTAAGGAGATATCATGACTATTACTTTTGCTGCTTTTTTATTTGTTTTTTTGTTCTTATTTAAAGCTGTTCAAAGAAATACTTTCTTTATTCTTTATGTTATGGCTATGGTTTTATCTGCTTATTACTGCGAAAATTATCTCGGATGGCGTGTCAGACCTTTTTCTAAAAACGCTATATGCTTATTTATTTTAGGACATATTTTCTTTATTAATTTTTTTACTTTCCTTGCTTATGGTAAAGATAAAAGAAGTGCTCAAAAGGGCGAATGGAGAATTCCGGAAGTTCAATTGCATACTTTAGAATTGCTCGGAGGCACTTTGGGAGCTTTTATAGGACAAAAGTTTTTTCACCATAAAAATAAAAAGAAAACATATATGGCTACTTTTGCAGCCGCCGTTCTTCTTCAAATCGGTGCTATTTTTTATATTCTTTTACATTTTGGGTGGTTGTAAATATCTACATTACCATTGCTGTTGTATATAGAGCTTGGGCAGGTTCAATATTTTGGCGCATAACTGCGTTGAATATCGGATAAACTCTTTCACATTCCATAATTGATAATTCTATAATTTTACTTATCTTATCTGTGAATAGCTCTTCATTATCTTGCAATATAATTGAGTGCTTGAAAATAGGCATTTTCTGTTCGCTCCAATATGAAAAATGACCAAGCCATAAATTTTCATTCAGCATAGCTAACAACTCAAACATCTTTGATCTGTCTACATTAGATGTTTCTATATTTAATAAACATGAAATATGCAAACAACGCAGATGCTCTTCGTAGGCAAAGAATATTAACATATTATCCCATTTTCCAAGAACTTCTGCAACAAGCTCGTTATCTTTGCGGCGGTCATATGTGACTTTATCGCGAGAAAATATTCTTTCTATCGCATCTATTGGATTATATAAATTTTCTTCTATCGCAAAATTAATCACCGCTTTTTCCTCTTTTCTTCCTATTTCAACGCTCGTGTTTTTGATTTTTACCTATTGACTTTTTCAAAACAACTACATTCTATACTTTTCCACTTATTTAAGATTTAGGTAACTTTTTTCATCTTATTAAATCACCTTTTATCATACACTTAGCTTTTTATTAAAAAAAAATATCTTTTTTATGTGGATTATATTTTTTTGTTAATATAAATTTAAGCGTTGTATAAAAAAGTTATTTCTCATCTGGAGCTACACTATGTATTTCGATTTTCCTAATGTTTCCCCTATTATCTTTTCTATTGGACCTTTTTCTTTGCGTTGGTATGCTCTGGCTTATCTTATTGGAATCGTTTCCGCATGGATTTTAACTAAGCGTAATATAAAAAAATATAATCTTGGAATCTCCGATGAGCAGCTTGATGATTTAGTTTTTTATGTCACTCTCGGAATCATTTTGGGCGGAAGATTAGGATATGTTTGTTGTTATGGCAATGGATACTTTTGGGAAAATCCTCGTGAAATAATTGCTTTATGGCATGGAGGAATGTCTTTTCATGGGGGGATTATCGGTGTTATTATCGGCCTATTTCTTTTTGCTAGAAAATACCAATTCCCATTTTTGAAAATTACTGATATTGTTGCTTTATATGTTCCTATCGGAATTTTTTTAGGACGGTTGGCAAACTTTGTTAATGATGAATTATGGGGCCGTGTTACTACTGTTCCTTGGGCTGTAAAATTTCCTGAAGGCGGTTTTTTGCCTCGTCATCCTTCTCAGCTATATGAGGCTTTTTTAGAAGGCGTTCTTCTATTTATAATCCTTAACTTTCTTTGGAAAAAATCTTTTGTTAGGCAACATCATGGAATTACTTCTGCCGTTTTTCTCTTAGTATATGCTGTTTCTCGAATTATTGTTGAATTCTTCCGCGAGCCAGATGTACAAATCGGATTTCTTTTCGGCGGAATAACTATGGGACAGATTTTATCCATTCCATTTTTACTTTTGGCTTTATTTATTTTGCATAAATCATGCAAAGAATAATTGTTCTTACGACTTGATTGTAATGTTATGTGTAAATTTACATGCCTTTTGTAAATTTTCTTCTGCTCTGTTTAATACTACCAAAGCATTTGCATCACTTCTCTTTTTTTCACTTACGCACTGAGAAACCGTTAACTGTAAATTATTATTCTCATTAAATACAAAAATTGATCTAGCTATTATTCTTCGGATATTCTCAGCTTTTTCATAGCACTCAGGTGCTGTCATATTCATAAATGCTAATATTATAGCATCCAATTTATAATTGTATATTTCTATACTAGAATCTATGCTTCTTATTCGTTCTAAAAACATTTTCTTTAACAGAAGCATCTTTCTTGCTCCAAAGCGTTTATTTAATCTATCATACTCATCTATATATAATAGAGATATACTGTATTTTAATGGATATTTACTTTCAGCTTCCCTTATATATGTTTTACAGTTTGCTATTCCCAACTCCTCGTCTTTATTCTTCGTATAGTATAAATAGTATATTGAAGATATAAGCAAAATTAAACTGCTTGATAAGAAAAATAAACTATATGCGTATATATTATCCGAATAGTATATTCCTAAAAATATTGATACTACTGAAAAAAGTGTTCCTGCCCCTAATATCTTTCCTTTGCGTATATAATGTATCAGTAATATTAATATACTAAATAACGCAATAATTAGAGCCGGATAATTAAACATCCCAATATGCTTATAAAAATAATAAGAATCGGCATCTATGCTCTGTTTTTGCAAATGTTCAATTCCAAATGTTTGCAGTAGTAAAAATATTAAAAAGACGCTCCAAAATTTGTGCATCGCTTTTTTGCTAAATATAAAATATGTCAGCAAAATATTGGGGAGAATTAACGCACTCCATATATTATATCCTGCTGAAAAAATATAATCTTCCCCATAAGTATAGCGTAAACTGTTTATTATGTAATAGCTTAAATACATTACAAATGACATTATTGTAATATTTACAATGCGTGCTATTCCCATTATTAACATGGTAATGAAAATACTTCCCATAAATGAAGCGTGTATTGTTTGGTAATTTTCTTCCGAATACTCTGTTGTGCAGAAAAAATATACTAAAAACATTCCTAAAATACATATAGGAAATATGGCACTTTTATTATATGCTACTATTTTTTCCAATTCTATATGGAACAAGGTTTCCCCCTTATGAGTTTCTTTGTTTTGAAGTAATTGAACTTTAATCAGGAAAAGTTAAATTTTATTTACACATTTTAAAATTGAGCTATCTCCATAGGAATAAAAACGATATTTTTCCTTAATTGCATGAGCATATGCTTCTTTCATTCTTTCTGTTCCAGCTATTGCACAGATTAACATAAATAAAGTTGACTTAGGTAAATGAAAATTTGTAATAATTCCATCTATCATCTTAAATTTATAACCTGGCGTAATAAATATGGATGTTTCTCCATTGAAAGGATGCAATGTCCCCTTTTCGTCACTTGCACTCTCTAGCAATCGAACTGATGTTGTTCCAACTGCTATAATTCTTCTTCCTTCCTTTTTAGCTTTATTAATAATATCACATACTTCCGGTGTAATTATTCCATATTCCGCATGCATTTTATGATCTTTAGTGTCTTCTGTTTTTACAGGCAAAAATGTTCCTGCTCCGACGTGTAAAGTTAAAAAGACTTTAGTTATACCTTTCTCTTCTAGACGTTTTAAGACATTTTCCGTAAAATGCAATCCAGCAGTTGGAGCTGCCACCGCTCCTTCATATTTTGCGTATACTGTTTGATAATTTTCTTTGTCATTATATTTATTCCAAATACCGGTTGTTGGTTTTTCTCTTTTTATATATGGAGGAAGAGGCATCAGTCCATACTTTTCAAGCTTCTTAGATAATTCATCTACTTCACACAAAAATTCCAGTAAAACACCTTCTTCTCCATGTTTTTCTAAAACTTTTGCCCTAAAATCGGATTGTTCAGAACTTATTTCTGAGGTATAAAATGTTACAATATCGTTTGGATGTAGACGTTTTGAGTTCTTAATAAATGACCACCATGTTTTTCCATTATCCGGATGATATAGCGTTACTTCAACTTCGGCCTCTCCTCTTTTTCCATATAATCTAGCCGGTATCACTTTAGTATCATTGAATACAAGCACATCTCCTTCTTGAAGAATATCCGGCAAATCATAAAAGTGTCGGTCATTTATTTTTCCATCTTCTGTTAAATCTAGCAATCTTGACGTATCTCTCGGATTTGCCGGCTCTTTTGCTATTAACTCTTTATCTAATTCGAAATCAAACAAATCTACACGCATTGTCTTTTCCTTTTGTTCATCTTTTTTTCTTTTTTGCTTATAATCCTGCTTCTTTATTTTCGCAACCTATTTTTCTTTTAACTTTTCCTTTACTTTTGACAATTTTTTAAAAATTTATTTAAAATCGACAAAAAGTTGTTGAAATTATTAAATTCATAGTATATACTTCCCTTAAATAAAGGTCTATTTTGGAGATTCATACAATGACTAATGCTTTTGATGGCATGGATTTAAAATTAGCTTATGAAATAGCCGGCGGATACGTTGAGGCTGATGATAAAACTTTTGAGCAAGCTTTAGAACTTGTTCGAAAAGATGATGCTCGATTTGCTGAAGAACTTCAAAAAGCTCATGATGCTCAACGCTCTTTTGCGGAAAAACAAGAAAAAGAAGAAGCTATTTCTGCTAATCATGAAGATGTTCTTAAAAATGCTTCATTTATGCAAAGCGAATTTGCTGATGAACAATTTAAATCCGATTTCTTTGCTGATTCTGAAATCATAGAAGCTGAACGTAATACTCCTGTTTATGATATCAATCCTGATACTCAACAACGTTTTGAACTTGAAGGTGATGAAAAACATGCTCATTTCGAAATGTTGTATGAAAAAGCTAAGTTAGATACTTGGCGTGAACAGGTTGGTAATGAAGATTTTTCCCACCTATCTCTTGAGAAGAAAAAGAAAAGCTTGTTTGCTTCTGTAAAAAGCTCTTTCTTAGGAACTTTGGCTCATTTGAGAACTTCTGCTCAAATTGAAAATGAAGTTCCTCAAGCTGCTGAGGCTGTTAAATCAGATAATAGAAACTTCTTTGCAAAACAAGCTGCTTCTATGCTTGATAAAGTTCAAAAGGCCATCAGCTTTGATAAAGAAGTTAAAATTTCTTCAAGCTCGGTTATGGCTGCTTGTGCCGAATCTGAAGCTAAAACACATAATTTTGCTAAAAAAATTGCAGCATTGGCTCAGAAAACTTCTGGTAAAGCTAGGGAAAATTTATCAAAAGCTTCTATCTTAACTCATAAATTGAAAAATGAATTCGCTGCAAAAGCTAAACTTGTTTGGGGACAACGTTATGAGTTTATGGCTAATATCCGTGATAGAGCTCCTAAAATCGCTACAGATTTGGCCGCAACCGGTGTTTTAGTTGGTGCCACTGCCCTTTCTGCGCCTTGGTTAGGAACTGCCGTTGTTGCTTATGGAGCTTACAAAGCCACATCCGCTTGGGTTTGGCCTATTGTTACCCATGCAAGAAAAGCTCAACGTCTTGCTAAAAATGATGAAAAAACTCCTAAAATGAGTTTCTTTAAAAGATTAAAACAATCTGCTAATCAAGTTGTTGGAACGAAAGATTATTACAAAGAAGCTGGTTGGGGTTGCGCTGCCGGACTTTTAGGATTAGGTGCTGTCGGAGCTACTGCAAGCGTTGGAGCTAATGTTCTTTTGCAGAAAAGTGTTCAGTCTTTATCAAGTTGTGCTGTTTATACTGCAAATAGCTTAACTAATACTGTTAAAAAATTAAGAGAAAAAGATGGTAATTGGTTGGGGAAAGGATTAGCTGTCGCTTCTACCGTTGTTATGTCTTATGTTTTGGTATCATGCGGTGAAAATACTGATCATATTGCCACAACAACTAATGGTAGCTCTTTCTTGCCCAAAGATAGCTCTCAAGTTTTAACAAATGATGATGTTAAGTCATTGAACTTATCTGGTCGTAGTGTTGCCTCTGCTTCTCAAGAAGTTGCTCCCGACACACAAGAAGTAGCTTCCACCACACAAGAAGCGACTTCTGTTGCTCAAGATGTATCTGCTTCCATTACAGTACCGGAAAACTGGGATGCAGATATGGGAATTACTGAAGCTCAATGGACAAGATTACAAAGTTTTTGGGGCGGTGAAGCTCAATATAATAACTTCTATAAAAAAATTACTGATGATATGCTTGAAGATGGCGGCATTTTTGCTGGTAAAACTCGTGAACAAGTTCTATTTCAATATGAACGGTTATCTTCTTGGAATTTAACTCAACATCAAGAAGTTATTAGACGCATGGATTCTTTCTTCAGCTGTGATGGTGATGCTCGCACAATGTTAACAATTGAAGATACTAAATCCTTAAACGATGTTTTACCTAATGGTGCTATTAAAGATGTAGAAGGTAGCGAATGTGTCCGCACTATCAGCCGTGAGGTTAATTGCGGAGAAGAAGCTGTTCGTCATGATGTTAAAGTTGATTGCGGTTGTGATGAAAATATTGTCGTTAATGAACAACCAGAAGCTACTCAAGAAACTGAGACTGGTATTAATGAAGAACAACCTGTTGATTATACATTCCACCATCAACCGGGAACAAATCAAATTATTAATGAAGTTAAAACTGTAGAACGTGTTGTTGACCCGCAAGGTGTTGTTGTTCAAGCTAATAATTTACAGCCAGGAAAAGTTCTTGGCAAAACAACTGCAGATGCTGTCAGCAACGTTAAACCTGATAATGTTGAAGTTGTGCTTGATAATGGGACATCTTCTACTAATAACGCAGTTACAAACAATATTTCTGATAATATTAAAGATGATAAAGCTGCTCAGCAAACAACATCTGATGTCGATGGCGTTACTACTCGTGTTTCTGAAGTTAAAAATTCAACTGCTGGTGTAGGAACTTCTGAAACTGGCGAAATTTCTGTTAACTCTAATACTTCGGTTACTGATGAAACTGCTGGTGTAGGAACTTCTGAAACTGGCGAAATTTCTGTTAACTCTAATACTTCGGTTACTGATGAAAATGCTTCAACCTCTGTTCAAGTCCTAGCTACTGAACAAACAGATAATTCTAGTGTAAATGATGCTACAATCACTAATGCCGGTGAAGTTCAAGAAGCTATCATCCCTAATTCTGATGAGATTGAAATCGGAACTCCTGCCGCTGATAATGTTCCGGAACGTGGTGGATATATGAATACTGGTTTAACTGAAAAACAGTATCACCGCATGGAAACATTCTTCAAAGATAAATTTGGTGAAAACGCTTTTGAAAATTATATGGATAGAATTACTGATGATATGCGTGCCAAAGGCGGTATGTTTGAAGGTTTAAGTAAAGCTCAAGCTCTATATTCTGTTCAACAGATGACAGCTTGGTCTAATGATCAGCATGGTGCTTTTGCTCAAGAAATCACAACGGTAATTGAATATTTGAAGGGTGAATGTAAAGATACTATTACTTTAACCGAATCTTCTCAAATTAAAGAGATTATTGATAAAGTTAATGAAAATGGTACTATTGATGGCGTGACAGGAACAACCAATAAAATGGTTAAGTTCTTCCAAG
This sequence comes from uncultured Alphaproteobacteria bacterium, assembly GCA_944392235.1. Lineage (GTDB taxonomy): Bacteria > Pseudomonadota > Alphaproteobacteria > RF32 > CAG-239 > CAG-267. The sequence goes on from CALXVZ010000001.1 coordinate 223,389, forward strand.
CTCATGATTGTGGTGAGGCTGGAACTTATAATGTTCAAGATGTTGCAGGGAATGCTCATACAACTAATCCTTCAGGACCTAAATTCCCTCGTTTCTTCAAAAAGATATGGAATACAACTCCAGAACCTGTTGATTATACATTCCACCATCAACCGGGAACAAATCAAATTATTAATGAAGTTAAAACTGTAGAACGTGTTGTTGACCCGCAAGGTGTTGTTGTTCAAGCTAATAATTTACAGCCAGGAAAAGTTCTTGGTAAAACAACTGCAGATGCTGTCAGCAACGTTAAACCTGATAATGTTGAAGTTGTGCTTGATAATGGGACATCTGCTCTTCCAAAGCAAGAAGTCACAAGATTTATTGAACAGTCACGTAAAACTCGTTAAAAAATTAACTCTTAAGTCTTATTAATCCTTCTTATCGCTGAAAATAGTGTTTTGCTATTTTCAGCTTTTTTTATCCCCCTATCCTATTCTTTTTATTTAAATCTTGGGGATAACTTATGGGTATAACCTTTTGGTTTTTAAAATTTTTCTTGAAAAATGCAGAATTGGTGTTAATTTATGCTCGATTTTATGATATATGCCGTGCGGGGCTGCCGCACATCAAATAAATTTTGGAAGGATAATATTATGACTATTCGCGTCGGTATTAACGGTTTTGGACGTATCGGTCGTCTGGTATTCCGTGCTGCACAGAAAAGAAATGACATTGAAAT
>CALXVZ010000002.1 GCA_944392235.1 uncultured Alphaproteobacteria bacterium
GGTAATCTTCCTTAATTCCTTACTTGCTAAAAACTTTTAATTTTAGTCTTGACTTTTAGTACATTTACTCCCCGACCTTTGACAGTCGGGGATATATTTATTGAATCCGTAAATTACAGATACAATATAACGATGTTATACCCTAACACCGAACTAGATAAAGAGCCGATGAAAGCCCGCACCACCTCTGGCACTAACAGATAAACTCTGCTAAAAAGATAATAAATCAGAGCCTCTTAAAAAAAAGTAAACTTTAAAAATTAACCTTAACTCCTAGACTGAACTCTTCATCGTCCTGATAATCAGAATTAAACATTTTATATCCGGCATAAAGCATCACATCGCGAGTTAAACCATAAGCCCCCTCTGCTTGATATGTCTGCCCACGTGCCGTATCGCTGGTTGTAAAATTCTGCATTGCATTAAGATTAAGACGTATTTTGCCAGAATTATAATAAACACCGCCTTTAAAACCAATACCCAAATAGCCATTATCATGCAAACCGCCACCATATGCAACATTAGGAACACTCATTGCATACAACAAAGCATTTTTAGTCAGAGCATAACTTTGCCCAACACCTGTTTCTAAAACAACAGCTCCACTATCCTCACCGGTTTTAGCATCAAACAATTCTCTATAACCAAACTTAATATCATAGGATAGAGGTGCAAACATCGCATCCGCTCCGGCAAGAGATTTAATACTCAAGAGATTAAACTCTTGCAACATCCACTTATCATGAGAATCATAATGACGCAATTTTCCATCCAACAAATTAATCTCCGCCCCAAACAATAACCCGTAACTATCATCTAATAGAGAATTATAAACCGGTTTAAAACTAAGTTCCTGAAAATTTTCACCATTTCTACTGCCAACACTCATTACAATTTGTTTAGCTTTATGAGCTTCAACTGGATTTTCCCCTGTTTTAAGTTCATCAAAATACTGCCGTTGATTTTTAATTTTACTCCTAACCATTAAAAGTTTCAGACTTTTTTTGCGATAGTCGGCTAATTCCAAATCACCATCAACATATTTATACTGCACATATTGATATGCAGTTTCAAGAACATCTGCCTGCTCTTCTTCATTAAGAAAAGACAAATCAATTTTATTACCATGAATAATATCAATAAAAGTATCATACTGCCGAGCGTTCATTTGTTCAGCCCGATATTTTAATTTAGATTGACGAGAAGGACGATAATTAACATTTTTCACAAAATCAGGAATATCATTAACAGCCTTAAGTGTTGCTAATGGAACAGTATAACCATTAAATTCTTGACTAATTTTTAAGTCAGGACGCACCGCATCAAGCATCAACAAAAGAACAAACGAGCAATTTCTGGAAAGAAAATAATAACGAATTTTTGCACGTTGCATTTCCCACATATGAGCCGTAAACAATTCCAATTCATCATCAGAAAGGTTTAGTTTATATTCCCAAATATCACGATTCTCAATATTATTATAGAGGTTAATCACGTCGTAGTATGGTTTAATGCCAAAAGTCCCATAATATCCTCCCCACAATCCTTTAAGAGCATAAAGAACACCAGTTTCATCACCGGTATCAGCACCAAAATTCGCCCCATGAGCCAAAAGTTGTGTTCCTTTACGATTAGTATCAATACGAAATAACGTATGTCCAAACAAGGAAGAAGGATTACTCATATAAGCATTCGTAAAAAGCATCGTAACAGCTTTTGGTTGCACATCAGCTAAAAATTTCTGATAATCTTTGCAGTCAAGTAATGAACCGGCAACCAAACCTTTCCTTTGCAAATATAAAAAACGAGCAGGAAAAGAACATTTTTCCAGATTATCTTTCTCATTAAAGACTTGCAAAGAAGATAAAAACTCTTCTTCAGGATTTTTCCGTCCATTTTCAGTTAAAAAGAATTCATTATTTTCCACAAAAGAAAGATAATGATCACCTTTTTTCTGATAATGAAGAAGGCTCAACCACCCATCATCAAAAGTTCCCGAAGAAGTATGTATATTCAAATTAGCACTTGCTGAAAAAGGAAGGATTAAGAGAGCTAACAAACAAAAAACTACACGATACATTTTCAAACCAAATAGATATAAAAAAGGCGTGGAAGATTTTACTCCACGCCCTAAAAGAGAATTAAGCCTGAGCTAATTCCATAATTTTGAGTGTCAAATCAACAGCTTCAACATTTTCATCTGTAAAGAGGTAAGCAAAATTTTGTTGAGCTTTAGCACCTAATTCAGCACTATCAACATCGAGCAAACCTGCAATTGTATCAATAGTTTCGCCTTTACCAGCAGAAGCATCCATTGCAAATTGCTCCATATTATTTTCAATAACAGCCAAAACCAATTTACCAGTACCACCTGTAACACGACCATTAGGATCACAACCAGAAGTCCCCAAAGTAACACCGATAGTATTCAAGAAAATACCATTAGTTGTCATAGCCAAAACTTGAGGAATAATACCGGACTGCCCTCTCCAAGCCATAGACCCCAAACCACAACCCCCTGTAGAGTCAATAGCCTTAGCAGGAGAGCCAGCGAATAAAGCAACTGCAAAAACAGCACTCAATAACAAGTTTTTTTTCATCAGAATTCTCCTAAATAAATAATACAGAAGAAGTGTAACACGACAAAAGAGGTTGTATAGCACAAAGTTTAACTAATCAACATTTAAAACGAGCAGAACAGACGAGATTTAAGACAAAGACAAAGACAAAGACAAAGTCAAAATAAAATTAAGTAGGAAAAATAAAAAGATAACCACAAGCTAAAAAAAAATTAACTTGATTTATTTTTTAAACATGCTATATATGAATCTAAATAGAGATAAAGAATATCGGCTGGCACTTAAAAGTGGCAGTCAAATTTTTTCAATTTTTTCGATTAACAACTCATCCGCAGACCAAATGCGGAGATGTTATTTTTAGGAGAATTAAGATGGATAAATTTCCGCTAACCAAAAAAGGATTTTTACAGTTGGAACAAGAACTTAAAACCTTAAAAGGGGTTGAGCGTCCAAACGTAATTGCGGCCATTGCAGAAGCACGTTCACATGGTGATTTATCAGAAAATGCAGAATATTCCGCAGCAAAAGAAAAACAAGGTTTCATAGAAGGAAGAATACAAGAGTTAGAAGCTGTTGTAAGTCGAGCACAAGTTATAGATCCGACAGAAATGCATGGAAGCGTTATCAGATTTGGTGCAACTGTTTCTGTAGTTGATGTAGATACAGATGTAGAAAATAGCTATCAAATTGTCGGAGATTATGAAGCAGACATTAATGAAAACAAGATTTCATTATCATCCCCCTTAGCCAAAGCTTTAATTGGCAAAGAAGTTGGAGATGAAGTAGTATACATGGCTCCTGGTGGTAAAAAAACATTTGAAGTATTAGAAGTTCTGTATATTTAAAAAAAACCTCAATAACAATTTTATATCAAGAACCGGAAGCTTTTCCGGTTTTTTTTATATAAAAAAAAGAAAATTAGTCTTAACAACAAGATGAAATCAAAAATAAAATTTTAAATCTATCCCAACAGATTAGATACATTGACCAAAAATTAACCCTTACATGGATATAACAACAACAAATACAACTTTGCTGAAAGAAATAATAATGAGACAAATATACCCACTAATTCTTTTAACAATATCCAATGTTTTCATGACTTTTGCATGGTATGGACATTTAAAATACAAATCCACAGCACTATGGACAGTTATTTTAGCCAGTTGGGGAATTGCATTTTTTGAATATTGCTTTCAAGTTCCGGCAAATCGCATTGGTCATGATTATTTTAGTGCTGCACAATTAAAAATAATGCAAGAAGCCATCACAATAGTCGTTTTCTGCATATTTTCACTATTATACTTAAAAGAAGAAATAAAATGGAATTATCTTGTTGGATTTGCCTTAATTTTACTTGCAGTATTTTTCGTATTTAAGAAGTGGGATTAAATCATAACAAAAAAATTTTTCCATTACCAAAGATAAAAAAGATTGAAGAAATTATATTTTAAGCCATGTCAGATTATGACGCACAAGTAATTTATCATAATTACAGAATTAACGAAAAGGAGAAACATCATGGCTCTTAATGGAATTGAAGAATTTGTCGGGGAATATCTAAAAATAATTGAGGGGTGCGATTTCATTAAATATAATGAAAAATTCACAGTCAAAACAGAAGACAAACACAAACAAAAAGGAATGTCTGAAATTGATGTTATTGGAATAAGATTAAGTGACAAAACAATTTTTGCATGTGAAGTATCAGCACAAATGAACGGAATATTCGGAACATATCCTCAAAAACTTGATAAAAAAAATCCGAATAATAAATTTGCAAAAAATCAACGCTATATTGAAGAGTACTTTAAAGACTTTGCACCCACTACCATTAGACACATGTTTTGGTGTCCAATATTAAAAGAAAAACAAAAAGAAAAATTTACATTACCTACTAAAGATTTTACCGTTGAGTTAATTGCCGAGCAAGATTTTTTAAAGAAAATCGAGGAACTAAAAAATTTTTTATCAACACAAAAATGCGATTATTCTTCCCCCATTACCCGCTTTTTACAAATTTTAGCCCACCTAGAAAAAAACAATAAAAATAAAGATAGCAACTAAATTCAGACCAATAAATATTAACTCTAGAGTTCCATTTTAAATAACCCCATTTAAAATGGAACATCTTTTTTTGATAATTTAAGATTATCCCAAATTCCATATTCCAAATTGCAAAAACATTTAACCATCCCTGACCGAGCATATTTATTTCTAGCAATTATGATGTCACATTCATTTTTGGACTTTTGATATTTATTCTCCCAACATTGCACTCGTTTATCAAAATGTTCTTGTGTTTCATTCTGCTTTTTTTGAGGTTCAAACATTTCTAAATAATAAGATTCTCGATATAAAAATAAAATTTTATCACAAAAAGGAGCGGCAATAATTCCAATATCATCATCAGATATTAACGGACGTTTATCAGAACGTTTTTCAAGATTTCTACTCAACTGCCCTAAAACTAAAATTGGAACATTAAGTTTTTGCGCTATCTTTTTGAATCCTTTCAGAGTGGTATAAGCTGAATAATTTTTAAATGAAAATAACATTAAATAATCAACAACAATAAAGCCAATTTGGGTATAACAACTAATTTCTTTAATTTTACTTGCTATATAATCCAAAGATAACTCATAACTATCACATATATAAAAAGGCAATTTTTCTAGTTTATTATTAATATCAGCCACTGTTTTTAATTCTTTATAAGACATGCTTTGATTTTTACTTATATGCAAATAAAACTTTTCAACATCCATAACTTTTTCAGTCATAACACATTGTAATTGACGCAAAGTAAGACCTGCATCACCTGAACAAAAATACAAAACACATTGATTATTTTCCTTTAAGAATGACTGAGCTATTTTATAAGAAAGATTAATAGCAAAAGATGTTTTCCCCATACTTGGACGAGAAGCAAGCAAAATAACCTCTCCCCCATTCAAGCCATGCAACCTATCATCTAAATCTTTTATCCCCGTAGAAAAACAAGAGTTCGAATATTTATAATTCTGCTGCTCTAAATAAGACTGAAATATTGAAGAAACATGATCAGGACAATTTCTATAATTTGATTTTCTTAAGATTTTAGATTTTGCCTTTTTAATATTTAATAACCACTTTATTAAAAACATATTTCATCTCCATCATTTACTTTTTTTAGCGATATAATATAAAAACGACAAAATCTGACGTAACAAATAAAGACTATATAAAATAACGAAGAGAATAAAATAAGCTATAAAAAAGATACAAAAAAAACCTCACAAGAGAGTGAAGTTTTAAAATAGAATGGCGGACAGAGTGGGATTCGAACCCACGGTACCCTTTGGAGGTACACACGATTTCCAATCGTGCACCTTCGGCCACTCGGTCATCTGTCCGTAGCGAGATATGTATAACGACTTTCAAGAATTTGCAAGAACTTTTTTCATTTTTATACAATAAGTCGCCACATACATTTTCCAAATTATCCTTCAGGATAACCGATAACTTGATTCATAATTACAAATTCATCTCTACCTAAATGAAGTTTATCTTTAAGTTCATCTTTATCAATATAAGCACGAACAATAGTATTTAATCCTTTACTTGTTGCATATAAGTAAACATTCTGCGCCGCTGCTCCTGCATGAAAAGATGAATATTCTTTATCGCTTCCGGTATAGATTAAATTAAGCGGCGCATTTTTCACAAAATCTTGTTTAGCAATATATTTACTAATTTCCTCATCACTTACTTTAACTAAAGAATTAGCATTTGCATCATAAGACCAAATAGAATTTTGATAAACAACAAAAACTTTTAAATTTTGTTGTTTCATCGCTGTAGGAACAGTTCTTGTGCCTTTCTTATTAACCCCAAAAGAAGCCCACAACAAATCACTCAATGTTTGTTCACTAATATCTCTATCTGAATACTCTCTGGAAGAATGGCGACTATCAATTAATTGCATCAACTCAGAACTTTTATCTGGTTGAGGTAATTGTCTAATTTCCGCAGCATTAATACTAAGAGGAGCCCCTACTGAAAACAACATTAAAAATAGTTTACGCCACATAACACATCTCCTATAAAATAGCATATATCTTTATAGGCAAAATATGCTTTAAATTCAGTTAAAAAGGAAATATCTATTCGCGACTACCACGACCAAGATTAACACTAATTGGGACATACTTTTCATCAGAGACAGCTTTTTCACGTCCTTGCTGTTGTTCTTCAAGCATACGTTGTTTTCGTTCTTCTATATTTTTACGTTGTTCTTCATTATAAGCTTTTCGCTCTTCTTCAACACGCTGAGCATGGAATTCTTTTGCTTTTTCAAAAATAACTTCATCTTTTTCTTCAGGTTTTTTAGCAATAACATTTTTAACCTTCAAAAAGGCTTTAACCAACTGATCGGTACTAATACTATTCTTTGTTAAATCAATCCACCCTGTAAAATGTCCATTACTTAAGAACTCAGTAAAATCGATATAAAAATGCTTAGCTTTCTTTTTATTTTTCGGAGCTAAAATTTTTTTAAGTTCATCAGGCGTTGGCACTCGACCTAAAGCTTGAGCAATTTGTTGAGGAGTAATAATACATTCACTCAAATCCAATTCCATAATATTAACACCTGTAAAGTCGAGTCCCGTAAAATCGACACCTCTTAAATTGACCTGTCTCAAATCAATTTTAGTTAAATCCAATAAAGAAAGATTAATCCGCCGCAAATTCAACTTATGAGGATAATAAACCGCCAAATATTCTACCAATGCTTGTAATTCTTCAATAGCTAATTCATCCATACGGATATCAATTAAAATAGCATCTTCAATATCAGCATCACGAAGAATAACACCTTCCATATTTGCGCCGGTAAAGTTTGTGCCTTTTAATTTAGCACCGGCAAAAATAGAGTCTGTTAAGTCTGTTCCAGATAAATCAGCTCCAGATAAATCGGCTCCGGTAAAGTCTGTCCCTGATAAATTAGCCCCTTTAAAATTTGCATCTTGTAAATTAGCTGCAGAAAAATCCGCATGAGACAAGTCTTGCCCTGCAAAATCCATACCAACCAAATTTTGCCCAACATGGTATTCACCATCCGCCAAATTTTTACGTCGACCATTTAAGTCATCATATTTACTTATCTCATCAGCAATAGAGTGCCAAGAGTGGCTAAATTCATAAAGTTTAGCTTCGACTTCACCTTCTTGAACATGCCCTGCAAGAGTATTTTCCAACTCTTGCTCCATCATATCACGAACTTGTCCTAACTGAGCATAGTAAGCACGTAATTTTTCCATACGAGGAGAGACTTTTTTTTCTTTTACCACCTGTTGAAAATCAACGTTTTGAGTATCTGCACATTCATCAGAAACAATAGAACTATCCCCCTCATCGGAAAGATTAGCCACACTTCCCGGACGAAAGCCACCAAAATTATCTGTATCTAAATCATCAGAATATTTCATAAAGTTACAACCCTCTACAAAAAGCTGGAATCATGATACATTATTTTCATAAAAAACTCAAGCATAATTACGGAGCACTTTTTTTCTTATACAAATATAAGCAAAAGCAAGCTCCTGGCAAGGTCAATAAAGCACTAACAACAAAAAACTCAGGCCAAGATGTTTTATCAAGCACCCAACCAGAAGTCGAGGCAAATACATCACGAGCGAACCCAGGAAGAGAGGATAATAAAGCATATTGCGTAGCTGTGTGTCCTTTGTTACAAAGAACAGACATAAAAGCAATGATAGCTGTTGTAGCCATACCCGAAGAAAGATTTTCAAGAGAAATAGTAAATATCAAAAACCAAACATTATGACCAATAAAGTAAAGAGGGATATAAAGAGCCGTTGTTAGACCTTGCACAAAAGCAAAAATCAATAAACCACGCAATAAACCAACTTTTCCTAAAAAACAGCCCCCCAATATACCCCCAACAATTGTAGCCCCCATACCATAAAGTTTAGAAATATAAGCTATTTCAGTTTTCGTAAATCCAAGATCATCATAAAAAGGATATGCCATAGGAGCAAAGTATGCATCACTCAGGCGATAGCAAAACACAATAAATAAAGCTACAAGCCAATATTCATTCTTCATAAATTGTTTAAACGGTTCAACAACTGCATATTTTAAAAAGCCGATTTTCATTTTCGTATCATCATTAATTTCAGTTTTAGGCTCTTTAGAGATTAAAACAGCAATAATACCAATAAACAAAAGCAGAGCATTAATAAAATACACTTCATTCCAAGAAAGAACTGCAGCTAATCCAATAGCTCCTGCCCCAGAAATAACATTTCCGATTCGATAACCAAGAACATACATAGTAGCCCCATCAATTTCTTTTTTAGGATTATGCTGAAACAATTCAACACGAAAAGCATCTAAAACAATATCTTGAGTTGCAGAGAAAAGACTAACACAAAAAGCGGCCAGAGCCATCATTAGAATACACTGATTAGGAGAAAGAAATGACAACCATAAAATGGAAAGAAACAATCCAATCTGAGAAAATATTGCCCAACTTCTTCGTTTACCTAAAACAGAAAGAAAAGGAATAGAGGTATTTTCAACAAGAGGCGCCCATAACCATTTAAAGGAATAAGGCAATCTCAACAAAGAAAAAGCTCCGATTGTACGATAAGCAATATGATAATCTTTCAACCAAAGAGATAGAGTACCGAAAACCAAAGCCAAAGGTAAACCGCTTGATAAACCAAAAGCAATCACTATAAACATTTTTTTTGAAAAATATGTAGCCCATTTATTTTTCATCATTATCTAAATTTACCTTTTTTTCAACAATATAAAGAGGACGTCTTTTAACCTCAATAAAGATTCTTCCAATATATTCGCCAAGAATACCCAAAATAATCATTTGGATACCACCTACGAGTAAAATAAAGACCAATAAAGAAGCATATCCAGGAACATCTATTCCGTAAGTTATGGTTCGAATAATGATATAAAGAGCATAAAGGAGTCCCAAAAAGGAAAGTAAAGACCCCAAATAAGTCCAGATACGAAGAGGCAACGTAGTAGATGCTGTAATACCGTCAAGAGCAAAATTCCATAACTTCCAATAATTCCATTTACTTATGCCAGCAACTCTCTTACGACGAACATATTTAACACCACAAGATTTAAAGCCAGTCCAACCAAAAATTCCCTTCATAAAGATATTTCTCTCAGGAAGTTCCAAAATAGTATCAATAATTTTCCGATCTATAAGACGATAATCACCGGCATTATAAGGAATAGGAGAACGCGTCATTAAGTTATATGTTTTATAAAAAAGTTTAGCTGTCAAGCGTTTCAAAAGCGTATCTGAAGCCCTATCATTACGGATTCCGTAAACCATATCAAAACCCTCTTCCCATTTTTCGATAAACGTCAAAATCAATTCAGGAGGATCTTGTAAATCGACATCAATTGGAATAGCAGCCCGACCGGAACAATATTTAAGTCCAGCCATAAGACCATATTCTTTGCCGAAATTACGTGAAAATTTTAGAACTTTAATTCGATAATCATTCTGAGCAAATTTTTGCAGAATCTGAAATGTATCATCAGTAGATCCATCATCTACACAAATAATTTCATACTGATAATTTTCCTTTTTAGCCATCGTCTGAGATATAGCATTAAAAAAGAGTTCCAAACTATCTTCTTCATTATAAACAGAAACGATAATTGAGATATCCGGTTTCTCAACAGATGATGCAAGTACCTTATTCATATTTCAGCTCCATTTATAGCACTACAAGAAATTATTTTTTAATAAAAAATCACTCATAAATTATCAGCGAAGAAAAATCTCCGAATAAAATATCTTTTATTTGCCCTTTATTAACAGATTTAAAGTTAAGCTCTCCTTAAGAACTAAAAATTTTTTTTAATAGGAATTAAAATAAATGTCATTTATCAAATCAATTGCCACATTCGGCGGATTTACAATGGTTAGTCGCATAACCGGTTTTTTAAGAGACATGGTTATAGCAAGTTTTCTTGGAGCGGGAATGGTTTCTGATGCTTTTCTTGTAGCATTCAAGTTACCAAATTTATTTCGAAGTCTTTTTGCCGAAGGAGCATTTACATCCGCATTTGTCCCCCTATTTTCTTCCAAACTTGTAGCTTCTGGACGCAACAAGTCTGTAGAATTTGCAGCAAAAGCCATTTCTTTATTAACTTTTTTCTTGGTTTTATTCACCATTATATTTGAACTATTCATGCCTTCTGTTGTAAAGGTTCTCGCTCCTGGCTTCATGGAAAATCCTGAAAAAGTAGCATTGACAATAGACTTATGCAGAATAACTTTTCCATTTTTATTATTTATTTCCATCGTTTCATTCCAAGCAGGAATTTTAAATTCATTTGACCGTTTTGCAGCCCCTGCTGCAGCACCGATAATTTTAAACATTGGAATGATTATAGCAGGTCTTGCCTCCATAGCCTTTTTAGATATGCCTGTATATGGCATGGCCTGGAGTATCACCATAACTGGATTAATTGAAGTTATTTGGCTCAAATATTTCCTAAACAAAGACAGTATCAGAATAAAACCTGATTTACACATTTTAGCTATACTAAAAGATACCGAGATTCGCACATTATTCAAACGAATAGGACCAGGGGTTGTCGGAGCCGGAATATATCAAATTAATATGGTTGTTGACACTATTCTTGTATCATTAGTTTCAGGAGGAGCTGTTTCTTGGTTATATTACGCAAATAGACTACAACAACTCCCATTAGGAGTAATTGGAGCAGCCATCAGCGTTGCTTTATTACCTCTTCTATCAAAAAAATTGAAAGCAGGAGAAATAAAAGAAGCAACAAATGTTCAAGACAAAGCGATTATATACGGATTAATCATGTCATTACCAGCAGCCGTATTATTTGTATGTTTAGCCGATTCGATTATTGAATTATTATTTGAACACGGACGTTTTACTGCATCTGATACATATAAAACAGCTCTTGCATTAAAAGCTTATGCAATTGGATTACCCTGCTATGTCATGGTCAAAGCCTTAATGCCTAATTTCTTTGCTAGAGGCGATACAAAAACACCTGTTAAATATAGCGTTGTTGTATTTATAACCAACCTCATACTAAATTTAGCATTAATGAAACCCTTTGGGCACATTGGTATAGCAATAGCAACATCAGCCGCTGCATTTGTATCATTATATCAATACATTCATGGATTGAAAAAAAGAGGCTACTGGAGCTTTTCCAAAGAATTAAAAAAGAAGATACTGGATATAGTCATATGCACATTAGTTATGGGAATTTTTGTTTACGGCACCCAATACTTATTAAACATCATATACCCCGACCATAACATATGGTTATTAATATTTAAGCTGGGAATTATTGGCATAATAGGACTTGCAACTTTTTTAAGCGGAGCTAGAATAAGAGGCATATTAGATATAAATGCAATTATCCGCAACATACTATCAAGGAGAAAAAGAGCATGATTTCCACATTTTTAACCAAGCTAAAAATAGAGTTAAAAAGATTGCTCGGCAAATGTGTCTACGCGTGCGTATACATAAAAAACTCCTATAAAGAATTAAAAATAGCTCCACCACAAGAAAAAAATAAAAAGCGGCATAAAAACAAACTTTTAAATCTATTAATCAAATTTTCAGAGCAATGGAAAATAATTAGTTTAAGCTTAATAGGTTTCCTAGTAATTTATTATGGTATTGGTGCGGCAGTAAGTTCAAAAATTAACAACAATCTAAATTATAACATACAGATAACAGAAGAATCCCCAAGATATACGACCGAAGCTTTACGTTACATTTTAAAAACTCAAATAGATGATACAGCATGGACACCGGCTCTCCCGATTATATTCCCTGCCTCTATCCTAGATAATCTCCCCAATTTCCAAATTGGCGCAAAAGATAGTTCCAAATACCTCATAAAACGCTTATCGGTTTATCATGCGGACAATAATTTAAAAGAAGCAGCCGATTTATTAAATTATCCTGCAAACATCTGGCTATTTTCACAAACAGCAGATGATAAACTAGCTCCAGGATCAGCCAAACAATATCGCAAAGCTCTAGCAAAACTAACAGATTTTGCCAATTCGCCAAACAATCAAAAAGCCATGGGATATAATGAATTCCTATATATTTTATCAGGACTAGAAAATATAATAGAGAAACAATTACAAAAACTAAGTCTACAAGTTAATGAACACAACTCTGAACTACTAGATTTCAAAGCTGATAATATATTTTACTATGCTAAAGGTAATACCTTTACAGTATACTACATATTGCAAGCCCTAACCAAAGACTATCAAGATTTCATAGTAGAAACAAATGAATATGAAGATTTCATGACAGCATTAAGCTTTTTAAGAAAAGCTTGCGAATTAGAAGCTTTTTCAATAAAGAATGCCGCACCACAAGACAGTTATAGTGCTAACCATTTACTATACTTAGGTTATTACTTATCAAGAGCACAAAATTACATACAAAAGATACACAACAATATTGAAAAATTTATACGAAAGTAAAACCATGGTTATTGAAGAAAAGAAATTAAGCCCTACAGAATTTCTTCTATTTTTTCCTAAGAACATCAAACAAATTGACGTTATTTATTGTAATAAAAACCAATTCACTATAAACGCAGAAAATAGTTTAATTGAAGTATTAAATAGTTTGCAATATATTGATGAATATTTACTCTGTTCTGATTTCATCTATATCAAAACATCATCCATATCCAAAGAAGAACAAGAAGATATCAAAGCAGTTATACTAGCGGAAATAAGCGAATATGATAACACTGCAAATATCTTAATTGGAGATAATGACCATATAAATTCGAAAATACGCATAATATTACGAGCAGTAGTTTCTCCTTTTTTAGCAAGAGATGGCGGAGATATTGAACTAGTAAGCTACACAAAAGGAATAGCCATTGTTCATTTTCTCGGAAAATGTCAAGGTTGCCCATATGCACAGAAAACATTAAAAGAAAAAGTAGAAAAAAATTTGATACATTATCTCCCCACAATCCGAGAGGTTAGAATGCAATGATATCAAAATTTTTTTTCTACACTATTCTAATCATTTTTTCTCTCTTGACCAATTCACCAAATTGCTTAGCACAAAAAATGAAAACAAGTGAATTTGGAGGAGCTATTTATGTAGAAGATGCAACTGTAGAAGAAGTAGAAAATTTATTCAAAAAGAACCGATATGAACGTTTTAGAGCATTAGATAATGATGAATATCCAGCAATTTTTCTAAAAACCTTACCGACAGACTTTCAAAAAATAAAATCACAAAAATATCGCAACGAACTATTTATAAGAATACTCGCCCCATTAGCGTTAAAAGTAAATGAAGAAATATCCAATGAACGCCATAGCCTATTAAGAATAGAAAGACACTACAACAAGAAAAAAGCATTAACGAAAGAAGAAATTTCAAAATTAGAAAATCTATCAACCAAATACGATTTTTTCACAAGAGCAAAAGGAAACCAGCGAATAGAAGTTCAAATAGAGAATTTAAAAAAACGAATAGATATAGTTCCTCCATCAATTCTAATAGCTGTTGCAGCAATGGAAAGCAACTGGGGATTTTCGCGTACAGCCAAAGAAGCAAACTCATTATATAAAGAAAAGGTATGGTTTACGACAGAAGGCTTAGAACCTCTTGAAAACAAAGACGATGGGTATAGATTTAAGGTATTTGATAGCTTATTGGCAAGCATGCAAAGCTATGCCCTTTCATTTAACTCCAATATAAACTATACGAATGTCTGGCAAGCACGAGAAGGATTCGCCGCTCGGCACGGAATCATTATTGGAGAAAGCATTGCATACACATTATCACAATCATCTAACCTTCCCAATTTTGCAGGAATATTGGACTACACCACCGCATACTACGATTTATTAGCAATTGACATGGGACATTTAAAAAGAGGAAATTTAAATGACATATAAAATTACACCAATACTTTGTAATGAAAAACATATGGCAAATTTTGCCTATTTAATAACCCCAGAGGGGACAAATAAAACAATAATCATAGATGCTGCCGAAGCACGTCCAATTATAAACGAATTGGAAAAACAAAATTTAATTCCTCAATATATCTTGACCACCCACCATCACTTTGACCACGTTGAAGGAAATTTACCCCTGCAAGAGAAATACAAATGTCCTATTATTGCACCAGAAAAAGAATTCTCACAAATTCCCGGAGCAACAATTTCAGTAAAAGATAATGAAACAATAACCCTAAATGATATAAAAATAAAAGTGATAGAAGCTCCAGGTCACACTTTAGGACATATTTTATACTATATTGAAAACGGAAATAAATTATTTACCGGAGATGTCCTTTTCAACCTATGTGTAGGAGGCTTATTTGAAGGAACCGCAGAACAAATGTTTCATAGTTTACAACGCATTAAAGAATTACCCAATAATACAGAAATATTTCCCGGACATGAATATACCAGAAGCTGTATTCCACATAACTTTAAAATAACTCCTGAAAGTA
This sequence comes from uncultured Alphaproteobacteria bacterium, assembly GCA_944392235.1. GTDB lineage: Bacteria > Pseudomonadota > Alphaproteobacteria > RF32 > CAG-239 > CAG-267. The sequence continues at coordinate 15,147 of CALXVZ010000002.1, forward strand.
AAGAATACTTAAAAAAGATGTATCTTAGAGAAGAAGGAAAATTAGCCCCTTCCACCCTATTAGAAGAAAAGCTATTTAATCCTTACTTAAAAGCAGAAACACTAAAAGACTTTTTACAAGGGGAATAAGAAAATGTTCTTTAGTTTAAGTAAAAAAATACTATTAACTTTATTAACATTTTTAATGTTGAGTGCCGGAATTTTTATAGTTTTCTTTGAAAACACTATCGGAAAAAAGATACGTAACGACCAAACTAATCTAATTACCCGCAATCAATACGTAATAACGCTATTAAATGAAAATATCTCACTAAGACAACGTTTAAATAAGATACAACCACAAACGCCTACCGCAACAGAAGAAAGCTTACAACAAAAACGAGAAGAATTAAGCCGAGAAAGAAAGCTAAATGAAGAATTAACCCAAAACTATGATGAGAGCTATGCCACCATCCAAGAAAGCCTAAGAATATTAGGTTTCAGTGCCTTTCTAACTATAATTTCATTAATTATTCTATGGTTTTTACTAAAACGTTGGGTAATATCCCCTGTTGATGAATTGACAACACTATCAATTGATGTTGCCAACGGAAATTTCAGTAAGCGATTAAAAATAAAAAAAGGTAAATTTATAGATGAATTCAATACGCTAATGCAAACTATAAATTTCATGTTAAACAACATCGAAAACAATATTAATGAAATAAAAGAAAAAGAGATATTCTTGCAAAGTCTAATAGATACCTTGCCTGATGGAATAAGAGTAATCGACGAAAATTATAATATAATACTATATAACAAAGCATATGCAACCTACATGAATAAGCACTATTTATATAAAAGTGAAAAATGTTACAAATCTTATTGTTTAGAAAGTGAAACACCCTGCAGTTCAAGTCAATATTTATGCCCCTTAAAAGAATTAAAAAAGAACAATAAGACCGAACTAAAAATAATTCATAGCGTAAACAATCGTCCTCTATCAATAAACTCCGCACCGATACACCAAAATGGCAAATTTGGAATAGTTGAATCAATTCGTGATTTAAGCGACAATATCAACTATTCACACCAACAAAAAATTTCCTCATTAGGCTTTTTAGCAACTTCACTTGCACATGAAATGAAAAATAACTTAGGAGCAATCAATCTTATTTTAGACGGATTACTTCAAAAATACTATAAAGACAAAAATTCCACAGAGGAAGAAAAACAATATCTAGAGATGATCTCCAATCAAATAAAAGCATGCATACAAGTTCCGGAAAGATTACTAAAAATCTCCCGTAACACCGAACAGAGCAAAGGATATTTCAATGTTATAAATGAAATAAATGACATTTTATCCTTACTAGACTACGAAATAAAAAGTAAAGGAATAAATTTAATAAAGAACTTTTCAAACAACCAAGAAGAAATCTATGGCAACGAGATAGATTTCAAAATGATAATATTGAATTTAGTTCAAAATGCAATACATGCAATGCCCGATGGTGGAAATTTAGAAATAAAAACAAACGCCCAGAAAAACAATCTAATAATCAACATCAAAGATAGCGGATACGGAATACCAGAAAATGCGATCAATCATATATTTGAACCATTTTTCACAAATTCACCACAAAAAGAAGGAAAAGGAACAGGATTAGGCTTAGCCATAGTAAAAGATTTAATCATAAAATTAGGAGCTCAAATAAGTGTAAATAGCAAAGAAAATATCGGAACAAGCTTTGAAATAACGATTCCTCGCCAAAAAACACAAAAAAAACTTGTAAAATAAAAATAAGCGGTATATATAGCAAAAAAAAGAATAGATAAGGATACAAAATGAGTAAAGAAGAACTTCTTGAATTTACGGGAGATGTTATAGAAAAACTTCCCAATGCCATGTTCAGAGTAAGATTAGAGAATGGCGTTGAGATTTTAGCCCATACAGCGGGAAAGATGCGTAAATTCCGCATACGTGTAATGGTTGGAGATAAAGTTGATATAGAAATGACTCCATATGATTTGACCAAGGGACGTATAACATTCCGTCACAAAGACTAACAACTAGATTTTTTAGAATATATAGAACAATCTAGTTACCAATAATTAAGAACACTCAATCCGAAGATTGAGTGTTTTTTTATAGTTGCCTTACAGAAAACCCCAAGTTTACTCGGGGGTGAATGCCAAGGTGTTGGGACAACACTGCTCCACGCCAATGAGCGTGATCAAACCGTAAGGTTTGTAGCTATTATAGAACCCCGGGTTTACCTGGGGATATCTATATAAAAATAAAGCCACACAAAACAAAAGACGCAAGTCATTTAACTTGCGTCTTTTATCAAAGAATGAGTTGAATTACTTAACTTCTTCAAAATCAGCATCAACAACATTATCATCTTTTTTCGGTTCAGCTTCTGGAGCACCTTGTTCAGCCCCTTGAGCACCAGCAGCTGCCCCTTGAGCTTTATACATAGCTTCACCAAGTTTCAAAGAAGCCTGCATCAAAGCATCTGATTTTTCTTTAATAGCAGTAACATCATCACCATCCATAACAGCTTTCAATGCAGAGATAGCAGATTCAATTGCATCTTTATCCGCAGAAGAAATCTTATCAGAATTTTCTTTCAATGTTTTCTCTGTTGTATGAACCAAACCTTCAGCTTGATTTTTAGCTTCAATCAATTCTTTTTTCTTTTTATCAGCTTCAGCATTAGCTTCAGCATCTTTTACCATTTTTTCAATATCAGCATCAGACAATCCGCCGGAAGCCTGAATACGAATAGCTTGTTCTTTATTAGTAGCTTTATCTTTAGCAGAAACATTAACAATACCATTAGCATCGATATCAAAAGTAACTTCAATTTGCGGCATACCACGAGGTGCAGGAGGAATACCTACTAAATCAAATTGCCCAAGCAATTTATTATCAGCAGCCATTTCACGTTCACCTTGGAAGACACGAATTGTCACAGCAGTTTGCCCATCTTCTGCAGTAGAGAACACTTGAGATTTACGAGTAGGAATTGTTGTATTTCTATCGATTAAACGAGTAAATACACCACCTAAAGTTTCAATACCTAAAGAAAGCGGAGTAACATCAAGCAAGAGAACATCTTTAACATCACCCATTAATACGCCACCTTGAATTGAAGCACCAACAGCAACAACTTCATCGGGGTTAACACCTTTATGAGGTTCTTTACCGAAGATTTCCTTAACTTTTTCTTGAACTTTTGGCATACGTGTCATACCGCCAACCAAAATAACTTCGCTAATATCAGAAGGATTAATACCCGCATCAGCCATAGCCTTTTTACAAGGTTCAACAGTTCTATCAATTAAATCTTCAACAATAGATTCCAATTTTGCACGAGTTAATTTCATATTCAAGTGCTTTGGAATAGGAGTACCTGTGCTCATATCAGCAGTAATAAACGGCAAATTAATTTCTGTTTGAGTTGTAGAAGACAATTCGATTTTAGCTTTTTCAGCAGCTTCCTTCAAACGTTGCAAAGCCAAACGATCAGATTTCAAATCAATATTATTTTCTTTTTTAAATTCATCCGCCAAATAATTTACCAAACGTTGGTCAAAATCTTCACCACCTAAGAATGTATCACCGTTAGTAGATTTAACTTCAAAAACGCCATCACCGATTTCCAAAATTGAAATATCAAATGTACCACCACCAAGGTCATAGACAGCAATAGTTCCTGAAGCTTTTTTATCCATACCATAAGCAAGAGCAGCAGCTGTAGGTTCGTTAATAATACGAAGAACATCCAAACCTGCGATCTTACCAGCATCTTTAGTAGCTTGACGTTGAGAGTCATTGAAGTAAGCAGGAACAGTAATAACTGCCTTTTCAATTTTCTCACCTAAATAGCTTTCTGCATACTCTTTAATTTTCTGCAAAACGATAGCAGAGATTTGAGAAGGAGCATATTTTTTACCTTTAACTTCAACCCAAGCATCACCATTATCACCCTCTGTAATTTTAAAAGGAACAAGTTGTTTATCTTTAGCAACTTCAGGAGAGTCATAACGACGACCGATCAAACGTTTGATTGCAAACAATGTATTTTCAGGGTTAGTAACAGCCTGACGTTTTGCAGGATATCCAACCAAAGTTTCATTATCAGTAAAAGCAACCATAGAAGGAGTAGTTCTGGCACCTTCGGAATTTTCCAATACTTTCGGCTCCCCACCTTCCATAATAGCAAAGCAGGAGTTCGTTGTCCCTAAGTCAATACCTAATACTTTATTGCTCATATTAAAAATCCTTTAATTACGTTTATAAAATCTTTCTGTTAGCTTATATAGGGAGCATTTTTCCTCTAAGCAATAGGCAAGCAAGAAAAAAATCTATTTTTTTAATTTAAGATAAAAAAAAGTTCAGAAAAATCGACAAACCTATTGACAAAACAAATTTTTACGAATAAAGCTGTTCCTGATATTTCAATTATTGTTTAACTAAATTAAAATTAAATTTTTATGAATGAGTTTATGACTTATTTACCGTGGATTGGCTCAGCCATTGCGGTAGTGATTATGTTGTTCATCGTTAGATGGATTTTGTCATTAAGACGGGTAGTAAAACCTTCAGAAGTTCATGTGGTTCGCCGGACGAAATCAACGGATATCTATGGACAACCAAATTCGGACCTCGGGAAAGATGAAACGGCAGGTAATGCTTACTATCAAATTCCAATTTGGATGCCAATTTGGGGTGTTGAAGTTCAAATACTTCCACTCTCAAACTTCTCGGTTAATTTGGAGGATTACGAAGCTTATGACAAAGACAAACTTCCATTTGTTGTTGATGTCACAGCCTTTTTCCGTATTGCAGATTACCGCCAAGCGGCTTCCCGTATTGAGGATAACCAAACATTGGAGAGTCATCTGACAAGCATTGTTCAAAGTGCAGTACGTTCTATTTTGGCAAATGACACACTGGATCAAATTATGACTCAACGTTCTATTTACGGAGAGAAATTTACCGAAGAGGTAAAAGAGAATCTCAAAGAATGGGGTATTGTTCCTGTCACGAGCATAGAGCTCATGGATGTTCGAGACAAAGAAGGCGAAAAAGTTATATCCAATATCATGGAAAAGAAAAAATCCTGTATTGATATGGAAGCTCGCAAAGAAGTAGCCAAGAACAGACAAGAAGCCCGAGAAGCAGAAATTGCCGCTGATTTGGCTGTTGCCTTGAAAGAACAACAAAAAACCGAAGAGGTAGGTAAACGAACTGCCGAACAGGAAAAAGCGGTCGGTATTGCACAAGAGCAGTCTAAACAAGAGATTGCCGCACAAAAGAAACTCACGCAGGAAAAAGACATGGAAGTCATCCAAGTCAAGACTGTGCGTCAAGCTGAGATTGATCAGCAAGAAATCATCATCAAAGCCAATGCAGACAAAGAGCAAAAACGCATTGAATCTGAAGCTGAAGTACTTGTTGCCGGCCAGCAGAAAGAAGCTCAAAGGATTGAGGCTGAAGCTAAGGTATTGGTGGCTGAACAGAACGAAAAAGCTGCGACCCACGATGCTCAAGCTGCTTATGTAAAGAGAACTAAAGAAGCAGAAGCTACTTTGGTTGCCACTAAAAAAGAAGCAGAAGGTATTGAAGCTAAAGGTTCAGCTGAAGCCGCTGCCAAAGAAAAACTTGGTAATGCTGAAGTGGCTCCACAGATTATGTTGGCTAAGGAAATCGGCTCTAATGACGGCTATCAGAAGTACTTGATTGAAATCAAGAGAGTTGACGCTCTCAAGGATGTCGGCATCGAGCAAGCTAAGAACCTTGGTAACGCTGATATCAAGATTATTGCCAACGCCGGTGGAAATTTGAACGAGGGTTTGAATTCCGTAATGGAACTCTTCTCAGCAAAAGGTGGGCAGAACTTAGGAGCAATGCTTGAAGCACTTGCCGGCTCTGAATTAGGCGAGAAACTCCTCAGTAAGTTCGTAAAAAAAGAGGATGCTAACAACGCAAACTCTGGTAAGACTTCTAAGAAATAAAAATTAAGTCTAAACTAAAGGAAAGGAGCGATAAAATCGCTCCTTTTTCTTTTTTTAAAATATAGGATTTCCATGATTATCGAAATAATTCATTACCCCCTTTTGACATAATTCTTTATATATAGGTCTCAAGAGTTTCAGTTCTTCAATAATCACTTTAGGCGAACAATTTGGCCTAATATCAAAAAGAGTAACTTTTCCATCTTTTATGGTTTTAACAACAGCACTTGGAAGCTGAGACCTACCAATACAAGAAGACAAATAAACAAAGCAAGCATCATTATCCTCGAGATACTGTATAGCCAATTTACGAGCATATAAATTCAACGTTAAATCAGCCTTGCTAGGATCCTTCGTCCATGGAGAACCGCCGCCTACAGGACAAGCAGTGGAATAGAAATCACAAGCCAATTTTCTTCCCGTAATACCACAATCAGCAATAGAAGAATGACAGCAATAACATCCCGTTCCATTAACAATTAAATTCAGAGGCTTTTGCCCTAAAACTTCAACAATAAAAGAACTCAAATCACAAGGTTCCACCATAGGAATAGCGGCAATAGCTGTAACAATATCACCTTTTTCATCAATTGTAATTTGCGTTTTAATATCAAGTCCTAAATTTTTTGAAGTAAGAGCTTTTTGGTATAGCGCTTGATTCAGTTTTTTCGCCAGATAAAGTTCTTGATTAATTAAACCATTTCCCTTTTCTGCATATCCTACAAAAACCCCTTGATCCCCCCAACCATCAGCATCGATTCCCTGCCCTATTTCAGCAGACTGAGCACTAATAAGATTAGTAACCTTCAGATTATTTATATCAATCGCATTTGCCTGCCAAATTTGATTATATTCCTCGTCATAACCAATTTCACGCAATGCTTTTTTTGCTATTTCAGAGAGATTATCTATTTTAACATTTCCCGTAACTTCCCCACCAAAAATAATCTCATTATTTTTGACCATAACCTCAACAGCATAGCGCACTTTAGCATCTTGCTTTATACATTCATCTAAAAGATAGCAGGAAAGAAAATCAGCAATTTTATCAGGATGTCCCAAAGAGACATATTCAGCAGTTTTATACATATAAAATCTCCTTATTTAGTCCTATCAGGTGTCGGACAAGTTAGGTTAAATCCACACAAAGCAATATATACAATATTACTCTCAACAGTGATTGAAATACTATTTCAGACGTTTGTCAAGCGGTTTATGAAGAAGTACCTTTTTTTCGTCATCTGGCACAACAATTCCGCAAGAAACAACATATTTCAAAGCATCTTCAACAGACATTTTTAATTTTATAACATCTTCAGCCGGAACAATAATAAGAAAGCCGGAAGTAGGGTTCGGAGTTGTGGGCACAAACACACTCAACATTTTTTGATTATGCAATTTATGCGCCAACTCACCAGTAGTTTCCCCTGCTAAAAAGCCTATTATCCAAATACCTTTACGAGGATACTCTAACAAAACCGCTTCTTTAAAAGACTTTGACTTTTGAGAAAAAATAGTTTCAAAAAGTTGCTTTAACAATGAATAAATGCTTGAGATAAGAGGCATTTTAGAAACAATATAATCACCTAAGCGAACAAAAAAGCCACCAATAAAACCGGTAGTAAACATACCAATAACAATCAAACCAGCAATTAGAATAATCACGCCGATTCCCGGAATATAAGGAATAAGTTCATGAGCAACAACCTGAGGAGGAATAAGAGAACGTGTCCATTTATCCATCCAAATAAATAATTCATAAGCCATATAAAAAGTAATAGTAACCGGAGCCGTAACCAAAATACCCGTAAAGAGATACGTTTTCAATTTAGAGATAACATAGCCAAAGAAACTAGGTTTATTTTGACGACTTTTAATAGTCTTACGTAATTTTTTTATTTGAGACTTCTTCATTTTGCCCTCTTAATATCTGCAATCATAAATTGCAACGTAGTCCGATTATTCCAACGATTAAAGCGCAAATTTCCCACAACATCATAACAATCGTGACGTTTGCTTAAAATTTCATTTCCAATATCCGTATCTACAACTTTAAAAGCTATAGCTGTTAAATGTTTTTGCGTCATTCCTTTTAATTCACACTTAATATGCCCATTACCAATAATATAAGGTTTTTCAAAAAACACATTACGAATTAAAATCAAAGGTTCAGGATTTCCTGTTCCAAAAGGTTTTAATTTTTCTAATTCCTCACATAAATTATCATTAACAGCAGTTAAATTTAAGTTTAAATCAATATTCAATATTGGATGAGGCTTAACATTATTCAAGCATTTTGCTATATATTCACCTGCAAATTGTTTAAACAAAGGAATTTGCTCTTCTGTCAAAGAAAATCCTGCAGCCATAGTATGACCACCGCCTTTAGTAATAACACCTTTTTCTTTAGCAGCAATAATAAGAGCCCCCAAATCGATACCAGCAATTGAGCGCGCTGAACCTTTAACTTCGTCATTTTCAATACTCATAACAAAGGCAGGCAAATTATACCGTTCTTTAAGTTTTCCAGCAACAATGCCAATAACGCCCTGATGCCAACCTTTGCTATAAACAAAAGCCATCGGCCAATCTTGTGGAGTTCCTTCAAGCATTTCAATGGATTGCTCTAAAACATAACATTCGATATCTTTACGTTCTTGATTAAAATTATTTAATTCTTGAGCCAAATTTTGAGCCTCAAGAGGATTAGACGAACAAAGCAAACGACTACCGACACAAGCTTTTCCAACACGTCCACCTGCATTAATTCGAGGCCCCAAAACAAACCCCAAATGATAAGCATCTGGTCTTTCATTAATTCCTGATAAATCAGCTAACGTTCTTAATCCCAAATTTTGCCGATTAGCCATAACCTTTAGTCCTTGTGTTACATAAGCTCTATTTAAGCCCAACAATGTAACCACATCACAAACAGTCCCAAGAGCAACTAAGTCCAACCATTGCATTAAATTAGGTTCAACCAAACTATCGGAATAAAAGTTTTTTTCGCGCAACAATCTATTAACCGCAACAATAGTCATAAAAACGACACCAACTGCAGCCATATATGCTAAATCAGGATAATCATCATTTTGATCAAGTCGTTTAGGATTAACCACTGCGTAAACTTTTGGCAATTTCGTTTCAGCCTCATGATGATCTAAAACAACAATTTCAAATTTTTCAGCCCATTTATCTAAGATATCAAATGCTGTAGTACCGCAATCAACCGTAATAACTAAATCAGCTCCAAAATCAGAAAACTCCTGAAAAGCTAAATCACTAGGACCATACCCCTCTTCTCTTTCAGGAATATGAACAGCTGTTTCCACGCCCAAATACATCAGAAACAATCGCAAGACAGACGTCGAAGTCGCACCATCCACATCATAATCACCAATAATCCCTATTTTTTGATGATTAATAACGGCATCAGCAATACGCTCCGCAGCTTTATCCATATCTTTAAGGACACTAGGATTAGGCATAGAAGTTGACAATTTAGGGTTAAGAAAAGATGCTGCTGTATCTACATCTATTCCACGTAAAAATAGCAACTTAGAGAGATTGGAAGATATTCCTAATTTTTGGCACATAAGCTCTGTTGCTCTTTCATTTACTTCAGCAACATTCCAAAAATTACCGCCTATTGAAAGTTCTTGTGTTTCTTGCTCAACCATATCCAATCCTTTATTTCCGAGAATTGTATGCAAGGATAATCCAATTGACAAGAAAATAATCCATTATGAGGATAATTTTATTATACAAAACTAATAACCATTAAAGCCCAATTGTCGTATCCAAAAATTTCCACGCATTTTACCATCATAATTTAAAATAAGCACAATAAGTTCGGGATCGACATATAATGCCTGTTGTGCCGGCCAAGGATAAGCCTGATTCAGCAAATAGTTAGACAAACCTGAAGACAGAGGAACTTTACGAGGATCAATATAACTCCAATAAACATCAAAATCATCTTCAACAAAATTCACTGGATAATAGAATTGATAAGCCTTTGATGGTAAATGCCAGGGAATAAAAGGCGCCGTCAAAGTATAACCATCTTTTTTGAACTCAAATTTACGTTTATAATATCGACTACGAAAATCTGATGTTCCGCCTTGAATAAAAGTATATTTTCGAGAAGGATTAAAATTCGGTGATGCTTCCATTTTTTGAAGAAAACGTTCAGCAAATTGCATTTCAGCTCTAAATCCTAAATTCCAAATTTTAGCAGCCTCTGCAATTGCTTTTACATTATAAGCAGACAAAAGAACCATTAAGAAAAAACACACATTAACAATTAGCCTACTACGAGATTTTAACAAAACAGTAATAGAAAAAGCATACACATACATTAAGCCAAAAAATTCAACACGAGGCTCATACAAAACATGCTCCATGTTTTGCGCTAAGAAGACAGTAAGAACACAAGAAAACAACAATCCCGCAAGAAACACTAAAAATAAACCAATATCAAGAATCTGTTTATGCAAACCTTTCCACAATTCACAAACCGCCCACAAAAACAAACATAAACCGCAATATTTATAAAAAGCACCGATAAAGCTTGTCGTTACAAAAAACTGATAAACCATATGCTTTGCACAAAATAAGATTTTACCGGGAATATCAGCAAACTTCATTTCAACTGTATTATACGTTAATTGTTGAAGATTATATTGTTTTAAGAAATATTGTGTCAGCATTAACAGCAACCCTGAACAAATAATAACTAAAACACAAGGAATATATTTTCGGATAACACTTTTAACGGTTAGCTTATTCAAACACAAATCATTCAGCATCAAAGAAAAAAACACAACACCTATAAAATTAATAATCGGAGGATAGCCACCCAAAGTAAGAAAGAATAGGCATAGTGCTAATATAAATTTAGAATACGTCAGCGGTCTTTTAACTAAAAGAGCATATCCCCACAAAATAACGCATCCCCACGATAAACAGCTAAGAGTAATAAAAGCAAAATAAAGCCAAGAAAGTGTATATGGAGCACTAACAACAAAGATTCCCAAAAGAACATACATCCAAATTTTCCAAGGCACTTCCCATAAATAAAACAACATCATGGAGCTAAGGCTGAAGAAAGCGAAAGCTGCTAAAAGAGTAAAAACAGGAAGGATATTTCCTTCAAATAGCAAATGCTGTAAAAAGAATTGAGAAAAACGCCCTTCAAATACTCCACTCCAAAGAGGCGTTCCATATTTTATCCACCACCAATCATGATTTCCCCAAATAAAGTGCAACAAAAAAGGCAAATAAATTAAAAGACAAACACAATAAACAGAAACGAAGCTTTTAATAAAAAAAGCCATTTTATCTTTCAAAAACATTTTAGAAACAGTATCGTTCATTTCTAACCCAGTTTTTTATCAATAATATATGTTGGACGATGTTTTACCTCCACAAAAATACTAGCAATATACTCCCCTATAATTCCCATAAAAAGGATTGTAATACCACTAAAAAAAGTAATTGCCGTCATCAATGATGTCCAACCGACAATAGTCGATCCTATAAAATAAGCATAAACTGTCCAACACATTAAAAGAAAGCTCAAAAAGGAGATTGCAACACCGGATAAAGTAATCAAATGAAGAGGCATTGCGGAAAAACTAGAAATACCTTTCAAAGCAAATATAAGCATTTTTCTCAAAGGATACTTTGTAGTCCCTGCCTGTCTTTTTTTGCGTTCATAATACACACAAGAAGACTTAAACCCCACCAAAGGAACAATAGCTCGCAAAAAGAGATTTTTTTCTTTAAATTCAGACATAGCAAGAACAGCTCGACGACTTAACAACCGAAAATCAGCATGATTATCAACTAATTCCACCCCTAGTAGCTTCATTAATTTATAAAAAAGGAGCGCTGAACTCCGTTTAAAGAAGCTATCGGTATCACGTTTGTTCCGAACACCATAAACAATCTCATTACCTAAATGATATTGTTCAATCATAGACTTAATAGCAGAAATATCATCCTGTAAATCTGCATCAATTGTAATATAAACCTCAGCATCTGTATTATATAGCCCTGCTAATAAAGCTTCTTGATGACCAAAATTTCTAGATAATGAAATACCATTAATCAAATTATTTTTCTTATGAGCCGCTTCAACAAGATTCCAAGTTTTATCTTTAGAACCATCATTAACAAAAACAATTTTACTATTTTCCGTTATAATATTTTTTTTCATCAAATCAGCAAAAAGTTTCGACAACTGTTTAATTGTCAGAGGAAGGACAGTTTCTTCATTATAACAAGGAACAACAAGTGCAAGTTGAACAGCTTTTTTCATTTTAACGCCCCAAAAGAAGTAATACCTAAGCTATATTTATACCGAACTAATTTATAAAGCAAAACAGTAATTATTTCATTAACAAGTCTATTTGTTTATAAATGGAAGTAAACTTTGCAATTTTGCTCTAAATTCATCCAATCCGACTTGGTTATAAATTATAATGATAACATGATCATTAAGATAGACAGAATTTTTATGCGGCCAAGGTTTTGCTTCATTCATAAAAAATTTATAAACATCTGAAGTAATATCTTCTGGCAATAAAGGCGTTTCACGATTAATAAAAGACGATGATGAATAAAACTCTATCAAATTTGCCCCTTGCCACATAGCCAAATAAGGAATAGAAAGTAAAAAGACATCATCATAATCATATTTTCCATGATAGTAATTAGGACGCAAAGATAAATCCCCTACTTGGTAGAAACGATATTTTTTAGCACTATCAAATTTATGATTATTCTCTATTCTTGAGGTTAAATCTTCAAGAATTTGAAATTCCGCATCACGTCCTTGCTGCCATATTTTCAATGCTTGATAATCATTTAAGATATTCCAAACAATCAAAACAACTGCCGCAACAATTCCCAAACTTCTATATATTTGAGGAGAAAAAGATAATAAAATCCCAATAAATAACGCATATAAAAAAGCAAAACCATAAAAATCAATACGAGACACATACTCTGTATGAGGAACCACCAAAAAAGTTGTTAAAGCCGTTGATAAAATAACTGCAAAAACAAGAAATACAGTGACAACCTTTGTTCTATAAGTATTGGAATAAGAAACCACGCCACAAATAGCAATAAATGATATAAAAGCTAAAAAGAACTTATATTCTTTTTCCATAAAAGGAACTGCAATAAAAAATTGATTAAAAGCAATTTTTATAACATAAAAAAATTTAGTTATCCAATTATTCAGAGCTTCTAATTCTAAATTATAAACATTATCCGGATTAAAAATTTTCAGACTAAGTTTAAAAAGAATAGCCGCTAAAAGAATATTTATGATTGTATATTTATAAATCACAAATAACTGTTTAATCTCTTTTTTAGCAAAAACATATTCTATTAAAATTTTACCCCCCAAGCATACCAAGAACATATTAATCACAGGAGGATAACCACCTAAAGTCAAATAAAAACAAGATATTGAAATAAAAGACAGAGCTATTTTATGGGAGGAAGAATAAACACGCTCAGCCAAATACAACCCTAAAACGGCCAAAAACGTCCATAACAGACAGCTAATTGTAATAAAAGAAAAATAAAGCCATGAAAGAGTATATGGTTGAGTTGCAAAAAACGAAATAAAGAGAACATAATTAAGACAAGATTTTTTAACATTCCAATATTTTGCAAGCAACCACAATGCTAAAGTTAAAAAGCCAAAACCAACAAGATTATTTAAGATTGGTAAAATCTGCCCATCCATCATTAATCGATATGGAATAAACTGAGTAAACCTACCCTCAAAAAGACCTGAAGACCAAAGCAATTCCTCTTTTACAAATTTAACATCATGATTACCCCAAATAAAATTAAGAGTATGATACAAAAAAGCAAAATTAATAATAAGGAAACTGATTAACCAAGACCTATAATCAATTTTATCTGGAAATAAATTTAATTTTTTTAATATATCACTCATTTAAATTTCCTTGATGTATACGAGAGATTTAAGGCATTAAACTGCCCTTTCAGATTATCACGTCCAACTTCAGATAAAACAACAATAGCATAATTATCATCAACATACACAGCAAATGGACTTGGCCAAACCTTCATATCAGAAGCAATAAAATTAACCATATCAGGATTTATTGCTTGCGTATTAATAAATGTGCCTTCTTTAACAAAATCATATGGAGCAAAAAAATTATAATATTCAAAAGCAATCCAATGACGAAAATAAGGAGCTTTTAATGTATAATATCCATATTTTTCATTATCGCTACTTTGATAATATCTCTCCCTTAAAGGAAATTCGCCAGCTTGAACAATCGTATAAGCCTGATAATTTATAAAATTAGGATTCTCTTGTATTCTGGCAATAACACGCTCTAATAATTTATTTTCTGAAACAAATCCTAACCAATGAACTTTACTAAAAGATAATCCAGCATTAATATTTCCTAAAATCAATAGAATAGACAAGATAAAACTCATATTTTTAAGAAATTGTTTATTTTGCCGATAAAGATAAAACAAAGAAAATAAAATAATATAAGGATAGCTATAAAAATCAGTTCGAACCATAAACTTAGCAGGATCCAATGATGTCAAAGCACTATCTGCATTATCAGACGACAACCAAGCCGAAAATTTCAAGCTAAGAATTAAACAAAACAGTAGCATTAATCTAATAAAAAACGCTGATAAACTATTCGCCGTTTTCAAAAAAACTAACACAAAAGTTACAAAAAGAATAGTCAAAGGAATTTTAAAATCACCCTTTAAGAAAGGCTGACTTTGAATAAATCCCCAACAACTAGCCTTAATAATATCATATAACTTTTGAAAAAGCTCACTAACCGTTGCCGACTGATTATTATATAAATCGAGCATTAAATTTTTATGCTGTAAAAAAATAAAAGTCAGTTTCAGAGCTAACATTGCCAATAGCAAAACCATTATATAAGGAAGACTTTTTCTAAGGATTTGTAAAAAACCAATATAACTTTCATCATGTTGTTTAATCATATAACAAACAGCTAAAACAACAAACATATTAATTGCAGCAGGATATCCTCCTAAAACAACAAAAAGTATCAAAAAAGCCGTAAAAAAATATAAAAGAGAATGTTTAACTTCTGCCATTTTAACTGCAATCAAAGCCAATCCGACAAACAAAGGCCAAGATAGCAAACTAAAAGTAATAAAATGAAAATACAATAATTCCACAATATATGGAGAAGAAGCTGCCGCAGCAATAAACAAAGAAATTAAAAATTTATTATCAATAGAATAACCGAAATAATATTTACAAATCAGAAATAACGCTAAAATATAAAAAAAGAAACCTAAAACAACATTTAGAATTGGAAGAATTTTTCCCATAAGCAGAAGATTAACTAAACCATATTGAGAAAATCGTCCTTCAATTAATCCTGATGAAAGCTGCATATCATGAATAAGAAGTTGCCAGTCATGATTACCCCAGATAAAATTAAGCCACAAGGGAGAAAAGCTTAAACACAACACAAGAAAAGCAACAGATAAAACTGCCCACTCATTTTTTAATATTGTTATTATTTGTTTAATATTAAGCATATAAAAACAGCATCCTCCAGTTACTCTCTTGACACTTTAATTCTGAAATATATAATTTAAAGTAAACAGTTAGAGGTTTTTATGCGATACATATTTTTATTAACATTTCTATTTATGACAACCAATACTAATGCAACCACATTAAAAATTGAAGAAAAAACATCATTTGATATAGTCATAGCCCAAACTCCACAAGAACTACAAACAGGTTTAATGTATAGAAAAAAAATTGCCCCCACTTTTGGCATGCTGTTCGATTTACGCCAATACCCAAACACCTGTATGTGGATGAAAAACACATATATTCCTTTAGATATGTTATTCATTAATTGCGAAAACAATATCGTACACATTCACAAAAATGCCAAACCACTCTCTCTTGAAGCAATATCCTCACCTACTCCGTATTGTTATGTATTAGAGATAGCTGGAGGAAGTTCTGAAAAATACAACATTACAAATGGCGATAAAATAACTATAACCCCCTCTATTTAAGTCTCCCCTCCATTGAAACCTTTTATCCTATATATTACAATAAACATGCAAGAAAACCTATATAAAAAAAGTCTTAGCAAACTAAAATAACACAATCTAAACAACGCAAAAAATCGCATTGTTTTATGCAAGAATCAAACAATTTGCATTCCTACTAATTTTTATTTTCATTCAATTTAGTAAATTCTTTTTTTTGTTCTTCTGAAAGCATATCCCAAAATTCTTCAAAATAGCGTTTTTCAATTTCCTCAATACGCGAACGTCCGCTTTCAATTTCTTCCCAAATAGGTTGGACTTCCGCCTTAAGATTTTGTTTTAATGCAACTAATTTATTATTTTGCTCATCGGTTAATTTCAAAGCATCTGCTGTAATTTCAAGAGCAGATACCTGAAAAGAAACAGCCAGCAAAGCAATCATTATAAAAACAACAAACTTTTTCACGAAAAATCTCCTTATGCCAAACAAAAGAATGCACAAATGAATATGAATTTTATATTATAAAAGTCAAAACTTCAACGTATATTTATCTATTATGTTCGCAATTTTCTATACTCATAACCACCTAAAAATACATAAAAACAATTTTATAAACATTCTAATTTTATCACTTGCAAAAGTCTTATAAGCATATAACATGAGGCTAATTAAATTTTAGGAGAGATATAATGAAAATTACAGTTATTGGCACCGGATATGTAGGACTTCCCACTGGCGTAGGTCTAGCTGAATTAGGTAACGATGTTATCTGTTTAGATATAGATGAAAATAAAATAAATACGCTAAAGTCAGGCAAAGTAACCATATTCGAAGAAGGTTTGGAAGAATTATTCCAAAAAAACACCGCAAATGAGAAAGTAAAATTTTCGACATCGTTTGCAGAAAGCATCCCAAGTGCGGACTTAGTAATATTAGCAGTTGGCACCCCACCAAATCCAATAACTAAAGAAGCTGATATGAAATATATAAAAGCAGCTGCAGAAGAGTTAGCACATCACTTAAATGGATATACTGTCATTGCAATAAAATCGACAGTTCCTGTCAACACCGGAGATATCGTAGAAGGAATAATAAGAAAAAATAATCCTACTGCAGATTTTGATGTTATATCTTTACCTGAATTTTTACGCGAAGGATTTGCCGTTCATGACTTTTTTAATCCGGATAGGATTATTGTCGGAGCAAATTCTGAACGCGCAAAAGAACTCATAAGCACATTGTATGCTCCATTTAAAGACAAATGCACAATTTTGTATGTATCACGTCAATCTTCAGAGACTATAAAATATGCATCAAATGCATTTTTAGCAATGAAGATACAATATATCAACGAAATGGCAGACTTTTGTGAAACATCAGGAGCTGATATATATGAAGTAGCAAAAGGTATGGGATTAGATTCTAGAATTGGAGCAAAATTCCTCGTTCCTGGCCCAGGATATGGAGGCTTTTGTTTTCCAAAAGACACAAATGCTTTGGCATACATGGGAAAATTTAACGGTGTCGATTTATCGCTGATAGAAACAACGATAAAAAGCAATGAACGCCGTAAAATCAATATGGCAAAAAGAATTTTGGATATGGTATCAGATCAAAAAAATCCAACAATAGCCGTATTAGGTAGTGCATTTAAAGGCGGAACAGATGATTGTAGAGAATCTCCGGCACTTCAGATTATTGAAATTATGTTAGCTCACGATGTAAATATACGCCTATATGATCCGGAAGCCATGCCAAATACTAAAAAGATATTAGGAGACTTAATAACCTATTGTGATTCTGCATATGAAGCTATTGGCGGAGCAGATGTTCTGGCAATATTAACCGACTGGACTGAATTTAAGAATTTAGATTTAGAAAAAATCAAAATATTATTAACTCGTCCCCAAATAGCTGATTACCGCAATATCATTGATTATAAAAAAGCTAAAGAACTAGGCTTTGAAATAAAATGTTTAGGTCGAAAGATTTAATAATTTCGATACGCAAAAAAATATCCCTAAAAAAGGGATATTTTTTTTATACCGATTTCAAAGAATTATTAATAAGCATCATTAATTAGCTTAAGCTCATCTTTGCTCATTAAAACAGGATCCTTACCATGGTTCAAGCTATACCCTTTAATCGCTTCATCTTTATTAAACAAGACTTTAGCCATTAGTGTCCCATCCTGATTATAAGCATCAAGCATACCATGTTTTTTACCTTTCTCATAGGTTATTTCACCCATAAGTTCACCTGTTGCATAATAACGCTTAACTTTACCTTCTTTTCTATTCTTAACATAAGGAATTTCATAAGAAAGATTTCCCTCTTCATCATAAATTAGAGTTAACCCCTCCAAAATCCCTTTAGTATAGTTAGCTGTAGACTTAATTTTTCCCGAACCATAATATTCTTTATATTCACCATCTAATACATCATCATTAAAATGACTTTCGGAGAATAAAACACCTTTATCATCAAAATTCTTCTGAATACCATTTTTCTTACCCTCTTTATAAGAACATTCAGAAGTAAGCTTACCATTTTCATCATAAAACTTAGCAACACCATCCGCAAGCGCATTAACATATGTCATCTCAGATTTCAAACCGGATGTTAAATAATATTCTCTACCAATACCATTAACCACACCATTAACATAAGGAGTTTCTGATTTAACTATTCCATTTTCAAAAAATTCGGTTTCAACACCATTCTTCAAATCATTACTATAATTAACAGAAAGCTTTACAGAGCCATTAGGAAAATAAGCCTTAGCCACGCCATCACGCAAATTATTTTTATAATTAACCGTTAAATCCAAAAGCCCATCTGTTGAGTAAAAACTGCCTTCACCTTCAATTATATCATCTTTATAAGGAACAACAGAAGCAAGCACGCCACTTTCGAAATAATTTTGCATATTACCATTTTTCTTACCGAACTCATACATAACACGAGATTTCAAACGTCCACTTTTATAAAAGATGGAGCGTTCTCCCACAATAACATCCGCACTATATTTCAGTTTTTCAGCTACACTGCCATCATAAAAATAAACCGTAGCATCACCTTCTTTTTTATCATTAGAGAAGGCATAGAGTTCTTTTAACTTTCCATCTTGATAATAGGATTTAGCCACCCCATTTTTCACATTAGCATCATAAGATATTCTATCTTTTACATTCCCATTTTCAAAAAAAGTTCTAACTACCCCATTAATTTTACCAGCTCTATACGGTATTTTTTCCTTAAGATTACCATTAGGAAAATATGTTAAAGCAACCCCTTCAAGTCTACCTTCAACAAAAGGCATATCAGCTTCTTTATAACCATCAATATTATAAACGCTACCCACTCCATTTAATTTACCGGAAACATACGGCATAATACTTTTTCTCATATTATTTTCATAAAAGACCTCATAGTTACCGGTTACTGGGTCTCCATTAATATCATAAAGCACTCCATTAAGTAATCTTGTATCATCTTCTTTATAAGTAAAGGCAGCGGATGCAGATTCTGCATTAAAGAAACCACAAAGCAACAAGACAAAGCAAAAACGAAACACCATAAAAGCTCCTATTATCAATAATCATGTATAAAAATAAACTATATTTACCAATACAATCAAGTAAAAAGATATTTTTACCCCACCAAACAATAATAGAACAAGCCCCAAAAGTTTATATAAGAAGCTATACCTTTTGTTCATTAGAAAAATATTTAAGCACACATGTCAAAACAATAATAGCCTCACCAATTAACACAAGCCCCCAAGGCAAATCCAAATGGAAAAATTTTCCCATAAATAAAGTAGCAAGTTCTACAACAGCAACAGCCAAAGCACTTAAACGCATTAAAGATAGCAAATTTATTACATCGTTTTTTTTCAAGAAATACAATACTACTCGCCCAAGCAGTACAACAATTCCAGCTTTAATTAAGTAAACCACACCCCACATCACAATGAATAACAAAGAAATCCATGTAGAAACATAACCAACAGCATTATCCATAATCTGAGGAAAATTATCTTTAGTCAATTCTCCGTCAATCAATTTAAATTTCTTAATTTCTTCGGGAAAAGCCAAATATACTGTATCAGTAGTAATAAAAAGTCCCTGCTTTCCCATAGAAGGAGCATCTACATTTTCCCGAGTATCCAATACGATAGGAAATAAATTCCCTTCACTTTGATTATTATTCAAATCTAATTCAATTTTTTTATAAGCATTTATAGGTTGAATAATTTTTTGATTTTTTACAGTAATAGGTAAAAACTCATTAGCAACCAAAACTATTTCTGATTTCAATTCAGCATAAACACTTCTAACACTAACCATAACAAGCATCGTAGAAAGAACTGCTGCCGCCAATAAGAAGAGCATCCCCATACCTTTACCATTTTTAATATAAAACAATAATCTATTCATAATCCAACCTCATCAAATCAAAACGAAACCTAAGAACAATTAAAATTTATATTGAATACCCGCATCAATAAGTAAAGACTTATTATTTGAAGTATCTTTTTCAACATTACCATAAAGAGTAATATCCTTATAATCGTAACGAACTTTTGCCGACAAGACTGCACGATCCTTATCAAAATCATGAGAAATTCTATACTTACCATTCATACCAGACATAGCGGTATTAAAACCATCATCGGGATCTAAAAATTCAACATAATATACACCACCTATCTGAATAGTCATATTACTATCTTTAGAAAGATTAACTTTTTTAGACAGGTAAGCACCTATACCTCCTTCTAAAGATAAATCATTATGACTATTGGTATTCAAAGCTCCTTCAGCATTACCCTCATCATAATCGTCACTATACACACCGAATAAATTTAATTCAGCTAAGGGATTAAATGTAAATCCAGCCCCTAAATTTAAGCTATATCTTACTTCATTAGTTAAGCCATACTGATATTCAGTAATATCTGAGGAATATTTTTTCAAATCAGTTATACGATCATAAGAACCATCAACATAACCTAAATATGCTTTTGAGAACCATTGAGCACCATTGCCGAAATCATATCCGATAGGTGCCCATATACCAAATATATTTGCATCACGACTTGCGCCATTATCATAATCTACATTTAGCTGAGCGACATCTGCAGCCAATCCATAAACAATCCCGTTATCACTTTTCCCTTTAAGCATACCATAGGCAACATGAGCCTGCCCGTCAGAACCTGTTAATAAACCATCTTTATCCATCGATAAATCAATATATTTATACCCTCCTATATAGTTCTGATTTGGAGAATTAAATAGATTATCATTAAAATGATTACTCAAATTTTGAAAAACAAGGGCATTTTCCCGACGAAAATTAGGAAGCACATCAGCACCAGAAATATTAGCTGATTTTTGGTTTAATTCACTTTGAGAAGAAGCTTTTTTCAAACTATCAAAAATTTTAGATCCATTTTCTGCATTATAATTATCTTCCCAAAATCCAGAAACATTTTTATCTGTAATAACTTCATCAAAATTTTTACGTTTCAAAACCACATCATAGCCACCATTATCACTTTCTTTGGAAGAAGCCTCAAACATCGCCGATTTAGATAAAAGATTTAAGTCACTAACAGAATCAGCTTGTAAAGAACCTTTAAGAGTGTATTCATCAGCAAAACTACCCAAAACAATTTTCTCAGAAACACTCATATTTCCAGCAAGTTCTTCTGCAAAAAAGCGTCCACCTTGAGCTAAAATAATTTCGCCACCTAAATCATCTAAATTAACAGAAGCTTTATTAGTTCCATCACCATAAATATCAATAGCATCACCATTTTGAACAACATCAGATGAAGAACCATTAAAACTAATAGTTCCATTATTTTCTAATGTAGCATTATTCTCCAAATAAATACCAGCACCAGTTTCAGCACCAGTTACAACAATTTCTCCATTATTAACCACATACGATCCACTTTCAGCATAAATACCATAAGCAGAACCTCCCTTTTCACCTTGAGGAGTAAGAGTTTCACCTGTTTCTTCATCAACATAAGTTTCTCTATAAATATTAATTTTACCAGAATTTTCAATAAAGGATCCAGCTCCACCATAAATACCAACAGCAGTTCCCTCTCCTAAATTATTAATATTAATCACTCCGGTATTTTCAATAAGACTACCTTGACCACCTCGTAAACCTGTAGTAACACCATCGCCTTTATTAACAATATTAATAACCGATTCTGCTCCATTATCGCTATTATTTGCAATAATTGGCCTTTGTTCACCATCCTCTCCCATATATATTTCAGGAGAATACATTCCATAAACACGCCCTTCGCCCAAATTTACAATATTAATTGTTCCTTTTGCAACACCATTATCACCATAAGACATCGCATTAAACAATTGCTCGCCGCCATACATACCATAAACATTACCATTACCTGTATTATGAATATTAATATTGCCAATCACAGTATCACCACCCGAAGAATAAGCATTAAAAGCAAACCAACTAGCAATATGTTCAGCTCCTCCTGTCCCAGCTCCTGGTATATCATCTTTACTGACCATCATTCCATAGACATCACCATTACCAGAACTAAATAAATTAATATTACCCTCAACATGACTACCAAAAAAAGGAGATACAGCGTTAGTCGCAGCGGCATAACCACTAATTCCGTAAATATTACCGTCACCACGAATAGTCAGATTACCATAAGAAGTTCCACCATAATTTGCTAAAGCATTATATGCACGAACATCACCAAATACACCAAAAGAACTACCACCTCCCATATGAGTAATATCTATATCACCGTATGAAACTCCCTCATTCCAAGCAGCTGCATTAATAGCCTCTTTATATTCTGTAACATCATCTATTCGAGAAAAAAGGCCATACACATTACCAGATCCTTCATCATTAATAGTAATAGTCCCCACACCCTGATTAATAGAATTTACATTACCAGCTCCATCCTTTTTAACAACATAAGCATTTGTAACATTACCTAATCCATATACACCATAAACATTACCATGGCCTTTATTTTTTAAATTGATAGAAGCCTCATCATCGGGATATCGAGGGACAGAAAACAAGTTATAAACATCTTCCTCAGACGAATTAATACCATATAAATCATCATCATTACCATTATCTATATCAATATCATCAGCAACACAAATATTTCCCTGTAAATGAGTATTAGGAGGACAAACAATAGGGACACATTTACCATCTTCATATTTCTGACCTTCAGGACATTCTGTATCTGGAACACAAAAATCACCCTCCAAATGTGTTCCATCCGGACATGGTTGACACACTCCATCTACAGGTCTTTCACCTTCAGGACACTTAATAGGAGGAACGGATGTATCATCCGAAGAAGAACCACCACCGCCGGCAAGTAATGCCACAGCAGTAGCTGTACCTGCTACAGCAGCTCCTGCAAGCCAATATTTAGTATTATCATCTGATTTTAGGACCATAGATTTAGAATTTTGAGTAGCAACATATCTCTGATTTAAATCTTGAACATAAGTCTGGTTAACTTTTTGCATACATTGATGATTTTCATCAGCCCCCAATCGACGAAGTCGTGCATAAGCTGGATAATCATTATAGGCTGCTGCATAGCAAAGAGCAGTATATCCGTTTGGAGAAAGAGTATCAATATCATATCCTTTTTTTAAATAATTTCTAATACTAACAACATTTGCGCTCTTTGCATTTTGATAAGCAAATCCTGCAAAAGACAACGCATTTGCCTTAGTAGACACACCTAAAAACAAAACAAATATAGTAGCTATACAAAAAATACGTTTAAATAGTCCCATAACAAATATCCTAAAAAACACCTGTTGTTTATTAGAATAGCACAAAAACATTAAAAATAAGTTTATATATACAAAAAACGCAGCCATAGTTTGGCTGCGTCATTACGAAAAGCTAATTTACTAAAAACCCATAGCTCCGGCACCACCAGGCATACCGCCATGACCACCACAACCACATTCTTTAGGTTCAGGAAGTTCCGTAACCATAGCTTCAGTAGTGATCAACAAGCTAGCAACAGAAGCCGCATCTTGCAAAGCTGTTCTAACAACTTTTGTTGGGTCAACAATACCAGCTTTAATCAAGTCTGTATATTCACCGGTTGCTGCATTATAACCAAAGTTATAATCAGAGCTTTCAAGCAATTTACCAGCAACAACAGCCCCATCGACACCTGCATTTTCAGCAATTTGACGAATTGGTGCTTGCAAAGCACGACGAATAATATCAACACCAACATACTGATCTTGGTTAGCGGGTTTAACCTTATCCAAAGCTTTAGTTGCATACAACAAAGCAGTTCCGCCACCAGCTACAACACCTTCTTTAACAGCCGCACGAGTTGCATTCAAAGCATCATCAATACGATCTTTCTTTTCTTTAACTTCAACTTCAGAAGAACCGCCGACTTTCAAAACAGCAACACCACCGGAAAGTTTACCCAAGCGTTCTTGCAATTTCTCACGATCATAATCAGAAGTTGTTTTTTCAATTTCTTTCTTAATTTGAGATTTACGAGCTTCAATAGCATCTTTATCACCATTACCATCAATGATAGTTGTATCATCTTTAGTAATAACAACACGTTTAGCTGTTCCAAGCATATCAACAGTAGTATTTTCAAGTTTCATACCTAATTCTTCAGAAATAACTTGACCACCTGTCAAAACAGCTAAATCCTGCAAAATAGCTTTTCTCCTATCACCAAAACCAGGAGCTTTAACAGCACAAACTTTCAAACCACTTCTAATACGGTTAACAACCAAAGTAGCCAAAGCTTCACCATCAATATCTTCAGCAACTATGAGCAAAGCACGACCTGATTGTAAGACAGCTTCCAAAACAGGCAATATAGCTTGCAAGTTGGAAATTTTCTGATCATACAACAAGACATAAGGAGCATCGTATTCAACAGTCATTTTATCAGCATCAGTAACGAAGTAAGGAGATAAATATCCTCTATCAAATTGCATACCTTCAACTACGCTCAATTCTGTTTCAAGCCCTTTAGCATCTTCAACAGTAATAACACCGTCATTACCAACTTTTTCCATAGCTTTGGCCAAGTAATCACCGATGCTTGTATCACCGTTAGCAGAAATAGTACCAACTTGAGCAATTTCCTCAGAAGATTTTACAGCTTTAGAACGAGATTTAACATCTTCAACAACAGCTTCAACCGCCATATCGATACCACGTTTCAAATCCATAGGGTTCATACCAGCCGCAACAGCTTTGCAACCTTCTTTAATAATAGCTTCAGCCAAAACAGTAGCTGTTGTTGTTCCATCGCCAGCTTTATCAGCTGTTTTCTGAGCAACTTCTTTAACAAGTTGAGCACCCATATTTTCGAATTTATCGCTTAAAACAACTTCTTTTGCAACAGAAACACCATCTTTAGTAATTTTAGGAGCCCCATAGGATTTATCTAACATAACGTTACGCCCCTTAGGACCTAAAGTAACTTTAACAGTTTTAGCTAAAATTTCTACACCTTTAAGCATTTTAGCTCTGGCATCTGTTCCAAATTTAATATCTTTAGCAGCCATAATACAAAATCCTTTCTAATTATCTTTCAACAACAGCCAAAATATCGCCTTCTTTAATAATCAAGTGAGGCTCTCCATCAATTTTAACTTCAGTTCCGGACCATTTACTAAACAAGATATGATCACCAACTTTAACACTCATAGGTAAGATTTTACCATCTGGAGTTCTAGGACCTTCTCCAGCGGCAATAACAACACCCTCACTAGGTTTTTCTTTAGCTGTATCAGGCAGGATAATACCACCTGCAGTTTTATTTTCTTCTTCAACGCGTTTAATTAAAACGTTCTCGCGTAAAGGTTTTACTTGCATTTAAAACACTCCCATAAAATAGGTTATACTAAAACTAATAGGTTAGTTAGTGTTTAGATTTTAGAAAATCAAGCCTTCAAGAAAGATTTTATCATTTTTTTATATTTTTAAAGAGAGCATCAAACATTTCAGCTATTTTGAGATTAGAAAAATTCTTCAAAGTAATCTCACGAGCTTTCTGAGTCATAGCTTTCCGTTCATCAGGATGAGCCAAATAATATTTCAATTTCTCTTTAAAATCGTAGTAATCTTTATATGTTGCAATACTATCGCCATAGACTTCTACTATTTCAGGCAAATAATCTGTAAGAACAAACCCACCAGAAGCAGAAACATCATAAATACGATTAGAAACAAACCCATAATAACTCATATCATCGCGATGATCATTCAGAACAATATCTGCACTTGCGTAATAACGATACAAATCATTATTTTCAATAAAATTTCCTTTCAAAATATCTGGCTGCAATGTTTTTTCCCAAAATTTACCAAAAACACTCAAATTAGCCCCAGCTAAAACAGCATAATCAACACTTTTACGCCCAAATCCTGTATGATCAGACCCAACAAACAACACAGGATAAGCTTTATCCATTTCTTTAGCAGAAGATTTAAATCTATCAGGATTTGTAAATTGAGGAATATATGTAGCAATCACACCAGTAGGAGCAACAACTTCTTTAATAAATTTTTTAGAAGCACATACAACAACATCAACCTCATTAAATATTTCAGAATGAAGTCCCTCTACATAATAGAGATAAAGAACACGTTTTCGTCCATCATTTTTATTTTCAGCATCTGGTAAATGCTCAAAATTATAATATCCTTTAAAATAAATAACATTTCCAATATTACCTAATTTTAAATCTTCATAATTTTCACGAAATCTATACTCAACTTTATAGCCTAATTTTTGTAACCCCTGTTTCAAATCTTCCGCCAAGAAAAAATCACCATCTTTTTGATAAAAATAAGGAGAAGAAGCTCTCTCAGACGAAGGAAGGACAATAGCGACTTTTGAATAATCCAAACGCTTTAAGAAAAAAATCCCCCCTAAAATAACCAAAACCAAGATTCCCAAAACTAAAAATTTTTTCATAAAAACATTTCTCCTGAATTTTATGCTTGACAAAATTTATTTTTTGACTATTATTCATACATCTAAAATTTTTAAGGCTATTTATTATGGATATTAGAACACTTATATTAAGAAATCTTAAAAAATGTAAAAAACTGTTTATCCTTTTTTGCATTACCTTCATTTTGACCTGCATCATTTTACCATTAGAAACATGGCTTATCAGCCGTCTGGTTGGATGTTTTGAGATAAAGAACACAACCGAAGCACTTAATCAATGTTTCACAATTTTATTGATATTAGTCGGATATTACCTTATCCGTGCTCTTATAAACGGCTATTATGCCACATATATAAAAGGCGCCTTTTCCCAAACATTTTTAAGTCATTTAGTGACAGACATTTTCACCAAAATTCATGCTCATTCCGTTCGCTACTTTGATGATGAAATGAGTGGACGAGTATCATCGGCACTAACTGGACTAAGCAACAGTTTAACTAATTTATTCACCGATACTTGCTTTTTACTCATTCGTCCAATAGTAATTTTAATTGTATCCTATTCCATCATTGCCACCTTTAGTCCATCACTAAGTGCCATGTTATTTGCGATAAACATTCCTTACTTTTTCGCCATATATAAAGTAAATCGCCACTTTTTTGACTTAGGTAGAAATCGTGTAAATTATGAAAATATAGCCAGAGGCATTTTAGTAGACAGCATTGCCAACGCTAATTTAGTCAAATACAGTGGTTCATTTTTCAGCGAACAACTTTATTTTTACAAAAACTTAAAACAAGCTCTTTTACGCATAGCCGAACAAGGACGCTATCAAATTATATCTCGCTTTGCCTTTCATGCAATAGATACCGTCTTTTTGACCTCTGGAATATTTTTAATCTTATATTTTGCACAAAAAGACAATATTGCTCTGGATAATCTGTTTTACGTTTACACCACCTTGGTCAACTTAGTTTTAGCTACCATGGGCATAAACAACTACTGCCAATTCATCTCTGATCAGCTGGGAGGAATTCGCGCCAACTTTTCAACGTTAAATCAACCAATTGACATCAAAGAAAAAGAAGATGCCGTAAACATCCGCCCCACCAAAGCAGAATTAACATTTAAAGATGTAAATTTCGCTTATATCAAAGAGAAACCCATTTTTGAAAACCTAAATCTGCATATCAAAGCCGGAGAAAAGGTTGGAATAGTCGGACATTCCGGTTCAGGAAAATCCACTTTGATTAATTTATTACTCCGAGCTTATGATGTTGACAGTGGAGAAATACTGATAAACAAAACTAACATCAAAGATTTAACTTTCCGCTCCCATCATAAAAATATTGCCGTTATCTCACAAGACACCGCCTTGTTTAACCGCAGTATCTTGGAGAATTTACGTATAACCAATTCACAAGCCAACGAAGAGCAAATCCGCCAAGCTGCTAAATTAGCTCAGATTGACAATACCATAATGAACTTACCGCACGGATACAATAGCGTCGTCGGTGAAAGAGGAACAATGCTTTCCGGTGGAGAAAGACAACGTATAGCTATCGCCCGTGCTATTTTACAAAATGCACCAATTTTAATTTTGGATGAAGCAACATCAGCCTTAGACAGTGAAGCAGAAATAATGATAGAACAAGCTTTACAAAACATTATCCAAGATAAAACCGTTATCGCCATAGCTCATAGACTTTCCACATTAAAAAACATGGATAGACTAATCGTATTAGATAACGGCAAGATAATTGAAAACGGTAGCATTGATGAATTGCTTAAAAACAAATCCGGCACATTCTATAAACTTTATCAGCTTCAAAATAATGGCTATCTTTCTTATGGAGAAGAAGCATGACGCCCTTAAAATTTATTCTCAAATATTTGGGGCAAATCAAGCTATATACCATCGCAACACTCGGTTTATATAGCCTTGAACGCACTATTATTCATCTGGACAATTATTATATAGCTTCGTTATTCGGTTATATAGTCGAAAATCCGACACAAATAATAACCAACATTTCTTTAACCTATATCGTCATATATACTCTATTGCACTTTAGTTCAAACATAATCGGTAGTATTCGAGCCTTTACTGAACTTCGCATGGATATTTTCTTAAAACGCAATATTTACAAAGATGCATTCAAACATACGCATAAACACTCCTCTTCTTATTTTACGGAGGAAATGTCCGGAAAAGTATCTGATAAAATTATTCAACTTGTAGATAGCACATCGTATTTCTGTGGGTGTTTTAAAATAATACTTGAAATCGTCATTATTCCTTATGCAGTTGCCCTACCGATATTATTCAGCATTGATAAAGAGTTAGCTACAACCATTCTCATTTTTTGCATAATAACATGTCTATTCAACTGTTGGCACAGCAAAATTCTAAATCCAATCTTCAGAGAAAATGCCAAATTAGAATCAGAAGCCTCCGGAATTATCGTGGACAGCATCGCCAACGCCCGCTTAGTTAAAAATTGCGGTGCCGTATTGCATGAAAAGGCTTATTTAGGCAAAGCCCTCAAAAAAGTCATCAGAAGCTATCTAAAAAAAGGTCATGAAAAAGGAATATCAGTGAGTTTCAACACTATATCGCTAATGGCCTTGCGTGTCATATCGTTGCTGATTTTAATTTACTTCTGGCATATCAAAAATCTCAACATCAGCCAAGTATTAATTGCTTTAACTTACATTCAGTTAGCCTTATCACCAATAACTCTAATAGGAACAGTCTTTATCCGCTACCTAGAAGACACTGGCTCTTTGGAGGATGCTATAAATGTCATTTATAAACCGATAGAAGTAAAAGATGCACCCAACGCTAAACTGCTAAAAATAAGCAAGCCCAATATTTCCATAAAAAATATGAGTTTTGCCTATGAAAACAAACCCTCTCTATTCAAAGATTTTAATTTAGAAATAAAAGCAAACGAAAAAGTTGGGATTATTGGTTTATCAGGTTCAGGCAAATCCACTTTAATAAATCTAATCCTCCGCGCCTATGACATAAAAGGGGGGGAAATTAAAATTTCCGAACAAAACATTGCCGAAGTAACACAAAGTTCACTACGCCATCAAATTGCCCTTATCCCGCAAGAACCGACCTTATTCAATCGTTCTATAATAAATAATATCCGCTTTTCAAATCCAAAAGCCTCTGATGAAGAAATTTACAAAGCAGCCCAAATGGCTCAAATTCATGACACAATCTTAAAAATGCCCAAAGGATACCAAAGTGTTGTCGGAGAAAGAGGAGTTAAAGTATCTGGTGGCGAAAGACAAAGAATAGCCATCGCATCAGCTATTTTAAAAGATGCTCCAATTTTAATTTTAGACGAGGCTACTTCAGCTTTAGATAGTGAATCAGAAACCGCTATCCAAAAAGCACTGCAAAACATCATGAAGAATAAGACAGTCATAGCGATTGCCCACCGTTTATCAACTTTAAAAAACATGGATAGAATAATCGTATTAGATAACGGCAAAATTATTGAAAACGGTAGCATTGACGAATTACTCAAAAACAAATCCGGCACTTTCTATAAACTTTATCAGCTTCAAAATAATGGCTATCTTTCATATGGAGAAGAAGCATGACACCAATAAAATTTATTTTCCAATACCTAAAACAGATAAAATTATACACCATCGCCACCTTTGGTTTATTTGGGCTTAGTCGTGTATTCATTTATCTCGACAATTACTACATCGCTTCGTTATTCGGTTATATTGTCGAAAATCCAACGCAAATTATAACCAGCACCTCTTTAACCTACATTGTTATATATGCAGCCTTACACTTCGGCTCAAATATATGCGACGGGTTACGCACCATTTTTGAATTTCGCATGGATATTTTCTTAAAACGCAATATTTACAAAGACGCATTTAAACACACGCACAAACACTCCTCTGCATACTTTACCGAAGAGATGTCCGGAAAAGTATCCAATAAAGTTATTCTTCTCGTCCTTCTAACCATAAGCCTTTGCTGGAGTTTTAAAGGTGTATTAGAAGCCGTCATCATCCCTTATCTCGTTGCCTTACCGATATTGTTCAGTATCGATAAAGGGTTAGCCACTTCCATTATCTTCTTTTGCATAATAACAAGTTTCTTTAACTACTGCCACTGCAAAAACCTAAAACCTATCTCCAAAGAAAACGCCCAATTAGAATCAGAAGCCGCCGGAATTATCGTGGATAGCATTGCCAATGCCCGCTTAGTCAAAAACTGTGGTGCTGTATTACATGAAAAGGCTTACTTAGGCAAAGCCCTCAAAAAAGTCGTCAAGAGTTACCTCAAAAAGGGGCAAGAAACAGGTATATCTAATAGCTTCAATATATTATCGCTGATGGTCTTACGTGTCATATCTCTATTGATTTTAGTTTACTTCTGGCACGCAAAAAATCTCAACATCAGCCAAGTATTAATTGCCTTGACTTACATTCATTTACTTTTATCACCGATAGAGAGAATAGGAGATTTTATCATCCGCTATCAACAAAACTTAGGTGCTTTAGAAGATGCTATAAATGTCATCTACAAACCAATAGAAGTAAATGATGCACCCAATGCTAAACAATTAAAAATAAACACCCCTAATATCTCAATCAAAAATATGAGTTTTGCGTATGAAAACAAACCCTCTCTATTCAAAGATTTCAATTTAGAAATAAAAGAAAACGAAAAAGTCGGTATTGTAGGTTTATCAGGCTCAGGAAAATCAACTCTAATCAATTTAATTTTAAGGGCCTATGACGTTAAAGATGGAGAAATCAAGATTTCTGGGCAAAACATTGCCGAAGTAACACAAAGTTCACTACATCGTCAAATTGCCCTTATTCCGCAAGAACCGACCTTATTCAATCGCTCTATAATAAATAATATCCGTTTTTCAAATCCAAGAGCATCAGATGAAGAAGTTTACAAAGCAGCCCAAATGGCTCAAATTCATGACACAATCTTAAAAATGCCCAAAGGCTACCAAAGTGTTGTTGGAGAGAGAGGTGTTAAGGTATCCGGAGGTGAAAGACAAAGAATAGCCATCGCATCAGCAATTTTAAAAGATGCACCGATTTTAATTTTAGACGAAGCAACCTCTGCTTTAGATAGTGAATCTGAAACCGCTATCCAACAGGCTTTACAAAACATCATGAAAAATAAGACCGTCATAGCGATTGCCCACCGCTTATCTACCCTAAGAAATATGGATAAGATAATCGTATTAAATAATGGCAAAATTGCAGAAAGCGGAACGCCTAAAGAACTACTCGAAAACAAAAACAGCAAATTTTATTATTTATTCAATTTACAATCAGACGGCTTTATCCAATCATAACTCAGCATCTCTACCATTGATTGCTATTATCAAATTTCCGCACCGCCACGACTTGGTATAGCAGACGGTGGATTAAGAGGTTGTCTTTGTTTCTTTTCAGGTAAAGCTTTGCCTTCCTTGCGACGTTGATTTTCAATCGTTTTCTTACGAACACCAACATAGGCTCTCTTGTGTGCTTCCAATAATCTTCTTTTTTCAGCACGTTCAATATCACTCAAAACTTTACCGTTAGTCTCTTCATTAAGAACCGTTGCAGCCTCTTGCATTGGATTAATACCATTAACACTGGTTTGATAAAGTCTATTTTTGTTTTTAATATCATCTTTAGTTAAGACATTACGTAAAAATTCACTAGTTTTAATCAAATCAATTGGTTTACCATCAGCAGCAACTTCACCTTTTTCAATAACAACAACTCTATCCGCAAGAGCTATTTCGGTAGGATTATGTGTCACCATAATCACCGTTTTATTTTGAGCCATATCTTTAAGAGACTTCATAAATTTAAGACTAAGACTCGGATCAAGACCGGTTGTCGGCTCATCCATAATCACAATAGGTTTATCGGGTAAAAAAACACGAGCCAAAGCCAAACGTTGACACTGTCCACCTGAAAGTTCCGAACCATCTTGTCCAATTTTACGAGAAAATCCTCTTTTAAACTTTTGAATATCTTGATCAAATACAGCCTTTTCACAAGCCTGCATAAGTTCCTCATCTGTTGCATCCGGTTTAAAATATTTAAGGTTATATCCAATACTTTGATCAAAAAAATGCACTTTTTGTTCCACAAACGCAATATGTGCATTAAGTTCTTCATCGGATAATTCACGTATCTCCTTATCTCCGATAAATATTTGCCCCGATTGTATATCATAATCATGACGAATAAGACTCATCAGCGTAGATTTACCATTACCGGATGTTCCTACGACCGCAGTCAAACCTCCTTTATCAAACTCAACGCTCAAATCTTTAAATACATCTTCGCCTCTTTTAATCTCGCCTTCTCTATCCATTACCTCGACTAAACTCATATCAGTAACATCTTTAATCTGCGGATAAGCAAAACTAACATTACGCACACTGATTTTAGTATCTCTTTCAGTTAGTTTTTCTTTACCAGTCACTCGTTCAAGCTCTTTTGGCGTAATTAATTTTTTAGAAGCATCAATAAGTCTATATGTTCCAGCTTGCATTCCAGCCCATAATTCTGAAATTTTATTACCAGCATCAATCATTTGCCATGAAGCCGCACTAATTAGAAAAAATCGACCAATATCGCCGGTTTTAAGCATATCAGCAAGAGCAGCAGCAATGATCAAACCCTCCATACCGAAATTAACAATCGTTTTCATTTTCAAATTTGCTTTACTACTCGCATATATAATTTTCTGCTTAATTTTAGAAGATTTATTTAAGCGATTTTCCATCTGCCTTGCTTCCATTTCAACACGATTAGTGTCTTGCACAAGCGGTGTATTTTTTATAGAATCACTATTTTCTTTAGAAATTTTCTGAGATAAAGAGCGCATTTTACTATCAAATTTACGATAGATATTATTCATATATCTACCAAATTCTGCCGTCATCACCGTAACCCCCAAAACACCGGCAGCCAACAACGGATTAACAGCCATCAAACTAGCTGAACTAATTCCAAAAATAACCACTTTAGAAAGACAATCTACTGATTGATTCAGCAAAGTATTTTTTGCCGAAACAATTTCTGATGTTATACCACCCAAAGAAGCCGGTGCATTTTTTTTAAAATACGGACGCGGTTTATGTAGAATATCTTTATAGATAGCACTGGAAGCGGCATTAGCGTGCGTATCATTTAAAACTATTGTTGCCATTCTAGATTTAAAACCGCATAAAGCCGCCAACCTCTGACGAGCAACATTAAGAGCCGATGCCCCAAAGAACTTAGCTATTGCTCCACTTGCACCGTCGACAACCCCTGGAAGAGAACCTATCCATAAATTTTGACAATATGGAGCTAACCCTTGCAAAGCAGATTCCCCCATTTTATAGCCCACAGATTTTCTAAAATCTTTGCCGGTTTTTTCCCAAGCTTCTTTAAAAACCTCCCAAGATGTTTTAAGAGTTCCTTGTTCTTTAATTTTCTTTTCAGGAGCATCTAAAACCTCTTTTCCTATTTTTTGTCCGGAAGATTTCAATTCTTGTGCAGCTTTTCGGACCTCTTTTGCTAAATTTTTCATGCGTTCACGTTCATATTCAGCAAAAGTAGGAATTTTATTTGATTTTTTATCTTTCGTTTTCTCTTGAGCCATTTACAAATCTCCCCGATTTTCATCCTTCATTAGAGAGATTTTACCATAAAAAAGCACTTAAAACAAGCATAAAAAAAGACCATAAAAGGTCATCATAAAAAATAAAGCAACAAAAATAAGACTAAGCAAAACAACTGCTATGAAAACAAATCTCAATTACAATTTTACCAATATATTGGAGGCAAAGCTGTTACACGACCAACACCACCATCTATGACTCTTGCCCGAGCATTTTTATAACCATTTTGTTGTGTTCGCTCTTCAATAAAACAAACATCAATACTATATCCATGGTTAAAAACACTATCTTTATAGATAGAAGGTCTAATAGGCTGATAATAAAAAACGCTTCTCCCCCGAAATTGTTTTACATCCAACGCATCAACTCTATCAAGCATAGCCATCTCCAAATTCTAAGAAAAATTTCATTTCAAATAGAATATATAAAAAAAATTGAAAAAATGCAATAAATATTTTATTTAAAATCAAAAAAGACACATTAACCTCTAACGAATTATCTTCAGAACACAAAAATATGGGATGACTCACGTCACCCCATACAATTCGTTCTTTAGCATTAACCTTCAGTTTCGTTGTTATAAACACGAGAAACCTCGTTTTTTCTAACAAACTTTTTCCACTGAAGTGTATACTTTTTCATTGGCGTCTGCAATATTGCAGCATACTGTGCATCGGTCAACCCCCACTTGGCAGCATATTGCTCGACAAGAATGTCGGGAAATAGCATCACCCCCTGAAGACTTCTTTGCTCTCTATGAATTAAATAATTAAATGCCTTTTCAGACATTTTAAATTTATCTACATAGAGTTTCTGATACTTCAGATTATAGCGAGGCTCTAGATGCATCAGATACATCTCAGCTTCCGGCAGAAGCTGATAGCTGACACAAGCTAAAGTATCTGCATCCAATGCAGAATACTGAGCCAGCACTTCCATTTGATAATTTGCAAAGTTCTGCAAATCTTCTGGAAGTTCAGCCATCCGATCAACCGGAAACATATTCCTATTGATTAAAGCAGACAAAGCTTGTTTAACAAGCTTGCTATCCTCCCAATTACTAAAAGGATATTGCTCAATCAACAGTCCAACATATGATCTCTCCGCCATCTCCTGATACAGACGCTGCTGACATTTATTGTCATCCGCCATATCAAGAAGACGCTTAACATCCGCTGGAGAACTTGCCAATCTAATCAGTCTATTGAGCAACTGATTATAAATTGGCTCAGAAACCGAGGTCTTTAACTCATCCATCTTAGAGATAATGAGTTTATAAACCGCTGGTTCGTTCATTCTCTCATAACCTATCCGAAGCCAAGCATAGGCATCGAATAGATTATCAACTGGTCCTGCAACTGAAACTTGAGAAAGATCTGTAAAGTTACCTTTTCCACGTTCCAGATGCTTCATGAGTTGGGGAAGCATTATGCTAATATATGAATAGAAATCCGTATATTTTGCATAATTTTTTCGCACATATGCGTAAAGCTCTGGGAAAAACACATACATATACGGCATCAGAGAAGCCATATTTTCCTGTTTTTCATAAGCTTTTTGGAAGAAAAATTCAAAATTCTCTCTTCCAGCATCTCCCAAGTTCTGAGGAACAATGTTCTGCACCTCAGTCATGAATTTAACAGCCCAGCCTGAACGTGCTGCTGCCAACGCCTTAGCAAAGATCCAACGCTGACTATCCGGAGCACATGCCTTCTCAGGTTCAACTCCAAGAATAGAGCAAGCCTTCAAGCCGTCAAATGCCGCCGGAGCGCTGTTAATAAACGCCACAGCGTCCAGACCGAATTGGTCCAGAAGCTTTAGAGCTGTTTCTTGTGTCGGAGTATAGACCTTCATTGCTTGCACAATGAGACTTACTCGACCGCTATTGACAAGAACATCAAACTCCTGTGCGGTCCTAATTTCCGATACCAAGTCGTAGCGTTTCTGTTGTAACAGAGCCACCTTGGTCTGAAGGGACCAAACACGTTCCTGCAGCTCCTCAGCCTTTAAGCCAAGTTTCTCAATAGCCTTAAGCTGTTTTTCAACGCAAGGAAGAAACAACACGGCATTCCGATTTGTCTTTTTGGTGAAATACTTAACCGCTAACTGCGGAAAAACAGTTCTCAACACTGCAGCGAATAACTGCATAAATACATTTTGTCTCATAGTAAAAAAAATTAAAAAAAAACAAAAATACATTAAGAAGATTTTCCCCTTAACGGCTCACCAATTAAAGTCCAAAACCCAAATCACTCCCTAAAGCAGATGCCCTAAAGAACGCTTCAAATCTATAGAAACAATAATATAGTAAACAAGAGAATGATACCATATTTTTTGTCTAAGTTCAATACTATTTCAAAAAAAAAGATAAAAAAACTAGATGTTGTGCTTTAAGAATTTATTCAAATATTCTTGCCACTCATCAGCACACATTTCATCAAAAAATTCCCTTAAAAACGCAATCATAAATAAATGACGTTTTTCCGCTTCTCTTTTTCCAACTTTTGTCTGCATCGCACCTTTAAGTTTAAGTAGCTTATCAAAAAAATGATTAATAGTATGATTTGTCGCCCGATTTTTATTTTGATACTGTTCAGAAGTTAAATTTTCATCAGGAAAAATTTGTTTATCAAAAAGCGAACGTTTAGTGACTGCCGAATACATAACTGCTCGACAAACACCAATTGCACCAATAGCATCTAGTTTATCTGCATCAGAAACAATAGCTTGTTCAATCATCTGAAAATGTGGACGACTACCCGATTTAGAAAAACCAATAGAGGCAATAATATCTAATACTTTTTGAGCAAAATCCTCCCTCGCACCGATTTCAGATAAAAAACTCTTAGCACGAGCACCATCAGAACCTAATTTATAATCATCAACATCATGCAAAGCCACCGCCACACACACAGCTTCTGCATCGGCTAAAGGTTCTTCAGCTAAAATTTTTTCAGCATTAGCCATCACTCGCAAAATATGTTCAAAGTCATGTCCGGAATTATCGCCCTCGTGACATTTTTTTGCAAATAACAATGCTTGTTCAACAATTCCGGACATTTCACATCTCCTCTACATAAAAACAATATAGAAAATATTACGCTATCTTCAAACAATGAGCAATAAATAATTCTCGTTTACTCAACACATCTTGCTTTGTCATTGCCGATTTCAAAAATTCTGAATGTGTAACCAATTGAAGAGGATCACCATCCGCGACAATACGTTTATCTTGAATAATCAATACTCTGTCAGCTAATGCGATTTCCGTCGGATTATGTGTAACCAACAATACAGTTTTATGCTTCGCTAATTTTTTTAGAGATTTCATAACTTGAAAACTCAAAACCTGATCCAATCCGGTTGTAGGTTCATCCATAATCACAATCGGACGATTGGTTAATAAAGTTCGTGCCAAAGCTAATCTTTGACGTTGTCCGCCGGAAAGTTTATTCCCATTAATTCCGATTTTATAGTCAAGTCCGTCCTCAAACTTAGCAATATCTTCTGTTAACCCTACCGCATCCAAAACCTCATACAAACGTTTTTCATCAGTTACATCGCTTAAATAAGTAAGATTACGACGAATAGAGGAATCAAAAAATTGCACACTTTGCCCTATAAAAGCAATATGTTTGTTAATTTCCTCATCAGGCAAATCACAAACATTCTGGCTCCCAATAAAGACATTACCTTGCTGCACATCATAATCGTGCCGAATAAGCCTCATCAACGTCGATTTACCCTGTCCGGACGTTCCGGCAACAACAGTGACGCCTCCCGCACGAATATCAAGCGATACATTCTCTAAAACCGTAGCTCCAAATTTAATCTCAGTCAGATAACCGACATCTTCCATACGTTTAAGTTCCGGATACGCAAAACTAACATTTTCCAAACGAATAAAATTATCCGATGCACTTAAATGCTGATTGCCCGTAACTCTTTCTAAAACTCTAGGAAGTTGCATACGTTTTCTTGTATCCACCACCTTATTTTTATACTCATCAACATTAAAATAAAAACGAAACACCATCTGCCAGCGTCCTTGCATTTGCATCGCCGCACCGGAAATCAAAGCCAATCGCCCAATATCACCTGTTTGAATAATATCATGAATAGCCACATAGCAAACAGCAATAGCTAAAAGTGCATCCAAAAATAGACTAATACTTTCTTCACCCATCGAACGATTAAAAAGCTTTAATCGCATTTTAGCGGAACTACGCATAAGCCGAGAGTAAATACGTTTACTTTCTTTTTCTACCTTATTCGCACTTTGAACCAATGAAGCTAGACCGCTGACTTGCCCATTTTCACGAGAAACCTTTACCGAAAACAAACGATATCGCTCATCAACTTTTCTAAAAAACTTATTATTATAAAGAGCAAACTCCATTGAAATAAATTGCAACAACAAAATAAACAATGCCAATTGAGGAACAATGGTAAATAAACTGATTGAACAAACAACTAAAGCAATAAACTCTCTATAAGAATTAAACAATCTATCCAAAATAAAACGTTTATATCTGAATATAGATTCAGCAAACGAAAGCATTCCCCCCACACCATTAACTTTAAACAATGCTCTTGGTTTATGCAAAATCTCAACATAATTTTTCGCCTGCACAGAATTATCATATAAATCCATCATTTCCTCTTGGATAAATCTGGAACGTGTAGAAAAAATTGATAATAAATAACCATTAAGTTCACTTAGCGCCATAAAGCAAGAAAAAATAATAATAGCCTCGGTTGTTCCGTCCAAAAGTCCGGGAAGTTTCCCCATATAAAGCATTTTAAAATAAGGAATCGCTCCACTCAACAAACCACATAAAGCCATTGTTAACAACAGTTTTTTAAAAGGCTTAAAAGCATACAATTTCAGTTCTGAAAAAATTTCCTTAATAATTTCCCAAATTGAAATATCATAACTGTTCTTCTGCTCTGTATTTTTCTTTCTAATCCCCCATAAAGACTTAATCCTTTGCAATTCAAATTTCACAAAATTATACTTTTCAAGAAAAATTCTCTGTTCTTGCATATCAAGTCCTCCAAAATTTGATGAGAACTTAAAAATAGATAAAAATAAAAAGAAAAATCAATGACTTATTTTAACAAAATCGCAAATAAAAAACTTGACAAAAGAGTTTCATCTTTTTATAATAAAAGCATAAAGCAAGGGAGCGATACTTCGCCCCCATTTTTTATTGTCTATAAAAACTTTTACTTCAAAATTTTCTGTAAGTTAACATCTAAGGTGCGATACCCATTTTTTGCATAAAAAGCCAAAGCACGCTGATTAAATAGAAAGACACTAAGCTCCACTGCTTCAACACCCTTGTCATGCAAAAAACGCTCTGCCTTTTGTAACATTTTTCCACCAATACCATGGTTACGCATATTTTCATCAATACCGAAATTATAAATATAAGCAACTTTAGAGTGCACATAACCATTGCGTGATTTTTCTTGAATAAGCAGACACATAAACCCACAAATTTGATTACCATCCACCGCCTTAAAAATAACGGCATTTTCGTCTTTGAGCATATTCTGAATAATTCGTAAATGTTCTTTTTCGGGTGTTGGCTTAAAATAATCCGGCAAAGCATCATCATGCATTTTACCTACTTGATAAGAAAGACGAGCAATATTTTCTGCATCTTTCATATCTGCAATTAAAATATCAATATTCTTACTCATTCAAATTCCTTAACATCATAAAAAAAGGAGAGCACCATTCACTCTCCTTTATATAAAACTATTTTCTTAAAGCATCAATCAATTTTTGCGGATTAACAATCACACCCAGACCGACACGATAATCTCCGGTTTCAAGACCAAGTTTCCAAAATTCCTCAGCTGTCAAATCATTTTTGATACTCCTAGCCAACACAAACAATCCGCATTCATAAGACTTAAGATAAACCCCAGGAGCCGAAAATGCATAAGCATCTAATCTATCATTTGTCGCTACTGTCCTTCCGCCAGCAGGAAAACATAATCTATTTTTCCAAAATTCACTAATTTCTGAAGGAATTTTGGGAGCATTTGGCATAGCTTCATAATCCAATGGATTATCCAAATCTCCATTATAAACACAGTGAATACGTCCTTCTGACCATGTTTTACCCTCAAACTTCAATTCACCGCTATTAACCCAAATATTTAAGTTATTAGCACGTTCAAGAGCTTTTTTCATCTCGGATACACCATTATCAAGCTGAAAGACAGAGCTTGTAATTGCCCACAAAATACAAACCGCATCAATACCATTTTTCCCCTCTTGCAGAAGTTCCTCATGAATATCACAAATTTTTTGCAACGCTTGTGCGTAGTATTGTTGCGTCCGAGAACCATTTTCCTTTTGCTGTGCTGAAAAATAATAAACATCAGTAAACGGAGCTACACCGCAAGTTTTCCCGACAAGAGCAGATACAAGAGTTCCCCCACTTGCTCCGCTCCTCAAATCATCTGAACAAATTCGCTCATAACCTTTCAAATTTTCATGATACTCTAAATGATCGCATAAAAGAAAACCATCAATAAGAGCCACTGCCCGCCCTTGACCGGAAAGCATTTGTTTGTGCAAACTACGAATTCCTAATCCAGGATTTTTCCTTTGCTCAATAAATTTCTGCGGATTAAAGTTTTGTGGTAAATGAGCAACATCTTTCGGCCAAAGTGTATACTCATCAAAAGACGTAAACAACGGATTCATTTTTGCTAGATTATAACCTGATAAATCAAACTTTTCTAATTGCAAAAAAGGAAAAACACTACCGCTAGGCGATATTTGAACAAAATTTTCTAAATCCAAACCTATGCGACTTTTAATCAAGCCAGTTTCATAGCGTTCTGCCCGAGAATAAACATTCCCATTTCTTTCATCACCATAAAGAGGAAAAGATAACATTTGATTTTTAGATTTAACCAGAACTTCAGCAAGTTGCCAATTTTCAGCTTTATTCAAAGCGTTCCAATTATCAAACCCATATTCCTTGGCAACCACATGCTGCATATTCATCAACGACAAATCTTTTTTATCGCCAAAAACTTTTACGCATCTGGCAACAGCTTCTTTTTCATTTTTCTGGAAATTTTTCAATAAAGATTTTGCTTCCACACGGAAGAATTCAAGATATTTACGCATACCAATTCCTTTCTGATAACTTACCACTTTGCCTGTCCGATAAGCAGAATAAGTCATCTCAAGAAATCTATATAAAAAACAATAACAGCAATAAACCCTTTGGCGGACATTCCGAGCGTTTGCCAAGCTCATACGCCACTTATATCAAAAAACACTCATAGTGTCAAGCATCAAAACCTATAAAAACGCAATTTGTTATATATAATTTCAATAAAAAAATCAGTTAGCATAACTTTCAATAATGGTTTCGACCTGACTTTTAACTTCCCAAGGATCATCAACTGCAGCAAAACGAACTTTTGCAGTTCCTGTTCCGGAAAACATTAAGGTTCCATATCCCAAAATCCGCCCTAAAATAGACTGCTTAATTTCCACGGATTCAATTTTACTTGTTTTGAGTTCCTGAGTTTTAACACTAATAATACCTTTTTTACAAATAACTCTTTTATTAGTCAGAACTAATTCAATCGTCGCCAAGCGCAAATAATCATAAATAGCCCACAAAACCACAACGCCAACAAAAATCTGGCATTCTGTATTTTTTCGCAATGTTTCATCCGACAACCATAAAAGAACCAGCAAAAACGTCAAAAAGCACAAAAACCAAGTAAACAAATAATTAATCCAATGTAGACGGACTTTTTCTTTAATTTCTTCACCCTGAGATAAAGTACCTTCAACATATGACATTTGTGCCTCCTAAATCTGAATATTTAGAGTATAAAATTATCTCTACAATTTATCAATCATTTTATCACAAAGTTTAGCACTCATTTTTCTGATATTTATGAATAATCTGTTCAAAAAAAGGAATTGTAACCTTTTCAACAATATCGAAATGATGATAAAAATCCCTCAAATATTGTTTTAACTCAACTTGAATAACATTAGGTTTACCATAATGCTTTTGATATCTTCCGGTTAATCCGGCTTTACCCCTATAATTAGGATGATTAACAACTGTTTTCAACCCAAATTGACGAGCTATATTTACAATTTCTTGCAAATACGGATAATTTTCTTCTCCAAAATCTCCCGTCCCTAAACAAACATCATAACCAATATCCTGATTAAATCCATGAATATCTAAAAAATAATTTTCTCCAAGATTTTTTTGCACGACACAATCAGAAACCAAAGCCCTAAAAGGAGTAAATTTTGTGCGAATTAATATGGCCATATAATAAAGTTAAATTATCTCAAGATGAAATGATTAAAATTATCCAGCGCTATCAAGAGGAATTTAATCGGAATAATATATATTAGAATATGATATCTTAAATTATATACGAGATTTACAGCATCTTTCTTGATATACTTATTGTTAATTGACTGGAGTAAATATAATGAAAATAAAATTTTTAGGAACTGGCGGATGTCTTGGAACTCCACAATGGAATTGTAATTGCAAAACCTGTACAAGCGATAATCCTAAAAATTTTAGACTTAGGCCTGCTTTGTTGTTTGAGATAGATGATAAAAATATTTTAATCGACTTTGGACAAGATATAAGATATCAACTCATAAAGTATCATATTAAAAAACTTGATTATGCTTTTCTCACACACGTCCATCGCGACCATCAAAATGGCATGGAACAGTTATCTTTGCAAGAAAATATAAAATTATGGACATCAGAAGATGTTTTAGAAGAACTGCTGGCAAAAGAAAATGGTATGTTATGGATAAAAACAAGAAATCCGTCTATTGATATTGATGTTTTGAAGCCGTTTAGTATTGGCGATGTAAAAATAGATTTGATTAAACTTATACATCAAAAAGATTATATAAAAAAGAGGGTCGCGTGTACTGGCTATCTATTCAAATCAGCGAAATTTAGCTTTGCTTACCTTAGTGATTATAATGATATAATCGAAAAAGAAAAACTATATAATTTAGATTTGATTATTTCTGATGGAAATAATTGGAAGACTACCGGTACAGGTCATGTCGGAATAGAGGGCGCAATCAAAGTTTATAACGAATTTAAGCCAAAACAAATGCTTTTAACACATTTGAATCATACAACAGAACATACAGAGGTTGAAAAATACACCAAACAATTCGGCAATATCGCTCCTGCTTATGATGGCTTAGAAATTGAAATATAATATTTTGACTATTTGTTAAAATCATTATTTTGATAAATGGAGCAAATTTTAGTAATATAGATAAGATATGAAAAAAACTATAGATAGCATTTGTAATACTGTTTTAAGAGGCAAATATAAGTTTGTTTTGATTTCCGGTAATGGTGGTGCCGGAAAATCTACCTTTGCAAAAATATTACAGGAAAAATTGGTGCTTGCCGGCAAAACTGTCAGCATTATAAGTACTGATGATTATATGAAAGATAAAGCATATCGTAAAAATAACTTCATTACATATAATGACAAAAGCGGAAAACCTAAAACGGCTTACATTGCTTCGACCTTTCCCGAAGCCTATAATTACCAATCTTTAGATAAGGCAATTCATTCTCAAAATACAGATATAATAATTGTTGAAGGTATCGGTGTTGCCCTTATTTTAGATGCTTTGAAAACGCATATAAAATTTTTATGCAAGTAGATAAAGAAACGGAATATAAAAGAAGAGTTCAAAGAGCAAGAGCCGGAGCCGATTTAACAAGAGAGAGAATGGAGATAAGATACGAACAGTTTGAGCTGTTTATTCTACCTTTGGCAGATAAATTTGATTTGAGATTAATTTCTCAAGATGATTTTTCATATTCTCAGGTTTAATTATAAGATATTTCACTTTCTTAA
This sequence comes from uncultured Alphaproteobacteria bacterium, assembly GCA_944392235.1. Taxonomy (GTDB): domain Bacteria; phylum Pseudomonadota; class Alphaproteobacteria; order RF32; family CAG-239; genus CAG-267. Next base: position 59,848 of record CALXVZ010000002.1, read on the forward strand.
AATCATAAAATAATAAGGAATAGCAATTAATTTTAATATCAGAGAGGCAAAAATTGCCCAATAAGCAGAAGTATATTGCGCTACAAGGCTAATCAATAAAACGGTTATTCCGGCAAAAATATTTGAACTCATAGAATAGATAGATTCCATAGTTGCGCGTTGAGTGTCTGTAAATTCATTCTGTTTAATTTTGGTAATGCTTGTGTATTTGATGCCATGCAGGAAGAAATCAGCCAAAAAAACAATCGGCGTTGTGATATTATTTAATATCAAGCCAAATAAAATTGATGCAGGAGCAGAAATAACCGACCATATATAGCATTTTTTGAAACCAAATCTATTGATAAAGAACTGAACAAACCAAGAGCTACAAAAATTTACACTTCTTCCGATAAATCTCCAAAGCCCCATCGCCCAAAATGGGATTAATATTTGCAAATAAATCGGCATGGTATCAGCTTGTCCGCGGCTTCCGGCACTATTAAGAACTTCTGCAATAAATAATGCGTTTAGTTTACCATTTTTCCAAATATATAGGCAAGATTCCCAAAATTGCTGAAAATTTTTGCGTGATGAAGGTGTAAAACCGGTTTCTATAAGCCGCCAACTAAAATATAAATGTAAAAATGTTCCAAATAAAGATAGCCACATAACAGCGTACATTGAAAACATTGAGGCAACCAAACCACCAAGTAATGATGAAAGAGCCAATCCTAAAATATGACAGGCTTTTATTTTTCCGTAATAGTCTTCAAAATTATCTAAGGCTTTTAATTTTTTTACATTTTCATAAACAACGGCATTATTTGTTCCACTACTCAAACTTTCTGCTAAACCATAAAAAATACTTGAAATAATAAGAAAAACGAATGGATAGCAGAAGAAGGCCAAAATATAACTTATTTTTACAAAAGAATAACACAAGGCACTAAAAATCAAACTCAAACGCCGACCATACTTATCTGATATAATACCGGTAGGAATTTCAAAAAACGAAATGAAGAAATAACGCAACAAAAGAACGACACCGGACAATGCGTAAGAATTAAGTAATTCTCCAAAATAAATAATTAAAATGACATTTTCAGGCAACCACCCCCAAAAGAGAAATTGGTAGCGTAAAAATTTTAAGTTTTGCCGTGCTATTTGGTCCTGTTTCATCTATTTTATTATTAAATTAAAGCCTTTTATTCGTTATTTTTAATAAAATTTTTTTAATTATGCGTTAAAAGTCTAAAAAGTATTATAGAAAAAATTTTCATAGACTTTCTAATCAAGATTTTATAACATATGCATAATACTTTATAATTATGTCTTATAACTTAAATTTTATGACTTATGGAAACGATTTTATTATTTTTTGCAACATTGTTTGTTGTTCCAATTACTTTAGCTCTGCTTTATAACGGATATGTAAAATTTGTCTTGTGGCGTTGTAAACTTGTTTATGATGAAAAAGCAGGATTGTGGGCGCTGCCTTTTTGGGCATGGATTATTGCATTCATCTGGTTTATACGATTGGAAAAGAAGAGTGATGATTTTCTCTACCGGAGATTTATTGCTCTGAGAGAGTGGATTTTTTATCAATATCAAGATGGTGATTACATCAATCTCAGTATGGCAAACAATTTGGCTTTCGAGAAAATTTGCCAAATCTATTTTGCTAAAAAATCCGGCCAACTTTGTTAAGATGTACTACTTTAAGACTGTCTTTCTGACAGTCTTTTTTTGTATACAGTCTTTTTTTGTATTTAATTAAGGATATGAAATCTAATTTTCAGTAACTATAGAAATCGCACAAAACCATAGACAAAAAATAAACTTTTAAAATAAAACTGCATCAACGAACAAGCTTCAAAACTACTCTAGAAATAAATAAACCACAAAACTTGATATAATCATCTTTATTTTCATAATAATATAGGCATTTTACATAAAAAACACCCACCTACATAGATCGCAAGATTCTTCATATGCGGCTATAAGCCTTTACTAAACCATGCGTATAACGCGTGGTTTTCACAAGACAAAAAAGGCAAGGTAAATAAACCCTGCCTTTTTCAAAATAAAGTATGCGCTAAAATTAAGCGTTAACAGTAACTTTACCACCAGCTTTTTCAACAGCTTCAACAGCTGCTTTAGAAGCTGAATCAACAGTAATGTTGATAGCTGCAGTCAAAGCACCTCTAGCCAACAAACGAATACCGTCCATTTCTTTAGAAACCAATCTAGAAGCTAACAAAGTTTCTTTATTGATTTCAGCAGCATTCAATTTACCAGCATCAATAGCTTTTTGGATTGTATCCAAGTTGATAACAGCAAAAGTCTTAGCAAACGGATTTTTGAAACCACGTTTTGGCAATCTACGATAGATAGGCATTTGTCCACCTTCAAAACCGTGAACAGCAACACCTGAACGAGATTTTTGACCTTTCTGACCACGACCAGCTGTTTTACCTTTACCGCTTCCGATACCGCGACCAACGCGAATACGGTTTTTAGTAGCGCCTTCATTATCTCTTAATTCATTTAATTTCATTTTATTCACCTTTTTATAAAAAACTCAAAATAAAATCAAAAACATTTGCAACGGGCTAACCTCAAAACTTGGGGCAGAGCGGCTAAAACCGCTCAACGCCCGTCAGCAATTATTCTTCAATTTTAATGAGGTGAGCTACCTTATTAATCATACCTCTAACAGCTGGAGTATCTTCTAAAACAGAAGTTTTACCAACTTTATTCAAGCCCAAACCTTTCAAAGTAGCAATTTGCTCTTTTCCGTGGCCGATGGAACTTTTAACTTGAGTAACTTTAACAGTTTTTTTAGCAACCATGATTAAGCCTCCTCTTTTTCCATCTTAACGTTAGAAGTATTTTCGCGGCGACTTACGATATCACCAACTTTTTTACCACGTTTAGCGGCAATCATACGAGGACTGCAGATTGATTGAAGAGCAGCAAAAGTTGCTTTAATCATATTGTAAGGGTTATTAGAACCCAAAGATTTAGCAACAACGTCTTGCACACCCAAAACTTCAAATACAGCACGCATAGGACCACCAGCGATCACACCAGTACCGGCAGGAGCAGTTCTCAAAACAACCTTACCAGCACCAAAACGACCAGCGATATCATGGTGTAAAGTTCTGCCTTCACGCAAAGGAATACGCACCATATTCTTTTTAGCTTCGTTAGTAGCTTTAACGATAGCTTCAGGAACTTCAGCTGCTTTACCAGAACCAAATCCGATACGACCTTTTTGGTCACCAACAACAACCAAAGCTGCAAAAGACATAGTACGACCACCTTTAACAGTTTTAGCTACGCGGTTAACGAAAACGAGTTTCTCAACCAATTCTTCTTTTTTATCCGCCTTATTATGACGATCTAAAGATTGTGCCATGATAACCTCCTAAAATTTCAACCCGGCTTCACGGGCAGAATCTGCCAGAGCCTTCACGCGACCATGGTAAACATAACCACCACGATCAAACACAACTTCGCTGACGCCATTTTTAACAGCGCGTTCAGCAACTACTTTACCAACATACTGAGCAGCTTCAATATTAGAAGATTTAGTAATATTGGCTCTTACCTCTTTATCTAAGGTAGAAGCAGAAGCAACAGTAGCACCTTTAGCGTCATCAATAACTTGCGCATAGATATGCTTTCCGCTACGAAATACAGACAATCTCATCTTTCCATTCGCAGCAGCTTTCAAAGCTGTTCTAACACGAGCTTTTCTTTTTTCATATAATTTCTTTGGTGTATTCATTGCTTTACATCCTATTTCTTCTTACCTTCTTTACGACGTACATATTCGCCATCAACACGAATACCTTTACCTTTATAAGGTTCTGGTTTTCTATATTTACGAATTTCAGCCGCAACTTGACCTACTAATTGTTTGTCAACACCACTAACTTTCAAAGTTGTAGGAGTTTCGCAAACAATAGTAATGCCATTTGGTGTTTCAAACGGAACATCGTGAGAAAAGCCCAAAGTAAGAACTAATTTTTTACCTTCCATACGAGCTTTATAACCCACACCGTTTAACTCAATGCTCTTGCTATAACCAGCACTAACACCTTTAACTAAAGAGTTAATTTGAGCTCTTGTTGTTCCCCAAAGAGTTCTAGCTGTACGGCTTTGAGAATGAGGAGTAACAACAATTTTACCATCATTGAGTTCAACACTAACATGAGAATCATCATAAGCAAAGCTTAATTCACCTAATTTTCCTTTAACGTTAACAACATTTCCATTAATAGAAGCGTTAACACCTTCCGGGATAATTACAGGATATTTTCCAACTCTTGACATCCGCTATCTCCCTAGAAAACTTGGCACAAGATTTCGCCGCCAACATTAGCTTTTCTAGCTTCGTTATCGCTCATAACCCCTTTAGGAGTAGAAACGATAGAAATACCGAGGCCATTATAAACTCTAGGCAGGTCTCTAACACTGGAATATACACGACGTCCCGGAGTGGAAACGCGATAGATTTCAGTAATAACACTTGTACCCTCATGATACTTTAATTGAATATGAAGTTCATCAACACCAGGACGCACGTTAGTTTTTTCATAACCAGCGATATATCCTTCTCTTTTCAAAACTTCCAAAACATTTTCACGCAAGCGAGAAGCAGGTGATACAACATCACTTTTCTTCGCTCTTTGTGCGTTTCTAATGCGTGCGAGCATATCGCCCAAAGGATCAGTCATAGACATAATATCATCTCCTTACCAGCTTGATTTTACCAAACCAGGAATTTCACCGAAACTAGCCATTTGTCTTAATTCAACACGGCTAACACCGAACTTCCTGCTAACACTACGAGAACGACCTGTAATTCTGCAACGGTTTCTAACTCTAACCTTAGAAGAGTTACGAGGTAATTCAGCCAATTTCAAAGTAGCCTGAAATCTTTCTTCCTCAGGAGCATTTTTGTCATTGGCAATGGCCTTCAACTTGGAGCGAACGTTTGCATATTTTGCAACCATTTTCACTCTTTTCAAGTTTCTGTAAACTGAACTTGTTTTTGACATCGTAAAATCTCCACTTATTTCTTATATGGTAAGTTGAAAGATGTAAGAAGGAATTTAGCTTCTTCATCAGTTTTAGCAGAAGTGCAGATAACGATATCCATACCTCTAACTTGTTCAACTTTTTCATAGTTAATTTCAGGGAAAATAATTTGCTCTTTAATGCCAAAAGCAAAGTTACCTTTACCATCAAAGTTCTTACCGGAAATACCGTGAAAGTCTCTGATACGTGGAAGAGCCATATTAATCAAGCGCTCAAGAAACTCATACATTCTATCAGAACGTAATGTTACTTTACAACCGATCGGCATACCTTCTCTCAATTTAAAAGTAGCGATAGACTTTCTAGCTGTAGTAACGACTGGTTTCTGACCAGCGATCATAGCCATTTCCTCAACAGCATTATTAAGTTTTTTCTTGTCTGTAATAGCGTCACCAACGCCCATATTCAGAACAATTTTAGTCAACTTCGGAATCTCATGCGGGTTCTTGTAACCGAACTTTTCCACAAGAGCCTTCTTAATGACATCATTATATAAAGTTTCAAAATTTGTCATCAAATTATCTCCTAATTATCGATTACTTCACCGGATTTACGAGCGACACGCTTTTTAACACCGTCAACGACTTTATAACCTACTTTAGAAGGTTTACCGTCAGCTGTTAATGCTGCCACATTAGAAACCTGAATAGCTGCTTCTTTAGTAACAATACCGCCAGGATTTGTTTGACTTGGTTTTGTATGTCTTTTAACAAGATTAACGCCTTGAACAACAACTTTACCTTCTTTAGGCATAGCCTTCAAAACTTCACCTGTTTTACCTTTATCATCACCTGCGATAACGATTACTTTATCACCTTTTTTGATTTTCATTTTGCTCATTACAAAACCTCCGGCGCTAAAGAAATTATCTTCATAAATTTTTTCGCACGCAACTCTCTGGTTACAGGGCCAAAGATACGAGTACCAATAGGTTCACCATCTTTGTTAACCAAAACAGCTGCATTGCTATCAAAACGGATAACACTTCCGTCTTTACGTCTGATGTCGCTAGCCGTTCTAACGATGACTGCACGTTGAACGTCACCTTTCTTTACACGCCCTTTAGGCATAGCATCTTTAACGGAAACGATAATAATGTCACCGACTGAAGCATGCATTCTCTTGGAACCACCAAGAACTTTAATGCACTGCACCTGACGTGCTCCAGAATTATCCGCAACATCTAGGTTGGTTTGCATCTGTATCATAATTCATTCCTTCCTAATTAGGCATTTTCATTATTAGTTAACACAGTCCAAGACTTAGTTTTGGAGTAAGGTTTAGATTCGATAATAGAAACCTTATCACCTTCTTTGAACTGATTATTTTCATCGTGAGCAGCAAATTTCTTACTTTTTTTCACGATCTTTTTATAAACAGGATGCATAACTTGACGCTCAACGCTGACAACGACAGTTTTATCCTGTTTAGCACTTACAACAACACCTTGAAGAATTCTTTTAGGCATCTGTTTTTCTCCTAACTATTCTTCTTACGCTCTGTTAAAAGCGTATTGATTTGAGCTACTTCTTTACGAACTTTTGAGATAGCAGACAAGTTTTGAAGTTGACCAGTAGCCTGCTGAATGCGCAAACTCAATTGCTCTTTTTTGCATTCTACGAGTCTGTTTTCCAACTCATCATCACTCATAGCTCTCAAATCTTTAATTTTAACCATTATGCTTCTCCATTATCAGAATTCAAGCGTTTAACAAACTTGCTTTTAACTGGCAATTTTGCTGCACCCAACGCAAATGCTCTGCGTGCGGTATCTTCATCAACCTCACCGATTTCGAACATAATGCGACCAGGTTTAACTCTTGCTACCCAAAATTCAGGAGCACCTTTACCTTTACCCATACGAACCTCGGCAGGTTTATCTGACACAGGAACATCTGGGAAAATTCTAATCCATAGTCTTCCGGCTCTCTTCATTTCACGAGTGATAGCGCGACGAGCTGCCTCGATTTGGCGAGCGGTAACGCGCTCAGGTGAAAGAGCTTTCAATCCGTATGAACCGAAACTTAACTCAGCACCGCCTTTTGCAACACCGTGAATACGGCCTTTATGTTGCTTACGGAACTTTACACGTTTTGGACTTAACATTTTAAAACCTCATTCTTACTTTTGTTCAGCCAATTTCTTGTCTTGTGCCATTGGATCGTGAGTCATAATCTCACCTTTGTAAATCCAAACCTTAACGCCGCAAGCACCATATGTGGTGTGAGCAGTTGAAGTAGCATAGTCAATATCAGCACGAAGAGTGTGCAAAGGCACTCTGCCTTCACGGTAATATTCAGTTCTTGCGATTTCTGCACCGCCTAAACGACCAGAACAGCAAACTTTTATACCTTCGGCACCAAGACGCAAAGCAGATTGCATAACTCTCTTCATTGCACGACGGAAAGCAACACGTCTTTCCAATTGTTGAGCAACAGAATCAGCAACCAACTGAGCATCAAGTTCAGGCTTTCTGACTTCCAGAATATTTAATTGAACTTCAGAATCAGTCAACTTTTGAATGTCTTTTCTCAACAACTCAATGTCTTGACCTTTCTTTCCAATTACAACACCTGGTCTTGCTGAATGAATAGTAACTCTAGCTTTTTTAGCAGGACGTTCGATAACGATTTTGCTAATACCAGCCTGAGCTAACTTTTCTTTCAAAAATTTTCTAATTTTCAAATCTTCGTGGAGGTAATCAGCGAACTTCTCATCAGCATACCAACGAGAGTCCCAAGTGCGGTTAACACCTAAACGAAGACTGATAGGATTTACTTTCTGTCCCATTTAACTTACTCCCCACGCTCTGCAACAACGATAGTCAATTTAGAGAACGGCTTCAAAACTCTAGCGCCTCTACCTTTACCACGTGCGTGCATACGTTTCATAACGATACCATTACCAGTATAAGCTTCAGCAACAACAAGTTTATCAATATTAAGCTTGTGATTGTTTTCAGCGTTAGCAATAGCAGATTTTAATACTTCTAAAGCAACTTTTGCGATTCTTTTCTTAGAAAAGCTAAGTTCTGCAACAGCCTTTTCAGCGCTTAAGCCTCTGATTGTCTGAGCAACAAGGTTTAATTTACGAGAGCTTGAGCGGATAGAATTGCATACAGCCATAGCTTGGTTGTCGGCAAGTCTTCTTGTATCTTTAGATTTTCCCATAATTAACCTCTCTTAACTTTTTTATCTGCAGCGTGACCATAGAAGGTACGTGTCGGAGCAAATTCACCGAATTTATGACCAACCATTTCTTCAGTAACGAGTACTGGAATAAATTTATGACCATTGTGAACACCGAATGTTAAACCAACAAATTGTGGCAACATGGTAGAACGACGAGACCAAATTTTAATCACTTCATTACGAGTAGATGCTCTTGCTGCATCAGCTTTTTTAAGAAGATAACCATCTACAAAAGGTCCTTTCCAAACGGAACGTGTCATCTGTTTACCTCCTTATTTCTTTTTATTTTCATGACGAGATCTCATAATAAAGCGATCTGTCTTCTTGTTAGAACGAGTCTTAGCACCCTTAGTTGGTTTACCCCAAGGTGTAACCGGATGACGGCCACCAGAAGTACGACCTTCACCACCACCATGTGGGTGGTCAACAGGGTTCATAGCAACACCACGAGAAACCGGACGAGCGCCCAACCATCTAGCGCGACCTGCTTTACCCAAAGAAACGTTTTGATTATCTGGGTTAGAAACAGCGCCAACAGTAGCCAAGCATTCTTCACGAACGATTCTCAACTCACCTGAAGAGAGTTTCAATTGAGCATAACCAGCGTCTTTACCAACAACTTGAGCATAGCAACCAGCAGAACGAACTAACTGACCACCTTTACCGACTTTCAACTCAACGTTGTGAACAATAGTACCAACTGGCATACTCTTCAAAGGCATTGCATTACCCGGCTTAATATCAGCTTTCTCAGAAGAGATAACTTTATCGCCGGCTTTCAATCTTTGTGGAGCCAAGATATAAGCCTTTTCGCCATCTTCATAATTAATCAAAGCGATAAAAGATGTGCGATTAGGATCATATTCGATTCTCTCCACAGTTGCTTCACAATCAAATTTATTACGTTTGAAGTCGATAACACGATATTTGCGTTTATGACCGCCACCGATTCTACGACTTGTAACGTGTCCGAAATTATCACGCCCACCGCTTTTTGTCAGACCAACAGTCAGACTTTTTTCCGGATTACCTTTATACAGTTCACTTCTATCAACAACAATAAGCTGACGAAGACCCGGAGTGGCAGGTTTATATGTTTTCAAAGCCATGACTAAATTCCTGCTGTAACATCAATATTTTGACCTTCGGCAAGCGTAATAACAGCTTTTTTATAATCAGAGCGAACGCCCTCATAACCTCTAAAGCGTTTTACCTTACCAGCTTGTTTAACGGTATTTACTTTATTTACCTTAACATTAAAGATAGCTTCAACAGCTGCTTTAACGCTTTCTTTCGTTGCAGACAAAGGAACCATAAAGACAACTTTGCCATTTTCGGAAGACATCATAGACTTCTCAGTAATTACCGGACGAAGTAATGTATCATACATAGCTGCAGTTACATTGTTTGCATTATTTGATTTTTTCATTGTAATCTTTCCTCCAAGCAAGCAACGGCCTCTTTAGTTAACACTAACTTCTCTTTTCTCAAAATATCGTACACATTAGCACCGATAGTTGGCAAAACATCAACACCAACGATATTACGGCTAGCTAGTGCGAAATTAACATCAACTTCCTTACCATCAATAAACAAGCAGTTATTCAAACCACAAACATTCAATTTAGCGAGTAAATCTTTTGTTTTAGGATTTGAAAGCTTTGCTTCGTCAATAATGATAAGATTACCCTCTTTGGCTTTAGCCGAAAGAGCTGTTTTCAGACCTAATTTTCTGAACTTTTTGGTCAAGTCGTGAGAGTGATCTCTTACAACCGGTCCAAATACAATACCACCTTTTCTAAATTGAGTTCCTTTACGGCTACCTTGACGAGCATTACCAGTACCTTTTTGTTTAAAAGGTTTAGCAGGAGTCAAAGCAACATCAGAACGGCCTTTAGTCTGGTGATTACCGCATTGGCGCATAGCGAGTTGCCAATTAACAACGCGGTGTAAAACATCGGCACGAACTTCTACGCCAAAGATAGCATCGTTAAGTTCGATACTGCCAACATTTTCATTATTTAAATTTAAGATGTCCTGTTTCATATTCAAATTCCTTAAACTCTTTATGCATTATCAGCTGCTGTTTCATCAGCTTTAACTGCAACAGGTTCATCAACCTTTTTCAAACCGGCAGGCATTGGCAATTTAACATCTGCAGTTTTCTTAAGAGCATCAGTAACACGAACCCAAGCATTTTCAGCACCAGGAACGCCACCTTTAACCATAATCAAACCACGATTAGCATCAATAGCTACAACTTTAAGATTTTGAACAGTAACACGTTCATCACCCAAATGTCCGGCCATTTTCTTGCCTTTAAATACCTTACCAGGATCTTGTCTTTGTCCTGTTGAACCATGAGAACGGTGAGTTAAAGAAACACCGTGAGTAGCTTCAAGACCAGCGAAGTTATGACGTTTCATTACACCGGCAAAACCTTTACCGATAGAATTAGCGCAAACATCTACATATTGACCAGCTACAAAATGTTCAGCAGACAATTCATCGCCAACAGACAAAAGGCAATCTTCAGAAACTCTGAATTCAGCCATTTTCTTTTTAGGCTCAACATTAGCCTTAGCGAAATACCCCTTCAACGGCTTAGATAAATTCTTAGCTTTTACAGCACCTGTTCCAAGTTGAACAGCGCTATAACCGTCTTTTTCATTTGTTCTGACATTAACAACTTTCAAGCCTTCAACAGCCAAAACTGTTACAGGAACATGAGTTCCATCAGCTTCAAATATTCTAGTCATTCCAAGTTTTTTTGCGATTAGACCAGTACGCATTATTATTTTTTCCTTTTTCAATAGGTTGATTTTATCTTTCAAAAACCAACATTAAAATTATAACTTAATTTCTACATTCACACCGGCTGCCAAGTCTAATTTCATCAAAGCATCAACGGTTTGTGGTGTAGGATCTACAATATCAAGAAGTCTTTTGTGAGTACGGATTTCGAACTGTTCACGAGACTTTTTATCAACGTGAGGAGAACGGTTAACCGTAAACTTCTCAATTTTAGTTGGAAGAGGAATAGGTCCTCTAACATTTGCCCCTGTTCTTTTAGCTGTATGAACAATCTCTTTAGTTGACAAGTCAAGCAAGCGATGATCAAAAGCCTTGAGGCGAATTCTTATATTTTGTGTATCCATCATTTTAACACTTTTCCTATAACTAAATGGCAAAATATCCTTTATAGGAACTTGCCATCTACAAAAATTACTACAGATATTCGCAACAACCAATCTGCATTATGGGTTATATTTGATTCGCAAGAAAGTTAATACTTCCTTAACTTTTGTTGCGTTGCCTTTATAGCACTTAATTTTTATAATTGCAACAAAAAAATGCACAAAAAATTTAAAAAAAGCAACATTTTTACCTTTTAAAACACCTTATACAGATTCAGCTTTCTCTATTTTAGACAAAAACAAGATTTAAGAGATTTTAGACATTACCTCTTAAAAAAAGAAAACCAGAAATTACTTAAATAAAAGCCAACGAAAGAAGAATACCCATGTGGTTAATTTCTATCTACAACCTAAAATTACAGATTACCCTACCTTTAAAACTAAAAAAAGCACTTCTCGGAAGTGCCTTTTTAATCTGGGGCGGACGATGAGGCTCGAACTCACGACAACCGGTACCACAAACCGGGGCTCTACCAACTGAGCTACGTCCGCCATTGCTCAGAAGTTATTACAAACAAATATTCATAAAGTCAAGTAAAAAAATATATTTTTTTTGTTAGTTCATAACTAAAAATTAATAATTTATTTTCTTTTTAAAGTTTATTATACATCATTACAAAATCAAGGAAAGGATTCAACTCAAAATGACTGCATTAAAACTTTTTTGCTTAGCAATCTTATGTTTAGGCTATACCGCAACTTCAGCAAACGCTGCCAATGGCACATCATCAATAGTAATAGATGCACAAAGCGGTAATATTTTATATTCAGATAATGCAGAAGAGCTAAGATATCCTGCCTCACTTACTAAATTAATGACTCTTTATATAACCTTTAATGCTCTAGAAACCGGGAAATTAAAATTAACCGACAAATTAAAGGTTTCAAGAACAGCCGCATCACGCTCTCCCTCAAAATTAGGTATGCCTGCTGGTTCATACATTGATGTAAAAACATTAATTCAAGCCCTAATCGTTAAATCAGCGAACGACTGTGCAACAGTTTTAGCCGAAGCACTAAGTCCCACAGAAGCAGATTTTGCAAAATTAATGACTAAAACCGCAAGAAAATTAGGAATGCGTAATACCACCTTTAAGAATGCATCTGGATTACCAAATTCCGCACAAAAAACTACAGCAAAAGACTTAGCCATTTTAGGTGCTGCGATGTATCATCATTTCCCACAATACTATCATCTTTTTTCTCTGACCGAATTTAAATACAATGGAATGACATATAAAACACACAATTACTTACTAAATGATTCTTTAGGAACCGATGGAATGAAGACGGGATACACAGCAGCATCTGGTTTTAATATTTTAACATCAGCCCAACAAGGAAAATATAGAGTAATAGCCGTAACGTTAGGACACAAAAGAGTTAAAGATAGAGATGAAGATATATCCCAAATGATGGAAATCTCACTAAACTATATGAAAGAAAAGCCTCAAAGGATTAATACTGCTGAACTAAAAAGCACAATAAACAGCACTTTAAGAGGAAACAACACACAAACTGCATATAATCACACACAAGCTAAATATCATCGTTAAGTTCCAATGTCAGAAAAAGCTCCGCACATAGTAATCATAGATGGAGAAAAAGGGGCTGGCCGCAAAACCCTAAGTTTTGAGTTAGCTCTAATACTATTATACAACTCCCAAAAGACAGCTCTTCTTTTAGAAGATAGCTCGCTACTACATCAAATCATAACTAAAAGAAAGCAAAAACATTCTGAACTCCCTTCCCCATCCATAATAACAAGAGCCGAATACGCAGCAACAGCGAAACAATTTGATGCAATAATAATTCCAGAAACAAATATAAGCGATAATCTAGCAGAACAAGCATCTACATACATAACTGTATTAAAACACAACAAACATACTGCCCAGCAATTTCAAAACAATCAAAAATACCTAAATGATATATGGGAGCTAAAGAAAAAGATAGCTTCAAAATACAATCACAGCTTAAACTGGATTGTATGCCAAAATAACTTATACCCCACAACTAGACTTGAAAGTTATGAAGAATTAAGTAAAAAATCAAAACTATATGGTTTCAGAACGCCACCACCATTAAATTTTAGATTTGCATATCAAAATATCACATCAGGAATTTCTGCACAAGACAGAACCGAACCCTCATTAGAAAAAACACTAACATATGAAGACATTTGCGCCAAAAGAGAAATAACAAAACTTGCAGAATTTATTTTTAATTGATAAATAACCTTTACAAGAAATACAAATAGCATTAAGGTGCATTAGAGTTTTTAACATTTAAGCTAAAAGGAAAACAAATGATAGAAACAGTAACAACCACCCCGTATACCGATCAAAAAATGGGAACAGCTGGACTAAGAAAAAAGACAGCAATCGCAATGCAACCACATTACATTGAAAACTTTTTACAAAGTATATTCAACACCATACCTTCATTGGAAACAAAATCTTTTTTAGTTGGAGGGGACGGACGTTACTTTAATAATATCGCTATACAAAAAATTATCAAAATTGCCGCAGCAAATAAGGTAAAGAAATTATACATTGCTCAAAATGGATTAGTATCAACTCCAGCAGGCTCTTGTATTATATTAAAAAACAAACTAGACGGGGGTTTAATTTTAACAGCCTCTCATAACCCTGGCGGAAAGAACGGAGATTTTGGCTTAAAATACTCCACCTCCACAGGCGGACAATGCCAACCGCATGAAAGCCAAGCAATTTTAGAGCAAACACTAAAAATAACAGAATATAAAATATCAAATGCAACCGATTTTGACTTATCTCAAATAGGCATTTTCCACTGTGAAGAAACTGAAATTGAAATTATTGACCCCTACACAGACTACATCGAGACAATGAGAAACATTTTCGATTTCAATAAACTTCATGCATTATTAACATCAAATTTCAGATTTGTATTTGATGCCATGAATGGTGTAACCGGACCATATGGCAAAAAGATTTTTGAAGAAATACTAGGAGCACCTGAAGGAAGTGTCTTAAATGCAACACCTAAAGAAGATTTTGGAGGTTTGCATCCTGATCCTAATTTAATTTACGCAAAAAGCCTTGTTGACTTAATGTATTCGGATAATGCTCCTGATTTCGCAGCCGCCAATGATGGTGATGGCGATAGAAACATGATATTAGGTTCACATTTTTTTGTTTCACCCAGTGATAGTTTTGCCATTTTAACAGATAATTACAAAATCATCCCTGCATATAAAGATGGAATTTATGGAGTAGCAAAATCCGCTGCAACATCTATGGCAGTAAAAAGAGTTGCAGACAAGCTGAAAATTGGTTTTTATGAAGTTCCGACCGGATGGAAATACTTCATAAATTTAATGGATTCTAAAAGAATTACATTTTGCGGAGAAGAAAGTTTTGGAACAGGAGCCACACACATACGAGAAAAAGATGGAATTTGGGCTATTCTATTCTGGTTAAGCATCATAGCCACTACCAACAAGAGCGTAAAACAAATAGCTCTTGATCATTGGCAAAAATACGGAAGAAGTTACTATCTAAGAAATGACTATGAAGGCATAGCACAAGAAATTGCCGATAAATTAATGTCTGACCTAGAAAACAGATTACCGGAATTAACAAACAAACGATTTGGTAATTTCACCGTTTCGTCAGCTCACCCATTCATCTACAACGATCCCGTTGATAACAGTTCAACAAAAAATGGCTTAATTGTCCACTTCACAGATGGATCAAGAATTGTCTATAGATTATCTGGCACAGGAACAAATGGAGCAACATTAAGAGTTTATATAGAAAGATACGTTACAGACAAGCTATTAGAAGAATCAAATGAAATCTTACAAGAATTAAGTAAAGTATCACAAGAAATTTCCCATGTTTGCACACTAACAGGTAAACAACAACCTGATATCATCACATAAAAATTCCTGTCACAACTAGGAGCCATTGATGTTCAGAAATAAAGATATACGACCGGATAAAATTTTAGAAGAGCGTCTCTTACTACTTGTATTTATGCTAACAGCCACAATAGTAAGTATAGGTTTTCTATTTGCTTATCCGGCATATCTTCGCCCAGTAATTTTACTAGTATTTTTATTTATTATCCTAAGCATATATATAACCATAACAATACTCCAATCTGGAGAAAGTGCCATTTTATATGGAGGATTAGCAAATGAGATATTAAAAAATCGCAAAACATGCTACATCATACTAAATTCAGAAGGTAAAACAATTCTGCAAAACCAAATTGCAAAAGATTTTTTAAAAGAAACCCCTATACTAAAATTTTTAGAAGATAATCTAGTTAAAACAGAAACAAACCAACAAAAACTAAAACAAATTCAATTATCAGCAACACATTTTAAAGAAGACACAGTAGAGATTGCCCTAAAATTTAACAACACAGCCATATTTTCCGGAGAAGAATGGTATAGAATAACTCTTCGTCCAATCAGTTTAAATCAAAAAGACATAAGCGAAATAGATAATTCAAGCAAATTCAATATTAAATACAACACATATCTACTATGGAGTTTAGAAAATATCACTTCTGAAAAAACAATAAACACCATTTTCCAAGAAGAGAGAAGATCTTTTTACAACTTCCTCAATTTTATGCCAATAGGTTTATATATCTTAAACAATAAAGGAAAAATTGAATACATAAACAAAACGCTAAGCTTAATTTTAAATACCCCGAAAGAAAACATTTTAGGTAAAGACATCACAGATTTTTTACCTATTACCTCCGAAAGTATTGAAAAAATAAACAACACCAGCACACAATACATAACCTATATAAAAAATGCGAATAAAGCTCCGCAAGAATATTTAGTAAAAGTCGACCAATTTAAACAAGGCAATGAAGTCCAAACAAGAGGAGCCATTATAGGCAATATTCCTACAGATTCGAAACTAAAAATAGCCTATGATGAAGCAATTTCTGAAGCAAATAGCATATTCAACTTATCACCATTTGGTATGTTGCTCTTAGATACAGAACTTGTAATTAAAAGAGTCAATCAAAAATTTACAGAAATCTTAGGTATCCCTTCTTCCTCTCAATTATTAGACAACTATCTAGCCAATTATTTAGATGAGGATAGTATAGGCAAAATTAGAAAACAATTAAATGTCTTTACATCAGAAACAGACAAACTCCAGCCGGCCTATTTTGATTTAAATTTAAGAGATAGAAAGAAGAATAAAATACTACGTATATATATCTGCCCTCTATTTAATTCTCCTTTACAAACAAAAGAGAATATCAAAGGAATTGTTCTGTTTTGTTTAGATACAACTGAACAAAAAAATCTAGAAACCCAATTTGCACAAGCCCAAAAGATGCAAGCGATGGGACAACTAGCCGGAGGAATAGCTCACGATTTTAATAACTTGCTTACTGCGATGATTGGTTTTTGCGATTTATTATTACAAAAGCACAAAATCGGAGATTCATCATTTGCCGATATAATTCAAATAAAACAAAATGCAAATTGTGCCGCTGAATTAGTAAAACAACTATTGCAATTTTCAAGAAAACAACCCTTACAACCAGAACTAAGTGATATAACAGATATATTAACAAACTACACACCTTTATTGAAAAGAACCGTCGGAGAACAAGTTGACTTACACTTTAAGCACGGTGAAAATTTAGATTATATAAAAGTAGATAAAGTCCAATTTTTGCAAGTTGTATTAAATCTATGCGTAAATGCAAAAGACGCAATGAACAAAAAGGGAGCGCTGACAATCTCTACGCAAAAAGAAACATTACTTGAGCCATATCACTTTGGAGCTGAAACAATCGAAAGTGGAAGCTTTATCAGAATGGATGTAACAGATACAGGATGTGGTATTCCACTAGAAAATCTATCCAGAATATTTGAGCCATTTTTCTCAACTAAACAAAATGTTGTCGGTTCAGGGACTGGATTAGGTTTAGCTACTGTATACGGAATTGTACGCCAAATGGAAGGCTTTATAAAAGTAAAGAGTACCATAAATGTCGGCACAACTTTTTCAATATATTTACCAGCCTACCCAATAGAAACATCTGCCAAAAAAGCAGAAGAAACATCCATGCGTAAGATATTAAATGACAAGAGAGGCAGAGCAATTTTAACACCAGCAGAAGTGCAAACAACTAATAAAGACAAAGAAAAAATTATTTTAGGACTAAACTTATCTGCAATTGAAGACCCAGAACAAAAACCCGAAGAGATAGAAAATACAAGAATACTCTTTGTCGATGATGAGAATTCTGTTCGCACATTTGCCCTACGAGCTCTTCGTAAAAAAGGATATGATGTTATAGGATGCAATTCTGCAGAAAACGCCTTAGAAACACTAGAGAATGATAAAAACTTCCAATTGATGATTACAGATATGGTAATGCCTGGACAAAATGGAATTGAACTATCCAAACAAGTTTTAGAAATTTTACCGGATATAAAAATCATATTAGCATCAGGATACTCTGAAGACATTTTAAAAGGTGAATTTAATGATATAGATAATTTATCATTTATACCTAAGCCATTCAGTTTAAGTGATTTAACGCAAAAAGTTTATGAGGTTATGAAGTCATAATGGATAATCGTTATAATGACAAAACCGGACAATATAAAATAAAATTTAGTCCTCGCAATGACTTAAGCGAAGAAGATTTCATGGTAACTTCGTGCAATGAAAATGCCTATAAAGCCATTAAGATGTGGCCCTACTGGCAACACTTTGCATTAAGCATTTACGGTCCTGAAAGTTGCGGAAAATCCCATCTTGCTCACATGTGGACAGACAGAATTCAACAATCACTTCCCCGTCCAATACAAATACCAATCATTGATGCACACAGTTTGAACATGAAAAATGTCAACAAAATCGCTAATGAACACAATTATTTGGTTATTGAAGATATGGACGCAAATATAAATGAAGAAGCTTTCTTCCATTTATACAATTTCTATAATGGTCCTGAACGATATATACTATTTACATCAGAAGTACCACTGTCAAAAATTCCACTAAAACTACCGGATTTACGATCAAGATTAAACATTATTCCAAATATAGAAATAGAACAACCGAATGATGAAATGCTAACGGCTTTAATCGCAAAACTATTTAACGATCGCCAAATAATCATCACACAAGAAATGCTTGATTACATATTAAAACATACAGAACGCTCATTTTCTTTTGTAACCAAATTAGTAGAAGAGATAGATGACATATCGTGGACATATGGAAGAGCTGTATCAATTCCTATAATCAAAGAAGCATTAAACAATTTAACAAAGAACCAACAATTGGAATTATTTATATGAGTAGTCACTACACTGAAAACATCAATGGTTGGATTATCTTAGATAAGCCTCAAGGAGTAAGTTCCAATCAAATTTTGCGAAAAATCCAATACGAATTACAAGCCAAGAAAGCCGGACACATAGGCACATTAGATCCATTTGCAACAGGAGTATTACCCCTAGCCTTTGGAGAAGCCACAAAGCTAATACCATTTTTAGAAGAAGGAAATAAGACTTATGAATTTACACTAAAATTAGGTATTGCAACAACAACTGATGATACGGAAGGAGAGATTATAAAAACTTCCGATCAAATCCCAACAAAAGAAGAAATAGAAGAAATACTCCCTAAATTTAGAGGAATGATAAAACAAATTCCACCCAAATATTCCGCCATACACATTAATGGGCAAAGGGCTTATGAATTAGCAAGAAAAGGAGAAGACTTTGAAATTCCGACAAGAGAAATTCATGTATATCAACTAATTCTGAAATCATACAGAGCAGAAAAGCATGAAGCAGATTTTCGTGTAACTTGCAGCAAAGGAACATATGTTAGAACGCTAGGCCACGATATAGCGGAATCTCTAAATAGTTGCGGACATCTAACCTCATTGCGACGCACACAAAATGGAATTTTCAAAATAGAGAATACGATTTTACTGGAAAATTTAAAAAATATATTGTATAAGGGGCAAGGAGTTTCAGCAATTCTTCCCGTTGAAACATTTCTGTGCGACATCACGGATATCGCTTTAACAGAAGAAGAAGCTCAAAAGCTTAAGAATGGTCAAAGTCTTTCAGATCAACGGTTTAAGCCGTTTACTGGCAGAGCTGCCGCCATATACAACAATAAGCTTATAGCCCTAGTTGAAAGAAAGGATAACACCTTAATTCCGATTCGGGTATTTAATCTATAAACGTATAAAAAATTAGAAAAAGGAAAAAAAGATGTCGATTACAAATGAAAAGAAACAAGAAATTATTGCACAATACGGAACAAAACCGGGCGATACAGGTTCTCCTGAAGTTCAAATTGCAATCTGGACACACAGAATTAATGCATTAATTGAACACTTCAACACTCATCAAAAAGACCTACACTCACGTTTAGGTTTGATGAAAATGGTAAGTCGCCGTCGTCACTTGCTTGATCACTTAAAGAAGACAAGTGAAGAAAGATATCAAACATTGATTAAGAAATTAGATTTACGTAAGTAATGTTTGAAACAAATAGCGGGGCAATGGGGCTCCGCTATTTGCAAAATCCTAGTATTACACTAGGTGAGGTATTTTAGAAGGAAAGGTAAAAAATATGGTCAATTGGAATGTGTGCCGCAAAGAAATAGAATGGGGCGGACGCAAATTAGTATTAGAAACAGGCAAAGTAGCAAAACAAGCAACCGGAGCAGTATGGGCGAGTTATGGAGATACAGTTGTTGTCGCAACGGTTGTTGCCGCCAAAGAAGTCAAAGCAGATCAAGATTTTTTCCCTTTAACTGTTAACTATCAGGAAAAATATTATGCAACCGGAAAAATCCCTGGTGGCTTTATGAAACGTGAAGGTAAACCATCTGAGCATGAAGTATTAGTATCACGTTTAATAGATAGACCAATTCGTCCGTTATTCCCTGATGCATTTAAGAATGAAGTCCAAATCATCTGCACAACAATCGCACACGATAAAAAGACCGATTCAGATATATTAGCAATGGTAGCCGCATCAGCAGCATTAGCTGTTTCCGGCATTCCATTTTTAGGCCCGATTGGAGCAGCAAAAGTTGGCTACATCAATGGCGAATACGTATTAAACCCAACAGTTGAAGAATTGAAAAAATCAGAATTGGAATTAACCGTTGCCGGAACAGAAGAAGGCGTTTTGATGGTTGAATCTGAAGCAAACGAACTTTCAGAAGAAACCATGTTAAACGCAGTTATGTTTGGTTTTGATAATTTCCAACCAATCATCAAACTTATCAACGAACTAAAGGCTGAAGCAGGCAAAGAAGCATGGGAAGCACCTGTATTTCCAGCTGAATTTGACACTTTATACGAAAGAATTGAAAAAGAATTTCGTAGCAAATACGAAGAAGCTTTCAATGAAGTTGACAAGCAAAAACGTGCAACACGCTTAGGAGAATTGAGTGCCGAAGTAAATGCGACAATTGATCCAGAAAATGAATTGGAAGTTCGTTACTCCTTAGATGCAATTGAAAAATTAATGCACTCGGTAATGAGAGAAAAAGTATTAACAACAGGAAGACGTATTGATGGACGTGACACAAAGACTGTTCGTCCAATCACATGCGAAGTAGATGTATTACCAACCACTCACGGGTCAGCAATATTTACCCGTGGTGAAACTCAAGCACTTGTTGTTACAACTTTAGGAACTGCCGAAGATGCACAAATCATCGATGGTTTAATGGATGAAGAACGCCAAGAATTTATGTTAAACTACAATTTCCCACCATTTTCTGTTGGCGAATGCGGTAGATTAGGTTCTCCAGGAAGACGCGAAATCGGACATGGAAAATTGGCTTGGCGTGCAATTCATCCAATGATGCCAAAAGATAAGAGCGTATTCCCCTATACGGTAAGAGTTGTATCAGATATTATGGAATCAAATGGTTCATCATCAATGGCAACTGTATGTGGTTCTGTATTATCATTAATGGATGCCGGAGTTCCTTTGAAAAAGCCTGTTGCAGGTATCGCTATGGGTTTAATCAAAGAAGATGATGGCAGAGTAGCAATTTTAACCGATATTTTGGGCGATGAAGATCACCTTGGAGATATGGACTTTAAGGTAGCCGGAACAAAAGATGGCGTAACTGCTTTACAAATGGATATTAAAATCACATCCATTACCAAAGAGATAATGAAAAATGCTTTAGCTCAAGCTCATGAAGGAAGA
The DNA here is from genome assembly GCA_944392235.1 of uncultured Alphaproteobacteria bacterium. Taxonomy (GTDB): domain Bacteria; phylum Pseudomonadota; class Alphaproteobacteria; order RF32; family CAG-239; genus CAG-267. The sequence continues at coordinate 81,567 of CALXVZ010000002.1, forward strand.
ATTCACATTTTAGGTGAAATGGCAAAAGCGTTACCAGCACCAAGAGAAGAAATTTCTCCACGTGCTCCACGCATTATTTCTATCAAAATTCCGGTAGATAAAATCCGTGAAGTTATCGGTACAGGAGGTAAAGTTATTCGTGAAATCATCGAAAAGACCAATACCAAAATTGATATTGACGATGATGGAACTGTAAATGTAGCTGCTGTTGACAAACAAGATGCAGACGCTGCTATTGATATCATTAATGGCATCGTTGCTGTTCCAGAAGAAGGAAAGAACTACCATGGTGTTATAACCAAAATCATGGATTTCGGAGCTTTCGTTCGTTTCTTAGGAACAACTGAAGGTCTAGTTCACATTTCAGAAGTAAAAAATGAACGAATTGCTTCTGTTAATGATTTCTACAAAGAAGGCGATAAAATCTGGGTTAAATGCTTAGGCACAGATAATCGCGGTAAAATTAAGCTCTCTGCCAAAAGAGTTAACCAAGAAACTGGTGAAGACGCTTAATTTAAATACAGTGTTCCAAAACAAAGGCATCTGTAGAACAGATGCCTTTTTCATTATCTATAACAAATAATACTGACAATTTGCACTATTTAAACTATCTTAAGTAATGTTCATTTGCTTTCAAAAACTCACGCGCAATATCTTTACCTTCCGCAGTTCCTTCATACCAATAGAAATTATTATTTTCTTCCTTAAGTTCCAAAACAGCAGGCTTTGTCATTTGCTCATATTCAGCTAAACGTTCGGGTAAAACTTCATCATCTTTACGCTTAATTAAACGTCCACCGCAAGAGCATTTCCCATCGCTAACTTCATGAGCCATTCCGCATTTTTCACAAATACGACGATTTTTTACTCTTTCTAAAATTAAATCAACAGGAGTATCTCTAAATATAACAGCACAATTATACTGAGTGACGAGTTTATCAAACTCTTTAACCTGAGCAACTGTTCGAGGATATCCATCTAAAATTAAAATTTTGGCTTTAAGACGTTCAAACAAATCACTCAACATTTCATTAACCATTGCGTCCGGAGCCAAACCTCCCTCTTTCATATTTGCAGCCAATTTTTTACCCAACTCCGATTGAGCTTTAATTTCTTGACGGATCATCGCACCAACAGAAATAGAAACAATATCCCCTAAAGAAACACCATATCTTTGTGTTAAAACCTCAATTAAAGAAGAAGCAATATACCCTTTACCAGAAGCAGGAGCTCCAATCAAAGAGATAACAAATTTTTTATCCATCATCTTTCCTCAAAATCTTTTATCGTTTAAAAACCATAAAAAAGCTCCAAACAAATATTTGAAGCTTTTACAAAAATACAACATAATCCTTAAAATTTATTTTATGTATTCATCTAAATCGTCAACATAAATCTCTTCAAATTTAGGCTCATATTCCTCACTATCAACCTCGAATGGTCTAATCTCCTGAGGCTCCTCAGGTTTCAATATAACTCTATCAGATTTCACAATTGTATCTGGAGTTATTTTTATCGGTTGCATAGGATTAATATATTGCTGTTCCTCTGTATTTCCAAAAGACTTATTATCAACACTTGGTTCATCTGGTTGAGCAACTTTTTTTTCTGTTTCATTTTCATCATTCAAACCAGATGTTTTACTATCTTGTTTTTCACTCTGAACTTTTTCATTTTCAGAAGTTTTTTCTTCTTTTTTTAACTTATCATCAGAAGCTTCTTCTGGCAATTCTTTCACATCGGGTTTAACAACGCTCTTATCGCTATTTTGGGAAGCTTTTGAATCAACTTCATCAACTTTCATCATCAACTCTGGACTAAGAGGTTGCGCATCCTTAGGCAAGCGAATAAGCCCATAACCAGAACCACCACCCATAGCCGGACCAGAAAGTCCTATTGAATAATATCCTCCAATATAACCATAATCTAAATCAATATAATCAATATCAAACATAACACGAATTGTTGTCGTTCCAACACTTGTTACATCACATTTAAAGCCATTACCATTCAAAACGATATTATTATTACCTTTAACATACATCATTGCCTTATCAGGCTTACAAACAAAAGGTGTCTGTCCGTTATAGCTTAAATTATAACCCAAAATAAGATTAATAGCGGTCTTACCTTTTACTGCCGATGCATCAACAATTTTAACTCCATCAAAGAACATATAAGCAGGAGTAACGCCTATTTTAGCAGGCACTGTCAAATATGAATTAATACAAACATGCGCCTGAGGATTAGCCTCACAAAGCAACGCAGTAGCATCTAAATTATTATCCACTAAATGAGCAAGTGAATTAAAAATATACTCTCTCGCCATAAACAACTCAGTTGGTGCACATTGTTTATCTCTACAAACGATAACAGAATTCAAAGGAGGAACTCTTTTATTAAACACACGTGCAGCCTCATCTGGGTTCTGCATATACCCTTCAACTTGTCCTGAAGGAAGATTTTCATCATTAAAATCCACACCTTTATCATCAACTAACGGCACATACTCGTATTCGCCATTATTCCACCAAGAATTCGGAGCCGAACAAGAAGCCAAAGCTCCAAAACTGACCAAGCAACACAGTTTCCAAAACATTTTCATGGACACGCTAACCAACCTTTAAACAAATTTAAGTATATACTGGAGTAAAAATATAATGAAAGTCCTGCAATGAAAAGAAAATTGTCAAAAATATACACATATTGTCTGAGTATTGCGCTAGTAAATTCAATATACACAGCGATTCCTAACGTATACGCTAAAGATGAAGCCTCTACAAATCTTTCTCAAGACACATGGATAACATCTTCAAGCAAAACAACCATTAAAGTTATAGATGGAGACAGTTTGGAAATAGGAAAGAGACGAATACGCCTGATGGGAATAGACGCTCCAGAATACAATCAAACGTGTAAAAATGCTAAACAAGAAATATATGCATGCGGAAAGCGTTCGATGGAATATTTAGAAGAATTACTCACGAAGAACAATTTAAGATGCAAAGTCCACAAGCAAGACAAATACAAAAGGGATTTATGCACCTGCTACACAGACAACAAGGACATAAACGCTCAAATGATAAAGAGTGGCAATGCTATAGTTTATCTAGAAAGCGCCTACCACAAAGAGCAAGATTACGCCAAAGAGCACCGACAAGGAATATGGTCAGGAAGTTTTATTCACCCACGTTTATTTAGACTTTTAGAAGAAAAAGCAAAGAAAAAAAATCAAATTATTTAAATTAGACATCAGATTCCTATTGACTCCTAAAAAAAGTTCTGTATATTGCACAAAAAAGTTATGTTTAAATTTCGAAAAAACAGGTGATTTAAAATGTATGCAGTAATAAAGACAGGCGGAAAGCAATATAAAGTATCGTCAAATGACGTTATCAAAATTGAAAAAATTGCTGGAGATGCCGGAAGTGAAGTAATTTTTAATGAAGTATTAGCAATGGATGACACAATTGGAACTCCATTAGTTGCAGGTGCAAGCGTAAAAGGAACAATTGTTAAACAAGCTAAAGATGCAAAAGTTATTGTTTTCAAGAAAAAGAGAAGACAAAACTACCGTCGTAAAAGCGGACACAGACAAAACATCACAATCGTAAAAATAACCGATTTGTGCAAATAAGAATTAGGAGATTAAGAAATGGCACATAAGAAATCAGGCGGAAGCTCATCAAACGGACGTGATTCTATCGGACGTCGTTTAGGTGTAAAGAAATTCGGCGGTGAATCTGTAATCTCCGGCAACATTATCATTCGTCAGCGTGGAACAAAATTCCACCCAGGTGAAAATGTTGGCATGGGTAAAGACCACACAATTTTCGCAACAGCCGAAGGAAAAGTTGAATTCAAAACAAAAGCAAATGACAGAACATACGTATCTGTAATCCCTGCTGAATAATTCGACAAGAAAAGAAGAAATAACGGGGATGACAACATCCCCTTTATTTTTCAAAAAAATATCATATACTGTTTACAAAAGACAGCATCTAGGACAAAGAGATGAAATTTTTAGATCAAGCAAAAATATACTTAAAATCAGGTGATGGTGGAAGAGGATGCGTATCTTTTCGCCGAGAAAAGTATATTGAATTTGGCGGACCTAATGGTGGAGACGGAGGCAAAGGAGGCAGCGTATATTTCGTTGCTGTAGAAAATCTCAATACATTAATCGACTTCCGTTACCAACAACATTTTAAAGCCCAAAATGGTCAACATGGTATGGGTTCAGAAATGAGTGGAGCCAAAGGAGAAGACTTGATTATAAAAGTCCCTGTAGGAACTGAAATCGTAGACAATGACGGAGAAACTGTATTAGCAGATATGGTTGAACCAGGTCAGATTTACATGGCGGCCAAAGGTGGAGACGGCGGAAGAGGTAATACAAGATTTAAAACCTCAACCAATCAAGCCCCTCGTTATGCAGAACCAGGATGGCCTGGCGTAGAAATGTGGGTATGGCTCCGCTTAAAACTCATTGCAGATGTAGGATTAATCGGTCTACCAAATGCAGGAAAGTCTACTTTTCTAACAGCGGTTACCAAAGCTCGTCCTAAAATAGCCGACTATCCATTCACCACCCTTCATCCAAATTTAGGAGTAGCATGGATTGATGGTAAAGAAATAGTTTTAGCAGATATTCCAGGATTAATTGAAGGAGCTCATGATGGAGTCGGATTGGGTGATCGCTTCTTAAAACACGTAGAAAGATGCTCTGTATTCTTGCACTTGATAGATGCCACAGATGAAAACTTCATTCAAAATTATAAGACGATTCGCAATGAGTTAAAACTCTATCAAGAAAAGCTAATTGAAAAGCCGGAAGTCGTTGCTTTGAACAAGACAGATTCGCTAACAGAGGATGAGATTCAAAAAAGAGTAAAAACTCTACAGAAAATAACAAAATCTCCTGTATTTGCAATATCCGCAATTGCTAATACTAACACAACAGAATGTCTACGTAAAATTTCGCAATTTGTCCCAAGTAAGAAGCTGAAACCTTCTGAAGAAGTTGAAGTTCAAGAAGAAATTTCTACACCGAAAAAAAGCTGGTCTCCACTAGATTAATTAATAAAAGGAAAGATAAATGACGAAAACTGATAAAAGTTTACTTGAATTAGTTCAAAAAGTTTTAGATGACAATAAAGCAGAAGATATCGTAACAATAGATTTAAAAGGCAAGACATCTATTGCAAATTACATGGTTATCGCTAGTGGAACATCAAATCGTCATGTAGCATCTTTAGCAGACAAATTAAAATATGAATTAAAGCAAAATGGCTTTTCTTGTTCATCTGAAGGAGAAGAAAAAGCAAACTGGGTTCTCATCGATGCATTTGACGTCATCGTTCACATATTCTGCCCAGAAGTAAGAGATTTCTACAATTTGGAAAAAATGTGGGGATCAATTGCAGAAATGCGAAAAGCATAAGCTTCGATATAAATTTATCGACAAGATCAAAAAAGCACTTGATTTATTATTTCGAAGCGTGTAATTAGGGTGAAGAAATAATAAAAAAAGAGATAGGGGTATAGCTCAGTTGGTAGAGCACCGGTCTCCAAAACCGGGTGTCGTGAGTTCGAATCTTACTGCCCCTGCCACTTAAGATGAAGACGCTGAAAAGCGTCTTTTTTCTTTTTAAATCAATGCGTTATTCAAGTCCGTGTAGCGTGTATCAGTTGAGGTTGTCTCCCGCTTTTTACACGGACTACACAAAATAAAATTCTTTGATTTACAAGAGGTTAATCCAGTATGAATCTGATTTTGTTTTGGGATTTTTGTTCTTTGAATAATAAATTTGCAAAAGAAAAATAATTGCGATAGACTTCGAAAAATAAGTAATTTAATCTTACAAAAGAGCAGTTCGATTGGGAATTTTGGCATGATATATTTGGTTTATCCTGGATTAGGAAAAACTTTTTTAGCTAAAAAAGATGTTGGATTTTGTGATATTAATGTTCGCAAATTCAAGGATGCTGACTTTGATAATTATACTTCAAGTTATCGGGGAACTAAAATTAAAAATATAAATCCAGATTTTCCAAACAATTTACAAAGCTACCTATTGGATAAAATCAAGTTAAACATAATTATTTTAATGGCCTTTAAGAAAGCAACAATACAGCTCCTTGAGAATATGAAGCTTGATTATGAAATTGTTTTACCCGATGAATCAAAACTTGAAGAATTAAAAGACATCTATAAACAGCGTGGTGATAGTGATAAGTATATTGAGCAAAATACAACCCATAGGTATAAGGAAACTTTATTTTTAGCCAGACAATCAGGAAAAGTCATTAGGTTTGTTGCAAAAGGTTTGTGGTTAGAAGATGTTATTATGGAAAAATAGTTGAGATGAGTTTTACAACCATATTTAATGAAGAAATTGATGTGCTTTGTACTGATTGTATGGTCATGGATAATAAAAAGTTTATGGCTTAATTGATTAAAAGGAAAAACAAATAATGAAGGTCATTACAATTTGCGGTTCTTTGAAATTTGAGAAAGATATTAAATATTGGGCGGAAAAATTGACCTTAGAGGGAAATTGTGTCTTATCAATTATCTATCCTATCAGTACAGATTTAGGTGTTTATACTTCTGAACAACGAAGTTTTTTTGCCGAAGCTCATTACAAAAGAATAGATTTATCTGATGCCCTTTTTGTTGTTAATAAAAATGGATACATCGGCGATAGTACTCAAAAAGAGATTGAATATGCAAAGGCTCGCGGAAAGGAAGTTATCTTCTTGGAAAATTGAAGAAATAGTCCGTATATTGTCCTATATCCCCTGCCACTTAAGATGAAGACGCTGAAAAGCGTCTTTTTTATTATAAATCACAAGTCAGTTTAGTCCATGTAAGATATGTTTAATGAAGCCAATTCCCGCTTGTTACACGGACTTTCATTTCTAAGTTTTTTTATTTTATAAGTGCTTAGCTAAGTGGGAATCCTATTAGGTTTCGGGATATTTTTGTTTTACAATAAAGGATTTTTCATTTACAATATATCCTAGTTGAAAAAGGGGAGTTTTAGGATGTCAATCTCAATAGAAGATGCAGAAAATATGGTTGATAATGTAAGGAAAAGGTGGATTGCACTTGGGCGTAAACCAGAGACCTTATATATGTATGACAATCATATAAAAGGTGCGGCAGTTGTTGCAAAAACAATAGCTACGCATTTGGAAAGCATAAATCCAGAACAAGCCTATGTTTGCGCTTTTTTACATGATATTGCAAAAATTGATGAATCTCCAGAATCTATGCTTGGGCGCTTTCATGGGATATTAGGATATGAAATGTTAAAAGATAAAGATTCCGCTGTTGCACGTGCGTGTTTATTACATGAAATTCCTTTAAATAGAATTACAAAATATACAGAAGCAAAATTTTTAGGTAATACAAAAGATTTTGATTTTGTCGTTGATTTTATCTCCAACACATCTTTAACTGATGAAGATATGCTTATCCAACTTTCAGATAGCATGGCTAATAAATCAAGTATTGTAACATTGGAACAGCGGCAGGAAGAATATGAGGCAAGATTTAATAAAAAGTTGCCTCCTGAATTTACTGAACCATATTTAGAAATAAAAGCATATTTTGATAAAAAATTAGGTTTTAATTTGTATGAGCTGTTTCCAAGCCTTAATCAAAATTCTAGAAATACATATAAAATAGTCACAGAAAATATTAGGTATCGGTAAATGAGGTAGTCCGTATATTATCCTATAAGCCCTGCCATTCAAGATGAAGACGCTGAAAAGCATCTTTTTTTCTTTTTAAATCAATGCGTTATTCAAGTCCATATAGCGTGTATCCATTGAGATTGTTTTTCTCTTGATACACGGACCGCTCAAAATAAAATTTGTTGTTTTTTAAATAGTTAGCATGGTGAAACCTGATTTTGTGGAGTTTATGCTCTAATTTTTTGATAGACTGACAGTCATTATTTATTGACACGATTATTCTTTTGTGCTATATACAATAATGAAGTTTATTCTATATGAGGAGAAATAAAATGACTGAATATATTAAGTATTCAAATGATGAGGAACATGCTAATTTGTTTCTAAAAGTTGAGGATGATAAAGTTGTTGATTCTGTGAGAGATAAAGTTTATGCCGATAGGTATGGCCATAGTATTACCAGAAATTTGATTGGTATGAATATGGCTGATGTTGAGGAAATAATGAATTATGATGATAAAATGTCTGCTCCTCAAAAGATTAGTGTTAAAGAGTTTTTAGAAGCAAAATCTAACTTTTTGAAAATTCAAAAAAAGGAGCATCAAATTGATGTTGCAAGAGCTAATACAACAAGAATACAAGATACAGGTACAGATAAATTGGCAGAAAAAGAACGAAAATTAAAGCGCAAATTAAATCCTGACCGTTATGAAAGTGAAGAAGCTATGGTTGACCAAAGAGTAAAAATTGCAAAAAAATATATGACTCGATAGATTTTTGAGCTAATTGTCGTAATTGGTTATTGAGCAAAAGGTGAAGGTTCGAAACCGGCAAGAGAGTTCGATGCTGAGGCTCACGAAAAACACGAAAAAGAAGTTATCTTTTGGGAAAATTAAAAGTATATGCAGATGAAAAAACCCGTAGAACAATAGTATCCACGGGTTTTTGTTAAGTTAATAATTCCAGTTAATTAACACATACAGTCTTTAGGACAAAAAACTCCAAGGATTTGACTGTATTCCTAAACTCTTGTTGGTGAACGGATCTTTACATCGAGGAAAATCCATCTAATGCCACTTAGAACTACAATTACTTTCCTCTTTAAGTAATTTAGCACTAGAAAGAGTAAATATTGGGGTTCACCATAATCCTGAATTATTTTTAACTGGGATATTACATAAATAGTAAGAGCCAATAAACAAAGCAGGATTAGTATTCCACAGTAATTCATAAATTATAAGATTTATCGTCACTAAGCTATAAAAATTAAAAATAAAAGTCAATGTTTTATTATTGATAAAAGTCCCTGGATTATCCTATATTCCCTACCAATAAAAAAGGAAGTCTTAAAAGAGACTTCCTTTTTTATTATAAAATATCTGTCATCATATTATCCTTTGAAGATTTCAAATTCATCTCGCTAAAACGTATGACAGATAGTTCTTGCTTAGAGCTTATTTTAAAGGCAATGACTGGATAGATTGTTTTTCCAATTAAATGCCCTACTAAAAAATCTTCGTTTTCTTGCGGATTTTTCAGCTCACCAGGAAAAAGATGTGTAACATTTAATTCATCATAAAAACGATGCAATGCACATGGATAAATAATATATTTTTTTCCTGTCTTTTGTGTTAAAAGCCAGATAGGTTCATCATAACTCGTTATTTTTAATTCTATGTTTTTTACTCCTTTAATAACTTCTTTAAAAGGAAAGTTATTCAATATATCAGTCGGAGTCAAAAACAAGAGAGGACAATCAGTTCGATGCTCGTAATAACAACTCATCCCTAAAAACTGAGGAAGATAAATTTGTTCTCTTTTTTCAGAGATTGCAAACTTAGTTACAACGCTTTTACCTTTGATTTGCCACTGACGAAAAACGGAAGTCCACGCATTGGAATTATTTTTTTCTATAAAATCATCAATATCAAATCCATTTCCTACATTGACGCTCTCGAGCGAGCAGAATTCATGATTAAATATCAAGTATTTAATATATTCTTTACCTAATATTGTCATAGGGATAATCCATTGAGGTGTAACATCTGGAGAAGATGCTCTCAATATAATATCCTGCTCTCTGCATAATTTATATTCCAGTCCCTTTGCTTGAGAGCAAAGATAACCAACCAACGCTAAAATATCTTTAGCTTCGGTAATAAGTTCTATTGTCTTCATAATATAATATTTTAATAGTTTAACATCATAATTTTATTTTACCTAAGTATATGGCTTCAAGGTAAAATGTAAAGAATTTATAATAAAAAAGGCTTTCCCTCCAAAGAGAAAGCCTTTCTTCATGTAGATAACACTATTCAGGCAAGAGTCCCATTCCAATAAGCCATTCAGCTAAATTGATTTTCTTTTCGCCAGTTTCAATTTTAAAATCAAAAGATTGACTAGCTAAAACAGTTTCTGCCGGAACAGTTGAATTCCGAAAAATAACCAATCTGACCTCTTTCACGCAAGAATCAGGATAACGAGTACTAAACTGATCAATCGCAGAAAAAATCACCCGAGCAGATTGGTCCTGAGTTAAACGTCCTATAATGCCTGTTCCAAGTTCAGGAATAGCTATTCTACTAAACTTACGTTTATCAGCTTCTTGCAGAACACGCAAGATAGCCTCAAACACCACTCTGAACTGTTCAGACTTTCCAGCCCCTGCCGTCGCAACATGAGCCAACTGAATATTATTTTTTCCAGAATCTGTAATCATAATCTCGCCATATTTTAACGGCTTTTTCTGCACAGCAAATTCGTAACGATCCAATCCTGAACACATTCCGTTTGCTGCTATTGCACCACCAACTCCGCCATAAGAAGCACCGTTTGTAAACTCCGGAACAACAATACAATCGACATTTTCCATAGCTATGTTACCATTTTTTACGATAACATCAACATTTCTAATCTTCATAATCTGTAATCTTTTAGTTAGACATAATGATAATTGAACAAAAAGGAGTTTAACACAAAGAATCATCCTTTTCAAGAACTAAAGTAGCATAAATATCTCTTCGATAAAAATATTGACATTCGTTACTCTAACTATAAGATAAAATTCGATAAATTATAATTTATATATCATTTAACACCTAAAAATATAAGTTTATGGAAAATTACGTATTATTACATGGCAACCATTACTATAAATGGTGGCATTTTTTTCTAAGAGATTCAGAGAAATATTTCCCCTATCCTATCGTTTACGAAGATGGTTTGATAAGCAATTTAAAATCAGACAAAGAAAACAGAAAAGTCTGGGGCTTCATTTACAAGAAGCACATTATTTCTATTTACGCAGAGAAGATGTCCCCTAAAGAAGCCAGAGAATTCTGTAAGAAAAACATTTTCGCAGGAAAAAACTACTGTATAGTTCCGATAGCGATAATGAAAAAGATCCTACAAAACACTTCTCTTATCAACTCATTAATTAAGGAGTTAGGAGGAACTCTCATCGAATCTCAATGGTATATGGCTGCAAATGACCGCTGGCTGGATAAAGATTTTATATTAGATAAAAAAATGTGCGGAGTTCATCCTCAAATCAAACCAGTAAGAAATTGCTGCTTCATTGATGAAGAAACAAACGCATATTTTTATCCGGCAATTGTGTTATAATTCGAAGGAGGTAAGATAACCATTCTTACCTCCTTTTACACAACTTGAACCATTTAAATTCCATTTTCCGACATCTCAACTCAAAGTCTCAAGCTATTAATTGAGCAAACAAATAATATATTTATTGACATCTAAAAAATAATTTACTATGTTTCTCGCATTAGTATGGGTATATAAAAACGAGAACATTCTACCAAAATGAAATAATCGCAGTAATATATCCTACCATTTTTCAAACATTAATAGAGTGGAAGAGCTATGGGAAACACAAGTCCGATACAATTTTTTAGACAAGTTAAACAAGAAGTAAAAAAGGTTACATGGCCATCTAAAAAAGAAGTAACACGAGCAACAATTATGGTAATGATAATCGTTGCAATTGCTTCTGCATTTTTCTTCTGTGTAGATATGATATTTGCCGCCATAGTTCGTGCAATATTTGAATATTAGGAGATGCCACATGACAGCACGTTGGTACGTTGTTAACGTATATTCTGGATCTGAGAAAAAAGTTGCCGAATCTATCAGAGAGCAAGCCGTCTTAAAGAAGATGGATGATAAGATTTTGGAAGTATTAGTTCCAACCGAACAAGTAGTAGAAGTTCGTAAAGGAACAAAAGTAAACGCAGAACACAAATTCTTCCCAGGATATATTCTAGTAAAGATGGAAATGAGTGATGATGCATGGCATATCGTAAAAGATACACCTCGTGTTAGTGGTTTCTTAGGAAGTCACAACAAGCCACAAGCAATTAGTGATGCTGAAGTAAAAAGAATCATGACACAAATTGAAGAAGGTGTTGAACGTCCATCTACTGAAATTTACTTTGAAGTTGGCGAACAGATAAAAGTAACAGATGGTCCATTTGCATCATTTGTTGGAGTAGTTGAAGAAGTTGACAATGAAAAGTCACGTGTAAAAGTTTCTGTATCAATCTTCGGACGTTATACTCCAGTAGAATTAGAGTTCAGTCAAGTAGAAAAAATTGCTTAACAGACTGAATAAGACAATAAAAAAGCCTCCTTTGGAAAGGAGGTTTTTTTTATATTACTAAGAAACTGTTATTTTTGAGATGTCTCTAATATTTTCTCACGAGCTTTACGAGCTTTCTCTGCAACTGTTTCTTTTGTTTTACTCTCTGTATCTCTATTCTGCATTTTTGCTAACTGATTTGGTTCTTTTTTTTTTAAAGAAGCCGCATATGCATACAAAATTTCATTTTCCGCATCAGGATTATCATTATATTTCATTTCACAAACATAGAGTGTTTCTAATTTTTTAATTTTACTAATTGCTTCACTTTTTAAGCCTTCAATCAAAACCAAATCATCCTTAGAACGAGAAATTTCAATTAATTTATTTTTTTCATCCAACAAAAATGTAGGATTAGCAGGTTTACCCTCACCTGCATACAATAAAACCATAACTTCACCGGCATCATTATCCATCAATTCATAAACATTTTTAGGAGATAATGCTGTCGCATCTTTATTTTCAGTCATATTCACATCCTTTTCTATAATTCTGTAGAAATAATAATAATAAGTTATTAAAAATCTCTTACCCTCAAAAAAGATAATAAATTTTTTATTGCAATCTAAAAAATATATGATATAAATGCGGAACAGTTTAACATTTTAAGAATAGAAAAGAGGTGATTTAAGTGGTTCAAGTTACTGTTATTGGTAATGATGTAGCTCAGTCTTTAAAGATTTTAAAGAAGAAAATGCAACGTGAAGGAATCTTCCGCGAAATGAAATTAAGACGTTGCCATGAGAAAAACTCAGAAAAGAAAGCACGTCGCCAAGCTGAAGCTATCAGAAGAGCAAGAAAGCAGTTGCGTAAACGCTTAGATACAGAAGGTTTCTAATCTACTGTTATAAAGGGAACATAAAAATGTTCCCTTTTCATTTTACAGAAAGACAATTTTTATGATTTTCGAAAATGCAAAAACTCTTTTAAAAAGAGAATATGAAAAATATTACAATATATCCTCAGCACACGCCCAAAAAGTTATGAATGAAAAAACACGCCATTCATACCAAGTACTAGGAGTAGGAAATTACCTATTAAAGCACGAAGCTTGCTTTAATACGGCATCACCTGAAGAAGTAACACGTTTAAAAGCAACCGTTCTTTTACATGATATTGGCCGTTTCTATGAAGTTTATAGAGAAGGTTTTGATGAAAAAGTAGACCATGGAGAATATGGTGCACAATTATTAGAAACCATCCCTCTTTACAAAGATATAAGAATAACTCTACCTATAAAGCACCATGGTCATCTAATCAAAAATCTATACAAAGATGAGACATACATCGACTTAGATGCAACGAAAAAAAAAGAAATAGAAAAAATAATTTATTTAGTAAGAGATTCAGATAAAATCGCCAACTTTTACTTACTTTCAAGAGAATTCCCAGACATGGAAGAGCTTTTTTTCTTTGCTCAACGCATGGATATAGGAAGCCAAGAAATATCTCAAGAAGTATGGCATGATTTTTTAAATCACACAGAAGTTAATATAAACAATGTCCACACAGCAGCAGAAAACGCTTTAATGATACTAGCCTGTGCTTTTGATATAAGATATATCTCCTCATATCAACTGTTACAAAAAACACAAATGCTAACAAAACTATATAACTATATGAAAAAATTTTGGACAGAGAAAGATGCTGAAATTTGTTGGACTGAAATAAATCATCACATAAAAAAGAAATTAAGCAATTTATAAATATAATTATTTTTTTACTCTCAAACACAAAAAAGCAAAAATATAAGTTAGGCTATTTTTTATTATGATATAAATAAAAAGACCAATAACATTTTCATCAGATTTAGCTGTGTTTGTGCATTAAATTTATGTTGTTTTTAATTTTAAATATTGATAATCTAAGGCTAGATTTTTGCAATAACCTATATAAAAAGGAAAATAAAGATGTTGGATATAAAATTTATAATAGAAAATCCTGAATTGGTAAAAGAAGGATTAGCTAAAAAAGGATACACTGAAGAACAAATCAACATAGATGATTTAATTAGTTTACACAAAGATATAAATAAACTAAAAACATCCACTCAAGCATTAGCTGAAGAAAAAAATAAACTTAGCAATTCTATTAAATCCGCATCAACAGAAGAACGTCCATCAATAATTGCAAAAAGTAAAGAATTAGGAGAAGAATTAAAGAAAGAACAAGAATTATTAGCTGCAGAGCAAGAAAAATTTGACTATATTATGTGGAGAATGCCAAACTTACCTTGCCCAGATTCTCCAATAGGACCTGACGAGTCTGGAAACATTATCCTAAGAAAAGTCGGAGAGCCAACGAAATTTGACTTCACACCGAAAGATCATATAGAGTTAATGGAACTAAATGATTGGTCTGAACTAGAACGTATTACAAAAGTTTCCGGCGCCCGCACATATGCTATAAAAAATGAATTATCGCGCCTAGAATTAGCTATGCACATGCTCGTGTTAGATAAATTAAGTGAACATGGATTTACAACAATCACCGTTCCTTCATTATCAAAGCAAAAACCCCTTTATGGCATGGGCTACTTACCATTTTCAAAAGATGAAGTATACTATATGCCAGCGGATGATTTGTATCTATCAGGCACCGCCGAATTAGTATTGAATTCTCTAAGAGCTGATGAAATATTATCTGAAAACGATCTACCAGTATTATATGCAGGTTTCTCTCCATGCTTCCGCCGTGAAGCCGGAGCAGCCGGGAAGGATACAAGAGGTTTAGTTCGCGTTCACCAATTCTTAAAGACAGAACAATTCGTTATCTGCAAAAATGATATCGCTGAAAGTGAAAAATGGCATAAAACCCTATTAGCTATCTCTGAAGAAGTATTACAAGACTTAGAATTACCTTATCAGGTACTAGAGATTTGCACTGGTGATATGGGAGCTCCTAAATATCGTCAATACGACTTAGAGGCTTGGACACCTTCACAAAATTGTTATAGAGAAACCCATTCATGCTCAAACATTACAGAATGGCAAGCTCGTAGAACAAATTTAAGATACAGAGACAATAAAGACGGCAAAGTAAAATTTGTTCATACATTAAACAATACAGGCATAGCAACACCACGTATATTAGTTCCGTTTATTGAAAACCATCAGCAATCCGACTACACCGTTAGAATTCCTGAAAAATTGCAACCATATATGAACGGAAAGAAATATATTGGTAAAAATGCTAAAAATAAAAACGCATAAATAAGCAAAACAAAAGGAGAGTTATGAAAAAGATTGATAAAATCATCAATTTTATGCGAGCATTAGAAGAAGTTTGTATCGTAAAAAGAGACTTACTCTTATACGAAGGCTCCCCGGAAAATGATGCCATGCATATTTTCAAACTCTCCTTTTTAGTTATGCTTATAGCACCTTATCTCAAATCTCCTATAGATTATACAAAGATGTTAGAAATGGCATTAGTCCACGATATAGCAGAAGGAAAGGTTGGAGATTACACTGCAGCAAATCAAATAGCAAATCCATCCATTAGAGAAGAAAAAAAGTATAAAGAAGCACAAGCCATCAAAGAATTAAAAAAGCTTCTTCCAGCTCCCTTAAATAAAAAAATCTATGATTTATATGAAGAATACGAAGAAAAGCAGACCATTGAAGCAAAAATAGTCTCTGCACTAGACAAATTAGAAGCAAATCTGCAGGCAAATCAATATAAAGATGGCGATGTTCGCTATTGGGGATTATGTGAAAATGGTGGAGAATATTATAAAATGGCACTAAAGAAAAAGCCACTCATAGCCGAATTAAATGAACCAATAATAAAAGAATTAGAAAAAGCCATTATAGCCTTATCTCGTGAAAACATGCAAAAATGTGCATTACATCCTGTAAATAAGAAGAGGACAGATGCTACTATATGTAAATAAAAAAGAAGAGCGTCGCAAAAAAATAAAAAAGCTTATAACAATAATAAGCATCATTTTATTCTGTATTATCAATCTACTTTATTTACATAAACACTTAAACTATACAAACAACAATATTCTATCTTATACTTCCCCTATTAAAGCACCTGAGTGGTATACCCAAACATCACCAGTAGTAATATTTTATACAAAAGATAAGACACATTTTGCCATATTAATCCCAGAAGAATTAAATAGAGAAAATTTAAAAACAATATCTGTTGCTTTATCTAAACTTCCCTCTTCAATAAATAATCACTACTTTGCAGATAAAATAGAAAATAATAAAATATTGCTTGAACTCATTCAGTTTTACACCCCACAAATACAACAGACACAAGACAAAGATAAAGCAGAACTTATAATAGCATCAAAAGAAGATAGTCTACTACCACTTTTAAACAACCAAAATTTTTACACCAAAACAATAAATTACAAACAAATCAAGCATTATTCATTACCCTCACAAATATACAGCATAATAGACACTAATTATCCCATAAGTTTTACCCCAAAAACACAATTAGAAAAAGAACAAAAAAACCTTCAAAATTTCGCCAAAGACAATAAAGATAAGCTACTAAGCTATTTTTCTCAAAGAACTATCTCAAATGTAGATTTTCCATTATCAACCGATAATCTTTTTTTAAAAAATGTGCGCCTATGCATTTCTGGAACATTAGAAAAATCATGTAGTTTGAAAAAGCACCTATCCTTAGAAAAAAACATAGAAAATGCATTAAAAAAACTCACCACGCACGATAAACCTCAACGCTTATCGCTATTAACATCATTCAAAAAAATAGCAGATACTGAAACAATAGAACAAGACGAAGGAATATTTTTCCGTTTTGAAAAAAGAGAATATCTAATGCTTCCCAACGAAATTGCTAAATATAAAGAACAAGATAGTAAAAATTTATTTAACTATATAAAATTACAATCAGGAATAAACCCAGAATATAAAACATCTAAAATGCAATTTTATAAATTTAAGACAGTGGAGATAAATTTAAATGACAACATATAATGGTTATGAATTAAACTACAGTATAGATGAGCTAAAAAAAATGACTACAGAGGAAATGACAGATGTCATTCTTTTATCACCAAATTCAGAAGAATATCTCTCCTTAGAAGAAGGCGATAAAAAAGCCCTTAGGCATTTAGTCATTGCTGCCAAAATTTTTAATAACGTTAGTTTAAAACAAGACAATGCATTAAATATAACAATGAAACAAGCACTTGAAGAAGCTGCTCCTAATAATGAACAAGCAGCCTTATCATTAAAGATGTTCAATTCTTTAAATGGCGTAAGTGGACTAAACGGAGTCGATAAAGAACCTATAACCATATTTAAAGGACTAATCACTCCTGCAGGTAAAAACTTTTACCCACAAGACTTAACAGTTGAAGAATTTCATCAAATACTTCTAAATATGTTTAATGAAGAAAAAGTAACTGAAATAGCAAAAATTTTATCTTCCAGAACAATGGTAATTCGTGATAAAAATGAATTAAAAGCCATTGACTACACCGAATACTTTAAGGATGAATTTTCAGAAATAGCCAATGAATTAGAAGTTGCCGCACATTATTGCACAAACTCATTATTCAAAGAATACCTTTCATGGCAAGCCCAAGCTCTTTTACAAAATAACGAAGAGATGGACATGCTAGCAGATAAGCATTGGGCAATGATGCAAGATACACCATTAGAATTTACAATAAGCCGAGAAAATTATGATGATGAAATGACTCCAACTGTTTTAGAAAATACTGAGCTAGCACAAAAAATAAAAGAAAAAAACATCGAAGTAATCGCCAAAGATATGCTTGGAGTAAGAGTTGGCATAGTCAACAAAAAAGGAACAGAAGTTTTATTAAAATTTAAAGATACAATGCCTCAATTAAGCAGTTTGATGCCTTATGCAGAAAAATACACACAAAGCATCAACACAACAACCGAATTAAAGCAAACAATGGTAGATGTAGATTTAATAAGTTTAACAGGGGATTACGCACAATGCCGAGGCGGTATGACTGTAGCACAAAATCTACCTAACAATGACAAATTATCCATAAAGACAGGAGGCGGAAGACGTAATGTATATCACCGCCAAGTAAGATTGAGCCAAGATGCTGCAAGAACCCAAAAAATGCTAAATGCATTTTTACATCCTGACTTTCATAAATATTACAACATTGAAGCAGATCACTTATTTGTTATCGGTCACGAAAATGGACATTCCTTAGGTCCAAATAGTGAATATCAAAATTCTCCAGGAATATGCAAATCCATAATAGAAGAAAACAAAGCCGATACAATTTCCATATCATTTATGCCTGAATATGTCAAAAAAGGTATTATCGATGAAACAACCTTAAAAGAAATATATACGACGTGGATTTTCCGCTTATTATTGAGAGCACAACCAATTTTTCCAACAGAAACATATAAAATTGTCGATTTAATTGAATTTAATACACTATTAAAACATCAAGCAATTTTCTTTGATGAAAATAAATTAATCCATATAAACTTCGACAAGGTAAGTCCAGCCATGTATGAATTGCTTAGCCAAGTGATAGATATTCAATTATCTAAATCACCTCAAAAAGCACGTCAATATATTGAAGCAAATACAACATGGAACGATTTGCATGAATATATTGCAGACACACACAAAAAATTAGGCCTAAAGAAATACAAGAATATTGTAAATTTCTTTTGAAAAAGATTGCTAAACAATAAGAAGTAAGATATATAAAAAAACAAACATAATAGGAGTAAAAGAAATGTTTGGAAAATTTGTTTACGGACAATACTCATTAGCAGAAGCTTTTTGGAAATTTTCTGTATTAGGATTATTCGCCTCAAGTTTCATTGCTCGAGCATTAATGATTTTCTTAAAACAATCCGCAGGATATGAAACCAGATTTCTGCAAATCGTTTGGAATAATATTTCATTATTGAGTATGAATCCAACAACATTCATATGGTTATGTTTTTATATAGCTGCTTTTCTAGGAGTTGCAACATACAGCATTGTTTGCATCATTGGCATGTGGAACACATACAAAGAATATGAAAAAAGTAAAGTTTTAGCATTTATTTGTATGATATTAGTCTGGATAATGGTTTATTTTGCAATAAAGTATTCCATTTACTAAACACTGTATTATAGCAAAAAACTCTCCTAATCATGGAGAGTTTTTTTATGTTAATTTTTTGCATAAAATATATTTTTTTTAAAATTAGAGAAGAAACTCAAAGGCTTCTTCTCTACTTTTTTAATATTTAGCCAACAATGACTAAATATCCAAATTAACCACATTAAGAGCATTCTCTTGAATAAAGTCTTTACGAGGCTCAACTACATCTCCCATCAATGTAGAGAACACTTCATCAGCTTCTTCCATCTGATCAATTTTAACCTGCAACAACGAACGAGCTTCAGGATCCAAAGTTGTTTCCCAAAGTTGTTCTGGGTTCATTTCACCTAATCCTTTATAGCGTTGCAAAGTTATACCTTTCTTGCCGGCAGCCATAACTGCATCAACCAATGTTACAGGACCAGCGATAACGGTTTCACCACCAGTTTTAGAAACAAGCTTCAAAGTTTGAGAAAAGTTTTCAGCAAGAAAATCTTTCATTGAGTTCAAGATTCTAGCTTCGCCACTTTCAAGAATAGATGCTCCAACAATATGTTCTTCTTTAACTCCACGCAAAGTACGATAAAAAGAAACATTACCATTATCAAGCACATCTGCTTTCCAGCCACGATCATATTCTGCTTCTAAATTATCCAAACGAATAACCAACTTATCTAATTCACTTTGAAAACGAGACTTATCAGCCCGAACTTCTTTATCAAACAAACCACAAATAGCCATTTGTTCAACAATATGCTCAGGAGCTTTTGTGCTAAGCATTGATACCAAATTACGAGCTTTTTTAGTACTCTCAACATAAGTTACTAAATCATGACCTAAAATGCGTTCGCCATCTGCTTTTTCCAAATAAGCATCATCACATCCACCATTAATTAAATAATCTTCCATTTCTCTATCATCTTTCAAATAAATAATAGAGTTGCCTCGTTTAGCTTTATAAAGAGGTGGTTGAGCAATATAAATATACCCACGTTCAATTAATTCAGGCATTTGGCGATAGAAAAAAGTTAACAACAAAGTTCTAATATGCGCACCATCGACATCGGCATCGGTCATAATAACAATTTTATGATAACGACATTTATCAGGATTAAAGTCATCGCGTCCGATTCCCGTTCCCAAAGCGGTAATAATAGTACCAATTTCAGCAGAATTGAGCATTTTATCAAATCTTGCACGTTCTACATTTAAGATTTTACCTCTTAAAGGCATAATAGCCTGATTTTTTCTATCACGTCCCTGTTTAGCAGAACCACCAGCGGAATCTCCCTCCACAATAAATACTTCAGATAAAGCAGGATCTTTTTCCTGACAATCTGCCAATTTACCTGGAAGAGAAGAAATATCTAAAACACCTTTACGACGAGTTAATTCACGAGCTTTACGTGCAGCCTCACGCGCTGTCGCAGCTTCAACAATTTTACCGACAATTATTTTAGCTTCAGCTGGATGTTCATCTAACCATTCTTTAAGTTTATCACCCATAATACCTTCAACAACAGGACGCACTTCAGAAGACACCAATTTATCCTTAGTTTGAGAAGAAAATTTCGGATCAGGAACTTTAACAGATAAGACACAAGTCAAACCTTCACGCATATCGTCACCAGTAATAACTGTTTTATCTTTTTTCAAAAGACCATTTTCAAGAATGTAGTTATTAACGGTTCTAGTTAAGGCACCTCTAAAACCAGCCAAGTGGGTTCCCCCATCTTTTTGAGGAATATTATTAGTAAAGCAAAGCATACTTTCGTTATAAGCCTCAGTCCACTGCATAGCAACATCAACTTGAATATCGTTTTGTTCACCAGAAAAGCTAATAATATTCTCATGTAAAGGGGCTTTAGATTTATTCAAGTGAGTAACAAAAGCCTTTAAACCACCCTCATAATGGAAAACTGTTTCTCTAGGTTCATTACCACGATTATCAATTAATTTTAAATATACACCAGAATTCAAGAAAGCCTTTTCACGAATAGAACGTTCCAAAACATCATAATTAAATTCTGTTTGAGTAAAAGTTTCAGGAGAAGGCAAGAAAGAAACTTCCGTTCCATGTTTACCAGGAGTTGAGGCTGTAACATGAATATGTTCAACAACATTTCCATTTGCAAATTCAGCCTCATATTGTTGATCATTACGCCAAATTTTCAATTTCAGCCATGTAGAAAGGGCATTAACAACAGAAACCCCCACACCATGTAAACCACCAGAAACTTTATAAGAATTGTTATCAAATTTTCCACCAGAGTGCAATTCTGTCATAATAACTTCGGCAGCAGAAACCCCTTCTTCTTTATGGATATCAACAGGCATACCGCGTCCATTATCACGGATAGTAGCTGAACCATCCGGATTAAGAATAACTTCAGTTTTATCGCAATAGCCAGCCAACGCCTCATCAATAGCATTATCAAGAACTTCATAAATCATATGATGAAGACCAGATCCATCATCTGTATCACCGATATACATACCCGGTCTTTTACGAACAGCATCCAATCCCTTCAATACTTTAATTGAATCAGCATTATATTCTTGTTCACCTTTAATAATTTCATCTTCTGTCAATTCAGCCATTACGAACCTCTGTTATAATAAATTTCAAGCACACTTTAATATAGCACCATCACAATTTTAACCAAGTAATTTTTGCAAAAAATGCAAGGTTATCCCCTATTTTTTGCAAAAATACGCAATTTATCAAAGCAATAAAATACAGCCATAAAAATTATCAAATTTCAAAGCTATTTTACAACAAAGCAAACAGTTTATAAGCCTAACAGTTGAGAAATAATTTCACAAAAAAAAATGCCTTCTAATAGAAGACATTTTCATACAATATCATTTTATTAACGATTTAAGACTAAAGACGTCCCATTCTTCTTTTCTGTTCCATAATTCGACGAGCCAGAACATTTTTTTGATGTTGAGCTCTAATATCTGAAATAATATTTTTAGGAGCTTTCACTTTTTCCCCTTTTGCAATACTATCTACAATACGCTCTCCATTAGCTTTAACTGCTTTCCATTTTTCGTCATCACGTATATCCATAATACGTTCATCACCAATAGACAAAGGTACGCTCATATCAACATCTTTAAATCCAAACTGTTGTTCCAAAGCAACAATAATTCGTGGATCAGTTGTAACAATCATATCCGCACCGGAAGAAGTCATCGCCGCATATACACCGTTATTACGGCCCAAATACCCAGAGGCTATCTGCAGTTCTCCATTTTTCCTAAGATTAGTTCTTATATCCTCCGCCATATTTTTACAATTGCTTTTTCCTGTATTACTATCAATTCCGCCCAAAGAACGAGCAGGATCCTCAACCAGACGTCCAGATTGATCTCGACCAACTGCCACTCTTATTTTATGGGAATCATCTACATGTAAATAATCATTATCTTTAAATCCCATTTCCGTAAGAATTTCTTTCAAAGAATGAGGACGAAATCCCTCATTACCATAAATATAATCAAAAGCTGGATCATTAGACATCTTTTTTCTCCTCCCTAATTAAACATAATAAGAATATATACGATTCTCAGCCACATTGTAAGAAAAAGCGCCATCATTTCTGTAAAATGACGACGCATGCAAATATAAGATTCTCAATAAAATAAGGCCTCATTTACGAACATCAAACACATCAAAAGATGTTTTCAAATATTGTAAAAGACCTTCATTTTCAACCAAAGCCAAGCATTGACTCTCAGTAGTATCTGTGTCAGAAGGAACTTTCCGATATTTTTGTAAATAGTATTCTTTAACCCCCATATTTTTCAAGGAGTCTGCTATTTTATAAATATCCTCAACAGATAAAAATCGCGGATCACAAGTTGTCCGACATTCAAAATGGATTCCAGAATCAACAAGGAGTTTCAAACTTTCTTGAACCTTGTATACATCTGCGATTCCCCCTGTTACTTCTTTATAATGCTTTTCATCAAAAGGAGCTTTAATATCAAAGCCCACCCAATCAATCAGATGAAGAACTTTTTGAAAACGAGTAGGATGATATCCTCCTGTATGAAGACCTATCTGATAGCCCAAAGCTTTTACTTCATTAATAGCGTCAATCAATCCGTCTTGCACCAATGGTTCTCCGCCAGAAAAGACCACAGCATCCAAAACACCTTTTCTCTGATTTAAGAAATCAACAAACTTATGCCAAGCAATATCCGTATCGGCATTTACATCCTGAAGATGGACATTATGACAGAAAGGACAACGCCAAGGACATCCCTGCATAAAGACAACAGCGGACATCTTATTCGGAAAATCGACGATACTGAATTTCTCAATACCGCCGATTTTAATAGGGTTCATAATTCAATTACACCCAAATAAATTATTCTGCCGCCAAAGCCAAAGTTTCATCTGCCTTGCAAGCACATTCACGAACTTCGCAACCATGAATAGCTTTTTCTTCGCAGAAGCATAATCTACTATTATATTCGCCTTTCTTACCAACATTAAATTCTGTAGTTGGACGAATATACCCCATAACTCTGGTATAAACTTCGCAACGTTGTCTTTCGGAATCATCCAACTTTACATCATCAATATTAATAATATTACTCATCGTTCTCCCTTTCAATTAATATAATATATTACGCTACTTCTTGCTTTTTTGCAAGCATTTTTAACTTTTCTGCCTTTTTTTCTTGATCACAGATCGGGCAAAATTCATGTTCACCAGCAATATAACCATGTTTCGGGCAAACAGAAAATGTCGGAGTAATCGTGATATAAGGCAAGCGATAATTAGCCAACACCTTTTTAATAAAGTCGCGGCAAACTTTTGCAGAGGAAATACGCTGATTCATATAGAGGTGCAGCACAGTTCCTCCTGTATATTTTGATTGCAATCTAGCTTGTAAATCTAGAGCTTCAAAAGGATCATCTGTATATCCAACTGGCAACTGAGAAGAGTTAGTATAGAAAGGAGCATCCGGAGTCCCTGCTTGAATAATACCAACATAACGTTTTTTATCTTCTCTAGCAAATCTTGTAGTAGCCCCTTCAGCCGGAGTAGCTTCAAGATTATACATATGCCCAGTTTCTTCTTGGAATTTCACTAATCTATCACGAACAAAATCTAAGAATTTCTCAGCAAAAGCCTGTCCCCAAACATCTGCAATATTATGTTCATCATTAGTAAAGTTTCTAATCATTTCATTCATACCATTAACACCAATAGTAGAGAAGTGATTACGAAGAGTTCCAAGATATCTTTTTGTAAATGGGAACAAACCATTATCAATCAAACGTTGAATAACTTTCCTTTTAATTTCCAAAGAAGTTCTTGCAATATTCATCAACTCATCAACTCTAGCAAAGAGTCCTGCTTCATTACCTTTATAAACATAACCTAATCTAGCACAGTTAATGGTAACAACACCAACAGAACCTGTCTGTTCAGCAGAACCAAACAAACCATTACCACGAGCTAACAATTCTCTCAAATCCAACTGTAAACGACAGCACATAGAACGGATTTGCCCTGGTTTCAAAGAAGAATTCAAGAAATTCTGGAAATAAGGCAAACCATATTTTGCAGTCATTTCAAATAACAATTCAGTATTTTCATCTTCCCAAGGAAAATCCCAAGTCATATTATAAGTTGGGATAGGGAAAGTGAATGGACGTCCTTTAACATCACCACCCATCATAACATTGATATAGGCTTTATTAATCATAGCCATTTCTTCGCCTAAATCACCATATGTATAATCCTGTTCCACACCTGCAATTATAGGATGTTGATCACGCAAATCTTCAGGACAAACCCAATCAAAAGTAAAGTTTGTAAACGGAGTCTGAGAACCCCAACGAGAAGGAACATTAAGATTATAAATCAGTTCCTGCATACATTGTTCAACTTGTTCATACTTTAACTTATCTTTTCTAACATAAGGAGCCAAATAAGTATCAACAGAAGAGAAAGCCTGAGCCCCAGCCCATTCATTTTGCAAAGTTCCCATAAAGTTAACCATTTGCCCAATTGCAGAAGATAAGTGCTTTGGAGCACCTGCTTCTACTTTACCTGGCACACCATTAAAACCTTCTCTTAATAAATTCTTCAAAGACCAACCAGCACAATAAGCTGCAAGCATACTCAAATCATGAATATGGATATCACCATTTCTATGAGCTTCACCTACTTCTGCTGGATAAACATGAGATAACCAATAGTTCGCTGTAACTTTACCAGAAACGTTTAAGATTAAGCCTCCATTAGAATATCCTTGGTTAGCATTTTCTTTAATACGCCAATCTAAATTTTCCAAATATTCATTAACAGAGCTTTCAACATCGATAACTGTTTTTCCATCACCACGCATTCTATTTCTTTTATCTCGATACAAGATATAAGACTTAGCTGTTTTGAAATAGTTTGAGGATATTAAAACTTGTTCAACTACATCTTGAATATCTTCCACAGAAGGCAAAGACTCATCAAATTTATGAGCTAAAATTTTCATAACTTGAGCTGTCAAAAGCCATGCATCATCATTATCAAATTCACCTGTAATTTCACCTGCTCTAACAATAGCATTATAAATTTTATCACCATCAAAATCAGCAAGCGTTCCGTCTCTTTTAGTTATACTTTTAAACGGCAATTTATATTTTTTCACCGTTGGCATTTGCAACTCATTATTGGCCATTTTTTTATAAATCCCTTCGCTCAAATTTAACAAGTTCTTAAAATTCGTCACTACGAACGTTATACTACATATTGTATTAAAAAAGCATTAACACCTACAAGATATAGTAGAAAAATACTTATTCAATAAAAATTGAACAACTGCCCACATCATAAAAAAAACATCATAATTGGCAAGCATTCGCCCCCTTTTTTTTTTATTTTTTTCATATCTCATTATAATTAAATTGATTTTTTTTTTTTAAAAGGTCCATAAATCTCTCTCCAAAATTTTTAAATACGTTACTAACAGTTTTTTTTATATTTTTCTCAAATTCTTTTTTATAATAAAAATTATTGACCTCAGCCATATATAAATATAATATAAGCAACGGATTAATTTTTGGGAGTATAAAAAGTGAGCAAAACCATAATTTGGGATTTAGACAATACCCTTTACTATGAAACAGATGAATACAAAAATAAATTAAACGAAGCCACTGCTACAGCAGCAATAAAAGAATTTAAAATCCCACTAGAATTCAAAGAAGCTACAGAAAAAGTAAAAGAATCATATGCCACATACAGAGATGGCTTAGAAATTTTTGCCAGAGAATATGGCATACCCCACAAAGAACTATACAAATCATATCACAATTATAAAAGCGAATTAGTAAAAACAATCGCACCATATGAAGGTTTATTAGAAGAATTACAGAGTCTCAAATGTCCACAATATGTATTTTCCACCTCATCTAAAGATATTTGCGAAAAAATACTAAAACACATCTCCCTATATGATTTCTTCAAAGACAAATTCTATTCTGTCGAAGATTTCGATGTATACAAAAAAAATGAAAGCTCTGATGTATACAAAAGACTATGCGAAACAATAGGTATCTCTCCTAAAGATTGTATATTTATCGATGACAGCTATTCTAATCTAGACTATGCGAAACAGTGTGGAATGACAACTATTCGTATTTATTATGGTAACAACTCAGCTAAAGATAAGACTTTTATAGATTCTGCCTACAAAGGTATCTATGAATGTTTAGAAGGATTAAAAAAAGATTATAATTGCTAAACAATAGCGTTATAAATTTTAATCTTCATCAAATTGTGCGCACAATTTACTTTCTAACAGGTAATGCTCTGGGGTATCGAGTTTTACCTGTTCTTTTTCTACATCTTTTCTCCAAATATCCACTTTATTTTTAAGAGTATTAACATATTCCGTATTAAGTTCTTTAGCCACTAATTTTCCATTTTGTCCTGACTGTAAAATTTTAACTCCAACTGTTTCAAATAAATTATTAACTTCTTTTTTAAACTCAGGTAAAAAATAATCTAAAGCCTCAATATAGATTTGCATATGAGTTTTCTCATGTCTTAAAGCAACTTCGTATAAGCAAGATTGCTTCTTTAAATCTTTTAGAATATAGATTGTAGGAGAAACATATCCCAAATGAACAGTTATCGTTTTCGGAAAGACACACTCATAATTACGACTAATTTCTATTTGTCCAACAGTCATATTAAAATTAAAAGTATCTCGAACTTTTGTTAAGCCAATAGGCTCAAATTCTACTGGAAACCTCAATCCATTTTCCTTAAATTTAATTTCAGTTTCATTCTTTAGGAAATCACGATCTTTTGAAAAATCATACATAAGATTCCCATACGCAGCAGTAATTTGGATTGAAGGTTTTTCAATAATGCTCAAACACTCTTTTTCATATTTTTCCAAATCATCAATAGCTAAAGCAGTATTACCTAAAGAACACATAAAAATTAAGGCAAAAAAAACTTTTTTCATCTAAAATACTTTCAAGCACAACAATTAACGCGGAGATAGTTATGAAATATATATATATCATAAGCATAATCTTGTCCAGTTTTTTTGCCAACAATGCTATGAGTTCAAACAATCATAAAACGATTTTAGCCTTTTTCATTCCACAAGGAGCATTTCAGCAAAACAATCAAATTCAAGATATCCGTTTAATGAAACCACGATACATCAAAACAGAAACTCAAAGAGAACAACCTAAAGAAGAAATATTTGACAATCACATCTCACAACAATCACCCCAAAATCAGCAAAATAACTACTCAAAATCACCCGCTATCCCACAAAAACAAATATCCACAAAAAATACAGAGATAAAAAGAAGAACAATACAATCAAAAACCGATACAACAAAAAAAATAAAAGACACAGAAATCACAGAATCAATCCCCTCTTCAAAATATCAGTTAGAAGATAACCAAAAGAACAAATCAACAACAACTTCTGAAACCTCACAAATAGCAGAAGTAAATATCAAAGACTTACACAAAAAAAGTCTAAAAGAACTATTATCTGAAATACCATACCCAGATTCTCATCAACCTAAATTTAAGCAATTATACGGTCTATATGGATTAGAGTTACGTTCTTTCCAACGTCGAGGAAAATTCCCTATCAACCGCGACCAAGAAGATGCTTTAGCAAAAGCAAACTCTACAAAAAGATTTACTATTCAATAATCCACAAAAGAGCATTTTTATTATAAAAATTAAGAGGGAACATAGCCCCTCTTAATCATCCCCAATACGCAAAGCTTCAATAAATGCAGACTGTGGAACTTCAACTTTTCCGAATTGTCTCATTCTCTGCTTACCTTTTTTCTGTTTATCTAAGAGCTTACGTTTACGAGTAATATCACCACCATAACATTTCGCTGTAACATCTTTACGCATAGCAGAAATAGTTTCTCGAGCAACAACACGCCCCCCAATAGCTGCTTGAATAGGAATTTTGAATAAATGCCTCGGGATTAAATCTTTTAATCTCTCACAAATTTGTCTTCCCCTAGATTCTGCCTCGCTTCTATGACACAAAAATGCTAATGCATCGACAGGTTCTTCATTAATAAGAATTTGAACTTTAACCAAATCAGATTGTTCATATCCAATCAATTCATAATCAAAACTTGCATAGCCACTTGTAATAGATTTCAATCTATCATAAAAATCAAAAACAATTTCATTAAGCGGAATACGATACACAACCATTGCGCGTGAGCCCACATAAGTTAATTCTTGCTGCAAACCACGACGCTCTGTGCAAAGTTTCAAAACTGCCCCTAAATATGTATCAGGAACAAGAATAGTTGCTTTAACCATAGGTTCTTCGATAGATGCAACTGTAGACAAATCCGGCATATCGGCAGGATTATGAAGCATAATCGTCTCACCTTTTGTCAGATTAATTTTATAAGCCACAGATGGTGCAGTAGTAATGATATCCAAATCAAATTCACGACCGATTCGTTCCTGAATAATTTCCATATGCAACAACCCTAAGAACCCACATCTAAAACCGAGTCCAAGAGCAGCTGAATTTTCATTTTGATAATCAATACTTGCGTCGTTAAGTTTCAATTTAGCAAGAGCATCTTTAAGAGCTTCATACTGACTGCTATCAACAGGGAAGATTGAGCAGAACACAACAGGAATAGAAGGTTTAAATCCAGGTAAAGCTTCATCGCACGGGCGCTTATTATCTGTAATTGTATCACCAACGCTACAATCTCCAACACTTTTAATGCTTGCTGTAATATACCCAACTTCACCGGCAGATAATTCTTCCGCTTCTTGCATTTTAGGAGTGAACACCCCTAAACGATCCACTGTATAAGTAGCATTATTACTCATCATACGAATAATTTGTTTTTTACGTAAAACACCATCTTTAATCCGCACTAAAATAACAACACCTAAATAAGGATCATACCAACTATCAATCAGAAGAGCCTTAAGCGGAGCCTCAACATCACCTTGCGGAGCCGGCAAATAGTGAACAATTGCTTCTAATAATTCATCGATTCCTGCACCAGTTTTACCAGAAGTTTCAACAGCATTACCAGCATCAATACCAATAACATCTTCAATTTGACTTTTAACTTTTTCAACATCTGCAGAAGGTAGATCAACTTTATTAAGAGCCGGAACAATTTCATGATTATTATCAATAGCCAAATAAACATTAGCCAAAGTCTGAGCCTCTACACCTTGAGTAGCATCAACAACCAAAACAGAGCCCTCACAAGCAGCCAAAGAACGAGATACTTCATAAGAGAAGTCCACATGCCCTGGAGTATCAATTAGATTCAGCATATACTCTTGCCCATCTTTAGCAATATATTTCAATCTAACAGTCTGAGCCTTAATAGTAATTCCACGTTCTCTTTCAATATCCATAGAGTCCAGAACTTGCTCCGTCATTTCACGTCTTTCCAAACCACCGCAAGTTTCAATAATTCTATCTGCAATTGTAGATTTACCATGGTCAATATGAGCAATAATTGCAAAATTTCTAATTTTTGCCAAATCCTGCATTGAGCTATCCTTAAAAAACAAATTTATAAACTTATATTTCTACATAAAGTAAATTTTACAGGAACGCAACAGATTTTAAACACTTTACTGTTGCAAGTAACATAAAACTATGCTTAAATAGTAACAATAAATTATTCTGAAAGAAATATGGAGGCTGCAATGATTAAATTTATAGACATTGAATTTGGTTCAGGAAGATACCAAGAGTTATTAGATCTAAGGTATAAAATATTATTGCAACCATTAGGATTAAAATTTTTAGATTCTTTCAGAGAAGAAGAAGCAGGTTTTCTCCACATTGGCTGTATAGATTCCGTTAGTGATAAATTAATCGGTGGTTTAATTATGGTTCCAATTAATAATGACGAGATAAGAATAATGCAAGTAGCCGTAGACGTAGTTCATCAAGGCGAAGGAATTGGAAAAAAATTAATTGAATACGCTGAAAAAACTGCTAAAGAAATCGGTTATAGCACTATGGTAATGCATGCAATGCTATCCGTTGTAGGTTTTTATGAAAAATTAGGCTTCAAGCAAGACGGAGATTTATTTGAAGAAAAAGGCATTAACTTTATCCGAATGGTCAAAGACCTCTAAATAAACTTTAATAAAAAATCTTTAATTATCTGAGCCGTCTGAAAAGGAGTTTGCTCATCATTACAGATGACCTTGTCTGAATTTAAAGGCATTTGATATCCTTGCTGATACATTTCAGCAATACGCTTTTTCTCTCGCTCAGAAAGTTCACGACTTCCACGATTCCTCAAACAATTTTCTAGAGATGGAGAAAGTGTAATATTGATAAATTTATCATTTTCATCATCCCATTGTTTCCAATTTTCGAAATTACGCTGACTCATTGGATAAGCAAAAAACAAAATTTTATATCTTTGCAGATGCTTTTCCTCCTGAACAGATATTTGAAGTCTCTTCAAACGTTCAACAATTCCTGCTCTAAAATCAAGCTGAAGTCGTTCCTGTTCTTCATCTGACAAAAGCTCATCAACCTCCAGAAAAAAGGCTTGATCAAAGAAGGTTGGCAAAATTTTTCCTACAGTTGATTTACCAGAATTAATTGGTCCATTTATATTAACAATTAGCATATTTATGCTAATCCAAATAGAGTGAACTTTGCTTATATCTTTTAACTAGATTACGCAAAAGAACGCCGATAATAGCAGCAACAGGCACAGCCAACATTAATCCTAAAAATCCTAAGAGGACACCACCTGCCAACAAAGCAAACATTACCCAAACAGGATGTAGACCTACATTTTCACCAACCAATTTTGGCGTTAAGAAGTTCCCTTCTAAAAACTGCCCACTCAAAAATACCGCAACAACATACATAACATGAGTAATATCATTAAATTGAGCAAACGCTAAAATAACCGCCAAAACAAAACCAGTAATTGAACCTACATATGGAATAAAGGAAATAACCCCTGCAATAAAACCAACAAGTAAACCCAACTCTAAACCAACTAATTTTAAGCCAATGGAATAATACAAACCAAGGATAACGCAAACACTCAATTGTCCTCGAATAAAACCTGCAATAATTACATTAATTTCATGCATGCTTTGCATAATACCTTTTTTTGACTTCTTAGGCAACAATCCCTCAAATTTTTTAACAAAAGCATCCCAATCACGCAGCATATAAAATGCAACGATAGGTGTAATCAAAATAAGCGAAATAAGGTTAATAAATGCAAAACCATTAGCAATTAGCCCTTGAAAGACCTTTCCGGCCAATTTAACCCCATTACCTATATTTGCTTTAATCACCTCTTCAATATTACCGGCAACAACATCAGGAAAACGTTCCGCAAGATCTTTCAAAGTAGGACGAATTTTATCCAATAACAACCCCAAATATTTAGGAGTAGCCTGAATCAATAAAGAAAGCTGACTTTCCACAATTCCTAGAAATAAAAAGATAGCCGGAATGAGAAGCAAAATCATGATAATACAAACTATAACCGTTGCCCAGGTTCTAGATATTTTGCATTTTTCCAATTTAATTGTAAGAGGATTTAAGAGATACGCCAATAAGATTCCTGCTACAAAAGGCATCAAAACAGAACGTAGTAAATATAAAAAGAAAAAAAATACAAAAAATATAACAAACCACATATATGGATTAACATAAAATCGACTTTGCAATTTAGTAGATGGCATAATATCCTCCTTCTTTTTTCAATTTATATCCTCTTAAAGCCAAATTAGCCTGCAGCTTTTCCCAAACACCGCTATAAATAAAGTTAAAATGAACTTTACCATTAGCCATAGACACCACTTTAACATCTTTTACTTGCGGATAAGTATCTAAAAAGCGTTTAAGAGACAGCCAATCACTAAGCCTCACATATGTATAGACTACTTCAATTTTTTGATTAACAATTTCATCAGCATTTTCTATATTTTCAAGATGGTGAACTTTTTTAACATCTTTGAAAAAAGGCAAAGTTAAATCTATTAATTCCTGAGGAGAAGCTTGCCCTATAATAATCTCATTAACTTCACGACTAGGAAATTCCTTAACATAAACCTTTCCATCTTTAAGAGAATATTTCAAAACATACATATTATCAACATTATTAAAAGAAGCCAATTCATTAAATTCGCTATCATTCATATCGTAAATACGATTAGCCTCAACAGCAGTAATATTCCCCAAATTTTTATCAATATCATGAAGAATCAAATTACCTTTACGAATATCTTTACGTTCAGTAAAAGCATTTCTCCAAAAATTATCATCTCCCCACAAATTCAGAGAACCATCTTGATTTTCTAAAACAGGAATAATCAAAACAGTTTGTTCTTCTCCAACAACAAAAGGGAGATTATTTTCTTCCATATAAGCTTTAAGAACATCTTCATTAACAGTAACCCGTAAATCAGCAATATATCTGACATTAGAAGATTTTTCCATTAATACCATCACCCCAGAAATAAAATGTTGTATTTGATTATCATTAAGGTTTTTAATATTTTCAACACTTTGAGGTGTGCTAATACTCAATAAGACCTCATTAAGAGCATCGCGTCTAGCCTTATTCATCGCTTGCTTTTTTGCATCAACAACACTCTCAGCCGTTACATCAACATTCACATCAGCATCAAAAAGAGAGTTAGCTATAACATTTTTAAAAGAAAACAACACCAATGTCAGAATAAAGAAAAACCTACGCACAACAAAATCTCCTAAATTAAACTATCTAAATGTTTATACCGTAAAAGCATAAAAATCAAACTTTTTTATTGCCTTTTAAAAGGTTATGATATTAACTGAAGAAAAATTTCGAACATACATCATAAAAGGACGATAGATATGAAAATAAGCAAATTTCTGGACAGCCTTTTAGAGAGAGCCTCTAAAGAGCCAAAAACAATTGTATTACCTGAAGGAGAAGACGAACGCATCTTGCAAGCCGCTCATGTAATAGCAGAAAGAAAAGCAGCAAAATTAATCATTTTAGGCAATCCAGCAGAAATCAAATCATACTTTGATAAAAACAACTGGAAGATGGATGGAATAGAATTATTGCAACCAGAAACATCAGACAAATTAGAACAATATGCTGATTTATTATATGAATTGCGCAAAGCTAAAGGAATGACACCAAACGATGCAAAAAAATTAGCCTTAAACTACAATTACTTTGGCACATTGATGATTAAAGCAGGCGATGCAGACGGTATGGTATCCGGAGCCAATCACTCAACAGCCGATACAGTAAGACCTGCACTACAAATTATAAAATCAGCACACAAAGATCGTAGCGTTTCTTCCGCTTTAATTTTAGTAGCCAATGATAAACCATATATTTTCTCAGATTGTGCTATTATCATTAATCCAAGTGAACAAGAATTAGCTGATATGGCTTTAGCAAGTTCAGAAACAGCGTTAAAATTTGGCTTATCACCAAAAGTTGCAATGCTCTCCTATTCAACCAGAGGTTCAGGTTCAGGTGGAATGGTTGACAAAGTTCGCAATGCAACAAAATTAGCACAAGACATGTTATTGCTTGACGAATATAAGAGTCTTCCAATCATGATTGATGGAGAAATGCAAGCAGATGCTGCCTTAGATGAAGTCGTTGCCAAAAAGAAAGCACCGGATTCGAGAGTTGCCGGACAAGCCAATGTTTTAATTTTCCCATGTTTGGAAGTAGGAAACATTAGTTATAAATTATTACAACGCCTATGTGGCTGTGAAGCATATGGACCAATGTTACAAGGCCTAAACGCTCCTGTAAATGACTTATCAAGAGGCGCCTTAGCAGAAGACATTGTTGGAATGATTGCAATAACCGCTATCCAAGCAACCAAATAAATTAACCCGAAAAAGGAATATAAAATGAAAAAAATTCTTGTATTAAATTCAGGATCATCATCCCTAAAATATCAATTATTCAACGTTGATGGAAACAAATATGATGTTATAGCCAAAGGTAAAGCAGATCGTATTGGTATTCATGGTTCATTCGTTGAAATCAAAATAACTGGTGGCGAAAAAAGAACCAGAGAAGTAGCTCTTCCCACCCACAATGAAGCCATTGAAGAAGTTACAAAAGAATTATTAAATGGCGCTTTAAAATCTATGAATGAAATTGATGCTGTCGGCCACCGTATTGTGCAAGGCGGTGACATCTTCAAAAATTCTGTATTAGTAACAGATTCTGTTATTGACCAAATTGAAGAATTATCCGAATTAGCCCCTCTTCACAACCATGCGCATGTATTAGGCATCAAAGCTGTAAAAAAACTTCTACCAAATATTCCACAAACTGTTGTATTTGATACAGCCTTCCACCAAACAATGCCCAAAGAAGCATTTTTATACGCATTACCAATTGAACAATATACAAAATACAAGATTCGTCGTTATGGTTTCCATGGAACATCACACGCATATGTTTCACAAAAAGCAGCTGAACTAATCGGCAAAAAAGGAAAAATCATCACATGTCACTTAGGTAACGGAGCATCAATTTCTGCCGTTGACAATGGCATGTGCCTAGATACATCAATGGGATTTACACCGCTAGCAGGTCTTGTCATGGGAACTCGTTGCGGAGACATTGATCCATACATTCCATTATATATTTGCAAAACCCAAAATAAGACCCCTGATGAAGTAAACGAAATATTAAACAAGAAGAGTGGTATGTTCGGTCTCTGCGGATATTCAGATAACCGCGACATAGAAACACTTTATGGAGTTGAAGAAGCTGCAACAGATGCTTTAAATGCGTATATTCACAGCATTATTCGCTTCATCGGAGCATATATTGCGGTTCTTGGAGGCGTCGATGCCATCGTATTTACTGCGGGTATTGGCGAAAATGGTTCTTTGGTAAGAAAATTAGTTGTTGAACGTTTAGCATATTTAGGCATTACATTAAATGAAGAAGCAAATAGCAAACGTGGCGACATAACTGAAATTTCAACAAAAGATTCAAAGGTTCGCGTATTCGTTATACCAACAGATGAAGAATACATGATAGCAAAAGACACTATGCAGATTGTATTCGGCGCATAAGTATCTATATACTTTTAAGCAAAAAGCTCTTCACAAAAGAAGAGCTTTTTTATTTTACCTAATATAATAAGCACTAATTTTTTCGAACATAGATAAAACCTCTATTATCATAATATTCATCCAAAAAGTCTTTATCATAAGTAGACACGCTATGACAATCAAATGTAAATTTATAATCCTTAGTCATACATTTTCTTTTATCTTCCGCAGAAATAATTTTAGGTTTACGTGCCTTTAAGACATTATCTTCAACAGGAAATTCTCTACGATGAAAATGAATATAATCCAACAGTGCAATATAATCACGACCAAACCAATAATATCCCATTGCATCAAAACGTAATCCCCCTAAAGTAGAAGTATTACCAATAATGAAATCATTTTCATTAGATAGAGATAATTCAACAGAAGATAAATACACAAAAGAAGATAAATTTCCATATTTAGCCATAGTATCTTTCAATGTTAAATAATTAAAAGAAGCAATACTAATAACCCCTAGAAAAAGAAAACAACCGCAAATTCTATCAGCAAATTTAGCAAAACAATATGCGACAACAATTGCAAAATAAGGATAGACTGACAACCAGTAGTGTCGGAATGGAGCATACACTACAAATTGCCATAAAAAAGACAAAAACAATGCTTGAAAAGCAATAAATTTCAAAAAAGGGTCTTTCGTTCGCCATAAAATTATTATAGCTAAACCATTGGCAATACCATAATACATCGTTAGATGAACAGGAAAGCGATACTCCATACGCATAATTGTATTTAATACCCAATTAAGCTCAAAATAATCTTTAAAAATACCTAAAAATAGCACACCAAATAAAAACAATCCTATTAAGGCACAAACAGGAAACAATGCTAACAATGTCTTTTTTAACGATATGTGATACTGAAAAAATCCATAAACCCAAAAACATCCCATAGGAAATAAAATCAATAACGCTTTTTGTAGAGTTAAAATCGCCAACCCAAATAACAGAAAAGCAACAGAAAGGTCTAAAGTTTTCTCATTTTTCCAAAAACAAAACAAGAAGTAGATCCCTGCTAAAATAAATGTCATCATCAACACATCAGGTCGAAATGACGTTCCCTCAAGCATAACAACTTCCGGAGCACAAAAAAAACAAACAGCCAACATCGCAAAGATATTGTTTTTAGAAATAAAGCGACAAATTTTTACAATAAACCAACAATCAATCACTATCAAAAAAAGGGAAAAAGCTCTAATTGCATACCAAATATTTTCATTATTTAAGAATAAGGCAACAATTGGAGAAAAGATATACCATAGTAACGGATGATGATGTTCAAAAAAATCACGATAAGGCACATAACCATTTAATACCAAAAAAGATGCATATACATGTTCCCGTTCATCACCGTAAAGCACATTATTAAAGGTAAAATAAGACAAGAAAAAGAAAACACATAAAGCGAAAATGAACAATTCTAAACGATATAAAAGTTTCGCTGATAACGAACTCATAAGCACATCTCCCAATCACTATTTTTATGCTTTATAACACTTTTAAATTTACGTCCAGATAATCATAAAACATTTACCAAACTAATTCAGGAAATGTTTATTTAATCGAGCAAAAAGGCTCTCTCAATCAAGAGAAAGCCTTTTCAAATAATCAAGTCATATCAAGAACCGAGTAATCCTCGCCATTGAGCCATTTCAGCAATATCGGCATCAAACCCATACCGTTCTTGATACATCTCAATCAACTGAGAATTAGCAAGTTTCACTAACTCTTTCTGTGCCGCAGAACAAAGACAATGATAATCCAAGTAATATTTTATCATCTCGACATTTCCAGACTGTATAAGCAACACAACATCTTCATCAAACCAATCGTCATATTTCCGAATTTGTGTTTTCAAAAGTTCAGGATGACCTGCTTTAAGAATAGTTTCCACATATCGGGAAACCTCTCCCAAAGCCGAAGGATGATTAAGAGAAGAAACTTCCTGAATTTTCTCAATCAGTTCAAATCGCCCCAATTCAAGCAATTTTCCCATAAATTTAACATCCACCAACCAATTATCAAAATATTTCAGAATAACTTCATCAGAACAACGTTCAGCCATCAAAATAACATCATCATCCCAAACAAAACTATTATCCTCAATATATTCTTCCAAAAGTTTTTGATTACCTTTCCAAATCAAGAGTTCACTACATTTCAAATAAGGAAAATACGCTCTCACTTCCTCATCTGTTCCAAAATAAACAAGAGCTTCCTCTTCTTCGTAAGTTAACTCTTCGTAGGTTAAATTAATACCTTTTGACAATGCTTGGCGCACCACTTCTAAACGCGCCAAATGAATAGGAGTTGGATTGTTCATTATCGGCTCAGGCATAACCAATTTTGTGTGAGGAACTTCTGGCGTAATATGGTTGATTTTAGGATTTACAGACTGACATACCATCTCTGTCATTTCTCGAACAATAAACATCTTTTTAACAACCATTACAGAAGAACAACCCTCTAAGCGAGGTTTATTACCACACGTTCCATCAGAATAAATATAAATCGGAAAATTTATTTTATCTTTAAGACTTATAATAGCTTCACCCAAGGACAAATTTTCATCATCCCAAACAGCCAAACATTCATCTTTAAGACTCGAAGCAGTAAATTTTCCTTTTACAATCCCAATAGCGTTCATTTTACCAGAGATAATAGATTTACCAAATGTCCCATCAGGATAAAAATAGAAAGGATAACCGATTTTCGCTCCGATATCGTTAACTCGTTTTAAAATAATATTTTTCATATGCATAAAAATTTTAAGTTTTACAATAATTTTATTTTACGAAAATACTAAATAGTCAAACATTTCCTGTCAACAAAAATGACGAAGCATCTCTGCTTCGCCATAACTCAAACAAACCGTTTTTGAATTAACGATTAATCAATACAATTTCAACACGTCGATTCTGTTCTCTACCTGCTGCAGTTGCGTTCGATGCAATAGGATTAGAAGAACCATAACCATTAGAAACAATACGATTAGCATTAACGCCCTTCAATCTCAAATAATTAGAGATTGAGTTAGCACGCATTAAAGAAAGAGAGTTATTAGTTGCAGCACTACCTGTGCTATCGGTATAACCATTAATTTGAACCATAGTCTTATCATATTCATTAATAACTTTAGCAATAGAATTCAAGACCGGTTGAAAAGCTGGTTTAATATTAGCATCATTAGAATCAAAAGTAATATTACCCGGCATAATCAAATAAATCTGACCATTGACTTCTTGAACTTGCACACCGGTATTAAGCAATTCCTGACGCAATTTACGAGCTTGCACATCCATATATGCACCAGTTCCCGCACCAGCAGCTGCACCAACGCCAGCACCGATCAAAGCACCTTTTTCACCACCAGCAAGAGCACCAATACCAGCACCGGCAAGAGCACCTATACCTGTTCCCCAAGCAGTATTAGAAACCTTACTTTGCCCTGTATAAGGATCCGTAGCACAAGCGGTTAACATAGAAACAGCTAACACACTGCAAATAAGTGATTTTCTCATAAATTTAACCCCTCAATAAAAATTGATAACACATACAATTTATAGTCTGGAGAGCTTAAAATACTCTTAATACTTAGTCAACTTTTTAACAACATAATGGATGATTAATAATATATATATAGTTCCCAACCCCAGAATCAACCAATTTTTTAGTTCTCTATTACTAATTGCACGTGTAATTTTATTAACATTAAGAGCACTACCAGTAACCTTAATTCTATCGGTTGGTTTTTCATGCAAAATATTAACGACATATTGATAATCAGGATTAAGAAAATCAAAGTTTAAAATTAAATCTTCACCATAAGGAACAACTTCCGCTGTAATAGCATTAGTTGTTTCGTCATTATCTAAATTATAATGTTGCATCATAGCATCTTGAGGAACTTCTATTCGAATAGGATCATGCCCTAAATGAGAAACATCAGATCCAGAAAGTGCCTGTTCCCCCTGATTATATAAATAAACTTTAGTTAAATACAAATCTTTATATTTTTTACCTTTAACATCAACATCATATTCATTAGTATTATTTGAAGAAATCAATTTAATAGTATTAGTCTGATATCGTAAAATAGGTCTACTAATATAAAATTGATAATAACCGAGAGCAATAGCAGAAACAGCTAATATAAAAGCTCCTGTCGGACTAGTCCAAAAGTTCCAAAAACTATTAAATAAACTTCTCAAAAATCTTTTTTCTACTTTTTTTTCATAATGAGTAAACATATATTTCTCCTTAAATTGTGATAGATATATACATCAAAAACCAAATTTAAAGAGCAAAAGAGCCCGCAATTGCGAGCTCTTAAATTAAATCCCTTAAAATAACTAAATCAATTATGCTGTAGCATCATTTCTAGAACGTTTACGTAAAATAGGATCTAAAATTTTCTTACGCAAACGTAATGATTTCGGAGTAACTTCCAATAACTCATCTTGTTGAATATAAGACAAAGCTTGCTCCAAAGACATTTTGCGAGGAGGAATAAGATCAATAGCCTCATCTTTACCAGCTGCACGAATATTAGTAAGTTGCTTAGATTTTGTCGGATTAACTTCCAAATCATTAGATTTTGTATGTTCACCAATAATCATACCAACATAAACCGGACTATTGTGTTCAATAAACATAGGTCCCCTGTCTTGTAATTTCCAAAGAGAATAAGCAACAGCAGTCCCAGCTTCACTAGAAATAAGCACACCATTACGATGGCTTTCAATTTCACCTTTAAATGGTTCATAAGCATAGAAAATACGGTTCATAACACCCGTTCCACGAGTATCAGTCAAAAACTCGGAATGATACCCGATAAGCCCTCTAGAAGGAGCATGAAAGATTAAGCGAGTTTTATTACCAACCTGCGAAGGAATCATCTCTAAGAGTTCTGCTTTACGTTGACTTAATTTTTCAACAACTGTTCCTGAGAATTCATCATCAACATCGACAACAACTTCTTCAACCGGCTCCAATAAATCACCATTTTCATCTTTATGAAACAACACTTTCGGACGAGAAATAGAAAGTTCAAATCCTTCACGCCGCATTGTTTCAATCAGAACACCCAACTGAAGTTCACCACGACCTGCGACTTCAAAAGAATCTGTCATTTCGGTACGAGAAATTTTCAATGCAATATTACATTCTGCTTCTTTTTGCAATCTATCCCAAATCATACGAGAAGTAACTTTATCGCCTTCTTTACCAGCCAAAGGGGAATCATTTACAGAGAAAGTCATAGCCAAAGTAGGAGGATCAATAGGTTGTGCTTCAATAGCCTCCATAACATCAGGAGCACAAATTGTATCAGCAACCGTTCCTTTAACAACACCGGCAACAGCTACAATATCACCGGCATGAGCTTCATTAAGAGCCACTCTTTCCAATCCTTTATAAGCCATAATTTTAGTAATGCGTGTCCGTTCGACTTCACCATTATCATTAATAACCTTAACAGCATCATTAACCTTCAAAATTCCGCTATGAATTTTACCGGTTAAGATACGTCCCACAAATTTATCCGCTTCCAAAGTAGTAGCCAACATAGAAAAAGGCTTATCTTTTTCACAAACAGGTTCTGGAACATAAGAAAGAATCAATTCGAACAAAGGTTTCAAATCTTTTTTCTCATCAGACAATTCTTTAACAGCCCAACCATTACGTCCAGAAGCGTAAAGAACAGGAAAATCTAATTGTTCATCATTAGCATCAAGGCTAACAAACAAATCGAATATTTCATTTAAGACTTCGTCAGGTCTTGCATCTGGTTTATCTGCTTTATTAATAACAACAATAGGTTTCAAACCAATTTTCAAAGCTTTACCAAGAACGAACTTAGTTTGAGGCATTGGACCTTCTGATGAATCAACCAACAGAACAACACCATCAACCATAGAAAGAATACGTTCAACTTCGCCACCAAAATCGGCGTGTCCAGGAGTATCAACAATATTAATATGAGTTCCATTCCAATCAACAGCAGTACATTTAGAAAGAATAGTAATACCTCTTTCACGCTCCAAGTCATTACTATCCATAACGCAGTCAGCAACTTTTTGATTATCTCTAAAAGTTCCGCTTTGACGCAACAAGCCATCAACAAGAGTTGTTTTACCATGGTCAACGTGCGCAATAATCGCAATATTTCTAATATCCATACTCTATAAAATCCTTAAAAGCTAAACAATAAAAGGGAAAATCCAATATAATTTCCCCCTTTTATAACAAAAAAAATTTAAATAGCAATACCTTACATCAA
The DNA here is from genome assembly GCA_944392235.1 of uncultured Alphaproteobacteria bacterium. Taxonomy (GTDB): domain Bacteria; phylum Pseudomonadota; class Alphaproteobacteria; order RF32; family CAG-239; genus CAG-267. Next base: position 123,962 of record CALXVZ010000002.1, read on the forward strand.
AAAAAGCTAAGCTCGTTTACCATATTGCACCAATTTATTACGCACAAACCCACGTAAAGAAACTTCTGGACGAGCTCCATAATGTCCAACAATTTCAGAAGCAGCAATACTACCAATCATTGCACAAGTTCCCAAACTACGTCCTTTAACCATACCATACAAAAATCCTGCAGCATATAAATCACCAGCACCAGTTGAATCCACAACCTCATCAACCTTTTCTGCTTCTACAAAAATTTTAATACGATTTTTAACAACAACAGAACCTCTTGCATCTCTAGTAATAGCTGAAAGCTCTACAATATTTTTAAGTAGATCCAAAGCTTTCATAAAATCTTTTTCATCAAACAAAGCCAATAATTCTTCTTCATTTGCGAACAAGACATCAACTTGTTTTTGAATAAATTCAATCAACTCCTCTCTATGACGTTTAACACAAGCGGTATCAGACAAAGTAAACGCAACTTGTCTATTATAATGATGAGCCAAATCTGCCGCTTTTTTAACAGCTTCTTTAGAAAATTCATTATCCCACAAATACCCTTCCAAAAAGATTATATTAGAAACTTTAATTAAATTTTCATCAATATCTTGAACTGTTAAACGACTAGAAGCTCCCAAATATGTAAACATTGAACGTGTTGCATCAGGAGTTACAAGCACAATACTACGACCAGTTGCTTGTCCTTCCCAAAGCGGTTCTGTAAAATAATCAATACCGGCGGCAGCAACTTGCCGTTTAAAAACCTGACCTAATTCATCATCATGGACTTTACCAATAAAAGCGCAATCAGCTCCTAAAGAAGCCAATCCTGCAACAGTATTTGCAGCAGAACCACCAGAAACTTCTCTTTCAGGAATAATATCATTATAAATTTGTCCAGCTTCACGAGCCTCAAGTAAAGTCATTCCCCCTTTACTCAAATTTCGCTCACTTAAAAATCCTTCTCCGACTTTAGCTAAAACGTCAACAATCGCATTACCTATACCTAAAACATCATAAATAATTTCTTCTTTATTCATATTAACACCTCAACAATAAAGCACCAACCAGACACTAACATTAAATTTATAAATTTCAAAGTTTAAAAAGCACTCCTAAAACAGCAGAAAGAATAATATAAAAAATAGGACTTTTTTTAAGAAAATAAACCAACAAAAAGAAAGCCACTGCAAAAATTATTGAAAACAAATCATGAACACTCAACTTCAACAATTCGAAACCAGCCAATAAAATAAGAGCGACCACAGCAGGTCTAATAGAGGACATAATTTCCTTAATCCATAAATTATCCTTATAGTGACTAAGAAGTTTAGACACCATAATAACAATGATAACCGAAGGAAGAACAAGACCTAATGTTGCAATAATTCCGCCACCAATTCCTGCCGTTTGAAATCCGGCATAAGTTGCCATATTCACTCCAACAGGTCCTGGAGTAGATTGAGAAACAGCAATCATATTTGTTAACTCCTCAGCTGAAAACCAATCATATTTCTTTGTTAAATCAAATAGGAATGGAATAGTAACCATACCACCGCCGATAGCAAATAATCCTATTTTAAAAAATTCCCAAAATAAAACACCATAAACCACTTTATTTATCCTTCAGACGTTTAAAAAATCCGGCACAGGCTGCCAACAATACAACCGAGACAGCCGAAAGGTGAATACAAAACAATAAAAACAAAACCAATAAAAATAGAATCAGCTGAAATTTTGTTTCCACAGCTTTTTTAAATAGAACAACAACCTCTTTTAAGATAAGAGCAATAACACCTATTCTAATCCCCGCAAATGCATGAGCAACCCATTGATTATCAGACAAAGTATTTAAGAGTCCGGCCAAAGCCATAATAATCAATAAAGAAGGCAAAACTATTGCAAGTGTCGCAATAGCCGCTCCCAATACTTTTTTAATTTTATATCCAGTAAAAGTAGCCACATTAACAGCAATAACACCAGGAGTACATTGCCCAATTGAATAGTAATCAATTAATTCATTTTCTGAAATATACTTTCTTTTTTCAATAAGTTCTTGTCTAAATAACGGCATCATTGCATAACCACCACCAAACGTAAACAAACCTATTTTAAAAAAAGATACAAAAATTTTACCTAATTCATTCATTAATATTCTTCTTTTACTCATTCATCAATTTTTAATAAAGAATACAAAAAAGATTCTTAAAATAAAGATATTTTTATGGTTATAAGCTCAAGAAAGATAAAATAAAGTAAAAATTATTTTTTCGCATCAAGATAAGACATTCCAGCCAAATAAGTATTAAACAAGATTCTAACAACATACTTCTTATCCAAAGCAACAAACTCTTTTTCTGACGTCAGCAAAGAGCTAAGAGCAAAAACAGTCACAAATAAAACCTGAGAAGAAACTTCTCTTTCTTTCTGAGGTATTTTAACAAAAAGTTTTTTTAAATTTTTTTCTAATAACAACAAAAGACGCACAATTCGACGCAAATAAAAGATATCATACTCCTCAACAACATTTTGAAAATGAAAGCTATATAAAGCAAACCAAAGATTTTTATTATTAAGCACAAATTCTACAAATTTCTCCAATAATTTATTTAGATTAATATAAACATCTGAGCCCATTTCTGCAGAAAGCAACACTTCATATAATTCATCAAGAGTTTGAGCATTTTCTTCTAAAAAAAGATTATCCATGCTCTTGAATTGATTATAAATAGTCCCCACAGAATAACCGGAATAATCAGCCAACTTTCTAGCCGTTAAAAACTCCATACCTTTATCAACTAAAAGTTCTCTAGCCTTAAGAATTAAATCAGCTCTAATTTCCTCTTTAGATTTAACCATATCATCAATCCAAATTCATTCTCATATTAAAAATAAGAATAACTGATTTTAAAACACTGTTCAAGTCTTTTTTTTATAAAAAAGTTAACTATTAAGGATTAGAGTAAAATAAAGTAAAAAACAATATACAAGGATAGAAAATGACAAAAATAGGATTCTGTGCAATTTCAGGCAGTGGCATGAGTGCATTAGCGCAAGTTTGTAAATTTCAAGGAAATGACATCTACGGAACAGATAGAAGTTTCGATCAAGGAAAAGATCAAAAAAACAAATCAGCCTTAGAGTCTCTAGGGATAAAGATTTATCCGCAAGATGGTTCCATGTTAAATAAAGACTTCTCTGTATTATATGCATCAACCGCCGTTGAAGATACGATTCCCGACATAAAAAGAGCAAAAGAATTAAATATTCCAATCAAGCACCGTTCAGATTTACTTTCAGAAATTTTTGCATCATACAAAACTAGAATAGCAGTAGGAGGAACAAGCGGAAAATCAACCGTAACAGCAATGATTGGATATATTTTGGATAAAGCTAATAAAAAACCATTAGTAATCAATGGTGCTTTATTAAAGAATTATGAAAATCAAAAAGGCATTCCTAATGTCATTTTAAATTCTGGAGATTATTGCGTTATAGAAGCAGATGAAAGTGATGGATCAATAGAAAAGTATACTCCAAGTGTATCAGTAATTAACAATATCACCTTAGATCATAAATCCATAGAAGAACTACAAAGTATTTTTAAAAATTTTGCTCAAAAAGCGGAATTAGGTGCAATAATTAACAAAGATTGCCTCAATAGTAAAAGTCTAATAACTGCAAATAAGAAAGTACTTTCATTCAGCATAAAAGACAGCAGCGCAGATTTTCACGCTTCAAATATTTCACCTATAGCTGATGGAACAACCTATATTTACAATAATAAAAGCTACAAATTAAACCTCATCGGAGCATTCAATGTTGCAAATGCAATGTGTGCGGCAGCTTGTTGTTCTTTACTAGGAATTTCCGGAGAAACCTCATGTGAAATTTTGCAAACATTTTTAGGAACCAAACGCCGCTTAGAAGTATTAGGAATAAACAAACAAATAACAGTAATTGATGATTTTGCACACAATCCAGACAAAGTAGATGCCTCAATGTCTGCATTAAAAAGCTATCAAGGACGTTTATTAATTATGTTCCAACCACATGGGTTCTCACCTATGCGTTTAATGGGAAAACAAATCATGTCTAGCTTTGCTAAACATATGAATAAGAACGATATATTACTAATTCCAGAAATTTTCTTTGCTGGAGGAACCGTAAAAAGAGATATCTCCTCAAAAGATTTAGTAGAGTACGCACAACAACAAGGTGCTAATGCTTTATATTTTGCCACACGTGACGAATTAAAAGAGCACATACTAAAAATAGCTCAACCTCAAGATAGAATTGTATTGATGGGAGCAAGAGATAATTCAATTACAACAATGGGTTATGAACTTCTGGAGAAATTATAATGAGCCTTTTACAAAAAGGAGACATAATAGGATTTGCAGCAACTTCATCTGGTTTAGAAGGAAAAGATCTTTTTCCTGCCCTCAACTATTTTGAGAAAGTATTAAATTTAAGAGTAAAGCTAGCCCCTAACCTAAACCATGCTTACCGTTATATGGCTGGAACGGATGAAGAACGAGCACAAGCTCTAACATCTATGTATAAAGACAAAGATATCAAAGCTATATTTACCATACGAGGAGCAGGAGGTTCTCTTCGTATGCTATCGCTATTAGATTATGATGTTATTAAAAAAAATCCCAAACCACTTTTTGGATTAAGTGATGTAAGCTGCGTTCAAAATGCGATATTATCACAAACAGAAAATTCATGTTACACCGGCTTCCTACCTTTATATAATATAAATAATGAAATAAATGCAGAAATGGCACAACATCTTGATACCACTTTATTTTCAACTTCGCACAAAATAATCTCCGGAGAAGCCTCTATAGAAGGAGAAGCAGAAGGAGAGATTATTGGAGGCTGTCTTAGATCTTTTCTATTTTTAGCCGGAACAAAATATATGCCGGATTTTAAGGATAAGATTTTATTGTTAGAAGATAAGGGTGAAAAGACATTCAATGTTGATTTAATGTTTGCACAAATAAAACAACTAAAAAATTTCGATAAATTAAGAGGTATAATTTTAGGTCAATTCACCAATTGCCCAATTATAGATAGTTTTGATGGAACTATTGATGATTGTATCAAAGATTTTATAGAAGACTTAAGAATTCCGGTTATAAAGAATTTCACCTATGGTCATATTCAAAACAGTCACATTATCCCTTTAGGAACAACAGTTAAAATATCCGCTTCTGCTACATCATGTACACTTACATGGTAAAAAAGGACAACACTTGAGCAAGATTTTGTTGGGTTAATCTATAAACGATATAGAAATATTTTTGAACACTAACCCACCCCCCATTATTAAAAGCAAGCACGGCCAAACACATCAACATATTTGCTCCAGGTAAAAACATCAAACAAAAGGAAAAGCCGACCTCATGAAAATCTGGTTGCTCACCATGAATTTGCACAAAAATACTTTCAAGGTGATAAGCAAAAAAATATCCAAGGATACCATTTATCAACAATCCTTCAGGAAATTTTTCTGAAAAAAACGTAATACCAAGCATTAGAAAAAATAAAAAAAGAGGAAAGAAATAAGGAGCAATCGTAATCAACCAATTTCCATTTCCTTTAAACCCCATAGCACCACCAGACTCATCCATATTCAAATGAATATGAAACACTTTATGAAATGTCAGCAATGCAAAAAATATATGCGTAAATTCATGAGCTAAAATTTGCATCGAAACATTTGAACGAGAAGACGCTACAATTTTCAAAGCCAAATACAAAAAAGCACCAGCTAAAAACGCAAAAAAACGTAAATTAGTAAAACTAAAATAGTCTAAGACATGTATTAAAGCAGGCAATACTAAAACCATTAAAACTGCAACAGGCCACTTTAATAAATTCAAAATAAAATCTAACCATCTATCCATAGCATCTCCAATCATCCACAACCATAACCTACAAACTCCTAATTATTTTTGCAAATAGAAATAATATTTAGTGGAAAAATCACTTAAGTATTATATAAAAATAAAATAAAAAAGGAAACATATTAAAATAGCCACTCTTTTTACTAAAGAAAACATTCAGAAAAAACTTGACAAAAAGATTTACTTCTGTGATACTACAGCAGTATTAAATTTGAATTGAAAAAGTAATGATAGGATTAAAAAATACATCTCTGCGTCTGCGCAGATTATCTTTGCGACGATGACTTATCAAGACACCGGTAAGTTAGTCGCGAGATTTGAGCTCACTCAAATCTTTTTTTATAGCAGATTTTAGAAAATACGCAGAGGAAAATTATGAATAAAAAACATTTAACTGTAAAAAAATTAGACATTAATAATTTGTCAGATGTTATGAAGCTCCAAGAAAAAATCATAAAAGGTTTACATCCTGACGAACAGCATTTCATTTTACACAGAACAGAAGCAGATTATATGAAATCTCTTAACGGAAGCAATTCAAACATGTTAGGAGTTTTTGATGGCGAAACATTAATTGCACAAACAGTATATTGCATGCCTCAAAATGGAGAAAGCAGAGACATGCCAGAATTTAAGCCTGAAATAGAAAACAAGGATCTCGTTTTATACGAAGCAATTTTAGTTGATCCCGCATACAGAGGATCAAGTTTAATGAAAAGAATGCTTGAATTTATTGAAAATCATGCAATAGATAATGGCAGAACCCATTCAATCATTCAAATAGCCATAGATAACCCCGCTAGTTGGATAAATGCATTACATCATGGAATGTCCATTACAAAAGTAGATAAAGATCCAACAGATGGTGTTAAAGTAATCTATTTAGAAAAGAAAATAACACACCAACCAGATGATGACAAACAACTTCCTCCCCAAAAAGATAGCTATTACATGTATTTAGGTGACAATATACACAAAAAAATCCCAACTTTATTTAATAAGATGCAATTTCTAATTCAAAGCGGTTATCAGGGAGTAAGCTTAGATAAAGAAACCCAAAGCCTAATATGGGAAAAACAAGAAAAACAAAATACAAATGTCTTAAATCTAAACTTATTTATGCAGAACAAAAAAATTAGCTCTTTATAAAAGAGCTAATTTTTTACTCTTCCCAAATAATACCACTCAGTATTCACGGGAGCCTGAAGATTTGGCAAAAGAATATACCCATCGTATGGAGCATATAAACATTCTCCATCATCATAACGAGCAATTTCTTCACCTTTAGCAACAGGATCGAGATGCTTATAATTACGAGAAAGCTGTCCTTCTTTTGTTTTTAAGATATAACTATCCATCTGAATATGCTCTTTTTCACGCTTATCTGGAGTAGATGCCTCAATCATATCAAAAACCGCCAATGTATTAATAATAGCCTGATAAGCCAACAAGATAGCTTCTGGTGCTTTATGATAGCCACATTCTAAAGTCGTCGCAGTATTACCATACATATGAGCACAATGTTCAGTAGAAAAATCTTGAATAGCGTCTTGTTTACTATAAATATCTGGCCAACCTTCTAAAACAAAACCGACATTAAGAGCATCGATTAATTTCTTATTATATTGGTCAGGATAATCACAAAACGCAAAAGGAACATCACCCACACAGTGAGTAGAATGAAGATCAAGAACCACTCTATGACTTTGAATTAAAGGACAAATTTCATTTGCAAGACTTTGCTCATAAGAGCAAGGATTTTCATGCATAATCATAACACGATTCAAATTTTCATCAATACTCCGCACATCTTTTTCATAAGCTTGAGGATTACAAACAGGCACTAATGTTAATTTTCCTTTTTTTAATTTAATAGCACCATTTTCAAATTCTTGTATCAATTTATAACAAGCATTTGTTCCAGCAGTTTCATTTCCATGAACTGCTGCTAGAATTAATAAATTAAGTCCATCTACATCTGAATCAAATTCAAATTTAGTAATCATGCTATTTTTTCCTCATCCACAATTTCTATAAATTTCTTATATCTCTCTGCATATTTATCTTCATATTTACTAGCGATTTCGACTAAAGATTTTTGTTCTTTAAAACGAGCAATAAGAGTATCATCTGTTTTAACAGATAGTATTTCAGAAGTTGCATCATAATCAAGATACAGTCTAATCAGCTGTGCATGAAGTGGGAAAGCCATAATTTCATCATAATAAACTTTGGGCAATTTAAAATGCACAACAAGCTGTGTAGTTTCTGCACCTAAGCATCTAGCCACTGTAGATTGCCGGATAAATTCCATAATTAAAATTGGAGAAAAAGGAACATCCCCATCATCAATATCAGCCATAATGTTTCAATCCGTATAAAATTGCATCTAACGAACAACATAATAATACACTAATAACAGTTTACAAGCAAAAAAATCTAGCTTTTTAATTCATTATATATAGAATTTAACAAGGAGAAAAATATGACACTGGAATTAAAAGAAAACCCAACATTACACGACTTTCAAGACTACATTTTACAAATGAAACAAGAACGTGGATTTAATACAACCGATAAATTTTATGAATGTTGTCTATTAGCAGAAGAATGTGGAGAGTTAATTTCAGCTATCCGCAAAAATAGTAAAAAAGGCTCCATAGGAAGTGGATCAATAGCAGGCAACATAGAAGAGGAACTAGCAGATGTATTCATTTATGTATGCTCGCTCGCCAATATGCATAATATAGACTTAGAACAAGCATTTAGAAATAAAGAAGAAAAAAATAAACAACGGACATGGAAGAGACTATAGGTTCCTACTAGGTTGCTATAAAAAACATCATATAAATATGATTCTCCGAGTAGAAACACCATTTCCCAACAAAACAACAAGTATGAATCCCTTTAATCATTAGCCTATTACTTGTATTAGCAATTTATAATACATTTAGCGTATCTCATTCCAAAGATAAAGGCCAAAAAAGAGAGAGATATTAAAAACATATCTCTCTTACACTCTGTAATAAGTTTACAGATATAAATTATTTTTCAAACAATCTATCTTTAAAATAATTAATACCCATAGCTGTTTTAACTTCACTTAAAGTCTGAGCAGCAACTTCTCGAGCTTTAATACTTCCTGACTCTAGCATATGAAAGATTTCAGGTAAATCCTGAGCTAAAAGTTCTCTTTTTTCACGTATTGGCTTAAGTTCGTTCTGCAAAATTTCATTTAAGAACTTTTTAACAGTACCATCCCCCAAACCACCACGACGATAGTGTTCTTTCATTTCATCTAAATTCTGATAAGCTGGCAAAAACTCTTGAAAATACTCATCTTTACAAAATGCATCTAAGTAGATAAATACCGGATTATTTTCTGTATGCCCCGGATCTTCAACACGAAGATGTGTCGGATCTGTAAACATACTTTGCACCTTTTTCTTAATATCATTAGAGGAATCAGATAAATAAATACAGTTTCCAATAGATTTACTCATCTTCGCAGCACCATCAATACCCGGCAAACGCGAACAAACAGAATTTTCAGGCAATACGGCAGTAGGTTCAACCAAAACCGGACTATACTGAGAATTGAAAGAACGAACAATTTCACGAGTTTGTTCGATCATCGGCAATTGATCTTCTCCAACAGGAACAATATTAGCTTTAAAAGCAGTAATATCTGCGGCCTGACTAATTGGATAGGTAAAAAATCCCACAGGAATACTCTGTTTAAAACCACGCATCTGAATTTCATTTTTAACAGTAGGATTTCTCTGCAATCTAGAAACTGTAACCAAATTCATATAATAAAAAGACAGTTCACAAAGTTCTGGAATTTGTGATTGAATAAAGATCGTAGATTTTTGCGGATCCAAACCACAAGACAAATAATCTAAAGCAACTTCAGAAATATTATTTCTAACTTTATTAATATTATCAGCGTTATCTGTAAGAGCCTGAGCATCTGCAATCATAATATAGATATTGTGATACTTACCGCTATTTTGCAATTCAACACGACGTTTCAAAGATCCAACGTAGTGCCCCAAATGTAATTTACCTGTAGGGCGATCCCCTGTTAAAATAACATCCATTTTACAATCCTTTCATTTTGCGAGAAGGAATAACACAGAGAATATGTAATGTCAACAAAGATAAGTCTTTATATCAAAAGAAATGAACTAGAAAATAGTGAATTATCAAAAACTAACCTAAAATTTAATTGCTTTTCAATAAACAATATGCTAGCACAAGAGTATAAATATAATCATTATGTTCAACTATTAAATTTTTATGTATTATGGAACAATTACAAACAATAATTTGCATTTACGGAGGCTTAGGAATACTTTGTTGTCTCTGTGCAATAATAAAGCTTAATAAGCAATCAAAACAATGTAAGCAGAAGAATGATTTTACTCCATTAAAAAAAACATTCTTTCAATTTATTGCAATATTCCTTTTAATTATAGCAGCTTTAGTTCTACATCTCAGTTGCTTAATAGGATCAATTTCCGGCACATGGCCGATATTAGTTCTGTTAGTATTAATGGTAGTAGGTATCTTTATTCTCTAAAAATGCTAAAAGAAACAAAAACATAAAAGCTCAATCTTTTCAAGGATTGAGCTTTTATTGTATCAATTAATTTTAAGAATTTCTTGTTAAATCAAAAGCCGAGTAAATTGCAGATAAACCAACAATAATATAAACAGCTCTTTCTAGCAACGGAGCAAACCCCAAGAGCATATTAACCAAATTAAAATTAGCAATACCAACCAAACCCCAGTTAATACCACCGATTATCGTTAAAATAAGTGCTATTTTGCCTAACATGTTATCTCTCCTAAAATATTATAAACAAAGTTTATGTATGAGTGATAACAGAATTTTCAAGACATCTGATTTTTATTTTCTGAAAATTTCTTCCAGAATTTAAAATAGCCACTTTTTACCTTTTAATAAAGAACCAATTTCTTTAAATAAGAACTCAACAATTTTTATTTAGCATTCAATAAGTTAATCAACACACAAAATCATCTTGTTTTTTAATTTATATGCTTTATTATAATCAGATAAATAATATTATTAACTAAGAACCTACTGAAAAGGCAGTAGTTATATTTGTGTATGAATAATATAGAAAAAAAAGTAAAACAATTTCAAAAGGACCATTTTACTTCCTTTAGAGAACTTTCTCCTGTTATGAAACAACACTATCTAGCACTTGGCAGAATGTTGATTGAAAAGGAAGAAATGTCAGTAGAACAGCTTATTCAACAAGCACACCGCATTAAACCCTTAATGCGCCCCAAAGAAGGTAGTTCATTAAAAGAAGCCCTATACTGGACTAAGCCGGTGCCACTCACTCAAAGTTTCTACTTCAATTTCGAGGATGAATCGATTCTCAAAAAAGCAGACGGAGAAATCCTACCCGTTGAATCAATAGAAAAAGTATGTGAGTTTGTATGTTTCCATCGTTACGGAGGATATTATGGCTGTTTACGTCCTGGCATGGACGAGATAATACAACAATTCCCTGCATATCTACTAGAGGATGAACAAGCTGAATATGCAGTAGAACTGATTTTCCCGTCTCTGGAAATACAAGATGTATACGATTGCGTTCTTGACAGACATATTTCTACAGTAGTAGTTTACCGTTTAAAAAATGGGCTGCCACCTGAAGTTAAAGAACAAGAAGTCATATACAAGTAACAAAAAATAGTTCTTCAAAAGTAAAAACTTTTGAAGAACTATTTTATTTATAACAAATTCAAAAAACTTGAAAATACCAAATATCTATAAATTACCATTATCAATCTCTCTGCTTATGAATTATATTCACCCAAGATGATTGTTTTAATATTTTTTCCATTTTTAAAGTCGTATCATCCAAACTTTTTATGAGACGATGCTTTAAGAAGTCCAAACGATTATCATCAATAAAATCAAACTTACCATTATTTTCCTTAGCAGACATAAATCTCATATGAGCTATTCTCAGTTCTCTTTCTGCAGGAGAATTCAACATTGCACCAGCCAAACAACTCAAAGCTGCTTTATTATCATTTTCCTTAGCAATTGCAAAATACTGCCCCAACCTATGGATTTTTGATAATAATTGAGACTCTTTAAGAATATCTTCCTCAGCAACCCCCATAATTTGAGCTGCCATCTCTCTATTATACTCTGAACTCGGATATTGATTAACAATATCAAAAGGGGCTTTAATCTTATCATTTTTATCCATTTCCGCTAACATAATACCATATTTGAATATTGGCATATCAGAAAAATGCATCTTTCCACTTAAATCTACAGCATGAAAAAGTTCATGATAAATTCTGCGTTCATTATTATTCCAATTATCTTTATGCTCTGTTTTATACTTATGTTGAGCAAAATACTCATACGAATATTTACTCGGTAAAACAACTATTGGGTATTTTTCACCTTTTTCAGTTACCCCTAAACTACAATATCCCCCATAAGATCCGCCATTTCCATTATGCTCAATTTTTTCCTCATTACTTTCAAAAACTAAAGCTCCTCTGTTTTTCGTAAAATACCGATACATAGCTGATAAATAAGGACTTTGTCTTACTCTATTATAATCATCTTCAAATACTTGCAAAGCATAAAAATGCTTTCCATAATCCTCTGGAAAATCAATTTTATCAATAGCCTGTGATAGCAAAGTTTCATCACTATTTAATTTTAATCCTCTAATAACACAAAAATCCTCAGAGATACCATTTTCCTTATTTTCAAAATTTCTCAAACGAATTTCTGGAAATTCTTCTTGAATAGAACCTTTAATATACATCGCAGGATTTCCATTTCTATCAGAAAGATACAACGCAGCAGAAACAGGTGTTCCATTCGGAAAAGCATCAATATAATTACTTGATGTATCTTGATATTCTTTAGCTATTGAATGACTATCCCTCTCTGGAGATAAAATTTTAAGCTGCAATATATGCTTTTTTATTTCCTGATATAACTTAATTTTATTTTTTTCAAAATTTGTTCGTTTATCCAATACATCAGTCATATTAGATACATCATGACCTCTAAAAAATTCAAAACTTTTTTTACTTTCTGGATGCAAATATTGATAGACATATGTAAAATCTGCAGCAAATTTACCTTTTGTATTTCTTTGAAGAAAAAGTTGCTCTTTCAAACTTTGTTTATTTTCTAAATCATATGCTTTAATTACTTCATTTAAGAAATCCACAGGATTTTTTTCTTCATTTTTATATTGATTATACATCAATGTATGCAAAAATCCACCACCATTTCGCACATCTCTATATCTCACTAGATCATGAGCATCCGGTAATAATTCTTGCAAATAACCTAAATCTTGCAAATAACAAGCAACAACAACATCCCTACACAGTTTTTGTCTATCATTATAATCCATAAAACATCCTTTTTCTAAAATTTATTATAATTAAACATAACATAAAATCACTTTCAAAACAATTAATTAAAAAAATGCTATCCTATACTGATTACTCACAAATTACTCAAAACTTTTATACATTAAGCTATTATTATCGATTATACGACGTATCTTTAAATTTAAGAGAATCATAACATTGTTGCTTAGAATTTGAAACCAATGGTTGAGAAAACTGTTTTTCGCTTTTAGATTCGCTTTTTGCTTGCAACAAATCTTTAACACGATCCTTACTTTGTTGAACTTTTTGCAGTTTACATTGTTGCAATTTTTGCGCAAAAATCTTAAGTTCTTTAACTTCATTCTTATTCAAAAAAAAGTCATCATTTTCTGGAAATACAGCTCCATCTGCAACTAATATCTTAGCCTGTTCTAAAGAGTTAGCCAACATCAAAGCCGTTACGCCGAAATTATCTTTAGCATTAACATCAGCACCAGCTTCAAGTAAAAGTTTTGTCTTCTCGGCAGATTGAGCCTTCATTAAAGCTGTTTGTCCATATATATCTTTAGCATTAACATCAGCACCAGCTTCAAGTAAAAGTTTTGTCTTTTCGGTGGTTTGAGCCTTCATTAAAGCTGTTTGTCCATATATATCTTTAGCATTTACATTCGCACCTTCTTTTATTAATAGCTTTATCTCCTCAACATCTTCCGTCTCAAATAAGGAATTATCTAAATATGTTTGTGTAATTGGATGTTCCATTTCTTTCATAATATTTAATTTATATCGAGATTGAAGAAATTCCTCATAAGACATTTCCATTTTCTCTTCAATTCTACGTTTATTCTCTTCAACAAGACTTTTTTGTTTTCTTCTAGCTATCAGATAATTTTGTTCATTTGGTATAAAAAAAACTAATGTTTTAAGAAATTTCATTTTTCCTTTTTTATAAATAAAATCAATTTTATTGGCTTTGTTTTTCAGTCTATCCGCAAAAAAACTTTTAAATCTCTGAAAAGAATATGCACTTCTAAAGACGATATCTTGACACTTCAGTGCTATTTTTTTATCGTCCAACCGTCCATCTTTGGTAAAGAAATCTTTATTTTTCCCTGATTTATAAATTTTAAAACACTCTTTAATAGTTTTAATCATCACAGGAAAAGTTGCATAATACGCTGATACATTATTACCAGTATAGTCTTTTGAAACAGAAACAAACGCTGAATATGATCTAAAAACACCATTTTGCCATGCTTTTACCGCCATTTTAGCAAATTCAAGAGGTTTTTCCGAGCGTAACATCATAGCCATATAAGAAAAACATTCAGCATGTTGTTCTCTTAAAAAGTGCTTAAATTTATTTATTTCAGGATCTTTATAAATATCCTCACCATATTTTTGTTTTAAATCATCCTGAGAAAATAAACGATATTCATCTTGCAAAACATGAGCCGTTTCATGATATAAAATTCTAATATCATCGGCTAAAGAGGATATAACAGATAAATTTTTATCACTTCGCCCCATACCTATACTTCTATATTTCAAATTAATTTCATATTCGCCATAAGGTAAAGGGAGTAGATAACCATTATCAATTAATTCATTAGTCATATCGCGTCTTTTAACACGAGAAACTTCAGCAATAAATTTTTTATAGTCATAATGAAAATGATTATTTACATCTTTATTAAACAAATCATCAAAAACAAATACTGCAATATTGTTTCGTGCAGCTATGATTTTTACATCCTCATTTGCCTCTTTTATATCAACCATAACATACCTAAATAAAAAATATAACTATCTGTAATATATCATTTTTAAAACCTTATTGCAATATATTTTAGAAAGAAATAAAATCTTTTGAATATATTGACAAATAGAAACTTTTTTACTATTAGTAATCGCACTATTTTAAGAATATGTTTAATTATGATACAATTAAATCTCTTAGTTCAATAATGACAGGAGTTGATGTTTTAATCTGACTGATCATCCGATTAAAACAAAGAGCAGTTTTCTTAGTTATTTATATATCTTTTTAGCAAACGCATGCAATATTTGAGGTGTATCGCAAATAGGAATGGCAATGATTGCACCTATTATGATAAGCCAGTAGGACCGCGAACATTTTGAATATTAAAGCGTTTCGTCTATGAGATATATGTGAAAGAGAGCAAGAAGCCGCCAATATACTGGTTGAGAAAGTAGATATAGCGAAATCTTTGGTAAGCTAAAAAACTTTCACGTGAAAATAGCTAAAAAAAGAAAACTAACAGCCTTCCGTTGTATGGAAAGGCTGTTTCGCATTTTAAAAAGCCAAACAAAAAGATATAAATTTCAGGCATACAATCTCACTCCAAAAACTTTATTTATAAAAGAAAAGCAGCCATTTTCATGACTGCCGTTTAAATTGGTGATACTAACGCGATGAATTTTGAACTTTGGCTAACTAAAGAGTATTACCAAGCCATCATGGAAACTTACCAGTTAGCCAAAGTTTTTTTTACAAAATAATAGAGATTATCAAAGCTTAATCCACCTTATAAATTGACCGTTCTCATCAAATGTACATTTATAGTAGAGTCTATTCTCTTTGTCTGCAAAAACACCAATTTTTGAATGTTCTTAGCTTTTAGGACTTGAGGATAAACAACAGGTGTAAATCGCACACCTCTTTTTGTAACCTCTATAAAAAAAGGTTTTAACATTTTACAAAAGCGATTAAAAAACGCATTAATAGAACTGCAAGGATTGCCAAATTGACATGTGCACCATTCATTTACATTATTTTGGGCTTGCTCCCAAAATTTCATCAATAATGTTTTTTGATGTCCTTTCGCTGATTTTAAGTCGACACAGATCATTTCTTCAATTCCATTAAGTTGAATTACAAAATCCCATTTTTCTATATCCACACTAGCCTTAATAGCCCAGTACGTTTCTAAAACAGTAGGTTGCCAAAAGAATTCGGGTTGTAATATATCAATTAAGTATCGGCTAATTTTATGTTTTCTACTTAGCCAATCTTCTCGTTCCTTATAACACTTATTTCTTCTAGCTGCTTGTTTAATTTTAATAACCTCCTTACTCTCTAGTATTAAAAGTTCATCAAAAATTTTGGAATTATTCAAATCCGGATAAAGCTCTTTTATTCGTTTTGTCGTTATAGGAACATTCTGACAGCAATTATTGGAAAAATGTGTAGAAATATATTTTGGTAAATTATTCATTTAATATTTCCTTTGCTCAATTGTTAAACCATTGTTGTCATATCGAACAATCGACTCTTCAAAGGAAATAGTGGAAATAAAAAAACACCGAACCATCTCCCTGTTGGAACGATTAAGTTCGGTATACAACAAACTCAGTCTAATTGAACTCTTGCAATTTTCAAGAGTAAGTTCATTAGAAGACTTGAAGCTCTATAAGTCTAGCATATTTGGCCTCTGCATCAAGATACTTTTGAAAAAATTATTGTTTCCTTTCGTTTTCCTGCGTTTTGAGTGTGGGAATTGTTTTTTGACGATAAACTTATCGTAAAAAAAACGTATACACATTGGCTGACGAGGAAATGATATTGCATTAAAAGCTCTTATCGATATTAAGAGTATAAAGTATTATCTACTTATATTAAAAGACGGCATAATTATAGTAAAATTTATACACAGAAGATATAAAATGGGTAAAAAAGCAATAAACAAATAAAATATTAGGTCTGTATTACACAACATTTTTAATAAAATACAAAACATGGTGTTTTTTGCATATAAGCTAAGGCTTTCATAGAGTACGATTTTGGTTTCTGAAAAGAGCAATTTGATTTGCCATTTTATTATTTTTTATAAAATCTATCGTTTGAGTATACGCTTCTGAAGATTTCACTTTTATATCAGCAGGAATACCTTTTCCTTCTTTTACTTTTTCTCCATTGGGCAATATTCTTTCACGATATGTGTTTCCTAACAGTAAAAAAGCACTCTCCATATCATGCTTTTTTACATCTCCTCCGGCAAAAGCTCCGTGGGTATTTTCACCGACTGTTTTACAATGATTTATTTGGCGCAACATCCAGATTGCACCTTCTGCTGCAGATGCGTTTCCGCCGTCTTGTAATACAAAAATATTACCTGAAAAAGTCTTATCACCAACTTTTTGTGGATAAAAATCAGGAGCACCGGTTATCTCATCCAGCTCCTTATTAATAATTTCTATTTTATCTGCATATTTAAGTTTTTGGGCGGATAATCTTTCACCTATTTCTTTGATAATCGTGGAATCTCCACCACCGTTACCTCTGAAATCAAAAATAATGTCATTCCATTGTGTTGATTGATTAAGTACATAATCTGCTATTTTTGAAACTTCGTTTCTTATTTGTTCATTGCCCATCTCAATTATAAAACTATCTATAGCGATAACACCTACTTTATGTGAATCTATATTTTTGGTTGCGACTAATATATTTGCCGTTTCATTATTCTGTGGCGCTGTCAGAATGAATTTTTTTATTTCTGCGAATTTTTCATCTGAATTTATCAGGTTATTATTTTCTGTCGGAGGAATTTTATACGTTAAGGTACTATCCTTAGAAATAAGTTCCGCTGCAGCTCGTTTATTTTCCTTTTTTATCCGGATTTGAACATGTTCATCAGGTACATATTTGGCTATTACATAATCCATACACCGAATAAGAGTTTCTTCATTGGGGATATTTTTATATTTTAAACTATTCATCTTTTGCTTAAAATAGTTTTTTTGTTTTTGAATTTCAATGTCTGCATTAGCTTCAGAATGATTCCATTCCGGAAGCCCATTAATTATTTTGGCCGTATATAAATTTATTAGTCTATCAAAATCCACCATAAAAATCCCTTTAGTCCAATTTGTAAATAAAAGAGTTGATTGCAAGTACCAATAAAATTTAAAGCAATTATAAAATCAAAAAATTTATTTTCCAAGACAAATAAAATCCTTAATTTTTCATATTTTACATCCTAGTTAAGATTCTTTCTTTTATAATCTTGAGTATACTCTTGGCACAACTATTGATGTAAATCAATTTATAACACTTTTATTTTGCAGATATTTTTCCTTCCAGCATTCTTCTCTGCAACATCATGCTCTTAGCTTCTTCCACTTGATTCCGAACAATTTTTTTGTGCTTTTCCGAACCACCTCCTGTTCTTGAATCTCCGGTCTTTCCCATATCTTTTTCTGAAAATTCCAAATTATTTAACCCTTGTTTCTTGCCCTCATCTGAAAACTCCATTTCATTCAAACCAAGCCTAATTCTACTTTCTTTGTCTGCCAAAGGATCTCTGTTATTTTCTTTCAACCAATGATGATTTTTGAAAATGAAACATCCGAACTTAAGAAAAGCCTTGGAAATAAAAGAAAAGGCAGCCATTTTCATGTCTCCGTTTAAATTGGCAATACTCAATTTCTGTTTACGAAACAACCTCATCTTCTATCATAAGTATCCAACACGTAATTAATATCTTTCAAATGTTCTTTTACCTTCACTTTAGACTTATAAGAAACTTCTGTCTGAGCCACCCCCTTTTTTGATTCATATCTTATATTTGTATTTTTATCATTGCCCTGCTTATCTATAATTTTAGATTTTACTTTTTCAATCTGAATTGCGTTTTGCATTTGTTGCTGTAATTCTTTATCTTTATTCAAACAATACATTTTATCAGGATATTTCAATTGAGTTATTTCCATCGCTTGATAGCGACTCATTCCCTCATTAATATACTGTTGCCAAACACTTTTCAGAATACTTCTATCCTCTGCATTAGGAATATAATAAATTGGAATATTTGCTTGATACATATCGTGAATTCCGAAAGGACCTGATGCATCAATTATTTTTGCTGTTTTATCAGAAACATATTCATTAGTAAACTCACCTGATAAAGAAACAAGAGGTCGAAAAACACTTTTATCTACTTCATAACGATAAGATTTATTTTTTTCGACATCTACTCCATATTTTTTTAAATCAATACCACTTAAAACCAAACAAAGTTCATCCATAAATACTGAAATTCCCTTATACTCATTAGGATTATTAGAAGATGGTTTACCTATATATGGAGATATCTTCTCTTTTGTTGCAAAGCACAAAGATTTTCCAGCTTCTTCATTTAGTGTACACGAATATTGAAATCTTGGTTCTAATTCAGATAATTGGGAATTTTGAGAAAAGTGATACAAATGTTCTGTCGATTTCATTATTTCATCTTGTCTAACTTTTCTTAATCCTTCCAAATTTTCCATAAATTTATCAATATACTCAGCCCCAACAATTTCACACAACCTATTTTTAATATCTTTTGAATTTTCTAGATTATTTGCAATCAGAGCATATAACTGTTGTCCTACACTTTGTCCTTTAAAAGAAGCATTCTCAGCTGATTTAGCAAAAAAAGTATTCTTATCATTTTCACTCATAGAACTAAGTTTTTCTTTTAGTGAAAAAACAATTTTATAAAAATTTTCTGCTTTTGTTATCATATTTATCTCTATTAAATCACTCTTGCTCTCATATATTTATTTTATAATACAATATTTTGCATAAATAGTAAATAAAAACAAAACACAAACTCACACATTGAAAAACAAATGCATAAGATTAAAAAAGTTCGGACAAATTGAAAAAATGACAATTAAAGAAAATGAAACATCCGAACTTGCTGAAAGCCTTGGAAATAAAAGAACCTTCTCTTAGCTTTGCTAGGCTTTAGCCGCAGCAAAGGTTAGTTGGTCGCGCAAGTAGGAAACTTGTTTCCGTAGCGGCGCAAACAGCAGCCATTTCCATGACTGCCGTTTGAATTGGTGATGCTTAACTCATGATTTACGAACCTGATTATGATTTGCCAATGTTATTTTTGCTTTTTATCTCTATGGACGGAATCCAAATATTTTCATTCATAACAACCAACTCTTTAATCTGTTTTGCAACATCGCACAATTTTGCACCGCATTTTTGCATAATTTCCTCAGGTATATGATTTCCTGATTTTTCAAACAAATTTGTCTGCATTAATCCTGGAGCTACATTAGTCATTCTGATATTATATGCTGCTAAATCATTTTGCACACATTCTCTAAAAGTTGTGATAGCATGTTTGCTAGCACAATAAACCGGACAAAATTCTTCTATAACAACTGCTGACTGTGATGTAACATTTATAATCTGCCCAAACTTTTGCTTTTTCATTGTTGGAACAACCAATTGTGTACAAGCTATTGTTCCAAATGTATTAACATCCAAAACATTTTTAATCTGCTCTAACGTGTTTTCCTCAATATTTCCCTGTAACCACACACCGGCACAATTTATCAAACAATCTATTGTTTCAAAATTTTTACCAATCTTTTCAAATGCATTTTTTAAGCTCTCAATATTAGTCAAATCACAATGGTAATATTGGCAACCAAATTCTTTAGCAACTTTTTCAGATTTACAATCATCTTTCGCCAATATGATTACATTGTGATTATACGAAAACTGTTTTGTTAACTCTCTTCCTAATCCGTCATTTCCACCGGTTATGATTAATGTCTTTTTCATAAAATCCTCAACTAAACTAACTCAATATTCTAGATATTAAAAGGAAAAGACATATAAAGCAATAAATAAGTTCGGACAAATTGAAAAAATGATTATTTTTGAAAAAGGAACATCCGAACTCAAGAAAAGCCCTGGAAATAAAAAAACAGCAGCTATTTTCATGACTGCTGTTTGAATTGGTGATACTTAACTCACAGTTTACGAGCTAAATTTATTTTTGTTTCGAACGATATTGTGCTAGCTTTGCCATCGAAAATGCCTTGTTATGAACATTTTTGATTTCTTTTCCTAAATCTGCATAATGAACCTTATCTATTCCTGTTTTTTCGGTAATTTGCTGTTCAAC
>CALXVZ010000003.1 GCA_944392235.1 uncultured Alphaproteobacteria bacterium
GCATTTGCTGCGGCTGCTTTTGCTATAATACCTTTCTGCTTAGCCACTTGCTGAGCTGTTAATTTAACCGTATGCGTTCCTCCCTTTGCCGCTAACTTTTGCTCCATTTTTTCTGCATTTTTATCTGCAACCTCTGTAATAGCTGCTATTTTCTGTTCTGTAGAAGATTTTGGAGAGGTTTCTAAAATGACATTGTCTACCTTTTTATTAGAAATATTCATTTCATCCGGAATTTGTTTTGTGCTTTCTGAAATGCTATTTGTATTTGAGGCTTGTTTTCCATAATCTATTTCTGTCTGCTTACCAGAATTTAGTTTTTCTTGTTTTGTTAATATATAGTTTTCTTCTCTTATTTTTGGCATAATACCTTGCTGTAACTCTTCTCTCTGCTTTTGAAAACGCAATAAAATATCATTACGAACTCTGTTAAAAGTATTTGTCATATCCGCTTGTCGAGAATCTAGTATGGATTGGGTTACTTTGTCCGGAGTATCCGGCACTTTAATATAAATATCACGCATTATGTTATCTTTCGTTGTATAGGATAGATGCATAATCTTTGCTTTCAGCGGATTTTTCTCTGCTGTTACAAATGTTTCTGCATCATAGCTAGGACGAAAATATTCTTTTCCATCAATTTGTAAACTATTACCTCTACCCAAATAGCCATTTATTGCTTGTTCCTTTGTTAAAAGGCTATTTCTAGGTTCTGTAGCTTGTCTGTTTAAAATAACAGCCTTACCTGTCGGTGAAGGTTCATAAAGGTCGAATTTTCTGGGGGCTTCCCATGTTTCTTTTTGACCTCGAATATAATCCTCTATTCCAAAATTACAGAAGAACTTATCTTGCGGATTCTGTTCATATACATTTATAAACCCCATATAGACCTTTTGATTATTATACGTTCCAATTGCCGTATCAATATAGTAATCTCCCGTTGCAGATGCACCTCTTGCGTTTCCAATATAATCAACTCCATCGTATATTGTTGCGTATTGTAAATCTGGTGTTGCATAAACCTTACCGTTTCGCCCAATTCGATTACTTAATTGGCAAAAATCATCCGAACTCATTGTTCCGGAAAATAAGTATTTGTCTTTGGGATACTCTTGCTTTAACTCTTCTAATGTGCTATATGACTGAGGCAATTCTTCCATGGAATTTATACCCAAACGTTGCATAATTTCCTTTTTATTTTCTTCTGTAATTATTACTCCATCCTTCAAGTCTTTATTAAATGATGCTGATAGAATTATTTGATTCAACTTTTTATCTATATCTTCTTGTGGTAAAACTTCTTTTTGTATACTTTTTAGCACGTCTTTTGCTTTTGCGGGAACAACAATACCTTTTGTAACGTCTGCTCTATCAAAATCATCGATTAGTTTAGGCATAATCTCTTTGGCTTCTTTTACGGTCATTACGGGAGAAAAAACTTCATGAAGTCCTTTATCTGAGTTATCTCTTATTTCTGTCCATATAAACCATTGATCTGTTTCTTTTCCTACCGACAATCCATTATATGCTAAAATATGTTCCGCTGCTTCTTTTTTTCCTCGTTTTATGTGTAGATTAAACATTACTTTCTCGTCGTCAGGAAGATTTTCAATGCCTTCAAGATATTCTGCCGGAGTATAGTGTTTAGGGGTGCGTATTTCTTCCCTGATTTCTGTGGCAAACTCTCTGATGAGCTTATCTTCTTTAGAAATCTTATTGCTTTCTTTAAAAGATGTTTTCAAATTTTCAATTCGCTCGGTTATTTCTTGAAGCCTTTCTTTGTCTCTGGATATCTTTTCTTGCACATTCTCTTCTATCCTTAAAAATTCCTCTGTTTCGTATTGTAACATTTCTTTGTTTAATTCTGTTATTGCTTTAAATTTTCGTTGCAAAACTGATGTCATTTCATCATTCTTCACTTGTTTAGAAAAATCTTCAAATTGTTTCTTTAAATTTATTTTCTGGTATTTTTCAACAAATGAGTCCCATTGCTGATTTGCTTTTTTAATTTTTCCCCCATTTTTAATTCTATTGAATATTCCTTGCGGAGGAGATGTCAGTTGATTAAAAAAATTTTTATTATCTTGATGTATAAACTCTCCTGTTTCTGCATAGTCTTCTAACATATATTTTATATATTTTTTGCGTTCCGGCGGATACTGGGCTATTAGATCTTCTGTATCTTTTATAAAAGTTTCTAATTGTTTATCCATATTCTTCGCTATTGATAAATCCTGATTTAACTGAGAGATGTTTTGGGTTATTTTATTTTTTTCCTCTTCCAAACCGGTTACATTTTCAGCTAAATATGTTTCATTTAATTTTTGATTTTTTTCTTTAATGAATTCTTCAATATCGCCATTTGTTTCAATCTTTTCAATCAAATCACCAAACCAACTGGCTTGCCATATTTCTTCTTTTTTAGAAATAGGCTTTTCTTTTTTATCACGTATCCAATTTTCAAAAAAATAATCCACTGCTCTTCTCCCCATATTAGATATAGTATATCAAATTGTGCTGATAGTGTCAATAAATTTAACGATACAGCTCTTGAGCTCCTTGGTGTTTTTGATATTTTGTTATTTCTTTTTGCGATTTTTATATATCAGAAAAAATTATTTTTCTTTGTTGAAATTTAGTTAATTTATTATGAAAATCTTGAAATTAAGTAGTTTCTGATTTCTTGTTTAGTCAGGATATATTTAATTTAAATAGCTGTGTTCACAACTGTTCTGACTTTTCCTATCTATTAATAGTTGTTTCTGTTTTCCTCTAAATTTTATCTTTCTATTTTATTTTTTTTAAATTCTGTAACTTCTTCAAAAATAGCATAGTTTTTTTGGGGGGATTTTTCTCTGAAGTAAATAAATTTGTATCTTTTGACGATGCTTTTTCATTCTCTTTTTGATGAATATTTTTGATTTTCAAAGCCGATATTTTTCTTATTTGTTGATTATTTATATTTTTAGAAGCTTCTGCAGGTCTTCTTTTTAATATTTCAACTTTCTCATGTATCCAAAAGCTGTCTTTAGTAATTAATTTTTCGGTTTTGCTAAAATCTAAATTTTCCTTTTCCTTTGCCTCTGTAATTACTGAAATATTTGAAATATCTACTGTTTGGGGCATTATATTTCTACCCCAAAAGCGTATTTTATTATTAACTCTAGGAAACTTGATTTTTTCTATACTAGATAAATCCTGATTAAACAATATAAAATCGTTACATTTTTCTATATCAAGAGATTTTACGTTTTGGGGAAGTTTAACATTACTTAAACATAGTCTATTACACTGTTTTGGTAAAATAAGATTATCACATTCACTTAAATCAATATTTTCTAGAAAAATATCTCCATTACATTTGCTTAAGTCTAAAACTCTATGTTTTAATCCGGAGATATTTTTTAATGTTAAATTTCCTTCAAATTCTACTTTATTAAATACGTTAGGTAGATTGATTGATGATAAATTGGCATTCTTTATATGCAAATCATCAGAAATATTTTGCCGAAAAATAAAATGCTCTAAAATTTCTATATCTGCTTGAGTTTTATTGATGTAAATCTCGTTATTTTCTATTGTTTGTTGAGAATATGGAACTACACATTCCCTCCCCGCATTTATATCTTCTTTTAAATTATTTATGCGATTTATCATTATATTGTTTTTTTCATTTTGCGAATAAACTTCATGTAATTGTGCAAATCGCTCCCAATCATTACTAAAATATCCTTTTTTATCTGCTATTTGTATAACATCCTCTCCATATTGCAGATAAATGGCTTTTAATGGATTTTTGTGTGGAAAAATGGGGGTTTCATGTATTTCTTCTCCAGCCTCCATTTCTTTACGATGTTCAATACCATATTCTGAATATTTTTTATACTTTCCATCCGTTTCAAATTCATATATAAAACCATATTTTTTTCCATCAATTGGCAAATATCCTACACCTGTGCTAAATCCTCCATCTGCGTATTTTGATGCTATCATAATATCTGGTGTTGCATAACATACATTTCTAGCACATCTTGAACCCGTTATTGCATAGGGTTGATTACCTAATGTTCCTCCTCTATATAAAGATGTTTTGTTATCTGCTTTTGCTTTTATATCAATCTTTGGGGTTTCTTTAACTAAATTTAGTTGACGATATATAAAATCTTTTATTTCTTGATTACCGCAAATAATATCTATTTGCCTATCATCTTTGGGAGTGATACATCTAGTTAGATTTTCTGCATTCATTGGTAAAGCATACCCTCGTATAGGAATTCCTTTTGCTTTTAGTGCATTATAAATATCTTTGACTACTAGCAAGCTGTCATCTGCGGACACATATGGACTACGAATCCCTGTGTCGTCAACAATAAAACATGTATCGTCTATAGCCTTATCACTATAGTATGGAACAGCTTTCATCCCAGCTTGCTGCAGAGTATTCACGACATCCTCTACTTTAGTATTTGGATTTATTCCTATTGAAATAACAACAGGATCCTTCAAATTTTCAAAATGATTAGATATAATTTCCTGAAATTCTTTTGAATCAATTACATTTTTCATAATATTACTAACTGCAGCCATCTATGCGACCTCTCTATCTCTTTTTATACAAACGTCTATATAGAATTATGCTGAATATTTAGTTAAACGCATTATGTTATGTATTTTAAAAGTATTATACAACTTTATGATTTTTTATATTTGAAATTTAAAATAAATAAACCACCTCTTTGGGCGGCTTTCCTTCATCTTAAAAAAAAATGGAGCGGGCAATGGGATTCGGACCCACGACATCAACCTTGGCAAGGTTGCGCTCTACCCCTGAGCTATACCCGCATCACTTAACTGAACAGCTTTATAACATACTTTTTTTTTATTGCAAGAAAAATTTTTTATTTTTTTTGATAAACATACTATCTGCTTGTTTTTACTAAGATGTTTTTTATTATTTAATGACTCTTCTTATTGTTATTTTTAATAAAATATATACTATTCCTGTATTACTCTTTTCGTAACATTAATATCTGGGAATAATTGATATGAAAAAGGTTGTGACAACTAAATCTAAGAATCTTCGTTTCGAGAAAGAATCTAAAGCTCTTAAAAAAAATCTTGAAAAAAGAAAACAACAAGAAGCAGAGTTAAAAAAACTTAAAGAACAAAATGCTTCTTCTGATGCTAAATAATTTAAGGATATACAGATGGATAAGATTAAAATTATTGGAGGCAATCCGCTATTTGGTAAAATTTATATTAGTGGCGCAAAAAATGCTGCTCTTCCTCTTGTTTGCGCTTCTTTGTTAACTGATGAGGCTGTTACTCTAAAAAATGTACCTCAACTTTCTGATATATCTTTTCTGAATAAGTTATTACTTTTTTTGGGAATGAATATTGATGAAAAACATGAGAATCTTGATACTTATCCATCAATGACTTATACATATAGAGCAAATGCCATATCTAATCTTATTGCTCCATATGACTTTGTTAGAAAAATGAGAGCCTCATACTATGTCCTTGGTCCTCTTCTTGCTCGTTTTAAACATGCTGAACTCTCCTTACCCGGCGGTTGTGCAATCGGTGCAAGGCCTATTGATATTCATCTTTCCTCGCTGGAGCAAATGGGTGCTTCTATTGAAATTAAAAACGGCTATGTTATTGCTGATGCTCCTCAAGGCCTGAAAGGTGCTCATATTATTTTTAGTAAAGCCTCTGTTGGTGCTACATGTAACATCTTAATGGCAGCCACTCTTGCTGAAGGTGTTACTAAAATTGAAAATGCTGCAAAAGAACCTGAAATTGCTAATCTAATTGATTTACTAAATGCAATGGGCGCTAAAATTGAAGGACGTGATACCTCTGTTTTAACAGTCTATGGTGTAAACAAACTTCATGGAGCTCAACTATCTGTTATTCCCGATAGAATTGAGGCTGGTTCTTATGCAATAGCTGCAGCTATTACTCATGGTAAACTTGAATTAATTAATGCAAATCCAGATTTTCTTCAGCAACCTTTGCGTGTTCTTGAAAAAATGGGTGTCGAGATTCAAGAATTTGAGAACTCTATTATTGTTAATGCTGTTGGAAAAAATATTATTGGTGATGATATTTATACAGATTATTATCCTGGTTTTCCCACAGATCTGCAGGCTCAGTTTATGGCTCTTATGACTGTGGCAGATGGAGCTTCTCTTGTTACCGAAAGTATTTGGGAAAATCGATTTATGCATGTTCCGGAATTGTGCAGAATGGGAGCTAATATTAATATTCACGGGCATGCTTCAGCTATTGTTCGGGGAGTTAAAAAGCTTTCAGGCGCTCCTGTGATGGCTACAGATTTAAGAGCTTCTTTTGCGTTAATCCTTGCAGGTCTTGCTGCAGAGGGTGAAACAATCGTCAACAGAGTTTATCATTTAGACAGAGGTTATGAATGTCTTGAAGAAAAACTTCGAGCTGTGGGTGCAAATATCGAACGTATTAAAGAAAGTGATTATTGATTAAATAAGAGAAGTCTAAGCTTCCCTAGGTTACGGCAGTTTTTTCTCTCTTCTTTGTTGTATATTGCAAAGGAATTATATACTTCATAAACCTTTTCATATGCGTCATTTATATTAATATCGTTATTTTGATTTTGACGCAATATATTGCTTATACCTAATATCGTCCATGATAACCATGCGTCTTTCAAATATATCTGTGTTCTACGATTTGCTTTTTTATATTCTTCGCTTTGTTGCAATATTTTCAAACCTTGCTCATTTTCAAATAATACTTTTTTAGATTTTGCAAGGCTATCTATTCTATTGCGGTAATTATATAGTGGTGTTGCTATTACAGATATTTTGGGATTATTTAGAAAGGCTCTATACACAAACACATCATCTTCTCCGCAATTTATTCCTTCTGGAAAGCTCAACTTTTTTTCTTCAATAAATTTTTTTGCGAAAACTTGTCCTCTGACGCCTGTTCCTGAATAAAATAAATCACTATATGCATCTACTCCATTAAACGGAGTGAATAACATTAATTTATCTAATTTTCTTGTCGGAAACTTCTCTTCCATTTCCTCTTTAGCAAATTCTTCTCCTTTAGTTTTACGAACCCACTCTGTGTCGTAAACATCATAATATCCTGAAAGCACTATATCTGTATCATCTTTTTTTAGAGTAGTCATTATTTCCTTAAAAGCATTTTCTTCCAACCAATCATCACTATCTACAAATATTAAATATTTTCCTTTTGCCTCTTTTATCCCCTTATTTCTACTTGCCCCTACTCCTTGATTTTTTTGATTTATAATTTTCATATTTGAATGTTTTTGAGAATATTTTTGCAAGATATCTAAACTTTTATCAGTAGATCCATCATTAATTGCAATTACCTCATAATTACCTGATTGACTAAAAATACTATCTAAACATTGTGATAAAAACTTTTCTGAATTATATACGGGGACGATTACGCTTAATGTTGTTTTTGTGATGAAAAAAAGATATATCGTGACTATTAATGCTACTCCTCCTGCTATTATAATATTTTGTTTTGATAATTTCATTTGTAACGTTCTCCCTATTTATTTCTTAGGATATTTATTGCATGGTTCTTATAGAATTTTCAGCTGTTCATATAGAGGAATATCTGTTCTTATATTTATATAGCTTCCCTTAATTCTTTTACAAAAACTCTCCATTTCTTTGCGCTTCTTCATAAAATATTGGTGATATATATCTTTAAACTCTTTCGAATACGTATCAAAAACAACTTTTTCACCATTATATTCTGCAATATATTTTCCATCATATGGAGCGCTTTCTTCAATTGTGTCATAAATATTAATACAGTATAGTTGTGCGCGTCGACTTAGTGCTACTAATGTTCTTTTCGTATTCTCTGAAATATTATTGTAATCACTTATCACAAAAACCATTGCTTTCCCTTTAATACTGTATTGCAATAGTCGTAATGTATCCGAAAAATCTTTTGTTGTTTTTTCTATATCTTTTCTTTTTACTTTTGATAGTATTTCTGTATGAACATCTGATATGTTTTTAAATATTGTCATTAAATGTTTTTGATTATTTTGTGGCTTAAATATTTTATTATTATAACCATCAAAAATAATTATACCAAATCTATCTTTATTTACTATGCTTTGCCAACCTAATAATGCCGATACCTTTGATGCTGATACAGATTTTAATTCTTTTTTTGTTCCGAAGAGCATATATGGCGATAAATCTAATACAACATAGACTTCTCTATCTTTTTCTTCTGAAAAAACTTTTGTATATGTTTCTCCTTTTCTTGCGGTTACACGCCAATCTATATCTCTTACATCATCACCATATCCATAGCTTCTAACTTCCTCTAATTCCATGCCTCTTCCCTTAAAGGCTGAACGAATATCTCCTGCTTGATAAGATGTTATATTATTATGGCGTTGGCGGACGTATGGTAGAAATTTGCGTTGTTCTATTAGATCGTCTACTTCAACCCTCAAGCCCTTTTCTTTATCTCTGATTTCTTGCTTAAAAAACATTTAAATACACCGTTTAAATACATTGTATCAAGGAAGTGGAACCATCTTTAATATTGAAGAAATCACATCATCGCTTCTTAGCCCCTCCGCTTGAGCTTCAAAACTTAATATTATACGGTGTCTCAAAACATCGTAGACTATATCATGAATATCTTCAGGAATAACAAAATCTCGTCCCTTTAACCAAGCATTTATTTTTGCGCATTTATCTAATGCTATTGTTGCTCGCGGACTTGCTCCGTATAATATTTTTTCCCTCAAAGATGAATCATACTTTTCAGGATGTCTTGTTGCCATAATAAGCTGAACAAGATAATTTTCTAAATTCTCATTCATATAGATTGACAACACTGTTTTTCTTGCCTCAATCACATCTTGTATATTAATTTTATTTATTTCTTTAGCTACCCTTTTATCCGTCTTATTATATTCGTTCTGTTGTTCTTCTCTTACAATTTTTAATATCTTATGTTCTGTTTCTGCATCTGGTTGATCTATTTTTATATACATCAAAAATCTATCTAATTGAGCTTCTGGCAGATTATAGGTTCCCTCTTGTTCTATAGGATTTTGTGTTGCTAAAACCATAAATAATTCTGGAAGGATATATTGTTTACCGCCTACACTAACTTGTCTCTCTGCCATAGCCTCTAACAATGCCGATTGAACTTTTGCCGGCGCTCTATTTATTTCATCAGCCAAGACAAGATTTGCAAAGATAGGACCTTTACGAAACTCAAATTCACTTTTTTCTGCCACATATATATCACTTCCCGTTATATCTGAAGGCAACAAATCCGGTGTAAATTGTATACGATTATATTGAGCCTGTATGCATTCCGACAATGTTTTTATAGCTTTTGTTTTTGCTAGTCCAGGAGCTCCTTCTAGGAGTGCATGTCCATCAGCCAACAGTGTTATCATTAGTTTTTTTACTAATTCTTGTTGTCCTACAATTCGGTCGTTTAAATAATCTTGTAAAGAAATTATTTTATCCCTAATTATACTCATTACACCCTCTCTGTTTTATTTCTGTTCTAAAAAAAATAAAAAGCTTTTAATTCAAATTTTATTCTGTATAACTTCCTATATATGATTTTGATTAACAAAAAACAAGAAATTTTATGCGATGAGTAACATTTTTGATTTTGATGAAAGCGATGACAATACATCACCAGCTCTTTATGATAATATTAGTGCCTTAAGACCATCTTTTCCTTTTTTAGATGGTTTAAATCCGGAACAATTACAAGCTGTTCAGAAAACTGAAGGTCCTTTGCTTGTTTTGGCTGGTGCAGGAACTGGTAAGACAAAAGTCTTAACTACACGACTTGCTTATATTTTGCAAAACAATTTTGCACAACCCTGGAATTGTCTTGTAGTCACTTTCACGAATCGTGCCGCTAATGAAATGAAAGAACGCGTTCGACTTTTTATTGGTGACGCAGTTAATGCTGTATGGCTTGGAACATTTCACAGTATTTGCGTTAAAATATTGCGTAAATATCCCGAATATGTCGGTCTCAAAGCAAATTTTACAATTTTAGGAGAAGATGATCAAAAGCGTCTTATAAAAAAAGTTTTACAAGAAAATTCTATTGATGAAAAGCAGTATCCACCGCAGTCTCTTTTAGAAAAGATTTCTCGGTTTAAAGATAAAGGGTATACTGTCGAAAAAATTATCACAGATTTCAAGTCTAATGTCACAGCGCTAATTTACAAAGAATATCAAAAAAAATTGCTTGAAATGAACTGTGTCGATTTCGGCGATATTCTACTTTACGTTCTTGATATACTTCTTAAAAAGCCGGAAGTTTTACAAGAATATCAGCAACGCTTTAAATATATTATGGTCGACGAGTATCAAGATACAAATGTTACGCAATATCTACTTTTGCGCCTACTCTCTCAAGCTCATAGAAATATCTGTTGCGTTGGTGATGATGATCAATCTATTTATTCTTGGAGAGGCGCTGAAATCGAAAATATTTTGAAGTTCACAGAAGATTTTCCAGATGCTGTCACTATTCGTCTTGAACGTAACTATCGTTCTGTTGCAAATATTCTTCAGGCCGCATCTGCCGTTATTAGCCATAACACTAAGCGTCTAGGAAAAACACTAAAAGTTGCTGAGCATAGTCCTGTTTCTGATTGCACAAATGAGAAGATAAAAGTAGTTAGCACTTACAGTGGTGACGATGAGGCAAAATATGTAACACAAGAAATTTCACGCTTAAAATTTAAAAATATTTCTTATGATGAAATTGCTGTTCTTGTTAGAACTGCATCGCAAACTCGTGCATTTGAAGAGAGCTTCATCAAAGAATCTATCCCCTATAAAGTTGTTGGCGGACTAAAATTCTATGAACGCGCAGAAATAAGGGATTTGTTAGCTTATTTTAGATTAATTTTACAACCTAGTGATGATTTAGCATTTGAGCGTATTATTAATAAACCTGCTCGCGGTATCGGTGACAAAACAGTTGATAAATTTAGAGAACGAGCAAAACTTGACAACTGTTCTCTTTATCAAGCAATGCTTTCTTTATTAGAAGAGAGTGTATTTTCTGGAAAAACACTTAATGCTCTTAATACTTTTATTTCCAAAATTAACGATTGGAAACGAATTTTACCAGCAATTCCCTTAAATGAGTTCGCCGAAACAGTAGCAGAGGAATCTGGATACCTTGCAATGCTTGAACAAGACAAATCTGTTGAAGCTCCGGGACGAATTGAAAACATAAAAGAACTTATAAACGTGATGAGCGATACTGAAAACTATCCGTCTCTGTCTGAATTTTTAGAACATGTTAGTCTTGTTATTGATAATGAATATAGCGATAATTCAAATAAAGTCATTATATCTACTTTACATGCAGCTAAAGGACTTGAATTTGATGTTGTTTTCTTACCTGGATGGGAAGAAGGACTTTTCCCTCACCAAAAATGTTTAGATGAAAATGAAAGTAGTATAGAGGAAGAACGTCGCTTAGCATATGTAGCTATCACACGAGCTAAAAAAATCTTATATATCACCTTAGCTTTTAATCGCAAACTTTATGGACAATGGCAGAATAATTTACCCTCTCGTTTTTTAAACGAGTTGCCACCTTCTTGCATTGAGTTAATTAACAATACCGGTTATGGATCTTTATCAAAAACCTCTTCTTCTCAAAGCTCTTCATATTCTCACTCAAATTCTTTTTCTGACAGATATAGCGAAAATTATCGTTATTCTAACCACTCAGATTTCTCACAGAATCGAAGCTCATATAAAAAAGAGCGTCACGGATATTTTGATAGCTATGAAGATGCTTATGATGAAGAATATGCCTCCTATTCAAAACCTAAAAGTGACTATTTTTATCAAACTAAAAAGACTTCTCCACTTGTTGGGAAAAAAGTTCGTCATGCAACTTTTGGTATAGGAAAAATCACAGATGTTGATGGCAACAAATGCGAGGTTTTATTTGAGGAATTTGGAAAGAAAAAAATAATGAAGAGTTTTCTTGACTTTTCTTAATTAAACGTTTTAGTCATTTTTCCTAAATGAAAAATATTTATGAACAAAAAAAGTTAGGACTGTAATTATTATAATACAGCAAAGTTGGGCAATTGCTTTATCTAAATTAGGAATCTCCTGCAAAATATTTTGAGGAGAAAGCTTTTCTTTTATTTTCACAATTTTTACGAAAAACGCCAGCAATCCCGTATTTATAAAATATAAAACAATATAAGAAGAAAAAGCCTTCAGATATTCTTGTTTAAAGTTCCCTTGACTTTGAAACACATAATATCTCATCGTTGTTATTGATATATTTATATTTATTATATTCATTAAGAGTAGTGATACTTGTTCTCTTCCTTGTGTAAGATATAAAAACATATAATACAATAAAAACGAGGTTAAAGTATTAAAACCGCCTACCAGTATAAAGCGTATTTTTTGATTAATTTTAAACCATATACTTTCAATTATTTTATATGCCTTTATTATCACAACTCCCTCTCTTTCACTCATTTCTCCTTCATAATATTTCTTCTTCTTTGTTTTACTATTCTTTTTTCATAAAACACACAAGTTTCTCCATGTTTAAATACAGCGTATTACATTTAAATACACCATTCATTTTTACTTCTCTATGTTTTTGCAAAAAATATATCATCTCTTTAATTTTAATCTAAAAAATTATACTTGAAAAAAATACTTATAGTGCTAAAAATCTATGGTATTTTAAAAGGAGATTATTTATGGCTGTTGATAATGAAACCGTTAGAAGGATTGCTTTTTTAGCCAGACTAAAAGTTGAACAAGAAAAGCTGGAAGATACTCAATCTGAATTTAATAAAATTTTAAATTGGGTTGAAGAATTGGGTGAGGTTAATACGAATAATGTAGAGCCCCTCGTTTCCGTTAATGATGAAGCGTTATCTTTGCGACAAGATGAAATAACTGCCGGACATATCAGTGAAGAAATCTTAAAAAATGCTCCGGCTCAAGAATTTGGCTATTTTGTTGTACCTAAGGTTGTGGAGTAATATAATGAGTGATTTAACAGATTTAACTATTGCAGAAAGTTTATCAAAATTAAAATCAAGAGAAATCTCTCCTGTTGAGTTAACTCAAGCTTATGTTCAAAAACTTAATGATAATCATAAATACAACGCTTTTGTTACTCTAACTGCTGAGAAAGCTTTATCTGATGCAGAAGAAGCCGAAAAACGTTATGCAAATAATACAAACCGCCTTTTAGAAGGTATTCCTCTCGGTATTAAAGATCTCTTTTGCACAAAGGGTATTAAAACAACAGCTTGTTCTCATATTTTAGATAATTTTATTCCACAATACGAGTCAACCGTTACACAAAATCTTCTTGATGATGGAGCCCTCTTTTTGGGGAAATTAAATATGGACGAATTTGCAATGGGGGGAAGTAATGAGACAAGTTATTTCGGCCCTGTGGTTAATCCTTGGAGTAAAAATACTCCTCTCGTTGCGGGTGGCTCTTCAGGTGGCTCTGCAGCTGCTGTTGCCGCTAAAATGTGCGCTGCCGCTACTGCTACAGATACAGGAGGTTCGATTAGAGAACCTTCTGCGTTTTGTGGTGTAACCGGTATTAAACCTACTTATGGAAGATGTTCTCGTTATGGCATTGTTGCTTTTGCTTCTTCCTTAGATCAGGCAGGACCAATTTGTAAAGATGTTAGAGATTGTGCTTTGCTATTAAATTCTATGGCAGGTTATGATCCTAAAGATTCTACATCATCTAAGCGCGAAATACCCGACTTTTCTTTATCTCTTGGAAAAGATATTAAAGGGCTTAAGGTAGGTATTCCTGCTGAATATAGACCTGATGGGCTTAATCCTGAAATTGCTTCATATTGGGATAAAGCTGCTCAAATTCTTAAAGATTGTGGTGCAGAAATTATCAATATTAATTTACCACATACAAAATATGCTCTTCCTGCTTATTATGTTATTGCTCCAGCTGAAGCTTCTTCAAACTTAGCTAGATATGATGGGGTTCGTTATGGTTTGAGAGTTGATGGTAATGGACTTGATGAGCAATATATTAATACTAGAACTGAGGGATTTGGAGCTGAAGTTAAAAGACGTATTCTTATTGGTACATACGTTTTGTCTGCTGGATACTACGATGCTTATTATCTCAAGGCACAAAAAGTTCGTCGTTTAATAAAAAATGATTTTGATAATGCTTTTCAAAAGTGCGATATTATTTTAACTCCTACTTCACCAATTGAACCTTTTGCTATTGGTGATACAAAGATGTTAGAAAATCCTATTAATATGTATCTTAATGATGTCTTTACTGTTTCAGTTAATTTGGCTGGATTGCCTGCTATGAGTTTACCAATCGGGCTTTCTCAAAATAGTCTACCTCTGGGCATGCAATTAATTGGACGAGCTTTTGATGAAGATACTATATTTAAAGCTGCTTATCACCTTGAACGTGGTGCTAATTTTGTTAGGATGTAAGAAAAATGGCTGATTTTATTATTGAAACTGAAAAAGGAAAATGGGAAATTATTTGCGGTTTAGAAATTCACTGCCAAATTATTTCTAAATCTAAAATTTTTAGTGGAGCTTCTACTGAATTTGGTGATGATGTAAATGAAAATGTTTCTTTTGTTGATGCTGGTATGCCCGGTATGCTTCCTACACTTAATCAAGAATGTGTTCATCAAGCTATTAAAACAGGTCTGGGCTTAAATGCTATTATTAATAAATACTCTGAATTTTCGCGTAAAAACTATTTTTATGCCGACTTACCCCAGGGTTATCAGATAACACAATTCCAATACCCTATCGTTGGTGAGGGTTTTATTGATATTGATTTAGCAGATGGTTCAACTAAAAGAATTCGTATTGAAAGAATGCACATCGAACAAGATGCTGGTAAATCTATCCATGATATAGATCCTCATAAAAGTTTTATTGATTTAAACCGCGCTGGTGTTGGTTTAATGGAAATTGTTACAAAACCAGATTTTCGTTCACCTGAAGAAGCTGGCGCTTTCCTTAGAAAATTACGTTCTATTGTTCGTTATCTTGGAACTTGCGATGGAAATATGGATGAGGGTTCTATGCGTTGCGATGTTAACGTTTCAGTAAGACCGTTCGGCTCTAACGAATACAGAACTCGTTGCGAAATGAAAAATGTAAATAGCGTTAAATTTGTTATGCAAGCTATCGAAGTTGAAGCTAAGAGACATGTCGACGTTTATGAAAACGGTGGTGAAATTTGTCAGGAAACTCGTCAGTTTGATCCTGTTTCATTATCTACTAAAGTTATGCGTAAGAAAGAATTTGCTCATGATTATAGATACTTCCCTGAACCAGATCTACCTCCTTTAATCTTAAGTGATGAATTAATTAATCATATTAAAGACGAGTTAATTGAATTGCCTGATGCCAAGAAAAATCGTTTTGTTAATCAACTTGGTTTAACTTCTTATGATGCGATGGTTATTTGTGAAAATAAAGAAGTTGCTGAATTTTTTGAGAAGGCATCTCAAGGAAGAGATGCTAAAAAAGTTGCAAATTGGTTAATGGGTGATTTTTTCGCTATGTTAAAAAAGAAGAACTTAGATATTAATTCTTCTCCAGTTTCTCCTGATAATCTTGGCAAATTAGTTGATTTAATTACCAAAGATATTATTTCCGGAAAAATTGCAAAAGATGTTTTTGAAATTATGTCCGAAACATCTGAGGATCCTGAGATTATTGTAGAAAAAAATGGCTGGAAACAGGTTACAGATACTTCTGCTATTGAGACAATTGTTGATTCTGTTATTGCCGCTAATCCTGATAATGTTGCTAGCTATAAAGCTGGTAAAACAAATCTTTTGGGATGGTTTGTTGGACAAGTTATTAAACAATCTCAAGGAAAAGCAAATCCGGCTATTGTCAATAAATTACTTAGAGAGAAATTATAATTCTTTCTTAATCTATTTAATCTCCTCTTTTCATATAAAGCTGTCTAGCTTCTAGGCAGCTTTATATACATAGACATTAGTTTTATACATCTTTATTTTGCTATAAACATAATTATATAGTTTGTAGTACTTATGAGGAGATTTATATGACTAAATTTAATATTGTAAATTTTGTTATTTATGATCTCTCAACTAGATTTCATCTTGTTGAAAGTCATGATATTGATCATGATATTGTTAGTTTTATTGCAAATAGTTGGAATAGAAAGCATTTTGTATCTGGATTTTCTAAAGATACTCGACAGAAATTTATTATTTAATAATGTATCTCTAATTTATATATCTTAAATAATTTTAGCTTCATATTTTTTAAGAAAGCTTAAATCATATAAATAAAACTCTTTAATATACTTTTATATCTTTACTTTCTTATCTTTATATTCGGTAAATGATATAAAAAAGGCCTCTTTTACGAGGCCCTTTCTTTTTTATCCGATTGTTCCGAAGTAATTCTCTTCTTCTTGATGATGGACTGCTCTTAAATCGAATAGATTTAATATTGCTGCAGACACATATATTGAAGAGTATGTTCCCACAATTAATCCAGATAATATTGTAAATGAAAAGCTCTCTAAAGCTTCCCCTCCCCATATATAAAGAGGGATAACGGCTATTAATGTTGTTACACCTGTCAATATTGTTCTAGAGAATATATCATTTACACTCTTATTAATAAGTTCTTCTTGTGGCATTTTACGATATTTCTTTAAATTTTCACGTATTCTATCGTAGGTCACCACTTTATCATTTACAGAATAACCTACCAATGTTAAAATTGCTGCTATTGTTGTTAAACTGAAATCATATCTGAAAAATGAAAGCAAACCAACAACAATAACTGTATCGTGAAACAATCCCAAAAGTGCACCTATTGCAAATTGCCATTCAAAACGAACCCATATATAGATTGCTATTGCTAATATTGCTAATATTGAGGCAATTGTTCCAGCTGTTTTTAATTCATCTCCTACCTGAGGTCCAACTGTTTCAACTCTACGATATTCATAATTATTACCAAGTATTTCTCTGATTTCTGCAACTGCTTTTCTTTGTGCGACTTCGTTCGCATTATCAGCTTGTGCTCTTATCATTAGTTCCTTGCCTTCGGTTCCTATTGTTTGTAGATTTAGTTCATCTAATTTAACAACACTTAATTTTGAACGAACTTCTTCTATATTAATAGGTTGCTCAGATTTTATCTCCATTAAAACACCACCGGAGAAATCTATTCCGAAGTTGAAACTTTTTATATACATACTTGCTACTGCTAATATTACCAATACAGATGACAAAATATATGTAAAGTATCTTGCCTTCATGAAATTGATATTTGTATCTTTTGTTATCCATTTTAATATTGTCATTTTTTTATTCCTTTTACTCAAATCGGTAATGTCTTTGGTTTATAGCGGTTAAACCATGCTGCTATTATCAATCTTGTTACTGTTACTGATGTAAACATTGATGTAGCAATACCTATTGATAAGGTTACAGCAAATCCTCTTACAGGTCCGCTTCCAAAATAGAATAAAACTGCTGCGGCTATTAATGTGGTTAAGTTTGAGTCGATAATTGTGCCCCATGCAATTGAAAATCCGCTTTCTATTGCATCTTTTATTGAGCGACCACTTTTTACTTCTTCTCTCATACGTTCAAAAATCAACACATTTGCATCAACAGCCATACCTATTGTCAAAATAATTCCGGCAATACCTGGCAATGTTAATGTTGCGCCTATTATACTCAAGCCACCTAGCATTAAGAATAAGTTTAAGAAAACAGTTATTGTTGTAAACACTCCAAAGAGTCCGTATGCTAATACCAAGAATACTACAACGCCTATGAAACCTATAATTGATGCAAAGATACCTGCTTCAATAGAATCTGCACCAAGTCCGGCACCAACTGTTCTTTCTTCCAATATGTTTAATGGAGCTGGCAGAGCGCCTGAACGTAATAACAATGCTAATTCTTGAGCACTTTCAGATGTATAATTTCCTGTAATTACACCAGATCCGCCGGTAATCGCAGATTGTATTGTCGGTGCAGAAATTACTTCATCATCTAATACTATTGCTAATTGTTCGCCGATGT
The DNA here is from genome assembly GCA_944392235.1 of uncultured Alphaproteobacteria bacterium. Lineage (GTDB taxonomy): Bacteria > Pseudomonadota > Alphaproteobacteria > RF32 > CAG-239 > CAG-267. Next base: position 18,155 of record CALXVZ010000003.1, read on the forward strand.
TATTTTTTGTAACTTCTCCAAACTTTTTAGCTCCTAAATTATTAAACTTAAAGCTTACTGCCGGAGCTCCTTCTTGGAAAGATACTCCTGCATCTGTTAATGTTTCACCACCAACTGCTGGTTTTCTTACTATAACATATTGTTCACCTTCAGATCCACGAATAATACGTGATGAACTTTTTAATTTTCCTCTTTTAGCTTCTGCAACTGATGTTGAACTATCTACCAAGTGGAATGTCATTTTTGCAGTTTTACCTAACAAAACTTTAACTTCTTCTGGATTTTGTATACCTGGAAGTTGAACCAAAATTCGACCTTCTCCTTGACTTTGTATAATAGGTTCATTTGTTCCGTATTCATCAATACGTTTACGAACTATTTCAATTGATTGATCAATCAATTTTCTTCTGATTTCATTTAGAGCTGGTTCATCATATGTAACAACAAGTACATCATTACCTGTATCTGTAACTTTCAATCCGTCATCCATTTTTCTTAATGGTGTTACTGCTTTTGCTCTTGAATTTGTGCTTTCTATTTTAACTTTCAAGCCATTTTCATCAGAGCTTATGCTTTGATAACGTATTCTTGCATCTTTTAATGCAGAACGTGCGGAATCCTCAAGATTTTGCATTCTATCTTTTAATGCAGTTTTTAAGTCTACTTCCAATAATAGGCTTGATCCTCCCTGTAAATCCAATCCTAAATTTACCGGTTGCCACCATGATGGAAGTGTAGTTTTCGGATCTTTAACAAAATTTGGTACTGCGAAGAAAATGCCTAGCAGACATATTGCCAAGATCATAATTATTCTTTGTAATGACAATTTATACATTATTGTTCTCTCTTTTCTATTTGCTTATACTTTAGCTTTACTGTTTTGAAACAACTTCTCTAACACTTGAACGAGATATTTTTATCTCAACTCCGTTAGCTATTTCTACGGTTAAAACACCTTCTTCTGCTTTAACAACTTTTGCATACACGCCACCCCCTGTGATTATTTCATCTTTGGGTTTTATTGCATTTAACATATCTTCATGCTCTTTCATCTTTTTCTGTTGTGGACGAATTAGCAAAAAGTAAAATATTGCAAAAACGATAACCAACTGAACAATAAAACCAACCATTGGATTGGGTTCCACCGTTGCAGTGGCTTCCGTTGCAGCAAGTGCTTCTGTTATAAACATTGTTTTCTCCATTTTAAATTTAATATTTTCTTTGTGAGTTTATGTAAAAAAAATACTTGATACAACCCTAATCACTAAGATTTACCACGAAAATTTATTTATTTTTCGTATTTATTTATATTTTTCTTTTCTTTATGGCAAGTATAGACGTGGATTTACAGCTTTCTTACCTGCTCTTACTTCAAAATGCAATTGTGGAAAATTAACACTTCCTGTACTTCCTACTGTCGCAATTTTTTCTCCGCGCAATACCTTTTGCCCTTTTTTGACATACAAACGCTGATTGTGAGCATACGCTGTTATATAGCCATCGCTATGTTTTATCAAAACTAAATTTCCAAAACCTTTTAATTCATTTCCTGCATAAGCGACAACTCCTTTATCTGCTGCTTTTACATTTGTTCCCATTGCCGCTTTTATGTTTATCCCATCATTTTTGCGACCTTTACCAACTATACCAAAATTTGATACAATGCTTCCTTGAACTGGCCATATAAATTTACTTTTACGATATGTTGACACTTTAGGACGTGATGCTTGCTTTTTAATATTTTTCTTTGCTGTAACTTTTGTTTGTGTCTTCTTTGTTACTGTTGTCGGACTTTTAGATTGTGTCTTCTTTCCTTGAGAGTATGTATAACTTGAACTTCCTCCTGAACTACTTTTTTGTGCTACTTGATATTTCGTATCCGCAGCTAAGCTTTCAGGCAGCATTAGTACTTGTCCTACACTTATCGTATAAGGTTCGTCTAAATCATTTAAGCGACTTAGTGATGTTATATCAACGTTATACTTTTTTGAGATGCTGTATAATGTATCCCCCTTGACTACTATATGTTTCTGACGTTTGGGAAGCTTAAGATTTTGTCCTACATTCAATGCATAAGGGGCTGATAAATTATTTTCTTCTATTAGTCCTCTCAGAGGAACTTGATACTTCCTTGATAAGCTATATAGCGTATCACCTTTTTGAACAATAACATTGTTTGGGGCATAATTATAGCCATAGCTGTTAAACAAAGGTATTCCACCGCTTCTTGCATAGCAACTTGCTAGAACCGGAATAAATAGTAATGTTATTAAACCTTTTCTCATTGTTTTCCTTTGTCTTTTTCTATTATCTATCAGAAAAAAACTAAATATTCGTTAACCTCAACTAGAATCTATTCTTGATTTTTACGACACATTATCCTATACAGAAATAAATTGTTTTTATAAGGAAAAATTTATGAGCAGTATTCCTAATATTGTTGATGAAAGTGGTGATAAATATAAATTCGGCTTTGTTACCGATATTGATGCTGAAGTTGCTCCAAAAGGGCTTAATGATGATATTATTAAATTAATTTCTCAAAAAAAAGATGAGCCCGATTGGTTGTTACAGAATCGTCTTAAAGCATATCATTATTGGTTGACGCTCTACGAACCATCTTGGGCAAAGTTATCTTATGATAAAATTGATTATCAGAATTTATATTACTATTCTGCTCCCAAACAATCTGTTAAACCTAAAAGTCTTGATGAAATTGATCCTAAAATTTTGGAAACATATAATAAATTAGGTATCCCTCTAAAAGAACAAGAAGTGCTTGCAGGTGTTGTTGCTGTTGATGCTGTATTTGATAGCGTTTCTGTTGCAACTACTTATAAAGCTCAACTCAAAAAACAAGGTATTATATTTTGCTCTATCTCTGAGGCTATTAAAGAATATCCTGATTTAGTTAAAAAATATTTGGGTTCTGTTGTTCCTTATACGGATAATTTTTTTGCAGCACTCAATTCTGCCGTTTTTACTGATGGTTCTTTTGTATATATACCTAAAGGTGTTAAATGTCCAATGGAACTTTCTACCTATTTTAGAATTAATGCAAAAAACACTGGTCAGTTTGAAAGAACTCTCATTATTGCTGATGAAGATAGTTATGTTTCTTATTTGGAAGGTTGCACAGCTCCTCAACGTGACGAAAATCAACTTCATGCCGCAATTGTTGAAATTTTTGTTCATAAAAACGCAGAAGTTAAATACTCTACTGTTCAAAACTGGTATCCTGGTGATAAAGATGGTAAGGGTGGCGTTTATAACTTTGTTACTAAAAGAGCTCTTTGCAATGGTGATAATTCTAAAGTTTCTTGGACGCAAGTTGAAACAGGTTCTGCTATTACTTGGAAATATCCTTCATGTGTCCTTAAAGGTGATAATTCAAAAGGAGAATTCTATTCTGTCGCTATTACAAATAATAAACAACAGGCAGATACCGGAACTAAAATGATACATTTAGGCAAAAATACAAGTTCCAGAATTATTTCGAAAGGTATTTCCGCCGGGTTTTCTAATCAAACATATCGAGGTTTGGTCAAAGTTAGTAAAAATGCTGATAATGCTAGAAATTATTCTCAATGTGATAGTCTTCTTATTGGGAAAACTTGTGGGTCTCATACAGTTCCTTATATCGAAAATAGTAATAAGTCTGCAATACTTGAGCATGAAGCTACTACTTCCAAAATCAGTGAAGAACAACTCTTTTATTGTAAGCAGAGAGGGCTTTCTGAAGAAGATGCCGTTAGCTTAATTGTAAATGGTTTTTGTAAAGAAGTTATGCAAAAACTTCCTATGGAATTTGCTATTGAAGCAGCCAAACTTATTGATATTTCTCTTGAAGGTAGTGTGGGCTAATTAATCTTAATATTACATAAAAACTAAAAAGGCTCTTTTAGGAGCCTTTCTTTTTTTTATTTAGATTGCTTTGTATTATCTATAACCTTGATTGCATCTTCTAGGTTTATTTCTTTTCCATGCAATTCATTCGGTATTCGATAATTATTTTTTCCACATTTTATATATAGTCCGTAACGTCCGGTTGCCAATAATATATCCGCTTTTAGTTTAGGATGTTGCCCTAAAACTTTTGCTTCGGGTTTTTCTGCCACATTTTTTAATATTTCTTCAGCTCTTTCCTTGGTGATATTAAAAATATTATCCGCTCCGGTCAGTGATTTTGATTTTAATCCTTGTTTTATATACTGTCCGAACTTTCCTATATTTGCACTTATTCCATCACCTAAATCTCTTGGTAAACTTACTAGAATTTCGGCTTGTTCAAATGTAACTTCCTCTGGATTTAAAAATTTAGGTAATGCTATTCTTTTAGGTTTTTCTGTTGTTGCTGTTGCATCTTCACCTAATTGAACATAGTATCCATATGGACCTTTTTTAAGATATACATTCAGACCACCATGCTCTCCTAATACTTTGTCTTCAGGATTTGGCTGTTTCTCTGTGCTCTGTTCCTCTTCTTCCTTAATATCTGTTAGAGGCATTGTGTATTTACATTCCGGATAGTTCGAACACCCTAAAAAGGCTCCAAATTTACCTAATTTGATACTTAGATGTCCTTTATGACATTCTGGACATAAACGTGGATCTGATCCATCTTCTTTGGCTGGAAATAGATGATATGCTAAAACTTCATCTATTTTGTTGATCACTTCACTTACTTGAAGAGGCTGAACTGCTTGTATATTTTTATAAAATTTAGTCCAGAACCCAGCTAATAGTTTTTTCCACTCCATCTCACCTGCTGAAATATCATCCAGATGTTCTTCCATCTGTGCTGTGAAATCGTATTCAACATATTTCTTAAAGAAGTTTTCCAAAAATATTGTTACTATTCGCCCTCTGTCTTCTGGAATAAAACGTAATTTTTCCACCCTTACATATTTACGTTCTTGCAGTACTGCAATGATTGATGCATATGTTGATGGACGACCAATTCCCAATTCCTCCAGTTTCTTCACAAGACTTGCTTCCGTAAAACGTGGTGGCGGGGTTGTATAGTGTTGTTCTGGTTTGATTGCTTTTTTATCAACGGCTTCATCTACTTCAACATTCGGAAGCAATCTATTTTCATCATCATCATTTTCATCGTCTTTACTTTCTTGATATAATTTCAAGAAACCATCAAATGCTATGACTTGTCCATTTGCTCGCAATAGAATCTGATTATCCGTAGATATCGTATCAATTACAACTTTATCTAAAATTGCAGGTTCCATTTGGCAGGCAATTGTTCTTTTCCATATTAATTCATATAATTTGTATGCATCCGAATCCAGCTTTCCTTCCATTTTTTTAGGCGTATTCATTACATCTGCTGGACGAATTGCTTCGTGTGCTTCTTGGGCATTCTTAGATTTTGTTTTATACTCTTTTGCTTCTTTGGGGAGATATTTTTCACCAAAATATTTTACTATCGCTTCTCTGCAAGCACTGATTGCTTCTACTGATAAATTCACAGCATCTGTTCTCATGTATGTTATATAACCTGATTCATACAAATTTTGAGCAACTTGCATTGTCTTTTTTGCAGAAAAACGTAATTTTCTAGCAGCTTCTTGTTGTAGAGTAGATGTTGTAAATGGAGGAGCTGGATAACGATTAGCTTTCTTTCGTTCTATTTTGGAAATCTTAAAACTCTGAGCCTCTATTTTGGCTTTTGCTTCCTCTGCTTTTTCCTTCGTATTAATATCGAATTTTTCTAATTTTTTGCCATCCAAATTTATCAGGTGTGACGGTATTATTGCCTTTTCAGATGTTTCTAAATCTACATCTATTGTCCAATATTCTTCCGGTTTGAACTTCTCAATTTCCATTTCTCTTTCGCAAATTAGTCGTAAGGCTACCGACTGAACACGGCCAGCGGACTTTGAACCTGGCAGTTTACGCCATAAAACCGGAGATAATGTAAAACCCACTAAATAATCTAATGCACGACGTGCCATATATGCAGATACTAAATTATCATCTATCTGTCTTGGATTTTGAATAGCTTCTGTTACCGCATGTTTTGTAATTTCATGAAAAACTACTCTTTCTATTTTTTTATCTTTTAATTTCTTTTTGGAACTTAATTCTTCTAATATATGCCATGCAATGGCCTCCCCTTCTCTATCCGGGTCGGATGCGAGGACTAACGTATCGCAATCTTTTAATGCTGTTATAATATCATTTAATCTTTTTTTCCCACCTGGGCTTAGTTCCCAAACCATACTAAAATCTTTGTCAGGATCAACAGAACCATCTTTGCTTGGTAAATCTCTGATGTGACCATAACTTGCCAATACCTTATAATCTTTTCCTAGATATTTATTTATTGTTTTGGCTTTTGCCGGTGATTCTACTACAACTAATTTCATCTAAAAATCCCTCAAATTTTAGCTATTTTATTTCCAGGCAGACGTATTATTTTTCCATCCAATTCCATCTCAACTATTATTGTTAATACTTCTTCTGTCGGAAGTTGCATCTCTCGGATAAGCTCATCTATATCCTCTCCATTTGTGGAAATTAATGATAATAATTTTGTATATTTATCATCACTTTCCGCTTTTATACTATTTCCCTCTTTTTGCTCTGGAATATCTGCATTATTTTCTTGCTTGTCAAGTGAATATTCAAATAAATCGAATATTTCCTCTTTTTTAGCAACAGTAAATTGTGTTTTTGAAAAATTAAAATTTTCCAAAATATCTGATGCTTTTTCTACTAAGACAGCACCTTCTTTGAGAAGTTTATTACACCCAGATGACCTTTCATCGTAAGGTGCTCCAGGAACAGCGTATACATCTCGGCCTTGCTCCAATCCTTGATGGGCTGTAATTAAAGATCCTGAATGTAATCCTGCCTCCATCACTAATATACCTTTACTTAAGCCGGAAACTATTCTGTTCCGACGTGGGAAATTAGTTGCTTGAGGACGAGTTTGAAAAGGATATTCTGTAATTATTAATCCATTATTTTGAACTATTTCTTTATATAATTCTGTATTTTCTTGAGGATATATTACATCTATTCCTGTTCCAATAACAGCTATTGTTCCCCCTACTTCATTTAGTGCCCCTTTGTGAGCAGCCTTATCTATTCCTCTCGCTAACCCAGAAACAATTGTTATTCTTTGTTTAGCTATATCTCTTGATATATTCTCTGCGAGCTTTGTCGCACTTAATGACGCTGTTCTCGCTCCAACAATTGCTAAGGCATTATCGTTCTTTAGCAATTCAACGTTTCCTTTTGCATAAAAAATTGGCGGACAATCTTCTATTTGTCTTAAATTATATGGATACAATTCATCTTCTATACAAATTAATTTTACATCTCGTAACTCTGACAGCATAACTTCTTCTTCGGCTTTTTTACGAGAAAATAGCTCTTTCTTTTTAGAGATTTCCTTTAATGCGCTTTCTACATTACCATAGCGATTGATTAACTTTTTAAAACCAATAGGTCCTATCCCATTTGTATTTATTAATTGAATATAGGATATAAGCTTTTCTTTTTCTACCATCATTCTTTATGCTGCTTTTTTAATGAAATTTTGCTTTCTTCACCTCTCAAAAGTCTCTTTATATTAGCATGATGTCTTACTATCACCAAAAGAACTATCAAGGTATATACAAACGTATACTCCATAGTAGGAGCTAAAAAATATGATATTAGAGGAACACAAACAGCTGCTGTTAATGCTGATAATGATGAATATTTAAAAGTAAATGCCATAATAAGCCAGATTGCAAATGCTATTAAAGCTATAGGGTAGCATGTTACCAAAATAAAACCAAAAGTAGATGCAACACCTTTTCCACCTTTAAATTTCAACCATATCGGGAAATTATGTCCAAGAACCCCAAAGGCTCCGGCAATTAACATTGCTGTAACACACATACTATTTTCAACCCCAACAGCATATTTAGCTATAATCGCTGCAACACCGGCTTTAAATGCATCTAATAACACTGTCAAAAATGCCAACATTTTATTTCCGGTTCTTAAAACATTTGTCGCTCCAATATTTCCTGAACCAATTTTACGAATATCCCCATAGCCTGCAATCTTTGTTAAAATCAATCCAAATGGAATCGATCCTATAACATAACCAAATAAACCACTTAGTAAATATACTCCAGCAATAGGCATCCTTTTTCTCCTAAATTTTTTTGATATGTTAAATGATAGAGTTAAAAATTCAACTTATTTTGTATCTAATGTGTATTTTATCTTTATTTGTATATTAGACTTAAAAAAATAATGACATTCCAATTTATTTGTTTATTATAGCTTCAAATATCATTACTCGAGGCAATTATGAAAAAAATTTTTAAAAGGATACTTTTGAAACTTTCAGGCGAAGGTTTAATGGGACAGCACCCCTTCGGCATTGATGAAAGTGTTTTAGACACTATAACCGATAGTATTAAACAAGTTCATTCTTCTGGAATACAAATATGTATTGTTATTGGTGGCGGAAATTTTTATCGAGGAGTTAATAACACTAATAAAAATGTAAGCAGACCTATTGCCGATCAGGCGGGAATGATTGCTACAGTTATAAATGCTTTATTCCTTAAAAGTGCTCTTAACAGTAAAGGTATTAATTCTGAAATTTTATCGGGATTATCTATTCCTCAAGTTGCAGAAACTTATTCTTATAGAGAAGCAAAGAAATTATTAGATCAGGGATTTGTAGTTATTTTTGCAGGTGGGACAGGGAATCCTTACTTCACTACAGATACAGGAGCCACTTTACGTGCTCTTGAAACTGAATGTGACGCTCTTTTTAAAGCAACACAAGTTGATGGCGTTTATAACTGCGACCCTAAAAAGAATCCAGATGCCGTTAGATATCAAGAAATTTCTTATGATGACGTTATCGCTAAAGAACTTAAAGTTATGGATATGACCGCTATTTCGATGGCTAGAGAAAATAAATTACCTATTGTCATATTTAAACAATCTGATGTAAACTCTTTAACGAATGTGTTAAAGAAAAAAGGAAATTATACAGTTATAAAATAATTTATGAGAGGCTCAAATGACCGATTTTAATGAAATAAAAAAAGACACTTCAGAACGTATGGAAAAGACTTTGGAAACCTTAAGAGCTGATTTTGGCGGCTTACGTGCGGGAAGAGCTCACGCTAGTTTATTAGACAACATTATGGTGGAAGCTTATGGCAATCTTTCTCCTATTTCTCAAGTTGGAACCATTAGTGTTCCTGATGCCAGAACTTTATCTGTCAGCGTATGGGATAAAGGTTTAGCTAAATCCGTTGAGAAAGCTTTGAGAGAATCTGATTTAGGCCTTAATCCTGTTTCTGATGGACAGCTCATTCGTATTCCAATCCCTCCTCTTTCTGAAGAAAGAAGAAAAGAATTGAGTAAAGTGGCTGGGAAATATGCGGAACAGTCAAAGGTTGCTATTCGTAATATCCGTAGAGATGCTTTGGATGATGTTAAAAAATTAAAGAAAGATAACCTAATTTCTGAAGATGATGAGAAGAAATATGGAAATGAAATTCAGAAATTAACAGACGAATCTATTAAGAAAATAGATGATATGCTTTCTCAAAAAGAAAAAGATATTTTGCAAGTATAAAAAAATTATGGGAACAGAGAATATTTGTAAACATATCGCTATCATTATGGATGGTAACGGTCGGTGGGCTAAAAAGAGAGGTATGCCTAGAACTTTTGGCCATAAAAAAGGTGCAGAGAATGTTATTAAAATTACACGTGCGATGAAAGAATCCGGTGTAAAATATTTGACTTTATATGCTTTTTCTACTGAAAATTGGCAACGTTCAAAAGATGAAGTGGATGCCTTAATGCAGCTCCTTAATGAGTATCTTGACAAAGAAATGAAAGAAATTATGGAAAATAATGTCCGCATTATTTTTATTGGTGAAAAATATATGCTTTCTAAAGATATTCAAGAAAAGATGGATTCCTTAGAAAAAGAATCTGCTCAAAACTCCGACTTAACGTTATGTATTGCTCTTTCTTATGGTTCTCGCCAAGAAATCATTGCAGCAGTCCAAAATATCGCAAAAGATGTTCAAGATGGTAAGTTATCACTTAGCGATATCTCTATTGAAAATTTTGCCGAGAGATTATACACAAAAGATGTTCCTGACCCAGACATCTTAATCAGAACAAGCGGAGAACAACGTATTAGTAATTATCTGCTATGGCAACTTGCTTATACTGAATTGTTTTTCACTGATACATTATGGCCAGATTTTAATTCTGATGAATTAAATGGCATTATTGATACATTCAAATCAAGGGAGAGAAGATATGGTAAAAACTGAATTTTCATCACTGCAAAAACGAATCCTTGCTTCTGTTGTTATGGTTCCTTTTGTAATAGGTGCTTTATATGCAGGACACCCCTATCTTGATACTTTAATCTTTCTCGTTGGAACAATCCTTTCTTGGGAATGGTCTTCAATGATCCCCAATCAAAAACAAAATGTTTATGCTACTGCTTATACTTTTGCTCTTGGATGCTCTCTTCTTATTTTTGATAAATACTTTTTAGCTTTTTCAATTCTTGCAACTGCTGTTTTTATTTATATTAAGGCAGCAAAGGAAAAACATCGTCTCTTATTAGCTCTTGGCGCACCCTATATTTCTATCGGTATAGGCGCTCTTTATTGGATTTATTATCTATTTGATTCATTAGGAGATGTTGTTTATGAAAATGCCGGATTTGTTATGACTTTATGGTATTTACTTATGGTTTGGAGTGTTGATATTGGTGCTTATATTGTTGGCTCATCCCTAAGAGGTCCTAAATTAGCTCCTAAAATTAGTCCAAACAAAACATGGTCTGGTCTAATTGGAGGCGTTCTTTCATCCATTATTGTTAGTTGCATTTTTTGGTTTAGCACAGCTTCATTGCTTGCTTTGCAAATGACTCTTATTGCACAGATTAAATTTGCCGTATTTGGTGCTGTTATTGCTGTTGTTGCTCAAATTGGCGATCTTATAGAATCCTCTATTAAAAGACATCTGAATGTTAAAGATAGCAGTTCTTTAATTCCAGGACATGGCGGAATATTTGATAGAGTTGACGGTTTGATTTTTGCAGCTCCGTTTGTTTATATTATTTTTATTTTAACTTCATTTGGAAATTAAGGATTTTAGGCTATGGAATGGTTATTTAATGTTATTCACTACGTTGTTCCTTTTCTCATCCTTCTTGGTGTCTTAGTTTTTGTTCACGAATTCGGTCATTTTATTGTTGCTAGACTTGCCGGAGTTTCTGTTAGTGCATTTTCTATTGGATTTGGAAAAGAACTTTGGAGTAAAACAGATAGTAAAGGGACTGTATGGAAAATTTCAGCCATCCCTTTAGGGGGATATTGCCAATTTCTGGGTGATGCAGATGAATCATCATCAACTTCAGATGTTGATTTAAGTAAATATTCTGATGAAGAAAAAAAGCATCTCTTTGCAACACAATCTCCTTATAAAAAACTTGCCATTGCTGTTGCAGGACCTTTGTTTAACTATCTATTCGCGTTTGTTGTTTTCTTTGGTTTGTTTTTTTGTGTAGGCAGTTATGATATTCCACCTGTTGTTTCTGATGTAATAGAAAATAGTCCAGCAAAAGCGGCTGGCATCATGAAAAATGATACAATTCTGGAAATAAACGGAAAAAAAGTAAGTGATTGGTCAGATATCAATAAAGAAGTTAGTATTGCCGTAGATAAAGTTACTTTGAAAATTAGTCGTGGTGAGCAAACTTTGGATATTAATGTTCCTCTTGTCGATATGGAATATGCCTACGACGAATCTGAAAAACCAATTAAACGTAGAATGATTGGTATTAAAGGTGAAGCAAAACAGTTTAAAATTGTTAAAGATAATTTTCAGTTTATTCCTTCTTTGAAAAAATCTGCAGAAGAAGTTTACAATATTACAGATATGACGTTGCGTGGTGTTTGGCAAATGCTCACAGGCAAACGTTCTGGTGAAGATGTTGGAGGAATTATTCGTATCGCTGAAATGTCTGGAGATATATCTCGGACTCGAGGTGCTTTAGATTTCCTTTATTTCATGGCTCTATTGTCTATAAATTTGGGACTTATCAACTTATTCCCAATCCCTGTATTAGATGGTGGACATGTTGTAATTTATTTGTTAGAAATAGTTTCAAGACGCGAACTTAATACTAAAATCAGAGATGGTTTATTTAAAATGGGTCTTAGTTTTATTTTGTTTTTGATGGTGTTTGCTACTTGGAATGATATTAGACACCTCATTACACGATGGTTTGATTAATTTGAAGGATTGAAAGATGAAGCTTAATTTAGCAGGTATTTCATTATTAACATTGGCTTTGTGTTCAAATGCTATGGCTCAAGGTGTGATAAAAAATATTAATATTAATGGACTGCAGAGGGTTGAACGTGAAACGGCTTTATCCTATGCTGGTATTGATACAAATACACAAGTTTCTTCTGAAGAACTTAATCAGGCTCTAAAACGTTTGTATGATACTGGATTATTTAGTGATATTAGTTTTGATACTAAAGGTGATACTTTAGTTATTAATGTTACAGAGAATCCTGTTATCAGTATTATGGCTTTTGATGGTAATGATAAAATTGATGATAAAATATTAGAATCCGAAGTTCAATCAGCTCCGCGTTCTGTATTTAGTAAAACAAAAGTTCAGCAAGATGTTCAACGTATCCTTGAAGTTTATAAAAGAGCTGGTCGTTATGGTGTTTCTGTAGAACCTAAAATTATTAAAAAATCAGAAAATCGTGTAGATTTAATTTTTGAAATTGAAGAAGGCCCTGAAGCTAAGATTGATACCATTAACTTTATTGGTAATAAACATTATACCGCTGATGATTTGCAAAACGAAATTATGAGCAAAGAAAGCCGCTGGTATAGATTATTCTCAAGTGCAGAAAATTTTGACCGTGAAAAAATGAATTATGACCAAGAATTACTAAGACGCTTTTATAATCGTCATGGTTATGCTGATTTTGCAGTTGTTTCTGCCATTGCAGAATTATCCCGTGATAAGACCTCTTTCATTTTGACTTTTACTATTGATGAAGGACAACGCTATAAAGTTAATGATATTCAGATTAAGTCCGTAGTTCCTGATATTGATGCTAATATGTGGTATAAATATGTTACATTCAAAACAGGTGCTTGGTATAATTCTGATGAAATTGAAAAAACAGTTAATGCTTTAACAGAAGAATTATCTCGTAAAGGATTTGTATTTGTTGAAGTTGTTCCTAACATTTATAAAGATCGTGAAAGTGGTAAATTAAGCGTTGTTTTTGATATTAAAGAAAATGCAAAAGTTTTTGTTAATAGAATTAATATCGCAGGAAACACAAGAACCTTAGATGAGGTTATCAGACGTGAATTCCGTATTTCTGAGGGTAATGTATTCAATGTTGCTAAAATCAGAGAATCCAGAAGAAATGTTGAACGCTTAAATTATTTTAGCAAAGTTGATATAGATACACAACGTGTTGATTATGATAAAGCTGATATCAATGTTAATGTTGAAGAAAAATCAACCGGATATTTCAATGTGGGTGTTGGTTACTCAACTGTTAATGGAGCTTTGGTTCGTGCAGGCATTACTGAAAACAACTTCCTTGGAAAAGGACAACAAGTTAGCTTGAATGCTGGCGTTTCTCAGCGCTCTACTGATTATAGTTTCAGTTTCACTGAACCTTATTTCTTAGATCGTCGTTTAAGCGCTGGAACTGATTTATTCTACCAAACAGAAGATTATCAAGATGAAAGTAATTATGATATGGATACTATGGGTGGTAGAATCAGATTTGGTTGGGATTATACCGATGATTTAAGTCAATATGTTCGCTATACATTGAAGCAGGATAAAATTAAAAATGTAAGCAGTGCTTCTAAATACATTCAAGAAGAAGAAGGTGATGCAATCGACTCCGTAATTGGACAAACGATTGTTTACGATAAGAGAGATAACATCCTTAAACCTCGTGAAGGTTATTACTTATCATTTGGTAATGATGTTTCCGGTTTGGGTGGTGATGATAAATACTTAAAATTTGATGCCAAAGCCTACAAATTTTACACTCTTAACGATTACTACACATTCAAATTCTTCATCAATGGTGGATATATCGCTGGTTATGGTGGAGAAGATGTTCGTCTAGCTCAAAGATACTTCTTAGGTGGTAATACTATGCGTGGATTTGAAACAGGTGGTATTAGTGCTCGTGATAAAGTTACTAAAGATGCTTTGGGTGGTAACTGGATGTTGTATGGTGGTGCTGAATTGGCATTTCCAATGGGATTGGATGAGCTTGGCATTCGCGGACGTACATTCGTTGATATTGGTACAACAGGTAAACCTGATAATATTGACACAAATGATGTTGATTACTCTTCTAGTCCTCGTGTTGCTGTTGGTTTTGGTTTCGAATGGACCTCACCTATGGGTAAAATTGATATCGACTTCGGTTTCCCGATTGTTAAACAAGACTACGATGAAACAGAAGTATTCCGTTTGAATTTCGGTACAAGTTTGTAATTTAGCAAAGGATTTTGATATGGTTGATACTGTCTTTTATAAATATAATGGTACCAAAACAATTAAAGAGATTTCAGCAATTGCTGATGCTACTTTGATTACTAGCGGAAAGGAAAATGAAATAATAGAAAATGTTGCCTCCATTGATTCTGCCGGGAGCAACGACCTTTGCTTCTTTTATGATAAAAAAAGTAAAGATAAGGCGGCTTTAATAAAAGCTAAAGCTTGTATCACTACAGAAGATTTGGCTCGCTTTATTCCTGAAAATGTTATTATTTTAACGACATCAAATCCAAAACTTTCTTTTATTAAACTAGTAAGTAGTTTCTATTCAGAAAATAGACCTTCTCCGCAGATCTCTCCTAATGCTACAATTGCTAGTACAGCAAAAATAGGTAAGGACTGTTCAATAGCTTCTGGCGTTGTTATTGAAGATGATGTTGTCATTGGAGATAACTGTATAATAGAACCTAATGCAGTTATTGCTAGAGGTTGTAAAATTGGTAACAATTGTCGAATCGGAAATAATGCAAGTATTGCTTATTGCTTAATGGGAAATGATTGTTATATCTATACCGGTGCAAGAATCGGACAAGATGGCTTTGGTTTTTCTGTCGTTAATGGTCAGCATAAACGTATTCCACAAATTGGTCGAGTTATAATTGGCAATGATGTTGAAATCGGTGCTAATACATGTATTGATAGAGGAGCTCTTGATGATACAATCATTGGTGATGGTTGTCGAGTAGATAATCTTGTTCAAATTGCACACAACGATAAAATTGGAAAATGTTGTATTTTAGTTGCTCAAACAGGTATTGCCGGTAGTTGTACCTTTGGAGATTATGTTGTTTGTGGTGGGCAAACAGGCTTTGCTGACCACTTAAATGTTGGTAGCGGAGCTCAAGTTGGTGCGCAATCTGGTGTTATGCGCGATATTGAACCTGGTGCTATTGTTATGGGAACTCCTACTGTTCCTTTCAAAGATTTTATGCGTCAAGTTGCGTTTTTACAAAAAAATAGTAAAAAATAAAATAGGAGATTTGTTATGTCAGAAAATGTTAAAACTTATCAAATTGAAGAAATTATGAAAATGCTTCCCCACCGCTATCCTTTTTTGTTGGTTGATCGTCTTGAAGTAGAAGTTCCTGGCGAAAAAGGTGTTGGTATTAAAAACGTTACAATGAATGAGGAATTTTTCCAAGGTCATTTTCCAGGAAATCCTGTTATGCCAGGTGTTTTACAAATTGAAGCTATGGCGCAAACCGCTGGTGCTGTTGTTATCTCTCAAGATGAAAATTATGCTGCTTCTAAACGCAATGTTTTATTTATGGCTGTTGATGGTGTTAAATTTAGAAAGCAAGTTAAACCAGGTGATCAGCTAAGAATGCATGTTGAGAAAATTAAAGCTCGCAGAAATATTTTTGTATTCAAAGGAACAGCTATGGTTGATGGTCAAGTTGCTTCTGAAGCAGAGTTAACAGCTATGATCCTTGAATAATTTTAATTTTATACTGTTTTAGTGTTGAAAAAATTAGAGATAAGTTCTATCTTATCTCTAATTTTTTTGAGGTGTAAAATGTTTGATGCTCATATTGTAAAAAAAGATTTTCCAATTCTGAATAGATTAATTGATGGGAAAAAAAATATATATATGGATACTGCTGCATCTGCGCAGAAGCCTTTATCCTTAATCAAAACTCTTGAACGAGCTTATTTAGAAGAATATGCTAATGTTCATCGTGGAAGCTATTGGCTTTCTGAGACGGCAACAGAAAATTATGAACATGCTAGAAATGTTGCTGCCAAATTTATCAATGCACCTACTGCTGATTCTATCATCTTTACAAGAAGTGCTACTGAGGGTATTAATCTTGTTGCTGCTACTTATGGATGTGCTAACTTAACTTCTGGTGATGAAATTGTTCTATCTAGAGCGGAACATCATGCAAATTTTGTAACTTGGCAACAAACCGCTCTTAAGACTGGTGCTAAAATTGTTTATTTCGATTTAGATAAAGATGGAAACTTTGTTTGGGAAAACTTTGAAAAGTCTTTGTCTGGAAGAACTAAAATTGTTGCTGTAACAGCAATGTCCAATGTCTTAGGAACAATCTTTCCTGTTGAGCGGATTTGTGCGGCTGCTCATAATTTTGGGGCTAAAGTTCTAATCGACGCTTGTCAGTTTGCTGTTCATAAAAAAATAGATGTTCAGAAATTTGATTGTGATTTTTTGGCATTCTCTGGTCATAAAGTATATGGTCCTACCGGCATTGGTGTTCTGTATGGAAAATATGATCTCCTTAAAGAAATGCCTCCCTATCAATATGGTGGAGATATGATTGAAAATGTTAGTTATGAAAAAACATCTTTCGCTCTTCCTCCTGCTCGTTTTGAAGCAGGGACTCCTGCTATTGTTCAAGCTATTGGACTTGCTTCCTCTCTTGAGTATCTTATGAAATTTGATTTTAACGAAATTGAAAAGTATGAAGCTGAATTAATTTCTTATACCTCAAAACTGTTGTTAGATATTCCTAATCTAAAAATTTTAGGTACAGCCCATGAAAAAGGTGGCGTTTTTTCTTTTGCTATTGATGGAATCCATCCTCAGGATTTAGCTTTTATCCTTTCAAAAGAAGGAGTAGCTATTAGAACTGGGCATTTTTGCGCACAACCTCTTGTTAATGCTCTGGGGTATACCTCTCTTGCTCGTGCATCTTTAGGTATATATACAACCAAAGAAGATGTTGATGATTTTGTTTCCGCCTTAGTAAAAGCTAAATTTTTTTTTGAAAATGACTAATAATGACTGATAATGAAAACTTAAATGAACTTGATGAAAACGAAGCTCAACTTTTAGCTGCAATGAGTGTTGATGAATTGCCTGTATATAAAGCATATGCCGGCACAGAACTCTCCTCTACGTCTCAAAAAGCTAAAATGTTTGATATTGTTGAAGCTATAAAAAAAGTTTGCGATCCGGAAATTCCTATTAATGTTTATGATTTAGGATTAATCTATAAAATCGATCAAAATGACAATGGCGACTTACATATTGATATGTCTTTAACTGCACCAGGATGTCCTGTGGCAGGAGTTTTACCTCAGCAAGTTGCAGATGCAGCAGCTGGTGTCGGAGGTGTTGGAAGAGTTGAAGTTGAAGTTGTTTGGGAACCTGCTTGGTCTTTGGAACGATTAAGTGATGAAGCTCGTATGATGCTAGAAATGATTTAATTTAAGGACTAAAAATATGTCTATCGAATCGTTAATTGATGATTTTTCTTTTTTGGATGATTGGGAAGATCGCTATAAATATCTTATTGAACTAGGCTCACAATTACCGCATTTTAATGATGCTCAAAAAGTAGATCAATGGAAAATATCTGGCTGTCAATCTCAAGTGTGGATTATTCCTCATTTTAATCAGCATACGCTTTCTTTTCAAGGTGACAGCGATGCTATTATTGTTCGTGGTATTATTGCCGTTGTTTTAACCATATTTAATGATAAATCTGCACAAGAGATTTTAGATATTGATGTTGAAGAAATTTTTGATAAAATGGGCTTAAAAGAACATATTACCCCAAATCGTCGAAGTGGTATGCTTTCGATGGTAGAGAAAATTAAATTTTATGCACGAGAGGCTTTAGTAAAATAGGAATGAATATTCACGAGTATCAAGCTAAGAAAATTTTTAAACAGTTTGGCATTAACGTTCCTAAGGGACTTATTGCCTATACTCCTCTTGAGGCGAAAGAGGTTGCTGAAAAAGTTTCTGAGTTTGGGCCTTGGGTTGTAAAAGCTCAAATACAATCAAGTTCTCGTGATGCTGGGCGCTTTTCTGATAAAAGAGCTGGTAAAAAAGGTGGTATTAGGTTATCTAAAAGTCTTGATGAGGTATTCGATAACGCTGATGATATGTTAGAGAATCTTTTAGTTACAAATCAAACTGGTGCTAAAGGTAGACTTGTTAGTCGGGTTTATGTTGAAGAATTTATTAAAACTACTAAAAAATTTTATCTAAGTTTGGTTATTGATTGGACTGTGGCTTCTACTGTTTTATTGGTTGCCCCTATTTCTGATAAAGATGATGAAAATATTATTCAGATTGCAAGTGATAATCCTGAGAGAATCCTGAAAGTTAATCTAGGTCTTCAAAAAAAAATTAATTCCGAACAATTGCAGCAAATTATCTCTTTCATGAATATGCCTGTTGAGGTATCTATCTTAAAATCTTTTCTTAATAAAATGCTCAATCTTTTCTATACTTGTGATGTTACTCTTTTGGAAATTAATCCTATAGGTATTGCTAAAAATGGTAATATATGGGCCTTAGATGCTAAAATTGTTTTTGATGAAAATGCTCTTTATAGACATCCAGAAATTCCCCCTCTATTTGATGATTCTGAAATAGAAGAAAGAGAACTAATCGCATCTAAGTTTGGTTTTCAATATAGAGAACTTGAAAGTGGTATGGGTATTATCGTTAACGGTGATGGACTTGCTCTTAGCACTATTAATCAAGCAAAACAGATTGGTTTAGATACCGCATGTTTTCTTAATCTAAAAGGCGGAGTTGATCGCGATAAGATTGCGGCAGGAATAAAACTCATTATGACGAATCCAGGTGTTGATGGTATTTTTATTAATATCTTAGGTGGTTTTTCTCGTTGTGATCTTATTGCTGATGGAATTATTACCGTTGCAAATGATTTAGGGTTAAATATTCCTTTAGTTGCTCGTTTTGAGGGAACTAATAAAGATGAAGCAACTGCTATTTTACAAAAATCCGGTCTGCCGTTAGCTATTGCCTCAAATACAGAAAAGGGCTTACTACTTTTGAAAAATGCTATTGCGGAGGATATTTAATGTCAATTCTTGTTGATAAAAACACCAAAATTCTAGTGCAAGGTATTACTGGCGCCCAAGCTTCATTTCATGTTCAAAGAGCTCTTAAATATGGATCTAAAATTGTTGCAGGTGTTGCTCCTAATAAAAATGATAAAACTTATTTAGGTCTTCCTTTGTTTGGTTCCGTTAATGAAGCTGCTGAAAAAACAGGGGCTACTGCATCTATCGTTTTTGTTCCAGCTAAATATGCTAAATCCGCTATCATTGAAGCTATTCATGCTCATTTAAGTCTTGTTGTGGTTATAACTTCTGGAATTCCTGTCAGAGATATGATGGAAATTCGTGAAGAACTTTCTAAATCTTCTACAATTCTTGTTGGACCTAATACGCCTGGGATTATTACCCCTCAAGAAGCTTATATGGGAATCTTTCCTAGTGATTTTCATCAAAAAGGAAAAATTGGTATTATTTCTCGTTCTTCCACTCTTACATATGAAGTTGTTCTTGAAATTAATCAGCTTGGATTTGGCGAATCTACTATTGTAGGTCTTGGTGATGATCTTATTCTTGGCTCAAATTTTATAGAGATGATTAAACTATTCAATAGTGATACTGATACAGATGCTGTTATTCTCATTGGTGGTATTGGCGGAAATTATGAACTTGAAATTGCTGATTACTATTCTGCTATAGACTTTAAAAAGCCTATCTTTGCCCTTATTCAGGATGATTTTTCTCTTCTTTCTCAAAATGTAGGACTTGCTTCTGATATTATGTGTAGAGGAATCTCTTCATCTGAAGATAAACGTAAAATATTAGAAAAAGCTGGGATTTGCGTTGTAGATACTATTTCTTCACTTAAAGAAAAATTGGCAGAATTATGCTAAAATGGTTAAAAATATTTTTTAATTTAATTCTTCCTCCTCGTTGTCCTGTTTGTGGAAAGGTTGTTGCCAACAGTGATGCTTTATGCCCGAAATGTTTTGCAAATATTACTTTTATTAGTTTCCCTTATTGTAAAAAATGCGGAAAACCTTTAGAACTATTTATCTCTGAAGATGAATTATATTGCGAAGATTGTCTTATCAAGAAATCTCCTTTTCGTTTTTGTCGCTCTGCTGTTGTGTATGATGATTTTTCAAAAAAAATTATTCTTGATTTTAAATTTTTTGATCATCTTGAAAATAAAAAATTACTGGCAAAATGGTTATTTATGGCTGGAAAAGATATTTTTAACGAAGGAGTTGATTATATTATTCCTGTCCCTTTACACTACTCGAGACTCTTTAAACGCAAGTATAATCAATCAGCAGTCTTATCTGCTACTCTTTCAAAAATGTGTTCAATTCCAGTATTGTATACTACTTTAAAAAAAGTCAAAAAGACTTTACCTCAAGTACATTGTTCCGGTAAACAACGTTTAAAAAATATCAAGGGTGCTTTCCAAGTTATTAATCCAGATTCTATTAAAGATAAACGAATCGTTCTTATTGATGATGTTTATACTACAGGCTCTACATTACGCGAATGTGCTAAAGTTTTAATTAGAGCTGGCGCTAAATCTGTTGACACACTTACCGTTGCTCGTGTTTGTGATTAGATTATATTTCTACATAAAAATAAGAACCTCTTAATGAGGTTCTTATTCTTTTGCTTTTTCTTGATTATTTAGCGTACTTCTTTGCCATTACTGAAAGAGGAACAGGCTTAATTTTATCAGCTTGTCCTGCTGCACCAAATGCAACATAGCGATCAATACATACTTTTTTCATTTCTTCAATTGCTGGCTTTAAGTACTTACGAGGATCAAATTCTTTTGGATTTTCTGCAAATAACTTTCTGATTGCACCAGTAATTGCCATGCGGCAGTCTGTATCTACATTCACTTTGCGAACACCTGATTTGATGCCTCTTACAATTTCTTCAACAGGAACTCCAAATGTTTGTGGAATTGCTCCGCCATATGCATTTATTAAATCTTGCAACTCTTGTGGAACAGATGATGAGCCATGCATAACCATGTGTGTATTAGGTAATTTTGCATGTATTTTTTCGATTACATCAATTGCTAAAATATCTCCTGTTGGCTTACGTGTAAATTTATATGCTCCGTGAGACGTTCCTACAGCAACTGCTAATGCATCGATATTTGTTTCTGCTACAAATTTAGCGGCTTCATCTGGATCTGTCACTAAGCGTTTTTTATCAATTACGCCTTCTGCTCCGTGACCATCTTCTTTATCTCCTTTTCCTGTCTCTAATGAGCCGATAACACCTAATTCACCTTCTACAGAAGCTCCAACAGCATGAGCTCTTGCAACTACTTCTTTTGTTACTTGAACATTATATTCAAATGATGATGGAGTTTTTCCATCTGCTTCTAATGAACCGTCCATCATTACTGATGAGTAGCCATTAACTAATGCTGATTGACAGATATCTACTGATGAACCATGATCTTGATGTAAACATATTGGCAATTCAGGATACATTTCAATTCCTGCTGCAATCATATGACGAATCATTGGATCTCCAGCAAATTTTCTTGCACCTGTTGATGTTTGAATAATTACAGGTGCGTTAACTTCTTTTGCTGCTTCTAATACAGCTATAATTTGTTCCATGTCATTAATGTTAAAAGCCGGAACACCATAGTTATTTTCGGCTGCGTGATCTAAAATTTGACGCATTGAAACTAAAGGCATTATAATCTCCCTTTCATAAATATTAATTCTCGTTTCTGAATATATAAATTTAGGATATTTTTGCAAGCAATTTTTATTTTGCCTAATAAAAAAAGTCCGATATTCGGACTTTTTTCTACTTTTATGCAACTTCTTTTTGTTTTTTAAACATTAATACATTTTTTAGCTCTGTATGAATTTGTCTATCTAAACATTTTCCTGTTGCAATAACTTTATAGTGATCAAGGATTATTCCATTTATATTTTTACCAGTTCTACTCATACCTGTTGCTATTTTTTTTGTTCCAGATCTGGCAAAGATTTCTCTTTTTGTTTCTTTAATTGTAGCCTTAATCATATTTATTTCCTTTCTTACTTATTGACACAATAAATGACACCTATAATTATTTTTGTCAATAAATATTTTATATAATCCTGTAAAATTTCTCTTTATATGTATAATATATATTCGAAATGCTTAAATTAAAGTAAATTTTTTTTGCTTTTTGTCAATCTTATTTTCTTTTAATTGCTTTATATATAAAAAAAAGACCTAACGAAAGGTCTTTTTTATGGCGGAGTGTACAGGACTCGAACCTGTGCATCCTTATTCGGGATGACGGATTAGCAATCCGCTGCATTACCGCTCTGCCAACACTCCGTGTGCTTCATATCTTTACATTATGTTTTTTCTAACGTCAATATTTTTTTTTGTTTTTTCTATTATTGAAAAATTCACAATTTTATATTTTTTACTGCTTTTTAAATAAATTGAACTATTATTACTATAATAATTTTTTGGAGAAAAAGTATGAATCATGAATATGAATATATTTCAACGTTGAATCCTGATGAAAGAAAACTTTTTGTTGAAAGTTTTTGTTGTATGGTTTGCTCTGATAAAAAAGTTTCAAAAGAGGAAATTGATTTTTTAAAAAGTATCGGTAAAATGTATGATATTCCTGAAGCAGATATCGTATATATTATGAAAAACTTAAATAAAGATAGTATCTTAAATAGAATTCAAGCAATTACTGAAAGAAGAAAAGCTTTACAATTAATTAAAGAATTGTGCTATCTTGCTAATTCTGATAGTGGATTAGATGAAGATGAAATTGATTTTATTATTGATATTGCTGAAAAGCTTAATGTTGAAAATGATAAAATTAAACAAATCAATAAATGGGTTTTAGATAAATTGGTATTACTGAAAACTGGTGATATTATTTTAGAAAATGAATAAGATCTTTTAGCTCTTCATTATTTTTCCTTTGATTTTGCCTATTTTTTTGGTATACTAGCTATGTTAGTGATGGAGCATAGCTGATGTCTTTCGAGTGGTTTGATAAAGAATTATCTAGAGTTATTAATAGGGCAATTGCTAATTGCTCTAATTTTGGTGTTGTATCTCATGATACAGACCTTCTTCTTTTGAAAAATAAAGTAGCACATCTTCACACTTCTGCTTTTTCTGATTTATCTAATTATTATTACTCTATTACAAAGGCTTCTTGTTTTTGTGATAGACTTGAGGAGTATGCTCATTCTTTGGATGTTGATGTAAAAGAAAATATTATTTTAACTGAAGATAATTATAGGGAAATTTTAGGTGGAATTAATTTTTTTCGTTCTTTGATACATCCCGATAATATTCCTATCTCTAAGACTATTGAGCATAATGCTAAAAGACATTTACCCGAATTTAAAAATATATTACTCCTCGAAGAATATAATCAGCAAGCTCTTCGAATTCATGATATGAAACGTGGGTATACTCGGCTTAAACGCAAAAATCAACAGCCTTCAAAAGATTATGAAAGAAGTGCTTCTTCTTTCTTTGAAGATGTTTTGAACGATGATAATTTAAAAGAAATAAAACCGTGTCATGAAAAGCTTATGTTGTATATAAATTGTTTAAAAATTGTGGATTGTCTTCCCTCTGACAAATATGGGAGATTATCTAAATTTCAGTTGAAGAAAAAGTTTAATTTAGCTATTAAAGTTACAGCAAATATATTAGAAAATACTTTACCTGCTCAATCTTCCTTATATCATGATTTATCTCTTAAAGCTGCTTATGAAGAAAATAAATATCATAATGCAATTGTAAAATTAAAACAATATACTAACTCTCAACAGAAGACTCCTAAATTACGTTCTATTGATATTCGAAATAAAAAGGCTTTTGATGAATGGTATTATAAATAAAAAATCCTTTAGTTTTGACTAAAGGATTTTTTATTATTAGTATCTCTAATTTTCTATGCCGACTTTGCATCTCCAACATATAAATCTTTCTCTATTTGATTTATACTCTTGATATGCCAAATCTTTTCTGCATATTCTTTTACAGCTCTGTCACTGGAAAAATATCCTACTCTAGCAACATTGTATATTGCTTTTTTTGCCCACTCTTCTTTTCTTAGATAAGCTTTTTCAGCCTCTCTCATTGATTTATTAAAGGCCTCTAAATCTGCTAATACGAAGAAGTAATCACGATTAAGTAGTTCATCAAAAATTGGCTTAAATAATGATGGAGCATCTTTTTCGCAAAATAAATTTGATGTCAAAGTATTTAAAATTCTCTTTATATACTCAGAATCCTCATATATCTTTCTAGGATTATATGTTGGACGCATTGCTTGAATTTCATGCTCTCGCAAACCGAATAAGAAGAAATTATCTTCTCCAACAGCTTCGCGAATCTCAATATTTGCCCCATCATATGTTCCTACAGTGAGAGCGCCATTAAGTGCAAATTTCATATTACCCGTCCCGGATGCTTCAAATCCTGCTGTAGAAATTTGCAAACTTACATCTGCCGCAGGAATTAAAATTTCTGCTAATGATACTTTATAGTCAGGAACAAAAACAACTTTCAATGCATCTCCAACTTTCGGATCATTATTAACAACTTTTGCCACATTATTTATTAATTTAATAATGAGCTTTGCAAATGTATACGATGGAGCGGCTTTTCCTGCAAAAATATATGTTTTAGGACATATTGGGCGGACATTATCTCTTACTATAGCAAGATAATCTCCAATTACTTGTAGGATTGCCATTAATTGTCTCTTATATTCATGGATACGTTTTGCTTGAACAACAAACATACTACTTGTTGTTATGGCTACATTTGTTTTCTTAAATACTTCATGACGAAGTAATTCTTTATTTGCTTTTTTAATTTTCATAAATTGCTTAACAAAATCTGTATCTTCTGCGTATTCTACAATTTTTTCTAATAAATCAAGATTTGATATCCAGTCTTTTCCTATCTTATCCGAAATTAATGTTGCTAAATTTGTATTTGCATGAAGTAACCATCTCCTTGGTGTTATGCCATTAGTGATATTCATGAATTTTTCTGGCCATAATTCATAAAATTCTGGTACTAATGATGTTTTAATTAATTCTGAGTGTATTTTTGCTACCCCATTTACTGAAAATGATCCAACTATTGATAAATTTGCCATCCTAATAATTTGTGCATCACCTTCTCCGGAAACGATTGAAACTTTAGCTAATTTCTCACTTGTCTCTCCAAATTTTGTCTTTGCAAATTCTATGAAACGACGATTTATTTCATAGATTATTTGTAAATGTCTTGGCAACATGTGTTGGAAATATTTAACTGGCCATGTTTCCAAAGCTTCTGGTAATAAAGTATGGTTTGTATATGCGAATACTTTTGTAACGATATTCCATGAACTTTCCCACTCTTGTCCGTATACATCAATCAAAAGTCTCATCATTTCTACAATTGCCAAAGCTGGGTGTGTATCATTTAATTGAATACTTATCGAATCTGGCATCTTGTCAAAATCATTGCTTTTTTCTAAAAATCGTCTGAATATATCTTGTATAGCACATGATACAAAGAAATATTGTTGAGATAGTCTTAGAGCTTTTCCTGATTCAATCGCATCTGATGGATATAAAACTTTAGAAATTGCCTCTGTTTTTATTTTATCTTCAACTGCTTCTATATAGCCACCATTATTGAAGATATCTATATCGAATTCATCATCTGTTTTGGCTGAGAATAGACGCAAATAGTTCACAGCTTTACCATCATAGCCAACTACCGGAAAATCATATGGAACACCATATAATGTTTGCGTGTTTGCCCAAACGTAGGTATCTTTTCCATTTACATCTTTATAAGTTTCTACATTGCCAAACAATGGTATTGTGACTTGTCTATCCGGTCTTGCGAGCTCCCACGGAGAAAAATCCGAAAACCAGTTATCTGCTTGTTCTATCTGCCAGCCATTCTCAAATTTTTGCTTAAATAAGCCAAATTGGTAATTAATACCATAACCGAATCCAGGTAATCCTAATGTTGCCATAGAATCTAGATAACATGCTGCTAATCGTCCTAATCCGCCGTTTCCAAGTGCTGGGTCGTATTCTGTATCAAAAATTTCCTCTAAGGAAATATCTGGGAAGCCTTCTATCTTTATGTCTTTTAGTAGATTATACAAACCTAAATTATGTAAATTATTCTCCAATGAGCGTCCTATTAAGTATTCAATTGATAAATAGTAAACTCGTTTAGCTGAATGTTGATTATATTGCGCCATGGTTTTATACATCTCATCCATCGCAAATTCTCTTACAGCTAATGAAATTGCATATAAAGCCTCTTCCTTAGTTATCTCACAACTTCTTTTTCCTATAAAATATTTTATATAATGCTCTATCGAAAGTTTTAATCGTGCTTTTCTCATTTCATCGCTAATTTCTAGATTTTCTTTTTTCAATGTATAATCTCCCTAATTAAACATACTTTACTATTCACAAAATTAAGGCAAAATAGTTTGAATTTTCGTTAATAATATAAGATTATTAGTAAAAATATAAATGGTAATTGATTTTTTTTTAACATTTCGATGTTATTACAAACTTGAAGGAATTTTTATTTATAAAAAATGGGAAAAGGATTTTTGATATGAAAAAGCTAGGTGTTTTTGCTTTGGCTCTCACGGTCTCAACTGCTCTTTCTGCTCAGGCTGATACTCTTGAAACAGCTTTGGCCAAGGCTTATGAATATAATCCTGCATTAAAAGCAGCTAGAGCTGCGACTAGTGCTGTCGATGAAAATGTGGCTATTGCTAAATCAGGATATCGTCCGACTTTAAGTATTGATGGGGGATATAGCGACTCTAAAATAAATACAAATAGAATGGAAAATGGCATTGCCCAGCGTCCTATTGATGGATATGAAAGAACTCTTGCTGCAACAATTTCTCAACCTATTTTTAGCGGTTTTCAAACTATAAATTCTGTTAGTTCGGCTAAAAGTTCTGTTAAAGCAGCTCAAGCTAGTCTTATGTCTACTGAACAAAGTTTATTGTTAAATGCTGCTACTGCTTATTTGAATGTATTGAGAGATGAGGCTATTGTTAAACTTCAGAAAAATAATGAAAAACTTTTAAAAAAAGAATTAGAAGAAACTCGTGAACGTTTTAAAGTTGGTGAGGTTACAACGACTGACGTTTCTCAGGCTGAAGCTAGTTACGCTTCTGCTCAATCTCAAAGAATTTCCGCAGAAGGTGATTTAGAAGCTTCTAAAGCTGTTTATAAACAAATTATTGGTGAGGATCCTAAGGAAACAAAAGATCCTAAAGAAATTGTAAAAATGTTTCCTAAAAGTATCGATGAAGCTTTAGAATATGCTAAAGTGCATAACTATGATTTAAATGCCGCAAAGCATACCTTAAAATCGAAAAAATATGATGTAAAAACTAAACAAGGTGAATTGCTTCCTTCTATTAACGCTTATGCTTCTGCTGGACGCTTAAAGAGCCAAGACTATACTTTAGATAAAAATCCAACTGATAATTCTGTTGAATTGGGTGTTAATTTCTCTATTCCTCTTTATAATGCAGGCTCTAGTCGTGCAAAAATTCGTCAAAGCAAATATTATCGTTGGCAGGCTCAAGAGGATCTCTTAAATACACAAGATATTTTACACTCTGAAATTACAAGCTATTGGGAATATTTATGCGCTAATAAAGCTAAAATAGAATCTGTAAAAGCTCAAATTAAAGCTTATCAAGTTGCCTTAAATGGTGTTCGAGAAGAAGAAGCTTTAGGTAATAGAACAGTGCTTGATGTGTTAAATCAATATCAGTATCTTCTTGATTCTGAAGTAGAAGAAGTAACAACTCGGCATGGTTACTATGTTGCAGGATTGCAACTTCTTCAAGCTATGGGTAAATTGACAGCAAAAGATTTAAAATTAAATGTTGATTTATATGATGCTGATGCTAAATATAAAGAGACTTCTGGAAAATGGTTGTCTACAAGTATTGATTAACTCATAGGATTTTTAAATGTCTGAACTAAAAAATAATACTGACGATAATATAACTGAATTTGTGCGTCAAAGTATTGTGCAGAACAAAGGAAATAAAGACTGCATTCGTGATTTTTCTGGTGATGTCTTTGAATTGACATCAGATATGCGTATTAAAGACTATTATTTTGATCAAGATAATAAACCAGAGATTAACGGTATTGCAGAAAGTATTTTACATAAATATGCAAGATTACTTTGTATTTCTAAATAAGTTTTGACTTTTCTTATAAAGGTTCTAAGTTCTTCTTAGGGCCTTTTTCTATATCATCGGCATTTTATATACACAAAAAAAGAGCAAGATTTTCTCTTGCTCTTTTCTTTATTTTTCTTTTTTAAGCTGGAGATATAATCATAAACATTTGCTTTCCTTCTAACTTTGGAGCAGCATCTACTTTACATACTCCTTCAAGATCTTCCAACAACCTGTTTAAGACTTCTTTTCCCATATCATTAGCGCTCATTTCTCTTCCTTTATAGCGCATTGTAAATTTTACTTTATCCCCTTGCTCTAAGAATTTTTTTGCTTGTTTTACTTTTACCTCATAGTCATGAGTATCTATCATAGGACGTAATTTTAATTCTTTAATATTTACGATTTTTTGATTCTTTTTCGCTTCATTTTTCTTTTTCTGCATTTCATATTTATATTTTCCATAGTCTAATACTTTGCAGACAGGAGGATTTACTTGTGGGGATATTTCTATTAAATCGAGCCCTACTTCTTGAGCTATCTTTAGTGCTTCTGTTATTGAAACTATGCCTAAATTTTCCCCATTATAATTTATTAAGCGAACTTCTTTTGATTTTATCTCTCTATTTATGCGCGGTCCGTCACTTTCACGTACTGGTGCATTTGTATTTTCTGTAGCTATGACTGCCTCCAATAAAAAATTAATGTTACTCTCTTATATATAAGGAAATTTATTGTATTTCGCAACAAAAATCTTTATTTAATTTTTAACCTATAAAGCTTTTGTCATTCTTTGTTTTATTTGTAGCTGTTTGTAATTTTGAACCATCATCCTTTGTGCTTGTCTATAGTATTGTGTGTGTGCAAATAGAACTTCACCATTCTCCCTATTAAACTCTACACCGACAAAACCTTTTGATATCATGTAATCTATTAATTCTAATCTTTCAAATGGTATTGATACTCTTGGCTTAAAGCATGATAAGACACTATCCTTTTCTATAGGCTTATGTAACAATGAAATTTTTCCACCATCTGAGGGATCTATAGCTGTTGAAAATAAATTAAATCGACATGCAAAATACGGTCCCATATTCCAGCGATTTTTTCTATCTACTATAGATGTGCAATCTGTGCACCCTAATTTTTGGGCTTGTTCTATACGATAATTTATCATAATGGTATTTAGTGCATTTCCCCTATAATTCGGAAGAACAGAATCACCCCCCATTGATGCTATTTTGTTTTTCCCATTATTTCTTTCTGTTTCAAAAAAATTATATTCGGAGTTGGGCAATTCTTCTTGCAATTCCTCTTTTGTTTCACAAACCCTAATGTAAGACATTCCTATTAAATGGTTTCCAACGAATACTCCTATATAGTTTATTTGTGTATTATTGAAAACCTCGTGGAAATACTCCTGACTATGCTTGTGAATAAAGCATTCCTCCCCATTTTTTAGATGCTTATATATGTTTTCAGAAAGTTTACCCATCTGCTCCGCATCATCGGGAGTTAATGGGCGGATATGATATTTTATTGGGTTTCTCTGTTTCTCGTTATTAACCTTGTAAAGATACCCTTGCCATACATCTTTGCCATTTATTACATATTTTTTTATTTCTGAAACCATTTTTCTTTTCCATAAAAAATGAGGGGAGTTACCCCGCCCTCTAATTTTCTTCTAATCAATTTAAATCAACAGAATCTATTAATCGGCGGGATGGCTATATCCTGACGTTTCATTTTCATCTGTTTTATCATTATTGAATAGATCATTTTTATTTCCTAATAAACATTTTGGGGGTATTCTAAATTGTATATTGGTATTTTGTCAATATATTTTATATATCTAATAGAGAATCGTTAGGAGTTGGTGCATGTTTGATATTAAAGATATTTCTGAAAATGAAGCTAAAATACAATTAGAATTTCTGGCTAAAGAAATTGAAAAAGCTGATATTGCTTATTATCAAAATGATGAACCTTATCTTGATGATGCTTCTTATGACAAACTCAGACGATTGAATGATGCTTTAGAAGCTAAATTTCCTCATCTTATTCGTTCAGATAGTCCTTCCAAGAGAATCGGCGCACTTGTTAAAAGTGAATTCAAAAAAGTCGAATTAAAAGTTCCGATGCTGTCTTTGGCCGATATTTTTTCTGATGAAGAGCTTAAAGATTTTGTTATGAGTATTAAACGCTTCTTAAATACCAGCGATAATATTGCTTTCACTTCTGAACCTAAAATGGATGGGCTATCCTTTTCCGCCTCTTATGTTAATGGCATTTTTGTTCAAGGTTCGACTCGAGGCGATGGTAAAATTGGTGAAGATATTACTGAGAATTTAAAAGTCATCAAAGAGTTTCCTTTATTTTTAGATAAAGATGTTCCCGAACATTTTGAAGTTCGGGGAGAAGTATTTATGTCAAAGGCTGATTTCTTAAAGCTCAACGAAATGAATGAAAAAGAACATAAAAAGACTTTTGCGAATCCTCGAAATGCCGCAGCTGGCTCTCTTAGACAATTGGATGCTCGCATTACTCAAAAAAGAAACCTTAGTTTTCTTGTTTATACTTGGGGAGAGGTTTCCGATATTCGTTGGAAAACTCAAAGCGAATTCCTTGATTATGTTAAATCTTTAGGCTTTCCCGTTAATCCTTATAATAAACTCTGTCTTAATGACCATGAATTACTAGATAGTTTTAATTCACTTATGGAGAATCGAGCTTCTCTTCCTTACGATATTGACGGTATTGTTTACAAAGTTAATGACTTAGATTTGCAAAAGCGTCTTGGATTTTTGACAAGAACTCCTCGTTGGGCAATCGCTCATAAATTTCCTGCCGAACAAGCCATTACCAAATTGAATAATATTCGTGTGCAAGTAGGTAGAACAGGTGCTCTGACTCCTGTTGCTGATTTAGAACCAATTAATGTCGGTGGCGTTTTAGTTTCACATGCAACTCTTCATAATGAAGATGAAATTAAACGTAAAGACATTCGAATTGGTGATATGGTCGTTATTCAACGAGCAGGTGATGTTATTCCCCAAATTGTTTCTGTTCTTAAAGAAAAGAGATCATCTTATTTGCCGGAATTTCAATTTCCTGTTTTTTGCCCAGAATGCGGAGCTCATGCTATTCGCGAGGAAGATGAAGCTGTCAGACGTTGCACTGGAGGACTCTCCTGCCCTGCACAAGCTGTTGAAAGATTAAAACATTTTGTATCTCGTGAAGCTTTCAATATTGAAGGGCTTGGTGATAAAGTTATTGAGGATTTTTATAAAGAAGAAATCATTAAAACTCCATATGATATTTTTACATTAAAAGAACGCAATAAGCCTACTGATTTATTTTCTAACGGAATATCGCTTAATCTAGAAAATAGAGAGGGTTGGGGAGTAAAATCTGTAAAAAAATTATTTGATGCTATTGAAAAAAGTAAAATAATTAGTTTGCAAAAATTTATTTATGCTTTGGGTATTCGACAGGTTGGTGCTGCTACGGCTTATCTTATTGCAAAACATTATCATTCTTTCTCCAACTTCATGACAGCAATGATAAATCAAGATTTGCAGCTTCTTGTTAGTATTGATGGTATTGGGCCTGCTATGGCTAAAGATATTGTTGAATTTTTTAAAGAAGAACACAATATCTTTATTATTCAGAAGCTTCTTTCTGTCGTTCACATTGATGATTTTGAATCCCTTGAAAATACAGATTCAGAAATTTTTGGTAAAACCATTGTATTTACCGGAACTCTTACATCTCTTACAAGAAGCGAAGCCAAAAGCAAAGCTTTGTCATTTGGAGCAAAAGTCGCCGGTTCTGTTTCTGCCCATACTGATTATGTTGTTGCTGGCGAAAATGCTGGGTCTAAATTATCAAAAGCACAAGAGCTTGGAGTTAAAATTATTTCTGAGAGTGATTTTATAAAAATTATTTCTTAATTATTTGTTGCTTCTTTTGATTTTAAGCCTCTTTTTCGCTTATAAAATATCTTATATATGTCGATAAACATTACATTAAAAAATATCGCCAATACAGATATTACGTATACTTTTGTTTTTATACCAAAGGCTATATCTATAATATAAGATACCATACAAAGACCACTCATAAAAATTCCACATATTACAAATTTCCAATAATTTCCTTGTGTCTTTTTATATGCATCAAAGATTGAACGACTTTTTCCTATTACTGAAGATATCCATGCTAAATATGGTCGGCTTATTGTATATGGCGATAGCAATACCATCAAAATGTAGAATAATGTCTTTCCTAAAAGAGAATCGTGACTTTGCAGAAGTTCCATATAATTTTCGAAAAATTCGAGATATTTATCTCTAAATCCCATAAATAAAGGTATATATGGAGCAACAACCAATACTAAATATATGCTGATGTTAATAAACATTATTTTACTTGCAGGTATCAGTCCATTAAAAATCCTTATTAAGGAAAAATATGGTGGATGCTGTTGAATATGACGAATAAATATGCACCAAAATACATAATATCCAACCAGCCATAGAATACTCAGAGAATTCGTCCAACCATTCGGTATTAATGTAAAAATATATAGAAAAGCAAAGTTTGAAAGAATCCATAGCATAAATGTTCTTTTATAGAGCAGCACAAATTTTGCACTGCTCTTTATCGTATTTAATAGAGAAAAATCTTTTATCTCTATCCCTGAAGATTTATGCTTCGTCTTCCTCAAAACCTTCCTCTTCTTCTGCATTCGGATCATAATCTATACCTAATTTAGATAAGATATCCTCGTTTTCATCCGTTCTTTGAGCTACAATCCAATCTGGAACCCAGGGTGAATGAGGTAATTTAGACATAGCTAACATTTTCTTATCCAAATAGAAACGTGGAGCATCTGCCATAATTGGTGTATCAATTGCACCTTGCATCAATACTACTTGTTTAAGCATTGGCAAGCTTAATAAATCATTTGCACTAATTGCTGAAACACCTTGTAATTGGTAACTTACATTTTTTGCAAATGGATTATATTCCTTGGCAAGACTTCCTTCATTTCTACTGTAAGATGTTGTTTGAACGGTCTTGTTACCAATCATCTTTGAGAAACGTTGAGCTGTCTGCTCATTGTTTTGTGATAGAATAATTTTGCATGCAGTTGTTGATATCACTGTTTCCAAGTCATCTTTACCATATTTACCGGAAATTTGGCCTAAGTCTTGACCAATGAGCAAATATGATACTTTTTGACCACGTCCCACCGCTGGTCCATCAATTACCGCTTTTAATTTTGGCATTTGTGGAAACTCGTCGAGCACAAACAATGCTGGGAATGGGCCCATTTTTCCATCTGTAGGATTTACTGAATTCGGCTTATTTGAAATTAAATATGAACTGATTAAATCTACAAATGTCGCACTAATTGGGTTTAATGCTTGGGCGTCTGTTTGGTTAACTGACAGATATACAGAAATTGGTTTCCACTCTCCTGTTACAGGATCTTTCATTCCTCGCAAATCCTTAAACTGGATGTCTGAGAAACTTGTTCTTGCAACCACCGCAGAGTTCTTAAAAATACCAATACCTGTTAAACCTGTTGAAAGAACGGACCCTCTTTCTTTATCCGGCATCGCACTTAATGCACTCAATTCAGTTACACAACGACGTGAGTAGCCATAATTATTTGCTTCTTCAACAGCGGCATCTAACAAATCTCGCATCGGATCTGCCATTGCAGCCATTTGATCTCCTTCTTCAAGACGACGCTTAATTTCATTCGCTTGCTCAATTTGTGAAGATGTAATCCATTCCAAAATCATTGCCATACATGGTTCATGATTTACCCACTTCTCCGGGAGTAAGTTCCATGTTCCAATTGGCAAATAATTTTCTATTGTTAAATTGCCACTTTGCAAATCCTGAATTGCTCTTGCAGCATTTGCTCGTAATCCGCCTATGCTCATATCATCATAATATTGCATGAGCTCTGCTTTATCCTCAGCGGTCATTGAACCTTCATATATCTTTTGTATAAAGCGTTCATTGGCTAATGCTCTCTCACACTTTGATGAAATAAAGTGAATAAAACCACAGAGTGCGCTACGACCTGTTTTAGACCAGTGTGGATCTGCTCCGCCTTTTGGATCTTCTACTAAAGTATTACACATAGAATCGACATACAAGTCTCTATCAGGTCCTGGTTTAGGTAGAGCTCCTGGCGATAAAGGGTTCCAGCTTGGATAATACTCTCCTGTTGCTGGATTATCTTCTTTACCCCAGTTAATAACAAATACTGGACCGACTTTGTTTCTTGCTCCTGTTGTTTGATAGCACAATTCCGGTTTTGGGTCATTCACAATTATGCTTAATCCTTCAGAATTAAAAATTGTCGGTATCACAACTCCCGCTGTTTTACCTGTTCCCGGAGGTGCACAGCACAATGTTGATAATGTCTCTTTTAATTTCAACATCCTACCTTGAAACTTACCAACAACCATACAAAAACCATCAAACCCTAATAATG
Source organism: uncultured Alphaproteobacteria bacterium (assembly GCA_944392235.1). Classification (GTDB taxonomy): domain Bacteria; phylum Pseudomonadota; class Alphaproteobacteria; order RF32; family CAG-239; genus CAG-267. Next base: position 53,351 of record CALXVZ010000003.1, read on the forward strand.
GCATATTTTCAATATCTCGTAACGTAGCTATATGGGCCGAACCATGAATATTTGATTGGAATTTATATGGGCATTTAACACCACCTACAATCAAAATTGTTGGAAAAGATATAAATGGTAATATCGGCGGCCATAAGCTAATTTTAAATTCTCCACTATATTGGTATATTTTCCTGAACCATCTCATATACCAATCCCAGAGAAAACCAAAATCCATAAATGATTTCTTTAAAAATAGCCCTGCGATATCCATGCTCTTTTTAGATATTCCATTTTGCATTAAAAATGCTAATATAGGCGCTAGATACATTAAGACTATCGTGACGGCTACGGAAATTATGAATGTTGTCGTCATCCATCTTACCGCATTGTCATATTCTTCCCACTCTTTTCCTCTTTCTTTTGCCATTTTTCCCTCTGTGTCTCGATGTTATGCCATACTACGAATTAGTTTTTTTAACTTTTCTAAAGTGTTTTTATCAACCTTTTCTTCACAATTGTCTATTGATTTAGAAAATAACCGTATTTCTTTTGGACTTCCTCTATTTATACGTGTTACATTTATATTCATATTATTCCATATTTCAAACATATCTTCTGCATTTATTATATTACCTGATTGTATTATTAAATATGAAACAATTTCAAAATTCATATCTCCAACTGCTAATTTTGTCTTTAATATATCTCTAGCTATATCTAATTTTCTCACAGGAGATATTCTATGACTACTTTCTGAAAACCATAATGGCTCCTCATCATTAAATTTTTCTTCATCTGCTAACCAATCCCCTATTTCCTTATCTACCAAGCACAGATATAATTGTTTTTTTGATACCGCAATATAATCAATTGTTGTATTTTTAATTATTGCCGAAGATATTACATCATATCCTTTTTGATTTAATATATCTAATACTGGTGTATGTGATTCTTTATTCGGAGTTCCTTGACTCAACTCTTGTTGCTTGTTCTTGTTTTGATTGTCTTTTTTGTTATTTTGGCTTATATCTTTATCTTGATATTTAGAAGGTGGTGTAGATTTTTGTTCGTTTTTTTCTTCCGGTTTTATAATTTCTGCTTCAACAACCTCTGGTTTATCCGTCATTAACGCAGATGGTATCTGTTCTTCTTGTTCTGGCTTTTTATCTTTCTTTTCAAAATCAAAATCTAAATCAAAATCGTCGTCATCAAAATTAAATAAAGCATGACTTAATGGGGCTTCTTGCTCTTTTTTAGCTGGCGAATATGATGTTGTTGGATGGGTGCTCATTGTCGTCAAATTACTGTTTCGATTTGACTGAAGCAGCGTTGCCGATGGTAATGGAGGACGTTTTACTGGTGCTTTCTTTATTATCGGTGTCTTTTTTACAGGTGCTACTTCTTCGCTTATAGATTTTTTCTTAATAACAACTGGTGCTTGAGTTTTTAGTTTTATTTTTCTATAAGCATATATAGGACTCATCACTATTCGCTTAACTAAGCGTTCCCACTTTAATAAACATAACCCTACCCATCCTGTTAGCCATAATGGAATTGAACTTACAATGACTATAAAAAAACCTATCTCTGAATTGCTAATTGGGGCTCCGCTGTTCCACTTATATTTTAGCAAACGCCAATGTTCTGATAATAAAAGATCAAAATGCCAGTTTATAAGCAATAAAACTCGAATGCCATCTATGAAGATTATACTCCATAAATATCCTACTATTAATGTTTTTAATATTATTGTTAATGGCTTCAAGTCTTTCTCCGATATCTATTCTTTCATACTATTCCTTTATTAGTTAATAAGTCATTATTCTTTTTCATTTTCTTCTATTTTTGCAGCTACTTGCTTACGAATATCTACAACATTATTGCCTAGATGCTGCTTCTCCTCTTGTTTCTCTATTTTTTCTTTTATTATTTCTTCTATACTTTTGTCTCTTCCTCCCAAATTTTTTATGGAAACATGTTCTACTTCCATATTTTTGGGACGTGTCAAACGACGATATAGTTTTGATACCGGCAAGGTTATGAGCTTGAATAATCCAAATTTGTATAATTTATAACTTAAACATAACCATACGATGGGGAGAATTAGTAATCCAAAACCTAGACTGCAATCTCTAAATGTATTAAATACTCCGCCTCTTTCCCAGTATTCATACATTATCCTATATGATTTTGAATCCAATATATCAAAAGCCCAAATTAATTTAAATAAAATTCTGCTTATATAAATTACTGCCACTAAAACAATAATACTTATCATTATAAATCTTATGAGATTTTTTATTTTTTTCATTGTATTCTGCCTATCTGCTAAATCTATATTCTCTAATTGCTTTTGCAAATTGCTTTTCTGTTAAAACAAATTCATCTTTTTGTGCGGCTTCGTGCCTTGATGATATCCCTGTTCCATCAAGATCAAATTCGTTAATCGCTTTCCCTATATTTTCAACGGCTTTTTTTGCTTTTGTATTTTTACTTCTTTTTTCTATATCTAGATTTATTATCTTATCTGTTTCAACTTTTGCAGCTTTACCTGCTTCGTTAATTGATATCAGATAATTTTTTATTGTTTCTTTTGTTAAATTTTCATCATTTGGATATGTTTCGTGTATTTTATCGATATTACCCATTATTTGAGAATAAATTTCTTTACTTCTATTTAAAATATGGGGTTTTACTACATCCTCACTATCTATCGCTTCTTTATTAATTTCCTTTATTTCTTTTATTGTTTTTTGTGCATCTTTCTTTATGTGAGAAATATCTGGCCCTCCTATTGCACTTTGTTTCAATGCTTCTAGTTTTTGTAAAATTTTTGTATTTGTAACGTTTTCTTCTCCTATTTCCGACGTAAGCGTATTTATGTATAAAACAACATCTTGCTTAAAGGCATCTAAATCATTACTGCGTTGATTTACCTTATTCTCTAAATTTTTTAAATTTCTAGAAAATGTTGGTGATATTACATGCATTTCATCATTAACAACCTCTTCTATTGTTGCCATTCGAACGGCTAATGTAAATATCTTTTCTTCTTTTGCAAAACGTCCGTCTATAATTTCTTTTTCTGCTCCTAGGCTATACTTATGAATAAATCTTGCTTCTGCAGAATGTGGATCATCCATTGCTTGATTATATATTTGTTTTAATTTATTATAAAATTCAGGCTCTTTGTTCCAAGCATTCCACGTTGGGTTTATTCCATCTCTTTGCTTTGCTAAGTTTTCATTTAATTCGCATAGCTTTTCTTTTTCTTTTGCTAAGTTAGCCATTCTTTCTTTATGAAATTCACTTCCAATCATATAAATGTTTTTCTTTTTTTCTTCTTTGGGTTCTTTTACATCTTCTGATTTATATTTTGCAAACAAAACCCATTCTGCAAAATCTAAGGTATTATCAACTATTGTATCAATACTCCATGCATAAAAAGCCATAATACAATCATTCCAGAAAACTTCCATAATATTATCACCACCGGACTTACCTTTTGTTCCTCCTCTTTCTCTTTTAGGAGGTGTCACTCCCGATGATGTTTTTGTTTTGAAATCTTCTTTACTTTTAGGAGCTTTATTATCAAAATCGCCTATATCTGCATCTCCATATGCTCTTGATATTCCGTCAAAATGTTCACTTGAAGCTCCGTGATTATCATTTTCTTGGTTTGTTTCTTCTTCCTGTGCTTGTTCTTCTTGATTTTGAGCAGAATTGTCTTCTTTATTCTCTTCTTCATTTTCAGAATTTTGATCGTTATTTTGCTCTTGATTTTCTGTGTCTTCCTGATTTTCATTTAAAATATCATTATTTTCAGAGCTTTCTGCTTGAAGATTTGCTTCTATCTGCTGTTCCATTTCTTCATTTGCTCTTCTTATTTCTTCATCTAATTTGTTTTCTTCTTTATCTTCTTCCATTTTAGCTCTCCTCTAATCTATTTTGTTTATATTAACACAAAATTAGAGCTTTGTCTACTTAAATAATCCCTTAATTTAGCTTTATACTTTTAATTTCTTTATGAATTCTCCAATTTTTTGATTTGCCTTTATTCCATCTTCTGGAGTAACTTTTATTAATCCAAAAAATTTTGGATGTATTTTTTCAAACTCTATTGGTGAAAACATTGCAGGATTTTTAGTCAAGGCCTTAAATGCACCTTCAGCATCTTTTTGAGCTGCCTTAAAATAATTTCCTATTAATTTCTCAACATTTATTGGAAAATTTTTTTCTTTTAGCTTTTTTATAAATAAAGCCTTTCTTTCTTGTAAACTCATGTATTCTTCATACAATTCTTTTTTTATTCTGTTCTTTTGTAATATTTCTTTCTTCTGTCTGTAATTTACTTCACAAATTTCCATATTTATTAGTATTTCTATGTATGATATTATTGACAATTGCAAGTCTGTATCTGTTAAACTTTCTGCAAAGTTCAAATACTCTTCATCTCCTGCATTCTTGGGTAATTTTTTCATATTTTCTGGATCATATCTATTTATGACATCCCAACAAGATATTAAATATTTTGCAATCTTCTGGCCTATACTAGGTTTATAATTTGGATATAACATATTTAAATTATAGTCTGTTATAGGCATTTTTAAATTTTTTTTATCTGCTAAAGCTGTTACACCATCTTGAAAATTGATTACAGCTCTTGCCAATTCTTGTTCTTCTGCTTTTAATTGAGGCATTTCTTCTTTGGATGCTTCTTTTTCTACTTCCTTATTTATTTGCAAATTTGCAAAATCATTCAATGTTTCTTCAGGTCTTATATTGGCAGGCATTTCTCCTTTGGATTTATTTTCTATGTCTCCTCTCTTTTCGTCCTCTATCTCTTCTTGCTCATCATTACCAGTATCTGTTAAAAAACTATCTAATCCTTCTTGTGAATGTTGTTCTGCTTTATCTTGCTTATCCTGATTTATGAAATCATTTAACAATCTTGCAAACTCATCTTCTATTTTTTCCTTTTGTTCTTCTGTTTTTACTTGATTTTCTTGTTTAATAAAAGAATCTAATGTTTCGTTTTCTTCACTCATCACAATTTTCCTTTGTTAATATTTTAATTCTTTGGACTTCCTTTTCTTTTTTCTCATTAATAATGACTATACTCTCTCCTTCTATGGATTTTACTAATAAATATATTTTTCCGCCATTAATTTGGAAACTTTTTATTTCTGCAGCTTTTCCTGATACTTGAATATTTATTTCCTTAAAATCTTCTCCTCCATCTCTCATTTTATTAAGTATTTTTACAATGATTAAAAATGTGCAGATAATGATACTAATACTTAATATTATCACTATTCCTTTTATTATATTATTTTTTTCCATATTATGTCCTTGATTTTATCCTATGTTATGGTTTATTTTATATTAAAAATGATGAACATATATTTAACGTGATATTCTATGATTAAAGAAAATAGTAAAGTTTTTTATACACATCCTGTTTCTGATATTCAGCGTATTGATAAATTTATTGCAGCTCAAATTCCTGAATTATCTCGCTCTCAAATTCAAAGACTTATTGAGCAAGGATGCGTGTTTACTGATGATGAAACTGTTATTGATAAAAATTGCAAAACAAGATTAGGTGATGTTTATCAAATTGTTATTCCTGAACCTTCTGAAGCAAAACCTCTTCCTGAAAATATTTCTCTAGACATTTTATTTGAAGATGACGACTTAATTGTTATTAATAAACCTGCTGGTATGACTGTCCATCCCGCTGCTGGAGTTCATTCTGGCACTCTTGTAAATGCCTTACTCTACCATTGCAAAGACTCTCTATCAGGTATTGGCGGTGTTGCTCGCCCAGGAATTGTCCACAGAATTGACAGAAATACTAGTGGTATTCTTGTTATTGCTAAAAACGATTTTGCTCATAGGGCACTCGCTGAACAGTTCTACAATCATTCTATTGAACGGACTTATTATGCTGTTGTTTACAGCTCTCCCTCCCCTTTAGAGGGAACAATATCAGGTAATATTGCGAGAAGTCCTTATGATAGAAAAAAAATGGCTATTGTTAATATAGGTGGAAAATATGCTGTTACTCATTATAAAACTATAGAACAATATGCTAATGGGGTTATTTCTTTAGTAAAATGCAACCTTGAAACAGGACGAACTCATCAAATACGTGTTCATCTCTCTTCTATTGGTTGTAACTTAGTTGGTGATGATGTTTATGTAAAATCTAAAAAAACCATGGTTAAGCTTCCCAATGAGGCCAAACTTTTTGTAAATAACTTTCCGCGTCAGGCTCTCCATGCCGCTTCTTTGGGGTTTGTTCATCCGCGTTCCTCCCAATTTTTATCATTTAATGCAGATTTCCCTGAAGATATGCAAGAACTTATCTCTATATTGAGAAAACTTTGATTTGTAGATTTTAGTTATATTTGTTATTACTTTTATTTGGTTTTTATTAAAACTATTGTCTAGGTTGTGGAAAATTTTTTGTTATAATATTCTCTCCTTAGTCAACTTTTAGGAGAAGAATTATGGAAAAACAACTTACTCTAAATGGACTTGACTTTTCACCTGAGGAAAATTTATCTCGTTATTTACAATCTATAAAAAAATTTCCTCTTCTTTCTTTTGATGAAGAATATAGTTTAGCTTTGAAATATCAATCTACAAAAGATAAAGAAATAGCTTATAAGCTTATTACTTCTCATTTGAGACTTGTTGTTAAAGTTGTTGTAAAGTATCGTGGATATGGATTGCCTATTGGCGAAATGATTTCTGAAGGTAATATTGGCTTAATGTATGCTATTGATAAGTTTGAACCGGAAAAAGGATTTAGATTTTCAACTTATGCCCTCTGGTGGATTAAGGCTTCTATTCAAAAATATATTCTGAATTCTTGGTCTCTGGTTAAACTGGGAACGACTGCTGCTCAGAAAAAACTTTTCTTTAATCTTCGAAAAATAAAAAATAAATTAAATCTTATTGATGATAGAGAACTTTCTCAAAATGTGCTTACTGATATTGCTAAATCTCTTGATGTAAGTGTTCAAGATGTCTCTGATATGAATATGAGATTGAAATCTCATGATGGATCTCTTAATGCAATTATTGATAGTGATTCAGATGGTGCTACTGAGTGGATGGATTTTATTTCGGATTCTAAACCTAGTCAAGAAGAGTGCCTTGCTCATGCTGAAATCATGAAATATAGAAAACAGATGTTTTATAAAGCTCTTTATGTTTTAAATAAACGAGAAAAGGATATTTTATTTAAACGTAGACTTTATGAAAAAACTATCACTCTTGATGATTTAAGTAAAACTTATAATATTTCTAAGGAACGTGTGCGGCAAATAGAACTTAATTCTATAAAAAAAATTACAAAAGCTATAGAACTTATGCAATAGGTCTTCATCTTTATTTATAGCTTTGATATTTAAAAATATTGTCCTAAAGTATGACTTCTTTATTATTAGTTTTTGAATATTGTTCAAAATTCTTAATTCTAAAGAAGTCTGTCTATTTTATTCTGTGTTATACGTCATACTTTGTTATATAGAACCTATAAATATTTATGGTGCTATATTTTATCAAGGATAGGTGCTATCTAAAGGGGCATCTTGATTAACGCTTTGCGGTTTGTATATAAATAAATTTGTCGTTCCAGGTATATCTGTTGTCCTTTCAACATATCCTTTTTTTAACATGCATTTCTGGTATTTTCTCGGACTTGCGTCAGTATCATCTCTAACAGAATTTACCAATATAGGCATAGCTCCAGGATATGGAACAAAACTTGCCCATATGCCATGCTCTTTATGCCATTTTACAACAATATTATACCTCTGCTCTTCTGTATAAAACCAACTTCTAAAATTTGGCATCAATTTTAGGGCTTCTGCTTCTCTCATACATTCTGAGTGATCTCTTGCAAACTTTATTCCTCCGGTATTATATCTATCCCAATGGAAAACAACTTGTCCTTTCGTTGTAGTGCAGGATGTTATTATCATTAGTATTAGTATTATATAAAACCGTTTCATCTTTAAAAATCCAAATTTGTATAATTTTTTGAAGGAATTATCCCTCTTATATTGTCCTTTAATATTTCTTTGAAACTTGGTCTTGATTTTATTTTAGCATACCAAATTTTTGCATTGGGATATTCTGACCATGGGATATCTCCTAAATAATCAACTATTGATAAATGGGCTGCGGCGGTTAAGTCTGCTAAACTAAGATCCTTTCCTGTTATATAATTATCTCTATCTGCCAAATAATCAATATATTCCATATGATATCTCAAATTATTCAGACCCGCTTTTAAAACCTTTGAGTTAGGAGCTTGTTTATACTGAAAGCGTTTTACTATTTTTTCAATGACAATATACTTATAAACTTCATTATAAAATTTTACATCAAACCAATCCATAACGCGTCGAACTTCTGCTTTCTGAATTAGATCTTCCGGTAATAATTTATATTGAGGATTACTCTCTTCCAAATATTCCGTTATTGCATAATTTCCTGATATTACTTTTCCATCGAAAATCAAGATAGGTAGATCTCCAGACGGATTTATCTCAGATATCTCTTGCGATAAATTCCAAGGCTCTTCTTCCTTTAATACAAAAAGCATCTTTTTTTCCGCCATTATTAATCTTATTTTTCTTGATTGAGGGGATATACTATGATGAACTAATAAAACCATATTTTTTGTTTCTCCAATTTTCCGCTATTTTATCGTTCCTTTTTTGCTTTTTCAAGCTTTTATTCCTTACTCTCTAAAGTATTATTTGTTTCTTTGTTTTGATTGATGTATGTTGGTGGAACAATTCCTTTTGTATTTTCTCTGTATATTTCAATTAGCTCTTGAAATGCTTTATCTCTGATTGTTTTATATCTTTCACTTTTTAAATATTTTTTCAAATTATTTACCCTTTCTTGTTGCGCTACTGATGACTTAATGCGGATAAACATTGGCATTTTCCATACTGGATTTTTACTGTATGCTACATAGTCTCTTATTCCTAGTTTATATAGCTCTATTTGACTTTTATGATAACTTGCAACAATAAAATCAACTTTTCCTGTTAATAGTTCTTTATATCCTTCTGGAAAATTACTTATTCCTCTTATTCCTAGATCTTCCATATTTTTCTTCACAAATTTTGATATATAATCTTCCTCTATATATACTCCTTGATATTTCCTTAAATCTTCTTTTTGTGAAACTAATAAGTTTTTATCTGTCGTCGTTATTAAGTAAATTTCATTTTCAAAAATTGCTGGATATAAATACTCGTTTTTAGAATATGGAATATTTTCATAATATGTTGCAATTATTCCATCTACAACTGTTGTTCCTGTTTCTATTTGCTTTTCAAATTTTTGTTCATAAAGTTTATATCCGCCATATGGGATTTTTATATTTATTGCGATATGTTCCTTGTTTGCTATATCTTCAAAAATTTTAGAAAATATTGATCCTTGTTCTACTGATGACCATGGAAAATTATTTTCAGGACCTATTAATTCTATTTGAAATAGATCAGGCCAATCATATAAATGTTTTACATATCTTGGAATGCTATACCCATATTCCTCTTTCCCTATCATTCTTATTGAATCATATGCATAACTTGGGCTAAAGTATATTAATGATAATAATACTGCACATATTATTTTTTTTCTCATTTTTCCCCCACAGCTTTAAAAGAATCTTTGAATGTTTTAAGTATAGTGTTATAGTGTTAAAAAATAATTTATTCATTTTATCTTTTTTTTATTGTAACTCTATGTAATTAAAAAATAGGTGTGTTGTCGTTGAATAATGATTCTTTGTTAATTTATAATAGTTTGTTTCTTGATTCTTCCATTCAACAGAATATTTCTATCTTGATTTCTGGTGCAGAAAGAATTGGTTCTTCTTGGTGCTCTCTTTCTTTGGCTCATGCTCTTAATTTAGAAAAAAAAAGAATCCTTTTGGTTGATGGAAATGGTAAATTTTCTAATATTTCATCTTATATTTTACTAAACACACCCCCTGATCTTAGCGAATATTTTAGCGGAAATAAAACATTGGCGCAACTTATTATTCAATATAGATATAGAAATTTTCATATTATCACGGCTGAGCAAGGTAGTAATTATTTGTCTTATCTTCCTTTGGGGAGAATCCAAATTTTTGCAAATGATTTAAAAATACTTGCTCAAAATTATGATCATGTCTTTATTGATATTGGAACGGAATTAAATGAAAAAAATTTAAGTCTTTGCCAAATCGCTAATAATGTTTTAATTTTATCTTCCGAAAACAATGAGGATTTAATTAAAACTTTTGATTTAATTAAATTCTTAAATTCTATTGATTTTAACGCTAATTATGGTTTAATAATTAATAAGGTGAATTCTTTTGAGGATGGGTATAAAATTTATGAAAAACTTTGCAAAGCTTCTGATCGGATTTTTTTGAAATGTCCTGATTTATTAGGTATTGTTCGTGTTGATACTAGAATTCGCGACACTATCCGTAATAAAGAACTTTTGCTAACTCGTTATCCTTCTTCAGAAGCTGCTTTAGATATTTGTCAAATTGCTCAAAAACTCTCTCAAGGAAACTTAAAATGAGTAGTAATTATAAATATGATAGACTAGGATATTATCAGGTCTTAAATGTAACATCAGTGGCATCTGATGATGATATTAGACAGAGTTATCGTGATTTAGCTAAATATTGGCATCCTGACCATAATACGAATCCTAATGCTGTCGATATGTTTCAAAAAATTTCTATCGCATATGATGTTCTCAAAAATCCTGAAACTCGATTAAAATATAATCTCCTCTCTTTCATTTACTCTGCGAAAGATTTTCCAGATATGAATTCTTTGTGTATTCTGAAAAATATGCATGGGCAAAATGATGTTAATTTAAAAGCTTTATATCTATCTGAAGTTACAGGAAAAGGTTTGGGACATTCTAAAATTACGAAAACTTATTACTGCAATTTCTCTGAAGCTTTAACTGTTGTTAGAAAAATTACTCAACATAATTGGCTTTATGGTTTTTGGGGAATTAGTGCCGTCTTTATTAATCTTTGGGCTATTTTTCATAACCTTTTTGCTTTTTATAATCGCGATAAAAATTTTTTCTTATATGTTCATAATTCTCTTGCTTTTAAAGATGAGGGATTGTTGCAAGAAGCTCTTACCTCCGCATTATTGGCTAAGGATATAGCCTCAAAAGAGGTTTTGCCTTTTCTTAATCTCTATATACAGAAATTTAATGATATTGCACCTCTTAGTGTAAAAAAATGGAATCTTAATAAAATTAGATATATACAACTTTTTTATTTGTTTGTCCTTTTTCTTTGTATTTTTATTGGGTTAGCTTTCTTTTATCTAAAAAATCTTGAAAATAATAAAAAAAATACTGTAAACTTAAAAGAAGTTGTTGTTTTTGAAAATGGACAACGTGTCTTTAGTGATGTCTCTGTCGCTAAAATTTTTGATATCCCTGTTGATGTTTACGATAAACAAAAACTCTATTATCTTACTAACGATGCAATTGCTATGCACGGCGCAGATAAAAGTTTTGATATCTTTAAAACTGTTGGAAAGGGAACAACCGTCAGATTAACTGGCTATACTGCTGATAGAAAATGGTATAGAGTTATGTTTGATAGCGGAGAAATGGCTTTTATTGAGGCTTCTAAATTAACACAAGGAATCGGGAATCCTATTCCCTTGTGGAGTAAAATTTATAAAGAATGATAAGGATACTGGTATGACATTAAAATTTGAAATTCTCAAAAAATATAATAAATCAAGATTGGGAAGACTTTATACAAAACATGGAATAGTTAATACACCTGCTTTTATGCCTGTTGGCACTTGTGGAACTGTTAAAGCTATGCTTCCTGAATCTGTCGAATCTACAGGTGCTGAAATTATTTTAGGTAATACTTATCATTTAATGTTACGACCAGGAGCTGATTTGGTTGAAAAAATGGGCGGATTACATAAATTTATGAATTGGAATCGTCCGATTTTAACTGATTCTGGAGGTTTCCAAGTTATGAGCCTCAAAGGTCTGAGAAAATTAACAGAAGAAGGAGTTACTTTTAAATCTCATATTGATGGGAAGCAATTCTTTTTAACTCCAGAAGAATCTATATCTATTCAGCATAAATTAGATTCAAATATTACAATGTGTCTTGATGAATGCACGCCTTTTCCTGCTACTCATGATGAAGCAAAAAAATCTATGCAACGTTCTATGAGATGGGCTCAAAGAAGTAAAGATGCTTTTCAAAATAGAGAAGGATATGGTATTTTTGGTATTCAGCAAGGTAGCGTATTCAAAGATTTAAGACAAGAATCTGCTGATAAGTTAAAAAATATTGGTTTTGATGGTTATGCTATCGGAGGTTTAGCTGTCGGGGAAGGGCAAGATAAAATGTTTGAAGTGCTTGATTATGCTCCTGAAATGCTTCCTGATGATAAACCTCGTTATTTAATGGGTGTTGGTAAACCTGATGATATTGTTGGGGCAGTTCTTCGTGGAGTGGACATGTTCGACTGTGTCATGCCTACTCGCTCAGGACGAACAGCTCAGGCTTTTACTGAATTTGGACCTATTAATATTCGTAATGCAAGACATCGTGAAGATCCTAGACCTGTTGAAGCTAATTGTGATTGTCCTCTTTGCCGAAATTATTCTCGTGCATATATCCACCATTTGCAAAAATGTAACGAAATATTGGCAGTTATGCTCTTAAGCTGGCATAATATTAGATATTATGAAAGACTCATGCAGGGTATTCGTAAAGCTTTGGCTGAGGATACTTTAGATGAATTTGCTAAAGAATTTTATAGAAAACAAAGCCTAGGCGATATTGAAGAATTTGCTTAGTTTTATTAAATGAGGAGATTGGGTTATGCCTAATAAAAAAAATGATGATTTACTTTCCGCCTTTTTAAAAGAAAATAAAAAAGATGGTATTCGAGTCTTTGTTGCTGGTGGTTCTCGCGGTGGTCATAACCCTGTTTATGTTAAAGAAGCATATGCTCTTGGAAAAAAAATTGTTGAAATGGGTTTTAAATTAGATTTTGGCTTGTCTAATGCTGGAATTATGGGAGCTGTTGCAAGAGGCGTTATGGATGCTTGGAATGAAAAACAGCACTCTATATCTCCTGATTTTCCCATTCAAGGTATTACAACGGAAGAGTATTATAAACTTTATGATTCTGATGATGAAATGCTCAAGCATATTAATGTTATTTTTGCTAAAACTCTTGAAGAAAGAAAAAGACGTTTATTAAATGCTGATTTTGTTGTTTTTACTCCCGGCGGTGTTGGAACTCTTGATGAACTTGCTTATGATTGTGTTGCTATGCAAGATGGACTTCTTCAAAAGAAACCTTTTATACTTTATAATATTTGTGGTTTTTTCCATCATCTTCTAGAATATTTAAAAGCTATTTCTAATAAAGGCTTTTCTGATCCCGTTCCTTTTGTTGTCGTTGATAATGATTTTGAACTTGAAGTTGCTTTTAGTTTATTAAAAAACCGCTATTGCCAAGGCAAAAGTGATGTAGGTGTTTATGATAATACTCGGCAACTTGTTTACGAACTTCCTTATTTTATTCAGCAGAAACAAAAAACAGGAAAGGAAGTTTTAGATATTATTCGTGAAGTTTGCAGTATCAGAGGGCTTGGTAATGATGAAGAAAAAGCGACTCTTGATAATGATATTGAAACGGCTTATTTAGAAAAAGAAATTGAAAGAATGTATGATAGATTAGCTAAAACAGGAAGAGATACTTCTGTTGTTAGCTATAAATTATCTAGACTGAAAAGAAGACAAGGAAAACTTTAATATCTCTTTCTATTGTTAAATTTTATTAGAACAATGATGCATCTTTATTGACTAAGACTTGGGCGGCGGCTCTTGCCTCTTTTGTTATTTTTTCCCCAGCAAGCATTCTGGCTATTTCTTCTATTTTCCCTCTTGCATCTAATTGTTTTAGACTTGTTGTCGTTTTATTATTTTCGGTATGCTTTTCTACTTTGAAATGCTCATTGCTAAAAGCAGCTACTTGTGGAGAGTGCGTTACGACTAAAACTTGAACTTTTTTCCCTAGTCGAGATAAACGTTCTCCTACTGCTTCTGCTGTCGCACCACCAATTCCTGTATCTATTTCATCAAAAATAAGTGTTTCTTGGCTTGATTCTTGGGCTAAATTAACTTTCAATGCTAGCATAAAACGAGATAACTCGCCTCCAGATGCTATTTTATTTAAAGCTCCCATTGGGGTATTAGGATTTGTTGAAACTTCAAAACAAACAGTATCCCAACCTTTTTCTGACCATTGGCTTTCATCTTTTGATACTATCTTGGTCTTAAAAACTGCTTTTTCCATTTTTAGCGGAGGTAGTTCCTTCATTATGTTTTTATCCAGCTTTTGCGCTGCTTCCTGTCTTTTTTCACTTAGTTTTTGTGCTTCTTCTCTATATTTTTCTTCAAATATCTTAACTTCTTTCCTCAATTCTCTAAGACTATCTTCACCATATTGCAAATTTTTTAATTCTTTTGATAATTCTTCTAATTTCTCAGGTAATAAGTCTATATCTGTTTGATGCTTTTTAGCAATGCTCCGCAAGGTAAAAAGTCGTGTTTCAATTTCATCAATCTCGTTTTGATTTAAGTTTATATCTGCTGAATTTGCTTCAATTCTTTCCACCGCGTCATTTAAGCTATATAGTGCTGTTTCTATATTTTGTTCTATATCTGCATATTTGCCATTTACGATTTCATTAGCTCTGGAAATTGCATTTTGTGCCTTGGAAATTTGTTCTAATACAGAATTTCCCCCATTTAGATATGAATATGCTTGATTTAATTTTTCAATAATCTTTTCAGCATTCATTAATTCACTTCTTCTATTACGTAACTGCTCTTCTTCACCTTTTTGCGGTGCCAACTTTTCCAGTTCTTGAACCCAATGTCTTAAATTTTCTTCTTCCTCTTTTGCTTTGCTTAATGCATTTTCTTTCTCTTTAAGACGTTTAGATGCTATTTTATAATTTATAAAGGCCTCTTTTGTTGATGTTAATTCTTTTTCATATTTTCCATAATTGTCTAATATATCACAATGAGTTGCAGGATTTAGCAATCCTTGATTATCATGTTGTCCATGTATTTCTATTAGATATTGGCTTAATTCCTTTAGTAATTTTAAAGTGATGATTTGATCATTAAAAAGAATCTTCCCTTTGCCTTCAGATGTTATTGTTCTCTTTATGATTATTTCGCCATCTATATCTAAATCGTAGTCTTTTGCTACTTCATATAATTTATTATTTTTTTGAACCTCAAATACACCTGTAACAGATAGTTTGTCTGCACCAATGCGGACCATTGATGCCTCGGAGCGATTTCCTAGTAGCAACCCAAGTGAATCTAATAATATTGATTTTCCGGCTCCAGTTTCACCACTCAAAACCGTTAATCCTTCTTTAAAATCTATATCTAAACTATCGATTAATACAACGTTTCTTATTGATAAGGTTTTGAGCATAACTGAACTTTAGTCCTTTGCTATTAGTTGTGAAGCTCTCTTTGACCATTTGCTATCAGGATAATTGTTACGAAGTATTTTTTCTTTCTTTATTGCTTCGTTATCTAATCCTAATAGTGTATAAATTTCAACTTCTCTATATAAGGCTTCCTCTATTTGACTTGTTGTCTGATATACATCTGTTACTGTTGAAAAACGATTAAGTGCTGAGATATATTCTTTATTCTCTAAGTAATATCTACCAACGCTCATTTCATGTCCGGCTAAATGGTCTTCAATTAATGACATTTTGGCTTGTGCATCTTTTGCATATTCGCTATTTGGAAACATTGCTATAACTTGAGAAAATGTTTCATATGCATCTTTTGTTGCCGATTGCTCTTTTTCTGATGGGGCTATTTGATCATAATAACATACACCTTTTAGATAAAAAGCATATGCTACATCTTTATTTCCTGGATGGAGGCGAATATATCTGTCTAATGCTGCTATCGCGTCATCATATTTTTCATCTTTATAATATGAATATGCACTCATTAATTTTGATTTTGTTGCCCATTTTGAATAAGGGTGCTCCATTTCTACTTTATCAAACGTTTCTGCGGCCTTTTGATAAGAGGTCTTATTTAAGTAATCATATGCCTCATTATATAGTGTTTCTGCACTTTTTTCATCATCACTAATAGGTTCTTCTGTTGTAGCACACCCCCCCAGAAACATCAGACTTACTATCGGCAAAATATACAGTATCTTTTTCATTTTTCCCTCTCTTATAAAATATCATAATTATCTTCTGATGAAAATAGCCGCTTTAATATTTCATTATTATGGTAGTGACCACTTTTATTTGCAATCACTTTTCCTAAGATATAGTATCCTGATGTATATAAATCACCTATCGTATCCATAACTTTGTGATTTACACACTCATTCTGAAGGCGAAACCCTCCAGGATTTAATATATTTTCCCCATCTAATACAACCGCATTATCTAATGATCCGCCTTTTATTAGGCCTATAGATTGCAAATAGTCTACTTGATATTTTTCACAAAATGTCCGACATGGAGCAATTTGTGATGCATAAATATCTCTTGTTATGTCTTTATCAAAATTTTGATGTCCAACTATTTTTGATGGAAACTCTATATCGAAACAGATATGCAATTTTTCTGCAGGTTGTAAAACTACACTTCCTCCTTTTCCATCATTGAAGACTATTTCTTTTTTTACTTGCAAATACTTCCTTTGAGTTTTTTGCTGTTTTAACTCTTTTTCTTGTAAAATTTTTAAAAATTCTAAACCACTTCCATCTAAAATTGGTATCTCTGGATTATTAATCTTTATATGAGCATTATCTATACCCAATATATATAAAACAGACATTATGTGTTCTATTGTGCTTACATAGTTTTCCTTATTTGTTCCAACGCAAGTACAGTTGCGTGTATCTAGCACTCTATTATATAATGCGGGAATTATCTCTGCCAATTTTATATCTGTTCTTTCAAAGCAGATTCCATAGTTTTCTTCTGCTGGTTCGATTTCCATCAAACAACTACATCCTGAATGCAGTCCTATTCCTTTTATTTCAACTTTTTCTTTTAATGTTTGTTGATTTTCCATTTTTCCCCCTAAAAAAATTACAGGTGGTCTATAAGCCGAGTTCTGTTCTTATCATTTGCTTTACTATTAAGTAAAGATTCTAAGTGATAGCTATTCATCTAGATCAAATGTCTCCATTTGATTCGAGCGACCTACCTCTGGAGCAGAGTGGAAACACTCCTTTTAGCGATTTATATCGTTCTCCTAATTTGGTCTTGCGTCAGATAGGGTTTACCTTGCCAAATGATATTGCTATCTTTGCGGTGAGCTCTTACCTCGCCTTTTCAACCTTACCAATTTATAATTGGCGGTAATTTTCTGTGGCACTTTCCCTTAGATTTCTCTAGCCGGACGTTATCCGGTATCTTGTTTCCATGACGCTCGGACTTTCCTCACTAATTTTAGCGCAGCTATCCAACCACCTTGTTTCTTTCTTTATCATGTTTTATTATAAAATCAATCTTTTTAGCATGTTTATTTGTTGCCTAATAAAAAAAATTTACTTTTTCTTAATTTTTTACTTGTTTTGTTTAAATTTTGTGCTATTTTGTCTACGAATCGATTTTAGGACTTTTTTTTATATTGGAGCTTTTTTATGACAATTAATAAAACTTTATTTTTTATTTTTCTCTTTACTTTCTCCATCTTTTCTGGCTTTGCAAAAGCTGAGTGTGATGGTTTTTATATTGCCGGACGTATTGGATATGCTAAATATGAAATAGAAGATGAGAGAAGTGGTGTTAGTAACAATGTTAATGATTATATTGTTGACAAAAAGAGAGTCTTAGCTAGTGGTGCTCTTGGTTATAGATATGAACACTTTAGAGCGGCTGTTGAATATACCTGGAGAAAGAAAAATAGTGGATTAGTTTCAGGCATTACAGATGTTAAATTTAATTCTCAGTCTTATATGTTCGTTGTTTACTATGATTTCTTCCCTTATTCTTGGTTTACTCCATATGTCGATGCAGGTTTAGGTTGGAGCAGAAATAAATTATCTCTTAAAAATAATCTTAATGGAACCGGAAATAAAATTAACGAAACAAGTTTTACTTGGTCTCTTGGTGCAGGTATTTCTGCTAAAATTACAAATAGATGGAATCTTGATTTGGGTTATCGTTATTATGATATGGGTAGTTTGGAAGAATATAATGGCGATACAAGTGTTACTGATCAGGAAGTTTATCTTGGACTTAGATATGTCTTGTAATTTATAAAACCTTAAAAATTCTTGCATTATAATTTTGTTGGACTTACGCTATCTTCATATTAAAATTTATTTGGAGTAAAAAATGGCTAATAAATTGTTTGGAACGGATGGTGTAAGGGGAACTGCTAATACCTATCCTATGGATATTAATTTTGCTACGAAATTAGCTTTAATTCTTAGCGATTTAGTTTGCAGAGAAAAAAAGAAAATAGCTATCGGAAAAGATACTCGTCTTTCCGGTGATATGATTGAAGCGGCTCTCTCCGCTGGTTTTATGTCAAAAGGGGTTTCTGTTGTTTCTTTGGGTGTTGTTCCGACACCTCTCGTTACAAAATTAACCCCTTCTCTTGATGTTGATTTGTCTCTGATGATTACAGCTTCTCATAATCCTTATCAAGATAACGGCATTAAATTAATTAATGCTCAGGGGGATAAATTTTCTGATGATTTTTACGCTCGTGTTGAAGAGCTTATATCCTCTTTCGAATCCATTCAGAATTCTTCAAACTCACTTATTGGTAAAATTATAAAAAACAATTCAGCTGTTGAAGATTATATTTCTATTATGCGCAATATTGCTCCTAATTTCAAGGCTCTGCAAGGTCTTAAAGTTGTTATTGATTGTGCTAACGGTGCTTTTTCTTATATTCTTCCTCAAACTTTTAAAGATCTGGGAGCTGGTGTTATTACTATCAATAATACTCCTGATGGGGTTAATATTAATAAAAATTGTGGCTCTCAACATCCTGAAGGTCTATCAAAAATTGTTGTTGATACTCATGCTCATTTTGGAATTGCAGTAGATGGGGATGGAGACAGAATTATTATTGTTGACGATAAAGGAACAATTGTTGATGGAGACCAGATTTTGTGCTTTTTGGCTCTATACATGAAAAAACATAACATCCTTTCCAATAATACTGTTATAAGCACTGAATGGTCTAACCTTGGTCTAGGGGAATATTTATTATCAAATGGCTTTAACTATTTTAAGAGTAAAGTTGGTGAAAGATACGTCATTGATTTAATGAAAGAAAACAATGCATCTCTTGGTGGAGAAGTTGTTGGACATATCGTTTTATCGAAATATGCACAAACAGGTGATGCGCTTGCAACTGCTATTGTTTTTTCTTTAGCTTATTTAGAAGAAAATAAGCCTCTTAGTGATATTTTCCCTATATTTACACCTTTTCCTTGTATTGTAGAAAATATACGCTTTTCTGATAGACAGTATATGATTGATAGTGTTGAACATGATGATGTTAAGCAAGCTCTTATCGACGCTAAAGAGTTACTAGGCTCTCCAAGCACTCTAATTGCTAGAAAATCTGGCACAGAACCAGTCATTAAACTTAGAGTTGAAGGACAAAATGCAGATATTGTTCAAGATATTGCAGAAAAACTTAAAAAATTGATTTTACAATATCAAAAATAATTTCTTATCTCTATTTATTGTCTAAAGCGAACAATTAAAAGTTGTTCGCTTTATTCTGTTATATTATTCAAGCTATGTAGAGTTTCTCTTATTTGCTTGTCTTTTATCTTTAATTTTTTACTAGATCTTATACCGTTTTCAATTTTATTTTTAACTTGCTTTATATTCAACTCATCTTGATCTTCTTTTTGAGTCAAAGCCTGCTTCCATAAAAATACTGCTTCATTTTTCCTTCCGCCTTGCCAGTATGCGTCTCCTAAATGATCACTTATTGTCGCATTTTGAGGATTTAGCTCTGATGCTTTTTCTAAATAAATGATAGCATTTGCATAATCTCCTGTTTTATAATAAACCCAACCTAAGCTATCAATAATAACACCATCATTGGGTTCTTTTTCATAGGCTTCTAAAATCATAGCAGCAGCACCATCAATATTTATATTATATTTTAACCAACTATATCCTAGATAATTAAGAACTTGTGGATGACGATTACTTAACTTCAATGCCTTTTGCAAACTTTCCTCTGCTTTCAACCATTCATTGTTTCTATCATATGATACAGCTAAAGCATAGTAGACTGGCCAATATTTTTCATTTTCGTAAAATATTGAATCAATTGCTTTATTATAATACTTAATCGCACTTGTTTGATTATTACTAATTCTATAAATATCTCCTAAATTGAATAATATTTGAAAATTATTAGGATTGTTGTGTAATAGTTTTTTCAAAACCTTTGCTGCTTCTGTATATTTTTTTTCCTCTATAAGATTTGAGGCCTTTTTCATCTGTGCCGGATAATACATCTCTGAGTTTTCTTTTATCGAATCGTAATATTGATTCGCTTCCTTGAGCATTAGCCTTTCTTCAAGAAGATCAGCCATCGCTATTTTCATAATATCATTTTCTGAATTAAAATATTCTGATATAGCCATATATATTTGTGCGTAATCGTATCCTATCGGAACAGACTTAAATAATAGAGCTATTTCTAAAAATACCTCTCCAACACCTTTATTGGCTGTATCAATTATTGGTTTTTCGGGTATTGCTTCTGTTGATACTTTCTTTTTAAGACTTTGCAACATTTCTCTTAAATTTGTTGTTCCATAGTACCTGGAAATTAATTTTTCTGCTTTTTCCTTTTGCCCGTTTTTTACATAGAAATTTGTTATTATTTGCAGCGCCCTAAATGACAAATCACTTGCTTTGTCATTTACTATATAATCATAGTTCTCTTCTGCTTCCTTATTCTTTCCAAAATACTCATTAATTAAACCTTTATGCAGGCTGTATACTGTTTGCATTTCTTCTTCTTTTGAAATTCTATTAAGCTCTTTTATTGCTTCTTTATAATTGTTCTCCCCAACATAGCTCCATGCATTAAATAATGGAGTTATTAATTTTTTATAAGTTTTTTCTTGAATTCCATCCATTTCAGCACGAGCAAAACGATAGTTTCCTTGCTTAAATGCATATACCGCATTAATTATATCTATAAAATTGTTTTTATCTCCTTTTTGCCTAGCGATATTTGCATATTTTTTAGCCTCTTCTATATTTCCTTGAGATGCTAAAATTATATATGTCTTTCCTAAAATATCTTGGTTTACAAGACCTTTATCCATTGATTTCATATAATAGTAGGCGGCAAGATTATAGTCTTGGCGTAAATGAGCAATTCTTCCTGCAAGATAGTTACCATATGCCGTTTCCTGTTTTTGCAAATATACAGTTTCTTGGTAGTATTCCGGTGATTTTATAAAATTACCTGTGCAAGAATTAAATATTCCTAAACCACTTAAAATGGTAATAATGTAGCTTGTTTTTATCATTTCTTTTAATTTTCCTGTTAATTGCTCTTTTATTTTATCATTTTACTCTTAACTTTAAACTAAATTTATTATATTTGTGTAAATAATTGCTTTATATTGCAATAAAAAGTATCTTATATATAATCTGGTTGTGATGGATAAACAAATTAATATAAAAGAAGCATTAGATTGGTATATTTGGGCGGGAGTTACTGAAACTTGCGCTGATGAAGTGTGTCTTAATTCTTCAAATTTAGATATACAGCCTAGTTCTAATAATATTTCATCTTTGCCTCCCAAAGAGATTTCTCATGCGTCACCAAAAACTTCTTCTAATCGAACTGTAAATGTTACTCCTCATCCTGCTAATTTTGATGCTTTAGCAAAAAGTTCTCGCGATCTGTGTTCAAAAGCTGCCTCTTTGGATGAGTTGAGAAATTTGATTCAAAATTTTGATGGATGCAATTTAAAGAAAACAGCTGCTCATACTGTTTTGGGTGACGGAAATCCTAATGCTAGAATTGTTTTAATTGGCGAAGCTCCTGGTGCAGATGAAGATAGAATCGGTGCTCCTTTTGTTGGAAAATGTGGCAAATTATTAGATAAAATGCTTTTATCTATTCATATTAATAGAACTGATTGCTACATTACAAATGTTTTACCCTGGAGACCTCCTGGGAATAGAACCCCTACTGATGAAGAAATCGCTATTTGCTTACCATTCTTAAAAAGACAAATAGAATTAATTCAACCGGATTTCTTAATCTTATTAGGTGGTATAACTTTGAAAAGCTTAATGGATGTTAATGATTCTATTTCTCGAACACGTGGGAAATGGTTAGAGTATTCTATTACTGATCAAAAGACAGCTCAAGTGCTCGCAACATATCATCCTTCTTTTCTTCTCCGTTCACCTTCGCAGAAATCCAAAGTTTGGAGCGATTTGCTGCGTATTCAAAAAAAAATTAAGGATATCAATTAAATTCTCATTCAATTAAAAGTTTTTTTGTTTTAATTAATAAAAATTAAATACTCTCTTGTTTATGATGAGCATAAAATATTTGTGTTATGAGGTTTTACGATGAAAAAGTCTGTCAAAATATTAGCAGCTCTTGTTCTAGGTTTTATTTGTATTTCTCCTGACTTATCTTTAGCTGCTAAAGAAGCTCCTAAAAAGGCAGCCAATAAAGCGGCTGAGCCTACTACTCGTTCTGATGCTGTGATTTTTAAAATTCACGATGTTGATCCTGTCTTAGAAGATGGGGTTGTTAAAGGATGTAACTATATGATTACTCTTTACAATAGAACCTCTATTAATTTTAGAACTTTTACAATTAATTTATCTTGGCCAGATCCTGTTGATGAGCGTTTTAAGTTCGATAGATATGTCGAATCTATTTTAGGTGTTGAAGAAGCAGAAAAACAAAGATCTTTCTTTAGCAAAGATGAACCATCAAAACCTACACAAACTTCTGTTACTGTCAATGCTTTTGGTGCTGATAAGCAAATTTCTCTTCGTTCTTATATGGATAATGAAAAATGTTACTTAATGCTTACTGATGCACAATATACTGTTACACCTTGTGATATCGCTCGCACTATGGATACTGTTGGTAGTTTTGGCATTAGCTCTGAGCAAAGCGCTTGTACCGAATTATTCCAATTCGTAAGTCCTAAAAATCCTGAATATTTTGGCGAGTTTAAACGACTTTCCGCAACAGAAGAAGCGGCTGAAAGTGAAGCTGCTGAAAGTCGCGAACTCTCTGATATTGATGTAATCATTAATAAAATTGTTGAGAATATGGGGTCTTCTGACAAGGCTTTGACCAACATCTATTAATTTTTGCAAAGAGAGGAAGTCATGAAAAAGTTTTGTGTAAGCATTATTTTGTGGAGTTTTCTTTTCTTCTGCAATATTAATGCTTTTGCACAAATTCTTGATGACTCGGTTGAATCTATTCCATCACTTGGAGAAACTTCGCAGAATCCATCTATTGATGTTGATGAAAGTGAAGCAATGTTTAATGATCTTTTTAGCGATCATGATATTTATGAAAGAGAACCTGATAAAATTAAGACTTTTGATGATGCGGTTCAAAGTACAGCAGATTCTCTAAAAAAGTCGAGTGAAATAACGAATCCTACTCCAGTAAGACCTAATATGGAACCAATTAGCGGAGATTTATTTATTGGTGTTTCAAAAGGAAGTTTTAAGATTTTTCAGGATGCTATGGGGCAAACAAAATGTTCGTTTGGAGTTACTTTACGCTCTGAACTAAATAAGGATTTGAAAACTCTTGGGTTGAGATTAATTTATCCACGTCGAGCTTTCGCCTTTGTTTTTAAGAAAGTTCCGTCTAATGGATCAATAGAACATTTTATTACAACCGCGGGTAATATCTGTTATACCTTATCCGGAGTTCCTGATATTGAAGTAAATCTTTGTCGTATCCCTAATACATTAAACTCTGAGTGTGCTAAACGTATCAAATGGGATGCCAATATTGAATCCCCAAAAGCAAAAAAATAAATTCCTTAATATTTAGCTGATTTTATTTGTAGGAGCGCTTTTCGCTCCTTTTTTGTTCTAAAACTCTTGAAAAAAGCAGCAAAATATGGTATAATTTTGTCTAGAAACATATAATTTTTATATTTTTTATGAAGGAATCTATCTTTTCGTTCATTTGGGCAGGTATTTGCGCCCTTTTGAGCGTTTGGCTCATACTATATGTTGACGCCAAATTAAATTTTTCTTCTGACTACTTCTTCCCAGAAATTGTGGATACCATCCATGGTTTTGGGTTGTCTGTCAGAAAAGTGCTGTTTTTTGCCTTATATCTTTTGTATTGGCTTACGGATATAAGCAAGAAATTCGGTAATTGGCTTTTAGCTATTATCGGATTAATAGCACTTGTTGTCATTATATGTATTTTGCTTGTCTTCGGTTACTATATTGTTACCAAGCTTGCAGGATATGTCTAAATGAAAGAGTTGTTTTTTTGGGTTAATCCTTAAAAACAACTCTTTTTTGTTTGATTAGTTAAATTTTTACAATTATATGTTAATGCTAATTTGAATAATTGAAAACTGTTACAATAACGAGGATTAAAATGGATACACAAGTTGCTACCGAGGTTGTTAATCAACTCTCTATGTGGGATATGGTTTGGTCTTCCGACTTAATTACCAAGGCGGTTATGATTGGATTGATTGCTGCTTCGGTTTGGTCGTGGGCTATTATTTTTGAAAAAATCAATACCTTGCGTCAAGTTAAACGCTTGTCTAAACTCTTTGAAGAACGCTTTTGGTCCGGCGGATCTTTAGATAAACTTTATGACTCTATAGGAAATCCTCAGGATCCGATGTCTGCTATGTTTGTCGCTGCTATGAAAGAATGGCGTAGAACAAATATTATGAAGTCTAAAACTGATAGAGGTTTACGTGGCGTTTCTCTTCAACAACGAATCGAAAAGGCTATGATGGTTTCTATGGATAAAGAATTAGATGAATTAGATAACCATATGGGATTTTTGGCTTCTACTGGTTCTGTTGCTCCTTTGGTTGGATTGTTCGGAACCGTTTGGGGTATTATTTCTTGCTTTAACGCAATTGCTGTTACTCAGAGTAACTCGCTTACCTCTATTGCTCCGGGTATCGCAGAAGCATTGTTTACCACCGCTTTTGGTTTGATTGCAGCTATTCCTGCTTATATTGCGTATAATATGATTACGTCTGATATTGATAGATATGCTAAGAAACTTGAAAATTTTATGGCGGAATTTTCTAGTATCTTATCTCGTGAAATTGATGATACAACTATTAAAGCTGAAATGGCCGGAGAATAAAACATGGCAATTATTAACGGAAGAATCCAAAGACGTGTCAGTCGTCGTAATGCTGATATTAATATGACTAACCTTATGGACGTTATGATGGTTCTTTTAGTCGTATTTATGGTGGCTGCTCCTTTGATGACATCCGGTATCCCTCTTGATTTACCTAAAGTCGGGGGTGGGACATTAAATGGAAAAGATACTTCTATCAATATTAGTGTTGATAAAGATGGTTTCTATTACATCGGACAAAGTCAAATTGAACCAGATACTATTATTGATAAAATCATGGCTATTAAAGGCGAAAATAAAGATGTTACTATCACAATTTCCGGAGATGCTGCTTCTTCTTATGGTAGTGTTATCGGATTGATGGCTATGCTAAAAGATGCCGGATTTAGTAAAGTTGGCTTAAAAACAGAAGCTCGTCGTGATAAAAAATAGAAAGCTGATTCAGAATGAAGAAAAGTTACGTTTATAAATCGGTCGCTTTGCACATTGCTGTTGTTCTGCTTTGTGTTTTTGATGTGCCTTTTTTAATGAAAGAACGGACTTTTGATGATCAGCCTCCTATTATGGTTGATTTGGAAAATATTAAAATTTCTGATACAACTAATATCCCTGAAAAAGCTGTTAAAGGTAAAGAGCGTAAACCTGCTACTCGTAAAGAAAAAACTATTGAAGAAAATTTTACTCAAAAAACAACAGCTCCGAAACCTGAACCTAAACCGGCTGAACCTAAGCCTGAACCAGAAATTAAAGCTCCGGAGATAAAATCTCCATCTTTGATTGAAGAGACTCCTAAAGAAGAAATAACTAAAGAAGAACCAAAGAAGGAATCTAAAGAACCTCTTAAAGAGAAAAAGAAACCTGCTCCTATTCCCCAGAAAAAGCCACAGGTAAAACCTAAACCAAAACCAGCTCAACCGAAAAAGTCTAATAATGCGGCTAATAATGTTCCGGCCTCTTCTGCAAAATCTAAAAAACCTGCTGTTCGTAGTGCAAATCCGTTGCAAAGCCTTATGAACTCTGTTGATGACTTACAGAAACAAATTGGTGAAGAAGATGCTCCAGCACAAGTTCCTGAGGATGAGCCTGTTAATAATCTTGGTATTGAAGGTGGAAATAGCAAAGGTTCTTATTTCAGTGAGCTATCTGTTTCCGGTATCGATTTTGTAAAATCTAAAATTCAAGAATCCTGGAAAACTATTGCAGGTGGTAAAGATGATCGAAACATTGAGGTTATCATTAATGTTAAATTGACTAAGGAAGGTCTTATCCAATCTGTTGATATAGAAGATATGTCTAGATATCGTTCTGATACCTATTTCCAAGCTTTGGCTGATAGTGCCGAACGTGCTATTTACATTGCTCAAGATGTTCATGGTGTCTTTAAGGTTTTATCTGCTCAAAATGGCTCGACCTATAATGATTGGAAAGAAATACGCTTTACTTTCACACCTCTTGGTTTGACAAAGTAATTATTTGGAATCCTATATATTTAAGCGATAACCGTTATTTTCAGTCAAAATTAACTGACTACCTCCTTCTTGCTCAACCTTTTGGCGGAGGCGGTATATATGTGTTTCTATAGTATGCGTTGTAACATCTGCACAATATTCCCATACATTTTCAAGTAAATCTTCCTTACTGGCACTTTCAGGAGACATTTGATACAAATATTTTAGTATTATTACTTCTTTTTCTGTTAGCTTTATTGTTTTTCCAGTGGTTTGGACCTCTATTTCCTTTTTAGCTGGATATAAATTATATTCTTTGAAACTTATACATTCTTTTCTACGGACTTTAGGCAATAATGTTCCTTCTTTAAAATCTAGCAAAAACTTATTTAGCTTAAAAGGCTTTTTTATAACAATATCAGCCTGTTCTAAAACTTCTCGTTGTGATGACAATAAAATTATCGGAATTTCTTTATTTTGTTCCTTTATTTTTTTTACTTCTTCAATATCCTCATCTATTATCACTAGTTCCATCTCTTTAAGTGTATCTTGATTAATGTCTATTTCTGGAGCTAATAATTTTATCTGTCCTTCTAAATCTTCTAAAAAAGCTGTGTCTTTTGAGTAGATTTGTATTTTTCTCATATTGCTAACTCCAAACCGAAAATAAAGGCATATCCTTTATTGTTATTTTTTATATTATCATTATTTCCTTCAGATTTTAAATGTGCTGCAGTCAATGATAGAGTTACATATTTATTATATTGGTAACTATTTGAAAAACTAATTATTTCATCTTTGTTATCCGTTTTTTTAGCTTCTGATACGAAATATGATATTCCTGTTGTAAATGGACCAATTTCATAACTTAAGCCAATATTATATGCATCTCCCTCACGATAAGAATCATATAAATTTTCTTTGTCCAAACCATATCTTTTTGTGTCTGCTTCTGTTTTACGATATGAACCTCCTAGTGTCCAGCCTTTGCGGTAAATACTCATTCCGGCTGAGTACTCCGTATCATTATTCTTGAAATCAGCATACCCAAGCGATGTTTCTAATTCATAGCCTAATATATCCCATAATCCATATGCTCCCAAAATATAGGCTTCATCATCTTTATATAGAGCATCTTTTGCAACTAGTCCTGTCTGGCTATAAGTCTTAGGAACATATGTCGCCCCGAGCTTTATTCCCAAATAGGAAGGCGTTACGTAGCTTATTTTAGGAGATACACCATCGGTATTGATATATGTTGAATTTAATGTTTTATATCTTGCATCGTGCCCTTTTTTATACCAGTTCGGATTATTTATAAAATTGACCAAATCTGTATTGTTTGTTCGATAAAACCCTATATTTGGTGCACCTACAGCAAACTCATAGGCTACGTTATTTTTTTGACCTATGGATATCTCTCCATATGGGGTTTCTGTTAGTAAATATAATTCTTCTCCCCATATGCCTTGATTATAATTTTCTACCTCTTTGGCTGTATCGGCCATTAAATATCCAATTAATGATATTGCATATTCATCATTAAATTCATAAGTCCCTCTTCCGTAAAAATTAAATGAGGAATTTATGTTATTTTGCTTGTATAATTTGCTATAAGGCTTCGCGTAATCCGTGTATCCGTAGAAATTATTTAATGAAACAGAATAATCTGTTTCAAAACCTTCTGCTCTTGCCATCATTGGGCTTAAAAATATACTTAATAAAAATAATTGGGAAATTTTCATCTGTTTTTCCTAGAAAAATTTTCTCTTTTGCTTAAATATAAAACTATCTTTTTGTCTTAACAAGACTAATGTTGTTTATAACCTAAAAAATTCTGGATAAATATAATGCTTTTTGCTTTAACTTGACTTATATATCTAATAGAATGAAAAAAATATTATGGAGTAAAAAATAATGCAAAAACCTGTTATGCTTTTAATTTTAGATGGTTGGGGATATCGTGAAAAAACTACGAGCGATAATGCTATTGAACAAGGCCATACACCTAATTGGCATTCTTTATTACAAACTTGTCCTCACTGCTTTATTGAAACATCTGGATATGATGTAGGTCTTCCTGATGGACAGATGGGAAATTCTGAGGTTGGTCATACAAACTTAGGGGCTGGACGCGTTGTTATGCAAGACTTACCTAAAATTGATTTAGCTATTAAAGACGGTTCTTTAGAGAAAAATTCTACTCTTGTTGAAATGATCCAAAAATTAAAAGAATCCAAGGGAACTTGTCATTTGATGGGTTTAATGTCTCCTGGTGGTGTGCATTCTCATCAGAAACATATTGAAGCTATGTGCGAAATTTTGAATAAAAATAATATTCCTGTTAATGTTCATGCTTTCTTAGATGGTAGAGATACCCCTCCTCAGTCTGCTAAAGAGTTCTTAGCTGATTTTGAACATAATATCCAACATTTATCAAATGTTAAAGTTGCTACTATCTCTGGACGCTTTTATGCTATGGATAGAGATAAGCGTTGGGATAGAGTTGAAAAAGCTTACAATAATATTGTTCTGGCTGATGGACAACGTTTTGCTTCATCTCAAGATGCTATTGTCGCATCTTATAGCAATTCTGTTACAGATGAATTTGTTGTTCCGACTGTTATTGGTGATTATCATGGTGCTAAAGATGGTGATGCTGTTCTGATGATTAACTTTAGAGCAGATAGAGCAAGAGAAATTCTTTATGCTCTTGGTGATAAAGAGTTTTCCGGTTTTGAAAGAAAGAAAGTTATTAACTTTATTGATCTCGTTGGTATGGTTGAATATTCTGTAGATCATAATCGTTTTATGAAAACAATTTTTGCTCCGGAAGCTTTGAAAAACATCTTTGGCGAAGTTGTTGCTAATCATGGACTTACTCAATTAAGAATCGCTGAAACTGAAAAGTATGCTCATGTTACTTTCTTCTTTAATGGTGGTGAAGAAAAAGAATTTAAAGGGGAAGATCGTATCTTGATTAATAGTCCTAAAGTTGCAACCTATGACTTAAAACCCGAAATGAGTGTTTATGAAGTTACAGAAGCTCTTACTGATGCTATCGAAAAACAAAAATATGATGTTATTATTTGTAACTTTGCTAATGGTGATATGGTTGGTCATACAGGTATTATGGATGCAGCTCTTAAGGCTGTTGCTGCTGTTGATGATTGCTTGGGTAAAGTTATGAAAGCAATTAAAGATGTTAATGGGGTTCTCTTTGTTACAGCTGACCATGGTAATGTTGAAAAAATGGTTGATGAGAAAACTGGCGAACCTTATACAGCTCATACTGTTGGAAAAGTTCAAGCAGTGCTTTATAATGCTGAACCAGCAGTGAAATCCTTAAATGATGGTAGATTGGCAGACGTTTCTCCTACCCTTTTGGATTTAATGGGAATCGAAAAACCACAAGAAATGACAGGTAAATCTTTAATCGTTAAATAGGATTTATATGAAGAAAATATGTATCTTTAGCATGGTTTTAGCTCTTTTTTGGGGCAATTGTATTAGTTACAATTTATGCCATGCTAAAGATATTTCTGAAACTGAATTAAAAAGAATCGAAGCAGAAGCCAGAAAAAAAAGTATCGAATCGAGAAAATTACAAGCCCAAGCTTTACAGTTAAATCTTGAACTTTCTAAAATTGATAAAACTGTTATTAATTTAGCTAGTGAAATTCAAAATAATGAAGATAAAATTTCTGAACTAGAAAAAAAATTAGCAGCGCTAAAAGAAGATTTAACTATTAAAGAAGCTGCTTTTGCTAAAGAAAATAATTCTCTCGTGCAAACAATTGCTTCTTTGCAGAATATGTCTCTTAACCCTTCAGAAGCTGTCATTTTGCAACCAATCTCACCTGTTGATGTTATTAGAAGTGCTATTTTGCTAAGGGAAACAATCCCTTTCTTAAATAATAAATCTTCTCAATTAAAAACTGATTTAGATGCTATTTATACGCAAAAGCAACAAATCGAAAATACTATGACTGAGGCAAAAAATAGTCAGACAACTTTAAATCAACAGCAAAAAAAAATGCGCTCTCTTATGCAGAAAAAGGCAAGTATGAGACAGGTCTTGGAATCTCGTGGCGCTGAAACGCAAAAACAAGCTGAAGAATTGGCCTCTAAAGCTAATAATCTCAGAGATTTGTTAGATAAACTGGAAAAACAAAAAGAGCTTGAACGAAAAAAACAGCAAGAAGCTGAAAGATTGGCTGCTCTTAAAAGACAAGAAAATTTAAAAAAATTAAATGCACAAAGTCATACAATCTCTAAGAGAGAACATGCTTCTATAAAACAAAAAGTAAAAGGCGGACGCTTTGCTAAAGCCAAAGGAACCTTATCTCGACCTGTTAGAGGTTCTATTATTACTGAATATGGACAGCCTCTTTCAAAAGGGGTTACTTCCAAAGGTATTGTTTATAAAACTCGCCCAAATGCTCAAGTTATTGCTCTTTATGATGGAACTGTTATTTTTTCTGGTCCATTTAAAGGATATGGTAATATTATTATTGTAGAACATGGTGATGGATATTTGTCTTTGTTAGCAGGTTTGGGTGTTATTGACTGTGAATTAGGACAGATGTTGTTGGCAGGAGAACCTGTTGGTATGATGCCAGACTCTTCTAATGCGAAACTTTATGTCGAAATTAGAAAGGATAGGCATCCTATTAACCCTTCTCCTTGGATTGCCAGTTAATTTTATTTGATAGGGATGATTATGAAAAAAAACAAACTATTGTTTATCGCTTTATTTGCAGGGCTGTTTTTATGCATTGCAGATGCTTATGCTGCGAAAAAAAAAGATGATGATGCCAATACTTATGAATTGTTAAATTTGTTTGGTGAAGTTATGGAAAGAGCTAAGCTTAATTATGTTGAAGAGGTTAGCGATAAAAAACTTATTGAAGCTGCTATTAATGGTATGCTCACATCTTTAGATCCTCATTCGAGCTATTTGGATGCTGAAAGTTTTAACTATATGAATGAGCAAACTAAAGGTAAATTCGGTGGTTTAGGTATTGAAGTTACTATGGACAATGGTTTAGTTAAAGTCGTATCTCCTATTGATGATACTCCTGCTGCTAAAGCTGGTATAAAAGCGGGAGATTATATTACTCATATTAACGGAGAAACTGTTGTCGGAATGACTCTTAATGATGCAGTTAGTAAAATGAGGGGAAAAGTTGGTGAGAAAGTTAAACTCTCTATCAGAAGAGTTAATTCTAAACCTATTGAGTTGACTATTAAAAGACAGGAAATAAAAATTCAATCTGTAAAAAGTGAAATTAAGGAAGATTCTATTGCCTATATCAGAATTTCATCTTTTTCTGAAGATGTAGATGATGCTGTTAGTAAAGCCATTACTGATGCTAAGAAAAAATTGAAAAATAAATTACTTGGTATTGTTATTGATGTTAGAAATAATCCGGGGGGATTATTAGATCAAGCTGTTGATGTTTCTGATTTATTCTTAGAAAAAGGTGAAATTGTTTCAACTCGTTCCAGAAATGAAAGTGATACTGTAAAATTTATGGCTAATGAAGGTGATGTTGCTCAGGGACTTCCTATTGTTGTTATTATTAATGAAGGTTCTGCTTCTGCTTCAGAAATTCTTGCAGGTGCCCTTCAAGATCATCATCGTGCTATTATTTTAGGTGAAAAATCTTTCGGAAAAGGATCTGTGCAAACAGTCATTCCTCTAAGAGATTATGGGGCTATGAGATTAACTACTGCTAGATATTATACTCCTTCTGGTCGTTCTATTCAAGCTAAAGGTATCGAACCTGATATTGAAGTTAAACCAGCAAAAGTAGAAGAACTCGAATCCTATTCTTTGAATATTAGTGAGGCTGACTTAAATAATGCACTTAAAAATGATAGTGAAATTTCTGCTGATTCTGACAAGAAAAAGGGTAAATCAGCAGAAGATTTAGCTGATTATCAATTGGTACGTGCTCTTGATTTGGTTAAAGCTTTGGCTCTGTATTCTAAATCAGATGCAAACTAGGAGGTAAATTATGGGTAAACTTTTTAGGCGTTGTGCTGGAGCTGTCGTTTTTAATTCTTCCGGATTAGTTTTACTTGGAAATCGTATTGATGTGCCTTCGGATGATTGGCAATTTCCACAAGGAGGAATCGAAATAAACGAATCACCTCTTGCAGCGGCTAAAAGAGAACTCTTTGAAGAAACAGGAGTATCTTCTGTTATTCCTATCTATACGGATGATACTCCTTCTCGTTATGAGTTTACTGAAGAAATTAAACATAATTTTAGAAAACGTGGCATCTTTAATGATGGGCAAGATATCTATTTCTCTTTATTCTTTTTTGCCGGAGATAATAGTGAAATTAATATAAATACTCCTCAACCTGAATTCAAATCTTATTGTTGGAATACATTAGAGTTTGCCGCAGAAAATATTATTAATTTTAAAAAAGATGTTTATAAAACAATGGTAAATCGTTTCGCACCTCTTATTGAGCAATATCTTAAAACCCTATCTTGATATTTTATACTTCTTATCATAAATTTATAAAGAGATTGTTTTGTTTTAGAGGAATAATAAATGAATAATCTTCCACAGTTTAGAGATATTCAAATACCTGATGGGGTTTCAATTTTCCCTATAGCCTATGGTTGGTGGGTTTTGTTATTTATTGTTGTTTTTTTATTCCTTTTTATAAAATTTTTTATTGCTTTTTGGAAAACTCGCAGGAAATATTATTCCTTAAAAAAATTAGAAAACATTTCTACCGATAATCCTATTCAAGCTGCAGTCGCTATCTCTGAGCTTTTAAGGCGTATTTGTCTTATTAAAGATAGAAAATCATGTGCTCTTACCGGGAAGGATTGGATTGACTTTCTTAATCAGCATTCTTCTAATCCTCTTTCTCAAAAAAGTGCTGATTTTTTATCATTTGCTCCTTTCATGAATAGTTCTAATCAAACATATACTACAGAAGATGCTATCAAACTCAAAAACTTTTGTAAAAATTGGATAGGAGAAAATTTATGATTGTTTTCGCTTATCCCAAATTGTTTCTGCTTGTTTTTCTTCCATTTTTATGGCTTTTACTTATACCTCGAAAAAAACAAGAGTTTGGTGATGCTTTATCTGTTCCTTTCTTAAAAGATTTAAAAGAAATAAAAAATCTTGCCTCTCATCACTTCTTTGGGACTAATAAAAAAATTATATCTTCTTTGAAATTTTTGTATCTATTTCTAATCTGGAGTTGCTTAACTATAGCTGTTGCTCGTCCTCAAATTGTTGGTTTGCCTTATAGGCTTAATGCAAACAACAGAGATATTATGTTGGTTATTGATATCTCTACTTCCATGTTGGAACCTGATTTTTCCACTCAAAATCGTCGTATTGATAGATTATCAGCTGTTAAAGCTGTTGTAAGTGCTTTTGTTCAGAAAAGAACTGAAGATAGAATCGGATTAATCCTTTTCGGAACAAGAGCTTATTTACAAGCTCCGCTCACTTTTGATAAAGCATCTATTCAAGAAATTTTGCTAAACACAGACGCTGGAATGGCCGGACGTTCTACCTCTATCGGTGATGCTCTGGGATTGGCTTTGAAAAATTTAAGAGATGATGCTAAAAAAGAAAATAAAGTTATTATTTTACTTTCTGATGGAGAAAATAATGATGGAGCCCTTAGTATGGCTCAAGCTATTGATCTTGCTGAAAAAGAAAATATAAAAGTTTATACCATTGGTGTAGGTGCTGAAGTTAATTTTATTAACTCTCTTTTTGGATTACGCAATAATGAATTAGATGAAAAAAGCTTAAAAGAATTAGCTTCTCGAACTAAGGGACGTTATTTTAAAGCAACAGATTTAAATTCTTTGGCTCAGATATATAATTACATTGATACTCTTGAACCTGAACAAAGTGAAGGAAATGTTGTTCAAAATAAAACAGATCTATTTTATCTTCCTCTTTTAGTTGCTATTGTTTTATCTTGCTTTTTTCTTATTTCATCTGGGAGAAATTTAAAATGATAGATTTTTTTACTAACTTTCATTTTATTAGACCTTGGGTGCTTTTTTTACTTATTATCCCAATTATCTTTCTTTTGAAAAAAACAAAAATAGCTTATACTTCTTCCGCTTGGGAAAATGTTTGTGAGCAGAATTTATTAAATTTTCTTATTATCAGAGATAGTCGTTTTTCCTTTATTTCTCTCAAAAAAATTATCTATTTTGGTATTTTTTCTGCTATTATTTCGGCAGCAGGTCCTTCTTGGAAAAAAAATGAAATTCCATCTTTTACTATTGAGAATCCTAATATGATTGTTTTAAGTTTGGCTCAAGATATGCAACTCCAAGATATCTCTCCTTCTAGGCTTGAACGTGCTAAATTTCTTATTTCTGATTTAACAGATGCTTTTCCTAAAGGACAATTTGGTTTTGAAGTTTATTCTCAAGAACCTTATATTATTTCACCTATCTCTGATGATATTCTGCTATTAAAAAATTTATTACCTCAAATTGTTCCTAATATTGTTCCTGATCAAGGTGATCGACTTGATCGTGCTATTAATCTTGCAATTGAACGTTTTAATTCCGCGGGATTTTCTCACGGAAATATTATTATTTTTGCTTCTGATGTTGGACAACGCTTTGATCTTGCAATAGAAGCTGTTCAAAAAGCTGCTAAACTTAATTATCATATTTATATTGTTGATACATCTTTCGCTAAAAATGAAAAACTAAAAATTCTTACTGATAAAGCTAGTGGATTCTATACTTCTATTCAAAATGCTGACCTTCAAGCTCTAATTAATAATATTAATGATGTAAATGATGCTCAAGTCAAATTAAGTCAAAATATGCGATCTCAATTTATTGACTTTGGCTATTATTTATTAATTATCCCATTGATTTGCACTTTATTTTTATTTCGAAGAGGTGTTTTATTTGCTTTTCTTCTCTGTATTTTTAATATTAACTATGCTTACGCTGGTTTCTTCTTAAATGAAAATCAAGAAGCTTTAAAATTCTTTAATGATGCTAACTATTCAAAAGCCTCCCAGCTTTTTCAAAACTCAACTTGGAAAGGCATTTCTTTGTATAAAGAAAATAAACTTGAAGAAGCCCTTAAAGAATTTGAAAAAGGAAAGTCTGATATTGATTTTTATAATAAAGCTCTTATCGAAGCTAAGCTTTGTAAATATGAAGATGCTTATAAAGATTTTCAAAATGCTTTAAAAATAAATCCTAAAAATGATGATGCCTCTTATAACCTTTCTTTATTGAATGATCTATTTGAAAAAGCAAAATCAGATCCTTCTTTACTCTCTTGCGATGATAATCAAAAGCAAAATTCTTCATCTCAAAATAATAACTCTGATAATGAAGATAATAATCAACAATCTGAGAAATCAAGTTCATCTCAAAATAATGAATCTCAAAACAACAACAATAATTCACAATCCGCTGAGCAACGGCAAAATGATAAATCTCAAGAAAACTCTTCTGATGAAAAACAACAAAAAGAACAGTCTCAGCAACAATCTGACAATAATTCAGAAAATCAGAAAAATTCTGAAAATACTCAGGAAGCTAGTAATAACAATAAATCCTCCGAAAATTCTCAAAAAAATAATCAAGATTCAAATAACTCTTCTCAAGAAAAAGAAAATTCTCCTGAACAAACAAATCAAGATCAAGGTGCTCCTCAAAAAACTCATAATGAAGAAGGGGATGAAAATGAAGGTTTTGAAAATCAAGATCAGGAACAAACTGTAAATCTTGTTAATGCTAAAAAAGGCAGTCCAGAGGAAAATTATGATGAAAAGGCACTTATTATGCAACGCCGTTATAGGGATATTCCTGAAGATACAGGTGGTCTATTAAGAGAATTTATTAAAAAAGAATATTCAAAAGGTAGGTATAAAAATGAAGGCATTTAAAATATTTCTTTTTTTGTTAATTAATTGTTTCTTTTCCGCTTGGGTTTTTGCTGATACGGTTGATATATCTTTAGATAAAAATGTTATTTCTGAAGGAGATACTGTTAATTTGACTATTTCTTATTCTGGAGAAAATGATGATAATCCAGATTTAAGCGATCTTCAAAAGGATTTCCAGATTGTTTCTAATTTTACATCCAAACAGGTTAATTATATTAATGGAGTATTTTCTCAAATAAAAAAATGGACGATTGGACTTAAGCCTTTAAAGTTAGGTAAAATAACTATTAAACCAATTAAAATTGGTAATATAAGCTCTAATTATGCTGATGTTGAGGTGAAAGAGATTACTGATGTGGCTTATGTTCCTGATCGTAAAGAAAATTCGAATTCTCCTTATTTTCAGATTGAACAAACACTTTCTCCTTCTTCGCCATATATTAATCAACAAACCATTATTTGGGTAACTATTTATGATAGCCTAGGTTTACATAATGCCTCTCTTCTTCCTACTGAAGAAACAATGAATAATTGGTCTTTATCTCAATTGACCAAAGAACCTTTTGTTTCTACAGATATTGTTCAGGGAAAAAAAGTTAATGTTGTCAAATATGCTTTTGCAGCATTTCCTTTAAAAAGTGGTGAGATTGCTTCTCCTCAATTTGTATTTGATGGTGCTTATATAAAAAATGTGGGTTTTTCTTTCCCTAATTTTAATGATAGTTTTTTAACTTTTGGTGTTGATTTTCAAAATGCTTTCGCTCCTAAAGTTCCCGTTCGCATGAAAACTAAAATTGAAAAAATAAACGTTAAACCGATCCCTTCTTCAAATACAAATGTGTGGCTACCTTTATCAGATTTAGTTATTAGCTCTCAATGGGCTCCTAATACAAAGTTCCAAGTTGGAGAAGCTTTAACTCGTCAGATAACTGTTCGTGCTTTTGGATTACAAGAAGAAAATTTTCCTGATTTAACTTTTCCTGATATTAAAGGTTTTAAGAAATATCCGGAAAAACCGGTTCTTTCTTCTGCTATTGAAAAAAATCAAATTGTAATCACCGCAAAGTATAATATTATTTATATTCCGTCACAGTCTGGTAATTTTCTTTATCCTAGACAAGAAATTACATGGTTTGATATCAATAGTGAAGAATTTAAAAACACTGTTATTCCTTCTGAAAATATCACAATCTTATCAAATCCTAACTTTTCTGAGAAAATTTCAGAAACTTTTTCTCCTTCTAATCAAATAGAACAGAAAACACAGAACGAAAATTCTTCTAATATTAATGAAAAAAATAATTCCTCTTCTACTGTTAAAAATGATATTCCTTATTTCCTTATAGTTATATCTTTGTTTATTGCTCTTTTATTTGTTTTTCTTATAAATGCTTTTTCTAAAAAATTTAAAGTCCAGGATTATCGTTCTAATGTTATTACATCCCTCAAAAGAGAAAAATATTCTGAAGCAAGAAATAATCTTATCTTATGGGCACAGAAAAAAATGAAGGACACTACTATTCAAAACTTAAATGATGTTGCAGATGTTTTTGAAAATACCGAATTTAAAGAGCAATTAAATAAACTTAATCAGATTTTATATTCTCCAGATGTTCTCTCTTTTAATAAGTCCGAATTTCTCAAAATTTTTAAAAAAATTGATGCAAAAAAAATAAAACAAATTAAAAAGAAAGATATTTTACCAAATCTTTACAATTAATTTGCATCTTATTATGTGTATGTAACCTAAGGGAGATGCCATGCTTTGGTTTAAAAGAATTGTCTGCGGTATAGTTGCCCTACTTTTGGTTCTTTTAAGTATTAAACTTTTGCAGAATCAAATACAATTATGGCAAGCTTTTGGGTTATGCGTTTTTGTTGGTGGTATAACTCTTGCTCATATCGCTATTTTTCAGCAACTCCCTAAATATGATTTTTGGATTACTCTGATTGCTATTGGGTTGGCTGTTGCTTTGTATTTTACTAATTCCAAAAGTGTTTCTTCTAAAGTTTCTGTATCCCCTTCTGAAAATATAAAAGAAAATACCTTGAAAACTCAAAAAGTAGTAACTGTTGTCAAAAAGAAACCTAAAAAGAAAAAATATAAATCTACAGGCTTTAACCCGTCTGATTATCCTAAAATTAGTGGTAGTGCTACAATTATTCATGCAAATGTTTTTTATATCGGTGGTCGTTATGTTAGGTTGTATGGCGTAGATGCTCCAGATAATGACCAAATTTGTTCTGATGCTAATGGTAGCTCCTATAACTGTGGACAAGCAGCTGTTTCTTGGTTAAGAGGTTGGATTGATACAAATTCTATTGATTGCTATTTGCTGAAAATAAATCCAAATGGACAAGATTTAGCAACTTGTGTCTGGGGTGATTATGATATTGGAGCTGCTCTGGTTGGAACGGGGTGGGCGATTGCTAATACTAAAGAATCCGATATATATCGTCCATATGAGGCTAAAGCAAAAGGGGAATCTTCAGGTTTGTGGCAGGGAACTTTTTATGCTCCGGAAGATTGGCGAGATATAAAAAGAAGACAGA
Source organism: uncultured Alphaproteobacteria bacterium (assembly GCA_944392235.1). Taxonomy (GTDB): domain Bacteria; phylum Pseudomonadota; class Alphaproteobacteria; order RF32; family CAG-239; genus CAG-267. The sequence continues at coordinate 92,744 of CALXVZ010000003.1, forward strand.
ATGATTTCACAATTAGAAGATCTTCTTTTTCTAAAGGTAGTTCTTTCTTTGATTTTGGTTCTTGGTTCAAATAATATGATTAATTATATTGAAAATTTTGTATGTGAAACTGAAAATGATACAAATCGTTTAGCTCAATTATTTGCTTCTTCTGTTAGAAAAGGCGATGTTATTGCTCTTTATGGAACTTTAGGTGTGGGGAAAAGCACTTTTTCTCGATTTCTTATTCAATATCTGACTAATGCTACTGAAGTCCCTAGCCCGACGTTTACTCTAGTGCAATCTTACGATACTGCTAATTTTACAATCTTTCATTATGATATGTATCGTTTGGAACAGCCTGAGGATGCTTATGAACTTGGTATTGAAGAATCTTTTTTCATGGGTGTTAATCTTATTGAATGGCCTGAAAAAATAGAATCTCTTTTACCTAGAAATATTTGGAAAGTTTGTATTTCTTCAAATTTAGATTCAAGAATCTTTTCTGTTTCTGTAACTGATGAGGAAAAAAAGAAGCGACTGGAGAAAATTGCTCATGACTTCTAATAATATTCATGCTACATTGATTGCTTATAAAGGTAAAGGTATCCTTTTTTCTGGGAAATCTGGTAGCGGTAAATCTGATCTTGCTTTGCGTTTTATTCTTGAACATGATGCTATGCTTGTTGCTGATGATCGTGTAGATATTTTTACTGTTAATCATTGCTTATTTGGTTCTTCTCCAAAGGAAATTGCTGGTAAACTTGAAGTTAGAGGTGTGGGTATTGCTTCTTTTCCATTTCTTGAAAATTCCCCGATTTCTCTTTTTGTTGAATTGATTGATGATATTAAACAGATTGATAGACTTCCTGAATATCAAGAAACTGAATTGTTAGATATATGTATTCCTAAGCTGACATTATTTCCCTTTGAATCTTCCGCAATTTGTAAAATTATTGCAAAAATAAGTGGTATTATTTCTTAAATATGTTATTAGTAAGTAGGATTTGTTTGTGAGGATTTTGATATGATTATACGTTTAAGCGAGGCTTTTCTTAGAACTCTTGGTAAACCTTTAGTCAAATTTCTTTTTTCTTTGGGAGATTTGACTGCTTTTATTGTTAAGGCGATTTACCATTGTTTTGTTCCTCCTTTCTACTTTAAATTATTCTTTCGGCAGGTTCTTGATATTGGTTTCTACTCGCTTCCTGTTGTTGGTTTAACTACTCTCTTTGCCGGTATGGTTATTGCTTTACAAACTTATTCTGGTTTTTCTGGTTTTAAAGCTGAAAGTGTTATCGCTTCTGTTGTTCTTATTTCTGTTACTCGTGAATTGGCTCCTGTTCTCTCTGCTCTGATGGTGGCTGGTAGAATTGGGGCTGCTATGGCTGCAGAAATCGGAACTATGAGGGTTACTGAGCAAATTGATGCTCTGGTTACTTTATCTACTAATCCTTTTAAATATTTAGTTGCTCCAAGACTTTGGGCGGGGCTTATTGTTCTTCCTTTATTGGTTTTAGTTGGTGATATTATTGGTATTTTTGGTGGTTATGTTGTTGGTGTCTATAAATTAGGTTTTAATCCAGCTAACTATATTAATGCTACTTTTCAGGACCTACAATATATTGGTATTATATCAGGACTTGTTAAAGCTGCTGTTTTTGGTTTTATTATTTCTATGATGGGTTGTTATCATGGATACAAATCTAAAGGTGGAGCACAGGGGGTTGGAAATGCAACAACAAATGCTGTCGTTTCTTCTTCTATCCTTATCCTTATCTTTAACTATCTTATTACTGAAATGTTCTTCTCTCGATAATGGAGGTCTTATATGGAAAAAGAAATAAAAATTAGAATTAGAGATCTTCATAAAAGCTTTGGTAAAAAGAATGTCTTAAATGGAGTAAACCTTGATTTATATAAAGGGGAATCTCTTGTTGTTATTGGCGGGTCTGGTACTGGTAAATCTGTTTTGATTAAATGTATTCAAGGACTACTTACTCCTGATAGTGGCTCTATTGAAATTGATGACGTTGAAATTGTTAATGAAAATCCTGATGTTATTGACAGCTTGCATAGTAAAATGGGAATGCTCTTTCAAGGCGGTGCTCTTTTTGATAGTTTAACTGTTTGGGAAAATGTTGCTTTTGATTTAATTCAAAATAGAGGTTATGCTAAAAAAGAAGCTAAAATTGTTGCTATCAAAGTATTAAGACAAGTTGGACTAACGGAAGATATTGCTGACTTATACCCTTCTGAATTGTCCGGAGGTATGCAAAAGCGTGTTGGTTTGGCTAGGGCTGTTATCACTCGTCCGGAAATTATATTTTTTGACGAGCCTACTACCGGTTTGGATCCTATTATGGCAGATGTTATTAATGATCTGATTATTGAATCTGCTAAAGATTTAGGGGCAACAACACTAACTATTACTCATGATATGGCTTCTGCTCGAAAAATTGCTGATAAAATCGCTATGCTTTATCAAGGGAAAATTATTTGGTATGGAACTGTTAAAGAACTAGATAAAACAACTAACCCTTATGTTAGACAGTTTATAAATGGTTCATCTAAAGGACCAATTAAGGTGGAGAAATAATATGGCAAAAAAATCAACTGTTGATTATGTTTGTCAGTCGTGTGGAGCTGTTTATCCTAAATGGCAGGGAAAATGTGATTCTTGTGGTGAGTGGAACTCTATAGTTGAAGAAGCGAAACCTTCTGCCGAATTTTCTAATTTATCTTCAAAAAAGCAAGGACATCAAATTGATTTTGTTTCTCTTAATGGTGAAAGTCAGTCTTATCAAAGACTTGTAACTAATCTTTCTGAAATTAATCGTGTTTCAGGCGGAGGGTTAGTTCCTGGATCTGTTATTTTGGTTGGAGGAGATCCGGGAATTGGAAAATCTACCCTTCTTTTACAGATTTGTGCTGGTGTTGCTAATAAACTTAATGACGATAGTTGTTTTTATATTTCTGGTGAAGAAGCTATTGATCAAGTTCGTATCAGAGCAAAACGTCTTGGATTAGCTGATGCACCTGTTAAACTAGCAAGCACGACTAGTGTAAAAGATATTATTGTTACTTTAGAAAAAGAAAATCCTTCTCTGGTAATCATAGATTCAATTCAAACGATGTATATTGATGATGTGGAATCTACTCCGGGCAGTGTTGCACAAGTTCGTGCGGCAGCATATGAGTTAATCAAAATAGCCAAGAAAAAAGGGTTTATTTTATTTTTAGTTGGTCATGTTACAAAACAGGGTGCTATTGCAGGTCCGAGAGTTCTTGAACATATGGTTGATACAGTTCTTTATTTTGAAGGTGATAGGGGACACCATTTTCGTATCCTTCGTGCCGTAAAAAATAGATATGGTGCTACAGATGAGATTGGCGTTTTTGAAATGCAAGACAATGGCTTAATTGAAGTTGAAAATCCATCTGCGTTATTTTTAGCGGAAAGACAGGGATGCGTCTCTGGTTCTTGTGTTTTTGCGGGAATTGAAGGTTCTAGACCTCTCTTAGTTGAAATTCAAGCTCTTGTTGGCAATAGTGGCTATGCTGGTGCAAAGCGTGCGGTTGTTGGTTGGGATTCTAGCAGATTGGCGATGATCCTTGCTGTATTAGAAGCTCGTTGCGGAATGAACTTTAGTACTCATGATGTTTACTTAAATATTGCGGGAGGGCTAAAAATTACAGAACCTGCAGCGGATTTGGCTGTTGCTATGGCTGTTATCTCTTCAATGACAAATAAACCTCTTCCTGCTGACATGGTTGTTTTTGGTGAAATTGGCCTATCTGGTGAAATAAGAGCAGTTAGTCAGCCTACGCTTCGATTGAAAGAAGCTCAAAAATTAGGATTTTCTAACGCTATTATTCCTAATTCTTTTGCGAAAGATAAAAAACAGAAACTTATTACAGGTATGTCTTATCATGAAATAGGTAATGTTCAACGACTTATTTCTAAATTTAGTTAAGGAGTATTTTATGGAACCGTTAAATAATATTGATGTTGCGATTTTAATTGGTGTTGCAATCTCTATGCTTGTTGCTTTTATTCGTGGTTTTGTTAAAGAACTTCTTTCTATTATCGGGTTGGCTTGTTTTATTATCTTAACAGTTCAACTAACTCCTTTAATTACTCCTTGGATGAATAAGTTTATTGCAAGCAAACTTATGGCGCAATTTGTTGTCTTTTTATTAATTATGGCTTTCTTTTATGCTATCTGGATTATTAGCACGGATAAACTTATTGCTATGATTAGAACTAGCACTCTGAGTTTTATGGACAGACTTTTTGGACTTCTTTTTGGTTTTGTTCGAGCTGTTCTTATTCTTGGTTTTTGTTTCTTGATTGTAAAAATAGCCCTTCCTGAAGAATTAAAAAGTGGTATTTTAAAAGAATCTAAATACTTTATGATGGCTAAACCTTGTTCAGATATGATTGAAGCTTTTCTTCCTAAAGATTTTGTTAAAAATACAAAGAAATCTATAGAAGGTATAAATAAGGTTAATACTCAACATAAACATAAAAAAGATGAACAAGATGATACTAAAGAAAAAACTGATGATGGCAAAAGTTTTCCGTCTAAATTAGATCAAAAACAGATGGATAAAATGTTTGATTTATTAGTTAAACCTGAAATAAAAAATACGTCTTCTAACAGTAAAAGTAGTAAAAATTCTACTGCTGAAGAAGAAAAAGGATATGATAAAAAAGAAACTAATAGCTTGGATAGATTAATTGATATTACTGCTGAGTAAGGTTATTATTCCTTTTACAAAAAAAGGCGGTTAGTGAACCGCCTTTTTTTAGTTTTGTTCTACTGCAATATTAGTAACCCATGTTTCTTTTTGCCTTGTGATAATTTTATATTACCATTTTCTATATCTTTTTCTGTAATGACATAGTTTTCATCGGTTATCACTTTGTCATTAAGTTTTAATCCAGATTGTTTAATTAAACGACGAGCTTCTCCCTTGCTTGCAACAAATCCTAAAGCAAGAAATGCATCCAATACACCTATGCCTTCTTTCGAGCCTTTTGCTGTTGGTAATTCATTTCCAGCAACTCCTTTTTCGAATGTCTGGATAGCTGTTTCTTGAGCGGCTTTTGCTTCGGATTCACCTCGACAAATCTTGGTTGCTTCATATGCTAAAATTTTCTTAGCTTCATTTATTTCTTTATCTTTTAATACTTCTAAACGATGAACTTCATCCATTGGTAAATCAGTGAAAATTCTTAAGCATTTTCCAACTTCTGCATCTCCAATATTTCTAAAATATTGATAATAGTTATAAGATGGAAGTTTTTCTTCATTTATCCAAACAGCATTTCCTTCTGATTTTCCCATTTTTTTGCCGGCAGAATCTGTAATTATTGGGCTAGTAAAACCAAATAATTCTGTGTCATATCTTCTTCTTCCTAACTCTGTTCCTGAAACGATATTTCCCCATTGATCGGCTCCAGCAATTTGAGCTCGGCAACCATACTTTTGTAAAAGAACACAAAAATCATATCCTTGTAATAGCATATAATTAAATTCTAGGAAAGACATTGGTTGTTCACGTTCCAATCGACTTTTTACGCTATCCATTGTCAACATTCTATTTACAGAATAACATGTTCCTATATCTCTTAAAAATTCCAAATAGTTAATATCTTTAAACCAATCATAATTATCAACCATTTGCGCATCATTTTTTCCATCTCCGAATCTAAGAAACTTCATAAATGATTTCTTCAAGCCCTCTACATTATGTTTCAGAGTTTCTTCACTCAAAAATGGGCGTAATTTATCTTTACCGGATGGATCTCCAATGCGTGCTGTAGCTCCACCAACCAAAGTCAATGGCTTATGACCGCATTTTTGAAACCATCTTAACATCATCAAAGGAACAATGTGCCCTACATGCAAACTATCACCTGTTGGATCTGATCCTAAATATCCAACAGCAGGTTCTCCTCTTTTTTCACAATCTGCTAGGTATTCATCAAATCCCTCTTCATTCGTGCATTGGTTGTAAAAACCTCTTTCATGCATTATATTTAAAAATTCTGATTTAAAACTTGTCATTTTTACTTCCTTATTACTAAATTTTAAAGCATATTATCATAATAATTTGATATTGCAATTAATAAAGAGGTTTTTGTATATGCTTATTAGGGGACTGAATTGCTTGGGGTTAATGGGAACTTCTACTTTCGGCGGAGTAGAACTTGCTCTTATTAAAACTGACGGCATTGATGTTATTGAGAGAAAAAAAGCTTATGTTGTCCCTTATACAGATTATCTTAAAGATTTAATAAACTCTGTTTATGGTTTGCAAAAAGATTCTCCAGAACATGAAAATTTGCTCAAAAATGTTGATAAGGAAGTCTCAGATTTTTATATTCAATTAATCAATGACTTTAAAAAAGATTGTGATCAAAATATTGATGTCGTGGGAATTGATGGTTTAACTATTCTTCATAATCCTAATATTCCTTATACTTATCAACTTGGTAATGGGCGTTATATTGCAGAAAAAGTGGGTATTAAAGTTGTTACCCATTTTCGTAATGCAGATATTTGTAGCGGCGGACAAGGAACCCCTATTTCTTGTAGTTATTTTAACTCTGTTGCTATTGATGAAGTAAAACCTGTTGCCTTTATTAATATTAGTGGGAAGTCTAGTATTACATGGATAGGATCTTTTGGGGAATTTATTGGTTTTGATTGTGGTCCAGGTGATAATTTTATAAATAATTGGACTGCGAAACATGCTCATATGGAAAATGATTATAATGGACGCCTTGCTATTATGGGAAATGTTCATGAAAAAATTGTAAATTCCTTAATGCATCACAAATTTTTTGCTAAATTTCCGCCTAAAGCTGCTTATACTGGTATTTTTGCTGATAAAGCTGAACATCTTGAAGGACTTTCTTTAGAAGATGGGGCTGCTACTGCCACCGCTTTTGTGGCTGAAGCTATTTGTTATTCTATTTGCCTTTACCTGCCGGAACTTCCTAAAAAAGTTATTATTTGTGGTAAAGGTGCTGCGAATCCTACTCTTGTTCGTTTTATTCGCATGAGACTGCCTAATATAGATGTTTCTTTAAGTAAAGAAGAGGGTATTCCTATTGATACTGTTAATGCTGAAATCAGTGCTTTTTTAAGTGCAAGAACTCTTTACTCGCTACCTATTACCTTTCCATCTACAACAGGAGTAAGTCAACCTATTCCAGGAGGTGAAATCTATGAAGCCTAATCAACCAGATTTTTCTATTATTGTTGATAATATTTCTAAAAAATATGAAGAGACTGTTGCCGTTGATAATGTTTCATTCAAAGCAGCAAAAGGAGATATTATTGCTTTATTAGGGCCTAATGGGGCTGGTAAAACAACCTTAATGAATATGATTTCTGGGTTTCTTTCTCCTTCTTCTGGAGCTATTTTTGTTAACAATGAGAGTGTAGCTTCTAATGACAAATTTACCAAAAAATGTATTGGTTTTTTACCAGAAGGGGCTCCAATGTATTCTGATATGAATGTTTCTTCTTTTCTGAAGTATATTATAGAACTTAAGCTGAATTTATCGCATTCTGATACTCTTTCTCGACAAGAAATAAAAAGTATTTATTTAACCGAATTTAATCGTATTATTGATTTAGCGAAAATTTCTGATGTTCTTAATAAACGCATTGAAACTCTATCTAAAGGATATTTAAGGCGTGTCGGTTTTGCTCAAAGTATTATTGGTAACCCGCCTATCCTTCTCCTTGATGAACCAACTGATGGTTTAGACCCCAATCAAAAAGAACATATGAGAACTTTAATTAAACAAATGAAAAAAGATAAAACAGTTCTCATTTCAACACATTTACTTGATGAAGCTGAAACTATTGCAAATCGGATTATACTAATTGATAAAGGGAAAATTATTATTGATGGAACTGTTTCTTCTATCTTGAAATTTGCAAAAAAAGATAGCCTCTTTGAGGCTTTTAAAACTCTTACTCAACATGAGGAGGATTAAATGAATAATATTAAAACAATCATTCGATATGAATTAATTAGATACTTTACATCTCCTCTTGCTTATGTTTACTTAATTAGCTTTTTATTATTAAGCGGTTCTTGCGCAATCTATTTTGGGCACTTTTTTATTGATGGTAATGCTGTTTTATGGGGGCTATTTGATTTTCAACCTTGGATTTACCTTTTGTTTATTCCTGGGATTGCTATGAGAACTTGGGCTGAAGAATTTCGTTCCAAAAGTATTGTGCAAATTTTGTCTTTACCTGTTTCCATTTCTGATTTTGTCTGGGGTAAGTTCTTCGCGTCTTGGTTATTTGCTGTTCTTGCTATATCTCTTACTTTTCCTTTTTGGATTACAGCGAATATATTCGGTAATCCTGATAATACGGTTATTGCTGTCGGATATGTTGGGTGCTTTATTCTTGCTGGAGCAATGTTAGCTATTTCTCAAACAATGTCTGCTTTATCTAAAAACTCTGTTATTGCTTTGGTTCTTGCTGTCTTTGTTAATTTATTGTTCTTCTGGAGTGGTTTTGAATATGTACTCTTTTGGGCTAGAGAACTTTTCAGCGATGTTGTTGTTGATACTATAATTTCCTTTAGTTTTCTTGCTCATTTCTCTTCTTTAAGTCGTGGATTGGTTGAATTTAGAGATTTAATATTTTTTTCCTCTTTAATTATATTTTTTAATCTTATTACAATTTCTATCATTAGTATTAAAACAAAAGGTGTTTCAAGTCTTGTCTCTTCTTCTAGTTTACAACATTGCTCTTTGGTTATTCTGCTTTTATTTTTTGGATTCTTTGGTATTAATATTATTGCTAATAATGTCTTTCGACAAATTAGTTATGATTTTACTGAAGATAAATATCTTAGTTTAACAAAAAATACTAAAGATATTTTAAGAAAACTCGAAAGACCAGTTGTTGCTAAACTTTACTACTCCCCTATTTTAGGACAAAGAAATCCTGAAATTCGGCAAATCTTTGATCGTATAAAACTTATTCTTAAACAATATAAAACTTATTCAAACGGGAAATTTGATTATAAAATTTATACTCCTTCATTCTTGGATAAAATTGAAGATAGAGCTTTAGCAGAAGGTCTACAACCTATTCCTTTAATAGATATTAACCAAAATGCTCTTTTCGGCATTAGTTTTTCTGACTCCCTTAGGGGAAAGTCTGTTATTCCTTTTTTCTCAATAGAAAGACTTCCTTTTCTTGAGCAAGATTTAACAACCAATATTTACAAATTACAGCATAAAAAGAAAACACTAGGTATTTATACTTCTCTTCCCCTAAATGGTGGTGTTCATGAAAACGATGTTGTTATAAATAAATGGGAAATTATTAAATATATTGAAGATTTATATGACGTAACCTTTATTTCTAATTCTGGTGATTTAGATAAAAAATTTGACGTATTTATGCTTGTTCATCCTTGGGGGCTTACAGATGAGAATATTGAAAAAATAAAAAAACAGGAAAAAATTTTATTACTTATGGATGTGGCTGATGATGCTTCTCGATTATACTCTCCTTTTGGAGGACAATTTATTACATCTGATTTATCTTCTTTAGCAGATTATTGGGGGATTCAATTTTATAATATTGGTGTTGCTGCTGATTTTAATAATTCTATTTTAGTAGATGATACTATTAATTATAAATCAAATCCTTCTTTTTCACAAGATTTATTACAATTTAAAACTACTGCTAAAGAATTAAATCCTAATCATCGTATCACTTATAAACTAAATAATTTGCTTTTTTCTTCGGCTACAATGGTTTTACCTGATCCTAAAGCAAATGTTTTATATTTTCCTCTTGTTAAAACTAGTGATAATTCTTCCCTTCTTAATGTTTATCTTGCAAAAAAAAGTGTCTCACCACGCGAAATTTTATCTCAATATACACCTAGTAATGAAATTATTGTGCTTGCTGCTGAATTCTTAAGTAATGATCCATCCAAACCTTTTGATGTCATTGCTGTTGGTGATACAGATTTTATATATGATGCTTTTTGGACGAGAGAATCTAAATTTTTAGATACTTCATATCATATCCCTCTGTTTGATAATGCAAACTTTATCCTTAATGCTCTTGATTATCTTGCAGAAAATGATGATTTAATATCTCTTAGGGGCAAAACAGCAAAAAGAAGACCTCTTGAGCGTATTGATAATATGAGAAAAATGAATCTTTATCGTTATAAACTTAAGGAAAATGATATTTTTAAGGCTATTAATGCTGCAAAACAGGGATTAGTTGAAGTTGTTGCAAAAAAGGATTTTGAAGAAAGAAATACTTTTAGTGCTGATGAACTTGCTGTTATTGGAAATATAAGGTCTGATATAAATAATCTTAAACAGCAGCTTAGCTCTCTGAAAATTAATGCAAATAATGATATTGATAGATTAGAAGTATTGGTTAAATTCTTCAATATTTATGCTGTTGCTCTTCTCATTATTTTTACTGTTTTATGTTGGGTTGCTTATAAAAAGAAATTCTATTTAAATGATATAAAAAAGATTTTTTATTTTGATAAACAAATCCTAAAACTGTCAGTATGGGTTATTTTTATTTTTATCTTGGCTCTCTTCAGTATTTATATGGAAAATAAAAATAGTATCTCAGATTATGAAGATACTCTTGTTTTCGAAAATCTTAACTCTAATTTAAATGACATTGATACTATTCAATTACAAAATAGAAAAAATACTCTTACTTTCAAAAAAATTAATGGTTTATGGATGCTTCAAGAACATCCTGAAATTCCTGTTTATCAGGAAAGAATTAGATATTTACTTATTACTATTAGCAATATGACTTTTTATGAGAAAAAATCTGATAAAGTTGCAGATATGGCTTATTTTGGTTTTTCGCCTTTTGAAGATAAGAATTCTCCAATGATTTCTGTTAAGCTTAAAGGAACTGATAATATTGAATTTGCTAATTTTGATATCGGTTGGTATGATTTAGACCTAGGCAGAGGTTACAAGGCAGCGTATATTCGTCTTAATAATAATTTCCAAGTTTGGACTGTTGAAGCTGATTTTTATGATTTATCTCTTGATCTGGCTAATTGGACATATTCAAGTCTTTGGAATTTGCGTTTTGGACGTTTTATTAGTTTTAATGACATATCCGATGATAATGCTGTTATGAACTTTGTAAAAATTTTACTTAATTCATATTATTCTAATATCCTAGATAATGTTAAAGCTGATAAAATTGATTCTATTCGTATTAAAGCTGAGTATAATAATCTTTTAGATGTTGTTTTTTATAAGTCTTCTGATGATAAATATTTTCTAAAGTATGAATTTTTAAATCAACCTTCTGGAAAACATCTGGAATTTTTTGAGAAATTTGTTCGTGGAAAATTTTTAGAGATATCAAAGAAAACATGGGAGAATATTCATAATGCTACTAAATCAAAAAGATAATTTTTTGAAAAAATCTGCGGCTATCGCTGGTGTATCTTTAGCAATTATTCTTATTGCATTGAAGTTTTTCGCATTCTTAAAAACAGACTCCTTGGCTATTTTTTCGTCTCTTGCAGATAGTGTTACTGATTTGTTCGCATCTATGGTCTCGTTTGTTGCTGTTTATTTTTCTACGAAACCCGCTTCAAAAAATCACAGATATGGATATGGTAAAACGGAGGCTCTTAGTGCTTTCTTACAAGCTATTTTTGTTGGTGCTTCTGGATTGTTTGTTATTATCGATGGTGTTAAAAGACTTATTTATCCCGTTTCTATTGAAAAAACTGATGTGGGTATTTTTATTATGTTATTTAGTATTTTTGCTACCTTTATTCTTGTTCTTTTTCAAACATATGTTGCTAATAAAACTAATTCTTTAGCTATTAAAGCAGATAGAGCTCACTATACTGTTGATTTTTTAACTAACTCAACTGTTGTTGTTTCTTTAATTCTTGTTCACTTCTTCGGATTTGCTTATTTTGACGTTATTGCTGCTTTATTTATATCTCTTTATTTACTCTATAACGCATATGATTTGGCTAGAGAAGCTATTGAGCAAATTACTGATAAAGAATTAGATACAGAAATTCGTCAGAAAATTCAGAATATTGTTGAGCATAGTCAAGGTATCCATGGTATGCATGATTTGAGAACACGTAGTTTAGGTGATATATACTTTTTTGAACTTCATTTGGAAATTGATGGGAAACTCTCTTTATTTGAAGCTCATGAATTTGCTGATGCTGTGGAAAGAAAAATTATTGAAACTTTTCCTGGCAGTCAAGTTATCATTCACCAAGATCCTTTCGGAATTCATGAAGATAGATTAGATCATCAAATTGATGGAGCTTGCAGTCTTTAAATTTTATTTTCTTGTGATTTTTTTGATTTTAATTGACCGCATGCTGCTAATATATCTTGTCCTCGTGCAACTCTGATTGGTGCTGCGAATCCGGCTTTTTCTAGTATTTCAGAAAATTCCTCCACGCTTTTTCTATCACTTGGGGAAAATTCACATCCTGGCCAAGGGTTGAATGGTATTAAATTAAATAAAGCTCTTATCTTATATTTTCTCAGCAATGATATTAATTCTTGTGCGTTTTCCGGTTTATCATTAATATCTTTCAACAAGAGATATTCAAAAGTAATATATCTACTGTGATCACCTTTTTGATATTCAGAACAAGCTTTCATAACTTCTTCTATATGAAATTTATTATTTATCGGCATAATTTGTGATCTAATTGTATTATTTGGCGCATGAAGAGATATTGCTAACCTAACTCCTGTCTTTTGCATTGCGTCAACTATTCTTGGAGCAATGCCTGATGTCGACATTGTTACTCGACGTCTGGATATGCCTATTCCTTCACAATCTGTTATGATATTTAATGCTTTTACTACATTATCTAAATTATTTAGAGGCTCCCCCATCCCCATTACAACAATATTTGATAAATAGCGTGTTTCATCTGTTGGACTTGGCCACTCATTATAGGCATCTCTGGCAACCATAAATTGCCCAACAATCTCTCCTACTGTTAAATTTCTTGTAAACTTTTGACTTCCTGTGTGGCAAAAACGACACCCCATTGCACATCCTACTTGAGTTGAAATGCATACTGCTCCCCTATCCTTTTCGGGAATGTATACCATTTCAACGCGTTCTTTATCATTAAATTCTAAGAGCCATTTGTGCGTTTTATCTACAGATATTTGCTCTGCAACTATTTTAGGGCGTGTTATTTTATATCGGTTCTGTAGTTTGTTTCTCAATTCTAGTGATAGATTGCTCATATCATTAAAATCTGTTGCTCCGCGGAAATATATCCATTGCCAGAGCTGTTTGGCTCTGAATTTTTTTTCTCCTAATTTTTCTATTTCCGCATAGATTTCATCTTTGCTTAAATCTGTTAATTCTATCTTATCTGTCATTTATTTACACTTTGCACTAATTGCTTTATAAGCACTACTAAATCCTGCTAAAGAATATGTATCTTTTGTTTTTGTTCCTCTGGATGAAACACCTTCTACAATCATTCTTTGACCTCTTTTCATTGCTTCTACTAATTTTTTATCTGTTGAAGCATCAGGTGCCCATGCATTATCCCCACTCGTAAATAGATTATTAAATGTTGTTGTTCCTATTTTTACTATTACATTGGCTCCTTTTTTATAATCATACCCAGCTACAAAGTTTACAACATTATAGCTCTTATCTGCTGGTCTATGTGTTACAACAGCATATATGTCACCTCTTTTTTTATAGTTTCCTTCATCCTTTTTAGGGGTTGATGCCATATAGCATACTTGATTTTTTCCTTCTTTATATGAGTATGCCGTCCAGTCTCCATATTCGCCTAATTCTGTTGGCATACTCCCTGCTTGTGCAGTTGTTGATACTAATATTGATAAAAACAAAATTACATACTTTTTCATGATATTATTCCTAAAAAAATCAACTTTGTTATACTATAATTAAGATATTTATAATAAACCATTAATAAATTTATTAAATCTGTAAAAATGAGGTAAAAATGTTTCATCCTGAGTATATTAATGTAAAAAAATTGATTACTAATAATGATATATTAAGGTTATTTGATATTGTCGAAAAACATGGTGGTGTTCTTAGATTTGTTGGAGGTGCTGTTAGAGACGCCATTGCAGGAATCGAAAGATCTGATATCGACCTAGTTACAGATATGTCTCCAAGTGAATTTTCAGAAATGTGTGCTGATGAAGGATTAAAAACAGTTCCTATCGGTATTCAATTTTTCACTATGGGAGTTATTATCAATGATAACTTCTTCAAAGTGACTTCTCTTTGCTCTGATGACGCTAATACTAAAGATGAGTGGAAAGATGATGCTGCAAAACGTGATCTAACTATCAATGCTGTTTATGCTGATGAAAAAGGTAATGTTTTTGATTATTACAATGGTATTAACGATTTAAATCTTGGCAATATTAAATTTATTGGATCACCTCAGAAAAATATTGAATCTGATTATATTCGCATTATGCGTTTCTTTAGATTTTGTGCAATGTTTGGAAAAAATATTGATAAAAAATCTTTAAATGCCTGCATTAAAAATAAAGATCTATTGCATAAAGTTTCTTTGGAAAAAATTAAAGAAGAATTATTCAAGATATTTTTAGCACCTCAGGCTGTTACCGCGCTACAACTGATTTTTGATAATGGTATTTTAGATTTTTTAGTAGCTTATCCTCAGCACCTTGATAATTTGGATAAATTAATTCAGTTGGAAAATAAACTTAATATAAAAACTAATATTATTCGTAGACTTTTTATTTCCTTCGAACCGGATGCAAAAAGATGCAATAGACTTGCAGATATTTTCAGATTAAACAAATCTGAAAAAGATTATTTATTAGCATTATGCAAGACAAATTTAAAACTCTCCGACTTTAAAGACAGCGTTTCAATCAACAAATCTCTCTTTAAATTTGGAAAAGATGTTTGTATTGATAAATGGCTATATTTAAATCTACATAACAACAATATTGCTATCACTGTAGAAACTTTAAATACACTGTCTGAACAAGAAAGACCTATTTTCCCTTTATCTGGTAAAGATCTTATCGATCTTGGTGCCGACGCAAAACTGATTGGATTATATTTAGACAGCTTAAAAAAAGATTGGTTTGAAAATGGTTGTTTAGCTTCAAGAGCTGATTTAATAAAAAAATACCAGTCTATTTTTTAAATACATCGCTTTTAGCAAAAAATCATTAAAAAACAATATGATAAATCCATTCTATTTTTTTACTCTTTGATCCATCAATTTTATTTTTTTTGAATCAACATACATAAGAAGTAAAAAATCTTCTCTATGATAAAAAAATCCCCCTTTATTTAAATATTATAAAATAAAGGGGGTTACTTTATCAATATATGTTTTTTGTTATTGATTATTTCTGCTTCTTTCGAGAATTTCTAATATCTGGTTTAATTCAGATGGATTTTTATATTCAATAGTTACTTTTCCTTTATCATTTTCTTTGGCATTAATTTTTACTTTCATTCCAATATTCTTAGATAAATCTTTTTCTAATTCCTTTAAATTAGGATCCTTGCGTATACTTTTACTAATTTGTGATAAAGCATTATTTTTAATTTTATTAACTAAATCTTCTGTCTGTCTAACTGTTAAACCTTTATCAATGATTTTTTGAGCAATCTCTTCTGCTTTATCTAAACCGACTAAAGCTCTTGCATGACCAGCACTCAGTTTGTTTTCTTTTATCATATTTTGTACAGACAATGGTAGACTTAGTAATCTTAGAGTATTTGTTATATAGCTTCTCGATTTTCCTACTATTTGTGATAGAGCTTCATGAGTATGTGAAAATTCATTAATTAAACGATTAAACCCTTCAGCTTCCTCTATAGCTGTCAAATTTTCGCGAAGCAAATTTTCTATCAATGCTACTTCGAGAACTTCTTGATTATCTAGTTCTTTTTCTATTACAGGAACCTCTGTTAGTCCTGCCAACTTAGATGCTCTCCAGCGGCGTTCACCAGCTATTATTTCATATTTATTATCCTTTTTTCTTACCAAGAGGGGTTGTAAAATACCTTTTTCTTTAATAGAATTTACCAAGGCTTCCAAAGCTTCCTGATTAAACTCTTTACGGGGTTGATATTGGCTAGGTTCTAAATCCTCTATTTTTACTGTTTTTATACCAGAATCCGATATGTCTGTTGTATTTATACTATCAAGGTTAAAGCTTAGATCATCCTCTCCTAAAAGGGCCTCCAAACCTCTTCCTAATCCATGCTTCTTATTCATTGACATATCTATATCTCCTTTTCTCTTTTTAATACTTCTTTTGCTAAATTTAAGTAAGCTTTAGCTCCATTACTTTTAAAGTCATATATTAAAACAGGTTGTCCATGTGATGGTGCTTCTGATATTCTTACACTTCTCGGTATTACTGTTTTGTATACTTTTGAGCCAAAATATTTACGAACATCTGTTTCAACCATTTGACTGAGATTGTTTCTTTTATCAAACATTGTAAGAACAATCCCCTGCAAATCTAATTTAGAATTAAAGTTCTTCTTTATTATATTTATATTTTTTATTAAATCTGTTAATCCCTCTAATGCTAAAAATTCACTCTGAAGCGGCACAATAACTGAATCAGAGGAAACTAGAGCATTTATCGTTATTAAATTTAATGATGGAGGACAATCAATTAGAATATAATCATATTTACTACTTAAAACATTTAGTGCATTTTTTAATACATACTCTCTTTTATTTACATCTATTAATTCTATTTCAGCAGCAGCTAATGCAGGTGCTGATGGTAAAATATCAAATTTCTTTATATCTGTTTTTACAATAGCGTCTTCTGCTTTACAATTATTAATCATCAAGTCATACGTTGAAAAAAGACATTTATTTTTATTAATCCCCAATGATGTTGTAGCGTTTCCCTGAGGATCCATATCCAAAATCAAGACACGCTTTCCTATAGCTGCCATTGCTGTTGCTATATTTACAGCTGTTGTCGTTTTACCTACTCCACCTTTACGATTTGCTATTGAGATGATTTTTACCATTACAATTTTCTCCTTAAATCGCTTATGCGTAAAATTTTTCCAACACTACTTGTATCGCTATCATATATTTCACAATTGTATAACCATTTTTGACTAGCCTCTTCATCTTCCTTTGCCCAATTTTCACCTTTAGGTAAAATAAGCTTCGTTTGTTTTTTACAAAAAGGTTTAGCGTATTCTAGAAGTTTAGGTAATGAAGCTAATGCTCTTGATGTTATAACATCTACTTTTGCTATTTTTAGATTTTCTATCCTTTCTTGATAAATATTAATATCTAATTCTAGTTCTTTTTTTACAACATTTAAGAAACTTATTTTCTTTCCTATACTTTCAACTAAACTTATCTTTAGATTCGGAAAAAGTTCCTGACTTGCTATAGCTAAAACCATCCCTGGAAATCCGGCACCAGATCCTAAATCTAACAACAACGAATCATCTTTTGTTATAAAATTAATAAGCTGCAAAGAATCAACAATATGTCTTTCCCAAATGTTTTCTTCTGTAGATTTGCTTATTAAATTAAATTTATTATTCCACTCTAATACTAGAGCTTTATAACTCTCTAGCTTATCGTATGTTTCACGTGAAACATTATATTTTTTCATAACATCAATCATAATTTCATCTTATTTTAAGATTCTTTCTTTGTGTATTAAAAAATAAACTTATGAACACATATATTTTATCTTTTCAAAATTAAAATAAATATACTGTGTTGCTAATTATTTCTCATATATCCTAAAATAGCCATAATAGCTGCTGGGGTTACTCCTGATATTCTTGAAGCCTCACCAATCGTTTCCGGTCTAATCTTTTCAAGCTTACTAACCATTTCACGAGAAAGACCACCAATCTTATTATAATCTATATCTTTTCGTATTTTTATACTTTCATCTTTTTTAAATACTTCAATATCACTATTCTGGCGTTTCATATATCCAGCGTATTTTGCCTCTATACATATTTGTTCGAAAACATTTTCAGAAATGTTAACAAATTCTGGATACAATTCGTTAATTGTTTCACGTGAAACATCGTTGCAAGATAGTAAATTAAATAAAGTTTTTCGACCACCCTCTTTTTTTATTGGTAAATTATACTTATCTATATCCTTACTATTCACTATTGTATTTTTTACAATCTCTAAATATTTATCTAACTCTTCTTTTTTCTTTTTAAATACACTGTATCTATCTTCCGAAACACAACCAATTTTATACCCTTTTTCTGTTAAACGTAAATCCGCATTATCTGCTCTTAAATACAATCTATATTCAGAACGAGAGGTAAACATACGATAAGGTTCATCAACTCCTTTAGTAATAAGATCATCAATCATTACTCCTATATAGCCTTCACTTCTATCAATAACAAACTCTTCAGATCTATTTAAAGCATTCAATGCGGCGTTAATTCCTGCAACAACTCCTTGAGCACCTGCTTCTTCATAACCAGTTGTTCCATTAATCTGTCCAGCTAGATACAATCCCTCAACTTTTTTAACTTTTAGACAATGATTCAATTCCAAAGGATCAACATAGTCGTATTCTATAGCATAAGCATATCTTGTTATTTTAACATTTTCTAATCCTTTAATTGTATGAATAAATTCTTCTTGCACATCTGCAGGTAAAGATGTTGATATTCCATTTGGATATACAATATTAGTATTATATCCTTCAGGCTCTAAAAAGATTTGATGACTTGTTCTATCAGCAAACTTTACAAGCTTATCCTCTATACTAGGACAATAACGAGGTCCTACTCCTGTAATCAATCCTGAAAATAATGCACATTTTGAAAAGTTATCCCGAATTATTTTATGCGTTTCCTCATTAGTGGCAGTAATATAGCATTTAATCTGCGGTTGCTCTAAAGACTTTGTTAAAAAAGAAAAAGGTGTAGGATATTTATCACCTTCTTGAGTATCTAGAATATCCCAATTTATAGTATTGCCATCCAATCGCGCAGGTGTTCCTGTTTTTAATCTTCCTACTTTTAAACCAACTTCCTTTAAATACGCTGTAATTCCAGTGCAACTAACATCGTTAACTCTTCCTCCAATCGAAGTTTCATGTCCGGTAAACATCACTCCGTTCAGAAATGTTCCAGTTGTTAAAACAACAGACTTAGCATAAAAAGCTTCACCATTATCAAGTCTGATACCTTTTATTACTTGATCTTCAATTATTAAATGCTCAACGCTTCCTTCTATTATTTCTAAATTCTCTTGTCCGCTTAGCACCTCTAACATAAATTTTTTATATAAATCCCTATCCGCTTGAGCTCTAGGTCCACGAACAGCAGGGCCTTTAGATGAATTTAATAAACGAAACTGTATACCAGCTTTATCAATAACCTTTCCCATAACACCATCTAAGGCATCAATCTCTCTCACAAGGTGTCCTTTACCTAATCCTCCTATTGCTGGATTGCATGACATTTCGCCAATTGTAGATATTTTATGCGTTATTAAAGCTGTTTTTGCACCAATTCTTGCTGAGGCGGAAGCTGCTTCACAGCCTGCATGGCCACCACCTATTATCAATACGTCAAATTTATTCATCTTTACCCTTATCAATGTTTTTTCGTGATTTTAGTTCAACTTTTTGATTTTTCAAGTGTTATATTTATATCATTTTTTCTATTTTTGTTATTACATTATTGACATATAAAACTTTTAGTTTATTATTTACCGTATTACAACTTAAAATAGGAAATATAATGAAAACGAGAAATCAGAAAATCATTACTCTTATTGAAAAGATTATTAATAGCGATGAAAATAAAAAATTCTATGCATATATAGATACACTCCTTTTAAAAAAGTGTTTTGATAATATTTATGAGCTTTCACTTTCTGAAAATATTATAAGAATTAGTGCAAATAATCTCTCCTGCCGAGATATTTCAAATATATTAAATGATTTTTTTGCAGATGTTAAATCTAATTCTATTTATAAATCCAGGGGACTTTATGAATTGGCTAAACTATCTTCTCTTCCTGCAAAAAAATTAAATCGAGCCATAACTAGTGATATCTATTTGAAGATAGCAAGTTTTTTAGATATTGTTTCATGTGAAACATCTTTAATTAGTCATCAATTTTTGATTTTAAGAATAACAGATAATTTTCATATAAAAAATACAAATTGTAATACTGTATACAATGCATATTCAATATTAATGAAAAACATTATTAATAAAATTATTTCTAGAGACTTTTTAGAAGAAAA
The DNA here is from genome assembly GCA_944392235.1 of uncultured Alphaproteobacteria bacterium. Lineage (GTDB taxonomy): Bacteria > Pseudomonadota > Alphaproteobacteria > RF32 > CAG-239 > CAG-267. The sequence goes on from CALXVZ010000003.1 coordinate 113,070, forward strand.
AAATACTAAAGAGACAACTATCTTATGTTGGATTGATAGAATACTCACAGCGACTTTTTGTAAAGATATTCAGATTGATAATTTTATTATTATATGTAATAAAATTTTATCATTAACAATGAATTCTATTTATTTGTATTGGAAAATCTTAAATTCAACTAATTATTTACTTTTACAACAAGATTTTAGTGCGTCTAAACAACTTAGACAGTATAAAAATTCTATTGAAAAAATTATTAGTCAAAAATATATTAGTGCTAAATTTTCCAAAGAGGATATTCAAAACTTATTTATTACAATTATTGCAAAACAAAAAATTCAAAAAGAAGATTATTACTACTTGTTTGATGCAATAACTATCACAGCATCATCCTCGCAAAATGATAAACTTTTTTGTCTTGCTCTATATGAGTATCTTATTGTTCATAATTCAAAATTTAAAATTTTTAATTATAGATTTATTCGTAAGTATTTTATTGATGCTCTATTCTCTATTATTAATAAGCAAGATGTAATATCTGTTCAAAATAAAGAATTACAACTATTAATTATGCTAATTAATATGGATGTATTCTTTTGTTTTGAAAAACATAGATTATTCTTTTCCTATATAAATATTTTAAGGAATATAGCTATAAATGGAAATAATCTTAATCATAATAATTTTTATAAATATTGCGATATATTAGATTATTATCTTATTACTAATCCAGATTTTACTTTTCCAAATGTAGTGGAATATTTATCTGTAAATTGTAATAAGCAGAAAATATCTAGACACTTTACTCTAATTAAAGAAAAATCAATTTAAATACACCGTTATTTTCCTATACAAAAGCTTCCAAAAATTTTATCCAAAATCTCATCAACCTCAACATTTCCTGTTATTTTACCTATTTCTCTACAAGCTAATCTTATATCCTCAGCGGCTAATTCTATTTCTTTATCTAATGAAAATATTTGTAAATTTTGGAGGCATTCTTCTAATGCTATTCTATATCTTTCTCTTGTTATTAACGGATTTGATGTTGATGCAAAATTATCTTTTAATATGTCAGCGATAACTTTAGTTAATTTAGATATTCCTATATTAAACCTAGCTGATATACATATATGTCCAAAATCCTCAATATTTTTTTTCTCTACTTCGGAAAGCTTATCTATTTTATTGGCAATATATATCACTTTTCCCTCATAATTTTCTAATATAGGAAATGAAGATTGTTTATTTTTTGTAGCATCATATAAAGCTAATACTATATCTGCATGCTGAATTTTTTCTTTCGCAATATCTATTCCTTGTTTTTCTATAGGATTATCTGTTTCGCGAATTCCCGCTGTATCTGTAATGATTACAGGATATCCTTCAATATCTAAATTAATATCAATAGCATCCCTTGTTGTGCCTTCTATATCGGACACAATTACAGCGCTTCTTTTAGCAAAAGCATTTATTAAACTTGATTTTCCAGCATTAGTTTCACCTGAAATAACTATTCTAAAACCATTTCGAAGTCTTTCGTTTACATTATTGTTTTTTAAGTGTTCTTTTATCTCTTTTTCAACTTTAAATACAGTGTTTAAAACATCTTTTGATATATCTTCGGATATTTCTTCTTCTGGAAAATCTATATAAGCTTCCAAATAAGATAAAACTTTTACTAATTCACTACGCCAAGATGAATATAGATTTCTTAAACTACCTTCCATTTGCTGTAAAGCATATTTGTGCTGAGCTTCTGTTTCTGCATCAATCAAATCAGCTAAACCTTCAGCTTCAGTTAAATCCATTTTTTTATTGTAAAAAGCTCTTTTAGAAAATTCACCAGGCTCTGCTAATCTTATATTTTCAAACAAACTTAGCTCTTTTAAAATACTAGATAAAACAGCTTTGGATCCGTGACATTGTATTTCCACAACATCTTCTCCTGTAAATGAATTTGGAGATTTAAAATATATTAAAACAGCCTTATCAAGTAACTCTTTACTGTCTTTTTTCTTAATCGATGTAAAATAGGCATGACGAGCTTTAATATTTGAAATGTCAATATCAGTCATTTGATATATTATATCTAATACATCATTTCCGGATATTCTTATCACTGCAACTCCTGATTTACCATATACAGTGGATAAAGCGTATATTGTCTGATTTGACATTTCTATCTCCTTTTCTTTATTTTTTTATTATAACTAAAGTTTTTTTATTTTATTCGCAATAAAAAATTTGCTCCTTATAAAAATTTTAACTCATTTTCCTTATTCTAAGGTTGGAGGTTATTTTGGAAAAAAGAATATTATATTTTGATATTGCTAAATTTATAGCTATGATGATGGTTATATTGGGACATTTTGGTGTTCCTGATATTAATCGATTTGTTTTTTCTTTTCATATTCCTCTTTTTTTCTTAGTTAGTGGCTACTTTTTTAAACAACAAAATAATCTCTTTACATTAGCAAAAATTAAATTTCGCCATTTAATTATTCCATATTTGTTTGTAATGCTTGCCGTTATAATTATATTTATACTCGTTTCAATTTATCAGAATAAAAATTTCTCTTTTATTTTAGATGGAGTTTTCAAGTATTTTATCGGTTATATTTATGGTAGTGGATATATTGATAATGTTTTGGGATATACTATAGAAATTGTTGGTCCTATTTGGTTTTGCTTAGCATTATATTTTGATTTTATTTTCCTTCAAATTGCTCTTAAGACTAAGTTTCCACTGTTATTTGTTATTTGCATTTTCCTCTTAGGCTATTGTTCAAGCAATTTTATTTGGTTGCCTTTTAGTTTACAATCATCAATGACAGCTTTGCTCTTTTTCTATTTGGGATATATTGCTCGACAATATAGTATTTTTCAGAGAAAAATTTCTATATCTCAAATCTTTCCTCTTTTAGGAATTTGGGCTATCGGTTTAAATTATGAAAGTCAATTTTTAATTGTTGAAAATGCTTCGAAGAATCCAGTTTGTGATATTTTAGTTGCAATTGTAGCTAGTTATATCGTTGTGCTTTATTGCAAATGGTGGGAAAATGAAAGTCATTCTGCAAAAATTATGGCATTTTTAGGTAAATACACAATTGTTATGCTTTGTTTACATAGTATTGATGTTAATATTATGCCTTGGAATGATTATTTTAAAACTCCAAATACTGAAACTTCAGTTATAATATTAAAATTATTAATTACTTTATTAAAGTTTCTATTTCCAATTTTAGGGGCTTTGATTGTCTCAAAGTCCCCTAAATTAAAAAGATTTTTTAATTTGAAATATTGATTAGCTATTCATATTTTCAAAGAAGTCTCTATTATCTTTTGATTGACGAAGTTTATCTAACAAAAATTCCATACCATCGGTCATTCCCATTTGCATTAAAACTCGGCGTAATACCCACATCTTTGTAAGTGTAGCCTTATCAACCAATAATTCTTCTTTTCTAGTACCAGATCTAGTTATATCAATAGTAGGGAATAAACGTTTATCCGTTAATTTTCTATCCAAAATGATTTCAGAATTACCGGTTCCTTTAAATTCTTCAAAAATAACTTCATCCATTCTGGATCCGGTATCAATTAAAGCAGTTGCTATGATTGTTAAAGAGCCACCTTCTTCAACATTACGTGCAGCGCCTAGCAATCTTTTGGGACGTTGTAATGCGTTAGCATCAACACCACCGGTTAAAACTTTTCCTGATGAAGGTAATACTGTATTATAAGCTCTTCCTAAACGAGTTATAGAATCCAACAAAATTACAACATCTTTTTTAGTTTCAACAAGACGTTTTGCTTTTTCAATTACCATTTCGGCTACTTGAACATGTCTTGCAGCCGGTTCATCAAATGTTGATGAAATAACTTCTCCTTTTACAGAACGAGTCATATCTGTAACTTCTTCCGGTCGTTCATCAATTAAAAGAACTATCAAATAAACTTCAGGATGATTTACAGCTATTGCATGTGCAATATTTTGCAACATTACTGTTTTACCAGTTCTTGGTGGAGCAACTATTAATCCTCTTTGTCCTTTTCCTTGAGGAGATATTAAATCGATTACTCTTGTTGTATAATCCTTTTCTCCGCAGATAATATCAAAATTTAATTTTTCTGTAGGATAAAGAGGTGTCAAATTATCAAAATTAATTCTTAGTTTTGATTTCTCAGGATCATCATAATTTATTGAATTAATTTTTGTTAAAGCAAAGTAACGTTCGTTTTCCTTAGGAGCTCTGATTTCACCTTCAACAGTGTCTCCAGTTCTTAATCCATACTTTTTCACTTGTTGTGGAGATACGTATATATCATCAGCAGATGCAAGATAATTTGATTTTGATGATCTTAAAAATCCGAATCCATCTTGCATTACTTCAATAACACCATCGCCATATAGTATGTGATCATCTTCAGCTAGTTTCTTCATTATTGCGAATATTAAATCTTGAACTCGCATTGATGATGCGTCTTCAACACCTAACTCTTCAGCTTGACTAAGGAGTTGTTTAGGTGATTTATCCTTTAAATCTTTTAAATGCATGGATTTAACCTATTTGGTAAGAAAATTTTAAGAATTTAATGTTAGTTTCTTTATAAAAGATTTTTTTAAGTTGTCAATTTAAAATGTTTCTTGGGTGCTTTTTGAATATTCTCTGCAAGGTGGAGGGTGAGAGTGTTTAAAGTTATTCACAGAAAATTTTCCCAAACATTTATTTTTAAATAATTTTTTGTTTATTGTTAATCCTTGTTAATTATGTTGATAACTTTTTTGTAAACAGTTTTTTGCAGATTTTTTTGAGCTTGTTTAAAAGCTTGTGTAGGACTCCAAAAATTTGTTTTAAAATCAATTTTTTGATTAAATCTGTTTTTTTGTGCATAAATGGTGGTTATTCACATATTGCACAGGATGGTATAAATGCCTAAAAAATGTTTATAACTCGGGTTTATTTTTTGGCTTAATGGTGATTATTTGTTAATGATTTTTTAAACAATATAGTTATGCACAGATGACTTTCAATGTGTGCATAAAAAACTTTTTGAGGCGTAAATGATTTTTGTTGCTATTACCGGTTCTATTGGATGTGGAAAAACAACCGTTTGTAACTTATTGAAAAAACTTGGTTATCAGGTCTTTAATGCGGATAAATGGGTTAAATATTTGTATTATAAGAAAGAGTTTCTTGATGTGATTTTACAAAAATTTCCTGAAACCTTTGTAAATGGAGAATTTGATAAGAGATTATTGAGATCCTTTGTTTTTGAGAATCCTGATCAATTGAAAATTTTAGAAGGTTTAATCCATCCTTTCTTAAAGAAAAAACTTAAAAAGCTTATTCGTAAGTATCGTAATGAAACGGATGGAATTGTTTTTTTTGAGGCTCCACTTTTGTTTGAATTGAAGTGGGAAAAGTTTTTTGACTATGTTGTCGTCGCTGATGTTGATTATAATATTCAGAAAGAACGCGTGATGATGCGTGATAATATATCTGAGGAAGAATTTGTAAAAATTAATGCTTTGCAAATGTCTAGATGTGATAAGATTTGTCGTGCTGATATTGTTATAGATACGGGTGTTGACTTAAATACTTTAAGAAAAAATATTGTGCAAATTTTGGGAGTTTTATAAATGCAGGGAATTCGTGAGATTGTTTTTGATACTGAAACAACTGGATTTGATCCTGAAACAGGTGATAAATTAGTTGAAATTGGCGCAGTTGAACTTATTAATCATGTACCAACGGGAAGAACTTATCACCAGTATATTAATCCAGAACGAGAAGTTCCTGAAGAAGTTGTTAAAGTGCATGGTTTGACAACTGAATATTTAAAAGATTTTCCAAATTTTGCAGCTGTTGCTCAAGATTTTATAGATTTTGTTGGCGATGATGGTATTTTGGTTGCTCATAATGCGACATTTGATATGAAATTTATAAATTTTGAACTTCGTCATCTTGGTTATGAAGGGTATGGTTGGGATAGAGTTATTGATACTCTTGAAATCGCAAAAAATAAGTTTCCTGGACAACGTAATAATTTGGATGTGCTTTGTAAAAGATTTGGTATTGATAATTCTGCCAGAACTTTCCATGGTGCGTTACTCGATGCTCAACTTTTAGCTGAAGTCTATCTTGAATTATTAGGTGGTGCAGAACCTTCTATGGAGTTGGATGCAAAATCGCCCTTGAAAAAAGATATTAATCAGGATGATGTTGTTTTGCAGAGAGTGTATAGAGAACCTAGAGTTTTTGAGTTAAATGATGAGCAAATTGCTATGCATAGAGAGTTTTTAGAAAAAAATATAAAAGAACCTTTATGGTTATCTGATGAAAAAAAAGAAGAAGAGGGTGCTTAAAATGTTTTATTTTTCCTTTGTTGATGGGCGTAAAGTCTTAAAATCTGATTTATTAGGTGAAATAGAGCATTTTTTTACTACTCGTGATCTTTGCCTTTTTGCTAAAGAAGCTGATATGTCTGATAATAGAAAATTAGTTGAAGATTATTTAGGTATGAAAATGGCTACTAATCAGCCTATCCATGGAAATCATATCGAAAAAGTTATTAATGATCAATTTTTTTATGACAATACAGATGGGTTATTTCTAGAAAAAGGACAGGCTGCTTTTATGAATTTTGGGGATTGTGTACCTATTATTCTTTATAGTAATGGAGTAGGGGGAATTATTCATGCAGGATGGAGGGGAACGGCTTCTGATATTGCTAAAATTGCTATTCAAAAATTGGTCAATGAATATCATCAAAAAGCTCAAAACATAAAAGCTGTTATTGGACCTGCTATTTGTATGAATTGTTATGAGGTTGGAACTGGTGTTTATGAGCAACTATTTAAAACAGTTGCGGATCATTCAAATGGGTTTTTGGCTGAAAATGGTAAATACTTTGTTGGTCTTAAAGATATTAATAAACAACAATTAAAAGAATGTGGTGTTGAGCAAATTGATGTTTGTCCATATTGCACAGCATGTGGAGAGAAATTGTTCTATTCTTATCGTTTTGAGAAAACAGGATATAGACATAGTGCTGTTTTGAAATTATAAGTTATAGAAATTTGTTTGCTAGATTGTAAATAGTTGCTTGATAAAACAAGATGAAACAGTAAGTTTTTGCTTGAATATTCTTTTTTAGTAGTATAACTTCTTTCCAGAATTAATCGTTCTGCCGTGAAAACTCCGCGATGCGGGTTTTGTGCGGTTGTTTTTAACTAATAAGCTGATAGGAGCTGAATAACCATGAGTAAATGGGTTTATACATTTGGTGATGGCAAAGCCGAAGGCGATGCTAGCATGCGTAATCTCCTTGGCGGTAAAGGTGCTAACTTGGCTGAAATGAACAAAGTTGGTTTGCCTGTTCCTCCAGGATTTACAGTTACAACTGAAGTTTGTACATATTATTACAATAATAATAAAACATATCCTGCTGATTTGAAAGATCAAGTTAGAGCAGGTGTTGCTCATGTTGAAAGTATTATGGGCAAGAAATTTGCTGATGCAAATAATCCATTGTTATTCTCTGTTCGTTCCGGTGCTAGAGTTTCTATGCCGGGTATGATGGATACTGTTTTGAACCTCGGATTAAATGATGAAACAGTTAAAGCTTTGGCTAAAGCTTCCGGTAGCGAAAGATTTGCTTATGACTCTTATCGTCGTTTCTTGCAAATGTTCTCTGATGTGGTTTTAGGGGCTGATTTGGATTTATATGAAGAAGCTTTGGATAATATGAAAAAAGCTAAAGGTTATAAATCTGATACAGATTTAACTGCTGATGATCTTAAAGAATTAGTTAAAGAATATAAAGAAATTGGTCAGAAAATTGGTAAAGTAGTTCCTCAAGATCCTTGGGAACAATTATGGGCTGGTATTGGCGCTGTATTTGGTTCTTGGATGGTTGATCGTGCTATTACTTATCGTAAATTAAACAATATTCCAGGTGACTGGGGTACAGCTGTTAACGTTCAAACTATGGTGTTCGGTAATGCTGGTGATGACTGCGCTACTGGTGTTTGCTTCTCTCGTGACCCTGCTACTGGTGAAAATGTTTACTATGGTGAATATCTTGTAAATGCTCAAGGTGAAGACGTTGTTGCTGGTATTCGTACTCCTCAACCTATGGCTTCTAAGGGCGATGGTACTTCTTTGGAAGAAAAATGGCCTCACCTTTATGAAGAATTAGTAAATGTTCGTAATAACCTTGAAGCTCACTATAAAGATATGCAAGATATGGAGTTTACTATTGAACATGGTAAACTCTGGATGTTGCAATGCCGTAATGGTAAAAGAACTGCTGCCGCTGCTGTTCGTATGGCTGTTGAAATGTATGAAGAAGGTATGCTTTCTAAAGAAGAAGCTATTATGCGCGTTGGTGCTGATCAACTTGATCAATTGTTGCACCCAATGCTCGATCCTAAAGCTGAAAAGAAAGTTATTGCTACTGGTCTTCCTGCTTCTCCTGGTGCAGCTGTAGGTCGTGCTGTATTTAATGCAGAAGATGCTGAAGCTTGGGCTGCTAAAGGTGAAAAAGTTATCCTTATCCGTAACGAAACATCTCCTGAAGATATTGGTGGTATGCATGCTTCTCAAGGTGTTATTACTGCTCGTGGCGGTATGACTTCTCACGCTGCCGTTGTTGCTCGTGGTATGGGTACTCCTTGCGTTTCTGGTTCTACTGATATTGTTATTGATTACAAAGCTAAAACAATGTCAACTAAATCAGGTGTTGTTATCAAAGAAGGTGATTGGGTTTCTTTGGATGGTGCTAAAGGACAAATTATCGAAGGTAAAATTCCTACAGTTCAAGTTGAAATGACTGGTAACTTCGGTAAATTGATGACTTGGGTTGATGAAATCAAAACTATGAAAGTTCGCGCTAATGCTGAAACTCCAAAAGATGCTAAACAAGCTCGTGATTTTGGTGCAGAAGGTATTGGTTTGGCTCGTACAGAACACATGTTCTTTGATGCTAATCGTATTGCTGATATGCGTGCTATGATTTTATCTGATAATGAAGAAGGTCGTCGTGCAGCTTTGTCTCGTTTGTTGCCTTACCAAAAACAAGACTTTATTGACTTGTTCACAATTATGGATGGTCTGCCAGTAACTGTTCGTTTGTTGGACCCACCGTTGCACGAATTCTTGCCTCATACAGATGCTGAAATGAAAGAATTGGCTGATAAAATGGGTATGACTTTGGAACAAGTTAAGACTCGTTCTGAAAAATTGCACGAACAAAACCCAATGTTAGGTCATCGTGGTTGTCGTTTGGCTGTTACATATCCTGAAATTGCTGAAATGCAAGCTACAGCTATCTTAGAAGCTGCTTTGGAATGCCAGGAAAAAGGTATTAAAGTTACTCCGGAAATCGAAGTTCCTTTAACTGGTTCTAAGAAAGAATTAGATATCGTTAAAAACGTTATTGATGAAACAGCTCAGAAAGTATTTGCTGCAAAAGGTAAGAAAATTGATTATCTTGTTGGTACTATGATTGAGTTGCCTCGTGCTGCTTTGATGGCTGAAGAAATTGCTGAATCTGCAGGTTTCTTTGGTTTTGGTACAAACGATCTTACTCAAACAACTTTGGGTATGAGCCGTGATGATACTGGCGCTATTCTTGATGAATATAGAGCTAAAGGTGTATATGTTGCAGATCCTTTTGCTTCTATTGATGTTGATGGTGTTGGTAAATTGGTTCGTCGTGCAGCTGTTCATGGTCGTATGACAAATCCTGATTTGCACTTAGGTGTTTGCGGTGAACACGGTGGTGATCCTGCTTCTATAGAATTCTTTAATTCTGTAGGTTTGGATTACGTTTCTTGTTCTCCATTCCGCGTACCTGTTGCTCGTTTAGCTGCAGCTCAAGCTGCTGTTAAACAAAAAGGTCAACCAAAAGCTGTTGATGCAGCTAAAGATGGTTGCTGCTGCAAAAAAGCTTGCTAATTTAGCTTAAAGCTTTGAAAAGCCCCATTCTTTAATAGAATGGGGTTTTTTGTATATATCTTTTATTTTTATTTGATTAGATTTTTTATTCACCGCATTATATTTATAGATGTGAAGCTAATTGTAGGCTTTATTAGATTTTTTAGGGGGTTAATATGAATAAACTTGAAAGTATTGTTGATGTTATAAAAAAAGAGGTTCTTAAACTTAAAGATTTTGAAAAGGATAAAGCTGTTGCAAAACAGATTTGTATTGATTTTAAAAACGAATTTCTAAAGTTGAAACAACTTAATGTAGAGAAGTTTAAAAATGCTTTTAATGCGTATTTCGTTGATTATCTAAAAAATAATTATAAAGAATTTGATGGTCGTGTTTCTCGTCGTCAATATTGGATGTTTGCTCTATTTTCATCTTTGGTTAGTTTTATTATTGGTTTAATCGCAGGAATTATTCCTATTTTGAGTATTCTTTCTTTACTTTATGTATTAGCTTTGATTGTTCCAAGTATTGGTTTGGGTATTCGTCGTTTACATGATATTGGTTTATCTGGTTGGTTTTTCTTGATTGCTCTTATTCCTTATTTGGGAGGAATTGCTCTGGTTCTGCTATTTTGCATTCCTGGTAATGATAAGGCAAATGAATATGGTGAAGCTAATAAATAATTGCTAGTTTATACAAAAAAAAGGTCACTTTCTAGTGGCCTTTTTTTGTATATCAATATTCAATTAAGAATAATATAATTAATGATGATAGAACTATTGAAGGACCAAAAGCTCCTTGTCTTTGTTTTTTTATAAAACAGCTAATTCCAAATATTAAACATGATAGTAGGATAACATAAGGAATGTTGCTTAATCCTAACCATGCTCCAACAGCTGAAAGTAATTTTATATCTCCACCTCCGAACGCATTGGGATCTTTTTTTATTAAAAATAATGATGCAATTACAGGTATTATATATCCAGCTATTGCTCCTAAAGAGCTGTTTGTTGTTGCGGAGATGGTATCATATCCTAAAAGTTCTCCTGCAAAATTTGCGTATGCAAAACCAATAATAAGAAGTGGAAAAGTTAGTAAGTCTGGTAATAGAAACATTCTATTATCAATTTCCATTAAAATGAATAAGATAATTACAAAAAAGCAGATCCAAGGAGCTTCTTGAGCAGAAAGAACTAGAGATGCTAAAAAGGTTATTGATGCTGTTATTATCCCCCATCCTAGTGAACGCATAAAATATCTATGTATTAAAAGCTGATATTTATGGTTATTTTTACGTTTGGATGATGATACTATTTTATTTACATGAAATATTCTGTATAAGGCATAAGCAAATGTGGCTGGCATAAATTTTGAAAATCTGCGTGCTAAATATGGGATGATAAATCCAAAAGTAAAACCAATAGCAATATATATCATTTATTTATTCTCCTTATTAATATTGCTTGTATTTTAGTTTGTATTGGTAAATTTTTATTGAATGTGTCTTAAATTAATCCCATTTTTTGCGCTGTTATGACAGCTTGTGTTCTATTATTTACTTTCAAAGATCTTAGTAGAGCATTAATATGTAATTTTACTGTGGCTTCTGATACTCCCATATCGTATGCGATTTGTTTGTTGGATTTTCCTTGAGCTATTAAATTTAAAACTTGAGCTTGTCTATTTGTTAAATTCTTTTTTAGAGGAGGAACAATTATATTATTTTCTAGTAAGGCTATTGGTATATAGATGCCTCCATCTAATATTAGTTTAAGAGCTCCACTTAATATGTTACTGTCAGATTTTTTTGGAATATATCCTTTTACTCCATTTGATAATATTTTTTTGATATTAGGAATATCTTCATTTATTGAAATTGCTATAATTTTAGTATTTGGTGAATCGTTTTTAATTTTATTGATTATATCTAGACTGTTAGAATTTGCTAAATCTATATCTAGAATTAAAATATCAATATCTCTTTCTTTTAGTAGATATTTTTGCATATCTAGTAGATTTGAACATTGTAGTATATTTATGTCTTGATTTATTTCTTTTAATCTTAGTGATAGTCCGTCTCTAAATAATGATTGCTCGTCCGTTATTAAAACTTTCATTTATATCTCCTTTTTAAGATACATCTTAAACGTAGTTGCAATATATATACGGATTGTTAGTTTTAAAGATATGGATTTTAAGTTTTTTATTCTTTAGGGGGAAGTATTAATATTTCAACTCCTGCTTCTTTTAGCATTTGTTCTGAGTAAGCTATTTTATCTCTCCAGGTGTTTTGTGGCGTGTTTTTATCAATAACAAGAGGATTTGTTACTACTAATTTTATTCCTGATTGAATTATTGCTCGTGTGCAATCTGTGCAAGGATAGTGGGTTGCATATAAAACACATCCTTTTACTTTTGTTCCGCATAAACAAGCGTTGTATATGGCATTACGTTCAGCATGTTCGAAAAAGTCGTATTTTGTCGGACGTTCAAATCTTTCCATAACTTCGTCATCTACTCCTCTGACGAAACCATTATAACCTGTTGCGCGTATTTCTTTGTCGGGGCCAACGATTATTGCACCTGTTTTTGTTGATGTGTCTTTTGACCAAGATGCTATTAGTTTTGCTAATTCCATAAAACGATAGTGCCATTTCATTGTGAACATCTTTTTTCTCCTATTTTTGTTTTTTCTATAATCTAGATTTTTTTTTGTTTTTTTACAAGATTTTTATGATGATATTTTTATCTTATTGCTTGTTGCTTGACTTTCAGCGTTATCAAGCTATATTACTTCATACTTTAATTTTATTTAGGAGTATATAATGAGTACTATTGTTGATATTTATGCTAGAGAAATTTTAGATTCTCGTGGTAATCCTACTGTTGAAGCTGATGTTGTTTTACAGTCTGGTGCTTTTGGACGGGCTGCTGTTCCTTCAGGGGCTTCTACAGGTGTTCATGAAGCTGTTGAACTTAGAGATGGCGATAAATCTCGTTATATGGGTAAAGGTGTTGAAAAAGCCGTTGATAATGTTAATGAAGATATTAGTGATGCCTTGATTGGTTTTGATTCTGATTCTCAAATTGATATAGATAGAACAATGATTGAATTAGATGGAACTGAAAATAAAAGTAAACTGGGAGCTAATGCTATTCTTGCCGTTTCTATGGCTGTAGCAAAAGCTCAGGCTGAGGAACTTGGTTTACCTCTATATCGTTATTTAGGAGGAACAATGGCTAGAACTTTACCTGTTCCTATGATGAATATATTAAATGGTGGTAAACATGCTGATAATCCTATTGATATTCAAGAATTTATGATTATGCCGGTTGCTGCTTCTTCTATTAAAGAGGCTATTCGTATGGGAGCTGAAATTTTCCACACTTTGAAGAAAAATTTAAAAGCTGCTGGGCATAATACTAATGTCGGTGATGAGGGGGGATTTGCTCCTAACTTACAATCAGCTGAAGAAGCTTTAGGTTTTATTGTTCAATCTATTAAGGATGCTGGTTTTGTTCCAGGTGAGGATGTTGTTTTAGCTATTGATGCTGCTTCTTCCGAATTTTATGAAAATGGTAAATATGAAATGAAGGGGGAAGGTAAATCTTATACTTCTGCTCAAATGGTTGAGTTTTATAAAGATTTATGTGAAAAATTTCCAATATTCTCTATTGAAGATGGTATGGCTGAAGACGATTGGGACGGTTGGAAAATGCTTACAGATACTCTTGGAGATAAAATTCAACTTGTTGGTGATGATTTGTTTGTTACGAATCCTAAACGCTTAGCTATGGGTATTGAAAAAGGTGTGGCTAACTCTATTCTTGTTAAAGTTAATCAGATTGGGACACTTACTGAAACTATGAAAGCTGTTGATTTGGCTCAACGTAATAAGTATACGGCTGTTTTATCTCATCGTTCTGGTGAAACTGAAGATACTACTATTGCTGATATTGCTGTTGCTACTAATTGTGGTCAAATTAAAACAGGATCTATGTCTCGTACTGATAGAATGGCTAAGTATAATCAACTTATTCGTATTGAAGAAGAATTAGGTGATGCAGCTGTTTATGCTGGTAAATCTATTTTGAAGAAATAATGGAGGTCTTTATGAAAGGACTCATTTATCTGGTTGTTTTTATAGCTTTAGGATCTGCTGTTTGGTGGTTTTTAGACGGTTCTACACCATTGGAACAAGTTGAATATATAAAATTTTCAATGAGTGATAGTTTTGCTGGTGAAAAAACTTCTAATGCAACCGAATCTGCTTCTAAACTTGGAAAAGTATTAAAAGATAATTTTAATGAAGCTCAACAAGTTTATGAACATGGTGCTGAAGCTAAATACGAATAAAAATATTCAAATTTGATTTGAATAGGAGCAGTGGAAACATTGCTCCTTTTTTGTATTCCGAAAACCACGCGTTAGACGCGTGGTTCAGTAAAGCTTATAGCGGTGAGAATGACAAAACGCTC
>CALXVZ010000004.1 GCA_944392235.1 uncultured Alphaproteobacteria bacterium
ATAAAAGTTTATAAGATTTGTAGTCATTTCATTTAATTCAATATCCGTAACGTCGGGATAGAGAATTGACAACTCATAAGCGAGCTTACTTCTATTATCATTTATCATGTCATATAGAAGTGTCTGCGTTTTGAATTTCTACTAAATTTTTTTAAGAAAGTTATACTTTGTCTATAAATTAGTAATCCCGTCCAAATCGTAGCAAAATGTTACCAAAAAGTAGAAAATAGGGGGCTCCCGAATTAGAAAATACACGGCATAATTTAAATAGTTAAAGAGAAAACAACTATTTATGAAAGGAAAATATTATGTGGTATGTAAAATTAAATAATACAATTCTTCCTACTCCTTATCAATATTTTAGTGAATGTCTTAAGGAGTGTAAAAGATTGCAATGGGTTATGGTAGCGGTATCTACGGAACCTGTATTTATTGACTAATTTATAATGAAGGAGATTTATCATGTTAAAAGATTTTGAAAATTGGTTGTTAAATAATAATTACAGACCTACCACCGCGTTTGATTATCAAGGAAGAATTGAAAGATTATGTCGTGCTGAAGGTTATACTCTGTCTCATTTGGTTGAAAATATTGCCTTAATTTTACCTAAATATGAAATAAACGGTGAAAAATCAAGTTACGGTAAACGCTCTCACACATCTGTTAGACAAGCCTTAAGACGTTTTAAAATGTTTTTGATATCAAATAAACTCATTGAAAGTGCAAACTAATGACTAATATCAAAACATTAAACGACCACTTTAGAAGGAGCTTTAGCGGCGGAAGAGTAATTCTTAGCCATGGTATTTGTTTTAAACCAACTAATGAAAAAGCTGAAATTTTAAATAAAGTAAGATGTTTTAATAACTTTACTAAAGCAAATGATCCATACAACGAGCATGATTTTGGAAGTTTTAACCATAAAGGAGAAAAAATATATTGGAAAATTGATTATTACAATAAAGATTACAATGGTTACTCAGAAGATCCATGTAATCCAAATACAACTAACCGTGTTATGACTATAATGTTAGCAGAAGAGTATTAAATATTATGTCTACTAAATTCATCTCACTAAAATGGATATAAACATTAATAAATAAATGATGCATAAGGAAAGTATTATTATTTGATATTTCCTTTTTTTACGATGTATTTTATTCTTTAATTTCTCAATTTTTTTACTTTGTTTCTGAATGTCTTGTTGTAAATTTTGATTTTCCAAAGTTTGTGATAATATTTTCTTCTCATGCTCAGATAATACTTTTTGTAAATTATTTATTTCTTTGTAATTTTCTAGCATTTTATTCTGTTTCTCGTTAATTTCATTTTTTAAAACCTCTATTTCTTGCTTCTGCGTAGATAATAGTTGTGTTATCTCTGTATTGGTTTTAATCGCCATTTTTAATGAATGCTCTTGTTCTTCTATTATTTTATTTTTAAGAGCAATATCTGCTTGCATCTGATTATTTTGTATTTTATCTACTTCTCCTAACTCTTGTAAAAGTTGATTACGATAAGTTTTAATATTTTCTGGAGCATTCTCTTCATTTATATTTAGTTTTTGTATATTATGTTTTAATAAACCTGTTTCATCTTGAGTTTGATTAAGTACAACAACATATTGACAGACAAAAGAATGCCAATCATTAAATAAAAATTGTTGTATATTTTTTGATAAATAGGGATAAGGATTATTAGGTTGCCATGCTTGTTTGGATTGTAAAGTCCATTCACATTTTTCAATTTTTAATCCCAAATTGTTTAACATTGCCGCAATAGACTTATAAGTAAATAAATGGATATGCGTTTCGTCTAATAGCCCTACAGGAGTATATGTAAAATCATTCACTAGCAAATTTGCTTTGATTGACATATGTGCAATATTAGGAATTGATGCAATAATACTCCCATTTTCTTTAAGATAAGTTTTTAATATTCTAAGTGTATCTTGCGGAAATCTTAAATGTTCCAAAACATCTCCGCAAATGATATAGTCAAATTTTTCTTTATATTGAGAAAAATCATTTTCAGAGAGTGTATCAAGATTAAACTGATGAACTTCTTCATATGCTTTTGTTTTTTGTGCTAATTTTACAGATTCTGGATTAAATTCTAAACCATAAATTTGAGCATTTTTATATTTTTTTAAGGCAATTCCCATATCTCCGCAAGCACACCCCACATCTAAAACAATCGTATTTTCATTAATATGCCTGAGAGCTATAGAAAGCGGTCCTAAACCATTTATATCAATTTCTTGATGATATTTTGTTCCAATGCTATTTGTCATAAAAAATCCTTTTATTCAGATACTTTCTCTGATTTATACAATACAAATGGATGCAAATAATACATATAAGGATCATTTTGATCTGAATATAATTCTAACGAATTATCCTCTCTATGAATTTTGTTTTTATCCATATGCATATATCCATAATTTGCCCAATTAGAAAAATTAATGTATTGGTCACCGGTTATTTCCACATTTTTAACAATAACTCTTTGAGGTTTGCTTCCATAATCTAAACGTATTTTATATATCTTTTCTACCGGCAACTCTATTTCTATATGTTTATCATTGGGTGTAATCTGTTTTCTTATTGATTTTTTTTCATTAAAAAGTTCATTTTGCTCCGTAGTGTAAAATACTTGGAAAACAAAGTTCTTTTCTAGTAGCCAATCTATTTTTAGAACTATCGGTCCTGCAGGATACTCCTTTATTATTGTTGGTATGCTGGTAGATTTACCTTTATAGAGGCTGAAACATAGAACTACTATTATTAGCCCCAAAACAAATAAGATTTTCTTTTGCATAAATCCACTCCTTAACCGGATATTCTCCATCATATATTGCTTTAGTTTTATATACAACTAAAGCAATATCATATTTTTTAGAGATAATTTATATATTTTGTTAAATGAATAATTGCACATATTAGCCATTCAATTTCTCAACAAAAACTAATAAGTAAACATTTCACACTATGTTCTAAACCATATTTATTTACCAGATAACAACAACGATGTTGTCCATCCATTAAAGATAAATCTTCTGCATTTAATATAGGCATCTTTTTTACATTGTAACCTTTATCTAGTGAATTTATCAGTACATCAAAACGATCTTTAGACATGACAAAATTTGAACATTGTGAATTTTCCGTACAATAAGCAGTGTACCTTGCTTTATTTCCTTTCAAATATGCAAAAGGGGATACCTCTGTTAAAGAGTAATACTTTCCTTGCCAATACCTTTTTATATCCTTTAATTTAATTGTTTTTACCTCGTAATTCTTAATTCTACGGAGTTCTAAAACCTTATAGAAAAAATCATAATCTATATCAAAAGAGCTATCCTTAAGTAATCTCATTGCAGAATATTTTTGCTCTTTTTTTAAGCTTTTGATGTATCTATGATGTAAAATATTTATTCCATAATATTTATATCCTTGTGTTTCAATTATTGCACATATTAATCTTTCCATCGCATGAGCTAAAGAAAAAGTTCCTCGTTGCGTGTTTTCGAAATCTGAAATAGAAAGACGTAAATTCTTAATTGGTTTAAGTAAAGAGGCTTTAATAGCAAAGCATGTTCCCGCAACATATTTATAGTTATCAAGTACATTTATTCCATACTCATTTGCTTTCTCTCTAGTAAAATATTGTTTATGCTTTGGGTCATGAATAATTAAATTTTTAGCGGCAACAATACCGACCTTATTTGAAGATAATAGCTTATCAATACACTGATGAGCAGAAATACCACCTAAAATACCATTATATAGGTTAAAAAACCAATCCTTATATTTGAAAATTTGATTATATATAAATATATATGGGCGTTTTATTCCTTTTGACTGTAATTTGTAAATAATATCATATTCTTCTAAGTTAACTTCTGATAAGATATCAATGAAGCTACCTACATCAAATCCTAAGTTTGGATAAATACGTATCTCAGCATCTGGTCTAAATTCTTTAATATTCGTTATTATTTCTTGAGAAAAATTATTAGCTACTACTGTCACAATTAACTTATATTGATATTTATTCAAATTATTCAAATATTTTTCTATAATATTCCACGAATCAGTATAAAATAAATGCAAAATTACTAATATTTTCGCATCTGCATTTTTTCTTATTTTTTTATAATAGAATACTTTTCCTATAAAATTAGTTAAATTAAAGACTAAATTTTGAAATTTACTAAACTTATATTCAGACACTTTAATACATTTTCTACCTTCTTTTTCTCCGCATTTTATATAATGCAATAAGGGATTGATATTAGCTTTTTTTACATCAAAATACATATTGAGATATTCTTTAGTATCAAAGTTAAATCCAGGATTTCTTCCTTCCTTCCAACCATACTTCATGTAGTGTTCAATTGGATCTAATCTTGCCTTTGCAACATCTGGATATTGCTTTAAATACCATCTAGCATTGAAATATTTTGATGTTGCTATGAGTTTATAATCACTTGATTTCCCTTTATATCTATTACTAAATTTATTTAATAGATTGAAAATTTGCTCTTTATAATTAACTCTAGGCTTCAATTCTTCGTGCTCTAATATATAGTGAAAAAGAGGACAGCAATTTTTTTCTTTTAGCTCTGGATATTCGTGCAGATATTCTTCTGTATCAAAATTAGGACCTGGATTGCGGCCCTCTTTCCAACCATATTTCACATAGTGTTTGGCTGCTCCAATTTTTTTATCCTTTACATCTGGATTTTGTGCTAAATACCATTTTGCATCAAAAAAAGAAGAGTATTTTACAATCTCTATTTGACTTTTCTCATTATAATCTATCTTATTTATCAAATGAAAAAATTTTATATATTTTAATAAGTTAAGTTTCATATTTACTCCTCGTTTAATACTATTTAAAGATTGTTTGTTCTAGTTTTAGCTTTTCTAATTGTTGTCTATATATATTTAAATGCTCAAACATACTATTTTTATCAAAAGGAATATTTATATATTTCATTAATTTAGAATTATCTAAAACAAATTGATCATCTTGCTGAAAATTTGCATCTACAGTGATAATGTTATCTTTTCCAACATATCCTATCAAAATATCTTTTACTGCTGTAGGGAAGCCTGCTGATACATTAAATACTCCTATAAGCCTATGTTTTATTATTTCCGCAATGCATTGCTGCAAATATGCTTTGGTAATAAAATCTTTTTGAGATTCTATATTTTGTGTTGTTAATATTTTTCCGTATTTTATATAATTTTCACTTATCCAACCTATAAATGTTTTATAGCCTGTTCTTAATATGGGTTCTCCAACAATGTTTGAAACTCTTAATATTGTAAGTTGATTCTTTAATATAGTTTGTAAACCTGTTTCTGTTTTAATTTTATTTTGAGCATAAAAATCAATACCTTTTAGTTCATCGTTTTCTTTATGGTAAGTAAGTTTTTGGGTTAAACCATAAACTTTGCGTGAACTCATATATATGTATTGAACTTTTGTTCCTTTTAACTCCCGTGCAATTTGTATATCTATAATATCATCCAGTTCCATAGACTGCTGTGAAAATAATGGAGATATAGAAAAGTTGATTATAGCTTCGCTATTTTTAATCTCCGATATACGTTCTTGCCAATCTGTATAACTACATTTAATAACATCTATATTTTTGAGATATTTTTCTAAATTATGTGCTAAATAAGCATTATAGCCAATAACTGTTATTCTACGCATGTTCTCTCCATTATTTTCTTAAAATTTTTTAAATAATTTTGATACTCAAAATTTTTTTTAAAGACTTGCCTTGACTTGCGTTGTAGTTCTTCAGAAATCCCTTTTTGTAAAATTTTTGCAAGAATTTTAGCTAAAGCTTGAGAATCTTCGCTTTTAAATACAAAACCATTTTTATTATTTTGTATTAAGTCTTTTTGGCCAACATGGTCTGATATAATTACTGGTTTGCCATGCATCATTGCGTCAATTACTACTAATGGGTATGGATCTTCTCGCGAAGGACAACATAGTACATCTATGCTATCCATAAATTTATGATATTTAGAAAAATTTTTAATGCATGGTATAAATTTCAATTGCTTTATATGTCTACCTTCTTTTTTTAGATTTTTCATTAATTTATTATCACTGTTCTCTCCTACAATTAGAAATTCTCCATTTTTGCGAATACTTTCAGGAATCTCTTTTATTGCTTGTATAAAAATATCCTGTCCTTTACGTTTATGGATTGTTGCACAAATAGCTATTCTAAGTTTTTGATTTACTACTTTTTGAGGCTTGAATTTAGCTACATCTTTTATCGGATACGATAAAAGTTTAGGATCCTTATTACATTTTGCTATATATGTTTGTGTAAGCTTTGATGGAACATATACATTATTTGAATTATGTAAAATAACATCTAATAATCTGGCCATATTTTCAGATATATTATCGTGTATCCATAAGATTGATGGAATATGTTTTTTTATTATGTTATAGCAGCTTGTACAAACATAAGTATTGCATACACAAAATTTAAAATTATATTTTCTATATTTATCAAATTGCTTATCTGAATAATATATACAAGGGTCAATAATCACTGTACATTCTGATTTGATAAATTCTTCTCTTAAATCCCCATCTTGCGGTGATAATACATAAATGTTAAAACCATTTTCTTTTAATAAGTTTGCTAAGGAAAGTAATAACATAGGGGCTCCTGTATGGTTTAACATATGCGATACTAATAGAATATTATTAACGGGAGAGACTTGATGTGCAGATTGATAAATGATGGGAGAAAATTCTATAGGGAAAACTTTTCGTCCTTCTGCTTTTCCATATTTTAAATAGTGTATCAAAGGATTTATATATTTACTATTTATGTCAATATAAAAATGACAATATCCTTCCCCTGAAAAATCCTTGGAGGGACTATAGTTTTCTTTATATCCAATTGTCATATAGTGAACTATTGGATCTTCATTAGATGGAATATTATATTGTCTAGCATACCATTTTGAATTAAAATAAGATGATTTTTTTAATAATTGATATTCATAATTATTAATATCATATTTCCTTTTTTGAGTAATTAGTGCATTATTTTGCTCAATAAAATCTATTTTATTTTCTGCATATTTTGAAGATCTAGCAAGACAATTATATGAATTATGCAATCTCCATTTTGTTAATTGTTCAGACATATGGTATAATGGATATTTACATAATATTTGGCGATATACCCAAAAGTCAATCCAGGCTGGAATAGTAGAGTTATAATCAATTGTCTGAAGAATACTGTGTTTAATCATAACCGATGAAAATGTTGGAATATAATTAAAAAATATATTCTTATTCAAATTTATATAATTTCTTCCACGCTGTAATGTATTTTCTATATATGCTATATGGTTCTCATATGCACTATTTTTTTCGCCAAATAAGGTCACATTATTAGACAGAATTTGAACATCAGCGTATTTATTTATAAATTCTATTCTTTTTTCTAGACATCTTTCTGTCCACATGTCATCACTTTCACAAAAAGCAATATATTCTCCAGTTGATTTTTCTATTCCTAATTTAATTGTTGCTGGTAATCCTTTATTACTGTTTCCTTCATGGGTATATAATTTGATAAATGGGTATTTTTCTGTATATTTTTCAATAACTTGTATAGAATCATCTTTTGAACCATCATCAACCACTATAACTTCAAAATTTGTATATGTTTGTGCTATTAAACTATTCAAAGTTTCCTTAATTAAATCGGCATAATTATAGCTAGCAACGATAATACTAATTTTAGGTGTTTTATTTTTAAAAATACGAATAATGTAGTCTTTTAGATTTGGGGTTGATGCTATATAGGATGAATATGAGTGAATAGGAAGACTACATTTTCTCTTTTCTTTGATTCCATTCTTAAGATAGTGTACCAATGGATTTACTTTGGCGTTTTTTACATCTTGATATCTTGTTAAATATAGATTTCCATCAAATTTCTCGCTGGGGATCCTCCCTTCTTTCCAGCCATATTTTAAGTAGTGTTCAATTGGATCTAATCTTGCCTTTGCAACATCTGGATATTGCTTTAAGTACCATCTAGTATTGAAATATTTTGATGTTGCTAGTAAAATATAATCTTCTGACTTTCCTTTATATTTATTAGAAAACTTTTTTTGAAGCCATAATTTAATATCTTTTACAAAAGAAAAGGGGGTATTTCTACTAAATTTCATTCCCAAAAAAATATATTTCTTCTTATTGGCTAATCTTTCCTTCCTCAATAAGGTTATTCCCATAAATTTATATTTTTTTACTATTATGTCATTCTTTTGAAATTTGATTTTCTTATATACATTCATATTCTATCTCTCTACTTATCTCAAATACCAGTCAACAGTTTTAACAATTCCGGTTTCAAAAGTTTCTTGAGCTTTCCAGCCGAGTTCTGTTTCTAGTTTAGTTGCATCAATTGCGTAACGCCGATCATGCCCCGCCCTGTCTTTAACAAAAGTGATCAAATCTGCGTATTTTCCACTTTTTCTCGGGCATTTTTCATCCAAAATCGCGCAAATTTTATGGACAATTTCAAGATTGTTGCGCTCATTGCGGCCGCCAACATTATAAGTTTCTCCAGCTTTTCCGGTGTGATAAATCAAATCTATCGCTTTGCAGTGATCCAAAACATAAAGCCAATCGCGGATGTTTTTACCATCGCCATAAATTGGAATAGGCTTTTCTGCCAAACAATTACTGATAATTTTGGGAATAAGTTTTTCGGGATGCTGTTTCGGACCATAGTTATTTGAGCAATTTGAAGTGGTCACATTCATGCCAAAGGTATGGAAATAAGCTCTAACCAAAAAATCCGAACTGGCTTTGCTTGCTGAATATGGTGAATTTGGAGCATAAGCCGTTGTTTCTACAAACAAACCTGTTTCTCCAAGCGTACCATAAACTTCATCGGTCGAAATATGATGAAAACGACAATTCTCATATCCTACTTTATATTGGTTCGGTGCCATCATCCAATATTTTCGTGCAGTCTCTAAAAGATTGAATGTTCCTAAAATATTGGTTTCAATAAACGGACGAGGGCCAGTAATTGAATTATCAACATGACTTTCGGCCGCAAAGTGAATAACTCCTCTGATATTATACTTGATAAATAGCTTTTCTAGCATGGAAACATCACTAATATCCCCTTGCACAAAGGTATAATTGTTCATGCTCTGACATTCCTTCAAATTATCTAAATTGCCAGCATAGGTCAGCTTATCAAAATTGATAATTTGATAATCTGGATATTTTTCACAAAAATAAGGAACAAAATTTGAGCCGATAAAACCGGCACCTCCGGTAACTAAAATTGACTTAGACATTTTTTCAAACTCTCCTTCCAATGAGGAATATTAATCTTAAAGGTGGATTTAATTTTTTCTTTGCTCAACACACTATAAAAAGGACGAACGGCCTTAGTCGGATATGCCGACGAAGGAATGGGATTAACTTTACAATTCATCCCTGATAAACTCATAATTTCACAAGCAAAATCATACCAAGAGCAAATACCCTCATTGGTATAATGGTAAACACCTTTGTTTTGCTCATTCATTTGAGGCAAAATTGTAACAATGGCTTCAGCCAAATCACCGGCAAAAGTTGGACTTCCGATTTGGTCTGCAACGACATTTATCTCTGATTTTTCGTGTCCGAGACGACGCATTGTTTTCACAAAATTATTACCATAATTGGAGTAGAGCCAAGCCGTGCGAATAATAACTACTTCTTTGGCATTTTCCCAAACAGCCAGCTCACCGGCTCGCTTGGTGACACCATAAACAGATAACGGATGAGTTTCATCTTCGGAGTGATAAGGCTTATAATTGTGACCATCAAAAACATAATCTGTTGAAATATGTATGATTTTTGCACCAGTTAATGCTAAATTTCGTGGACCATCTTCATTAATTTTCTTTGCCAGCTCTTTATGATCTTCAGCTTTATCAACTGCAGTATAAGCTGCGCAGTTAATAATTGTTCCAACATCATTATCAGTAATAAACTTTTGAACGGCTACAAAATCCGTAATATCAAGGTCATCAACATCTGTACAGATGGCATCAGGCAAAAGTTTTTTGAGTTCTGTTCCAAGTTGTCCGTTGCAACCTGTGATTAAAATCTTATCTTTCATCGGGAATGTCCTTTAATTTATTGGCCAAACGATCCTTTTCAGATGTAATCACCTTTTCAGCCGGAATTTTCCAATCAATACCAATTTCTGGATCATCATAGCGAATGCCAAACTCAGATTCTTTACAATAAAAATTATCGCATTTATAAGCAAATACGGCCTCGTCACTCAAAACCGAAAACCCGTGCAAGAAATGACGTGGGATAAATAGTTGACGATTATTTTCATCAGATAATTCAACCGCTACATGCTGACCAAACGTTGGAGACCCTCGGCGAACATCAACAGCAACATCAAGCACTCGTCCTTTTAAGACACGAACAAGTTTAGCCTGAGAGTATTCTCCAAGTTGACAATGCAACCCCCGAATAACTCCATAGCTAGATTTTGATTGATTATCTTGTACGAAACGATTGACTATGCCATTTTTGATAAACTCGGCCTCATTATAGCTTTCAAAAAAATAACCTCTGGCATCTTCAAAAACTTTGGGTTCTATAATAAAAACCCCATCAATGTTGGTTTTAATAAAGTTCATGATATTCCTCGTATACTTTCTGCAAATAAGTTTTATAGGTTCCGTTTTTTAGCTGGTTAATAAGTTCTTTCATTTGTTTGTCATCAATGAAACCACGCCGATATGCAATTTCTTCAATGCAAGCAATTTTAAGCCCTTGCCTTTTCTCAATAATCTGCACAAAAGCACCTGATTCCATTAGGCTTTCCGGTGTTCCGGCATCAAGCCAGGCATTTCCACGTCGCATGGGAACAACCGACATTCTCCCTTCTTTAAGATACAAATTATTTAGGTCGGTAATTTCTAACTCTCCTCGAGCCGATGGCTTTAGGTTCCGAACTTTTTCAGCAACATCTGAAGGATAAAAATATAATCCAACCGAAGCATAATTTGATTTTGGCTGTTTGGGTTTTTCCTCAATAGATATAGCATTTAAATTTTCATCAAACTCTACAACCCCAAACCGCTCAGGATCCGAAACATGATAAGCGAAAATCGTTGCTCTTTGTCCTTGATTTTTAAGAACTTCTTCTTTGAAATGTTGAAATTGATCTCCCATATAAAAGATATTATCACCTAAAATCAAACAAACATCATCTCTTTCGATAAAGTCGGCCCCAATTGTAAAGGCTTGTGCAATACCTTTAGGTTCGTTTTGAATAGCGTAATGAATGGTCAGCCCAAGATGACTGCCATCACCAAAGAGCTCTTCAATATTCGGGGTATCTTTCGGAGTTGAAATAATCAAAATCTCTTTAATCCCAAATAACATTAAGGTTGACAGAGGATAATAAATCATTGGTTTATCATAAACCGGCAGTAGTTGCTTTGATGTCGTCTTGGTAAGTGGGTATAAACGAGTACCACTCCCTCCGGCTAATATTATTCCTTTCATTCTATGTTCTCCTTAAATTTAAAACCGGTAATTTGCAGATTTTAATGATTATTTTTCCGGATTTTGTGCGTTTCTTTTGATAGAAAAAGCGCTTAATTCGGGATTTTAGAAATGCTTTGCCATAATGATATTGTTTTATTCCCTCTATTCGTTTTCCTTGTGCCAATACCGCACAGCCAAATAGTCGTTCGTAAACGTGAGCCTTCGTTCCCTCTTTGATTCTGCCGTCGGTTTGGGCAAAATCGTTGATGTTTATTTGTAAAAAGGGTTTGAGTAGTTTGGCTCTTGTCATAAACATTGAGCCAGCTATAAATTCCACTTTATCTATCTCAGGCAAATGAAGCTGAGCCATTTCTGACTTAATTTTCTCCAGCAAGTTCTGGTAAGCATGTTTTTCTGAGGTTAAACAATATTTGCTTCCAAGCATACCGATAGTATCATCTTCTGAAAATTTTGCATAACTTAGCTTAATCTGTTCAGAACTTCCGAGCAGTGCCTCACACAAAACTTCTCCCCAAATTGCATTATCCATTCTATTACCGTTAATAATGGTATAATTGCCTTCATTTTTATTCTTGGTATGGACTTTGAGGATATAGTCATAGCTATCCAAATCTATTTTATGCAAGAAATCTATAAACGGACCGATGTCATAACCGCGATTTTCGACTTGCCAGATAGTAGCTTTCGGAAAGGCTTGCTTTATCTTTGTTTCTGCCTCCTCATCTTTTGCGGTCATTGTTACATATAAATCATAGTCAACGCCGGATTTATCCATATTTTGCAGTTTCGAGATTATCTCGGGCAGTTGGTCCATGTAGTATAAATGCAAATGTACCGCTGTTTTCATCATCACCTACCCTCGCCAATGCAGTGCTAAATTGCAGGTTTTTAGCAGCAGATTGTTTTCTATCGGCAACTCTGTCTTTTTCAGTAGTTTTGATGAATTTACTCCGCCGAACACAATCGCGTTTAAGCATCTTTTCACCAAGTATCTGCCACATACTTGACTGAATTCTTTGGCTGGAACTAATGGATGTTGTTGATTTGCCTCGTTGATTTTGCTTAAAACTTGCTCTATCTTTTCCAATACAGAAACATCTTTGATATGGCATTTACCTTTGGTCACATACTTATCAAAGATTTCCTTTTCTTCCTCGCTCAACTCAATCCCCGCATATTCAAACCAATGCGCATGAAAGTCGCATTGCTCTGCAAATATCTCCGGCTTCTTCCTTTTAGACACCATATCCTTATGGAAACGGTAGCGATACAATACCTCCGACATATTAGCCAACTTCGCATATTGTCCGATATCGTAATAAAACTTACGATCATTCAAGCTCACATACTCTTCTTTATAACGAATATGATGTTCCTCGACTAAACTACGGCGATACATGCTTGTTGGATGATGAATACTTGACTTAAACAGTAATAAAGCTCTGATTTCTGCATCAGCTTTTGGGTTTTCTATGGTCTTAAAACGATTGATTTCGCCAAATTTTTTATATGCTGTTCCAACAAGCCCGACTTCCAGATGATTTTCTAGATACGCTACTTGCTTCTCCAACCGCTGCGGTTGAGAAATATCATCATGATTCATTACGGCGATAAATTCACCTTTAGCTAAATCCAGCAAGCGATTGTAACTCTTAGCAACTCCTAAAGTTTGCTCATTCTCAAAATATTTAATCCGAGAATCTTGATATAAAGACACAATCTCTTTTAACTGCACATTCTCAGGACTATCATTCAAGATGATAAACTCATAGTCCTCATAACTTTGTTCTAATATACTCTTGATTGCTTGCCTTAAATACTCGTCCTTTGTATTATATATCGGCATTATAACACTGACTTTAGGCAATACAACTCTCCTTGTTTTCAAGTCCGTTTCTCTTAACAAAGTGAAAAACTGTAATACGACTTACCCCAAAGCGACGAGCTATTTCAGCCTTAGTAACCTTTTGCAATAAAAGTTGGCGAATTTCTTCTTCTTTACCTTCCAGTCTCTTTTTAACGATTGCACCAAACGGACGACCGAGCTTCAATCCTTCATCTTTCTTTTGTTGCAAAACTTTTTTAGTATTTTTAGAGATTAAGCGACTACGAACTTCTATAGCAACGTCAATACCTTTGAAAAAATCGTCAGTTAAATTTTGAACTTTGAAATCATAACCATCTTCAATAGATTGAACGGACAAATTATGCTGTTTGCAAAAAACTAAATTGTCTTTAATTTCTGTAAGAGATTCGCCTAAACTACTAATATTATATACTAAAACTCCATCGCAAGACGGCAGAATTGTTTCTTGAATATTAGCGAAAGAGGCATCCACATAAACACACTCTAGACGGACACTGTTATCTTTAGCATAAGACAAAAGAGCTTGATGTTGGCGGATTTGCTCCGTTTTGCTAGCGTTATTCTGAATGTAACCTATCTGCATATCCAATCCGTGATATTCAAAAATCACCATTTTCGCAGAATTGATTGCTAACCAATTATAAATACGATAAAAAGATATTATTTCCCTTTGTGTGTAAATAAAAAATATTTATCTTGAAAATATAAAAATATTTGATATTATACCTATACTTACTATTAAAAATAAATGGTGGTTTTTGAACGCGGTTTATTTTTAGCATACTTTATCTGACAATTCTTTTCTGTTCTTATAAGTAGTTTAACAACTATTTATAAGGACTAATTATGATATATGGATATATAAGGGTCAGCACAGACCATCAGAATACAGCAAATCAACATCACGAAATTGAATTATTTGCTCAAAAACAAGAAATCATCATTAATAAATGGGTTCAAGAAGTCATTTCTTCACGAAAGCCTTTACATGATCGTAAATTAGGAAAACTTCTTAAAAAGCTAAAAAAAGGTGATATTCTCATTGCAACAGAATTATCTAGACTAGGTAGAAATTTGCTTGAAGTTATGGGGATTTTACAAAAATGCTTGGAAAAAGATTGCCAAATATGGACCTTAAAAGAAAATTATAGATTAGGTGCAGATATACAATCCAAAGTCTTAGCTTTTGCCTTTAGTTTAGCCAGTGAAATTGAACGTCAACTAATATCTGAGCGAACCAGATTGTCTCTTCAACGACTTAAAGATGAAGGAAAACATCTTGGTCGCCCTTATGGAACTTCTTATCAAAAACTCCAAAAGGAACATGATAGAATAAAAAGATTAGTAGAAAAAGGCTTAACGAAAGCTGAAATCGCCCGAAGTCTTGGATGTTCTTGGTTGACTATTCACCGATACATACAAAGAAATTTCAAGTAATCTAATTATGGCTTCCTTTTTCTACAGAAAGGAAGTCTTTTTATATTTTTAACATTTATCTAATTATATACTATATTATTAAACATCTCATTTTTTAGTCCGTGGATTCAATATTTTTACTTTGTATAGGTTTTATTACTTTTACTAAATTCGCTTATCCACGGGTTGTTTATGGAGATATATAATATAATTTTATATGTTAAGTATGTTTAATAATGTAAAAAGGGCTCTCTGTACAATGAGAAAGCCCTATGTTTTTTTATTTGTTAACCCAATCAGATAATTCATCCCATAAATCCGCAATCCACTCTATGAAATAAACAAACGAGGTAATTATTGTTAGAATAAAACCTCCTAACAATAAGGCACTAGTTTGTTCATCTTTAACCATATAAGATGCCCAGATGAATCCTAATGCTATTAAAAACCAAAATAATCCTGTTTTTCGTTCTACAAATAGAACAAAAAATTTTGCTAATTTTTTCATAATGATATTTATTTATTAGAATTATATATTTACCTTTCATAATTATAGCATATATTTAGCAAAAAAGCAAGATAAAATATAATTTTTATCATTTAACATATTAAAAAATCTTCATAAAGAGACTAAAATAATAACTTTTGTAAAATTCAGCAGAACTTAAACATAATAATACCTATTTACAATGTGTTATAACCATTCAAAGAATCTGTTATAGTTGTATTGTCGTGTATTTTGGGATTTGTAAAACAGATTTTAAAATTTTTTTATTTTTACAACTTAACTTCTTAGTCTCAAGGTACAGAAAATCTATATAGCTTTTATTCTTTTAGTAAAAGTTATTGTCGTTGATGACATAAACTTTAAAATCAACTTGTAACTTTCAGATGTTAAAAGTTAAATAGATTAAATGACGTTGATGACACGTTTTCATTAATTGATATTCATATAAATAAACAAAACTTAATTTGTATCCGTCTTTTAACCATATGACTCAATATTTTTATTTGATATAAGATTAACTATATTTTTATCACATAGTTTGTTATGGGTTGATTTAGCCTCGTTTATGTGAGTGTTTTGATTAAGATGTATCTGTTCTAAAACATTTGGAAATACAATATATTTTTTTATTTTTGTAATCCATTTATTTCTTTTGTGTTTTTTTTATTTGGTATTTTTATATAAATATATATAAGTTTATTAAAACTATAAAATAAAAAAACAACATATATTATTATAAAACAATAACTTACAATGTTTTTCTTCTTAGGTTTTTAGACTTAAACTTAAAACTAATTATAAATACTTAAAGAAAAACCTATATATAATATATAAAAGCAACCTTTGAAATATTTCAAAGGTTGCTCTATTGATGATAAAATAAATATTATTCAATTAGTGATATCATTTCTTTTTTAATACCCATAAATTTTAAATATTTTAATTTAATCTTATTCTTATGTTCATCCGTAAATTCTTCAAAAGTGTCTTTAAATGTTTTAACAATACTTTCCATTGCAATGTATTTACATATTTCTTTAGATACATAATTACTAATAGTTATATTTATTGCCGTTTTAATATCTATAGAATTACCAATATTTTTTTCTTCAAACATCTCTTCTTTTGCTTTCTTTAGGTTATTTTTTAAATCGAAATATAGTTTATAGCCAATATCATATAAATCACTTTCTCTACTATCTGGATATAATGAAGGAATATAACGAATATTGGGATTTTCAGATATTTCTTTCTTTTCTGATATTTGAATATCATTTATATTTTGTTGAGTTGTTTCAAAATATGGAGATAATAATCGAGTTAAATCTTGTTTTGAGATTTTGGTATTTTTTTCGTCTTTCGTATTTATATTATTGAATTTTTCTATAATTTTTAGATATTGCTTTCCGGTTGTTTGATAGTTTTTCGTTGTACAATTTGCATATTCAATATAATCTACTAAACCTTGCTTTTTCAAATCTTCTAAAGCATTTCTAATAGCTTCTTTACGTTCTGATGAAATTATCTGTTTACTATATGTTCCTTTAATACAGCTATAAATATCATGTGCAGTAAAAATGATACTATTGTTTAAACTCCTTTTATCTTCCATATTTACTTCACCTAATTTCGATGATAGATAAGTAATAATTCCTTCCATTGCTAAAGGATTTTCTCTATTTTCATTATTTACAGAAACTTTTTGGTAAATGTCATAATAGTAAGAAAAATCAGGTAAGGAATTCATAATATTAGTTATAATTTTAGTTAAAGTTCCTGTTTCAAGAGGTCTTCCACTTAACCTATTACCAAATTTTACAATAGATACCCTACGCTGTTTTAAGCTAATTTGATCATTTGAAGTAAATATATTGTTTGTGTTTACATTATAATTATATTGCTTTTTGTTTTTAGGATTGAGTTCGATTATACCGCCATTGATTATTGTAAGTAATAATTCTCTATTTATATCTGTTGGTTTTACTTCATCAAAAAAATTCAAATGACTTTTCCAAATTTCTTCTCCATGTGATGCTTCTAATAATTTTCCTGACTGTGCTTTAAATATCTTACCATATTGTTTTTCTATCTCACATATTGCTTTTGCTGTAGCAGATTTACCATTTCTTGCAACACCATTAAAAAATACACCGGTTTTATCATCTTCTTCTAATCTTCTGTTTCTAGTATATTTTAACTGCATCAAAAAACAAATTAAGGCTAAATAACTATCTCCATCAACAATATTTAAGCGGTATAAATTATCTACTAACATCTCTAAATTAGGTAAACTTGCTTCTTCTGCCCTTTTTATATTTTCTTTTATACTCGCTTGTTCTTGCATTTGTTTGGTATATTCAATTTTATCAGCAAGACGATCTATAGTTCTATTTTGACACTCAACTGTTCGAGCTACCATAGATGTTACATTTATTGATTTTTCATCTTCATATTCTGGATCCTCATATTTATATAAAATAGGTTGTTCCTTAAATGCATCCATCGTTATTGAATATGCATTGGCTTGATTTATATCTATATTATTTGCAATGCAGTAGTTAACAATTATTTCTTCTTGTTCGTGAGTTAGATTTGTTTTCAGTTTGTACATTTTATAAATTTCCTATAATAAATAAAGCAAATCCCCAGAAGCTACAGTTGCCATTCGAATAAAGCATAACTTCCAGGGATTCATTGTTGAAAACCTATAAAATGTTTGTTATCCGAATTATTTCTAAACATGATTAAGTAATTGCCATCTTTCAACAATGATTACCTAACCAAAACAAAAAACTTTCACATCAGTATATTTACTTTGTTGATTAATATTTATGAGAAATTTCAATAACTTCTCTTTATTATAGAACTGTTTTATTTTACATTTTTTATGGATTTTTTTCTTTTTTTTGTTTTTTTCTTTGATGTTTTATATAAATATATATAAGTTTATTAAAACTATAAAATAAAAAAACAATATATATTATTATAAAACAATAACTTATTGAGTTTTTCTCCTTAGGTTTTTAGACTTAAACTTATAACCAACAACAAATAATTAATGGAAAAGTCAAAGTGAAGAAATATATTTACATTAACAAGTTTTTATCATGGACAACAAAAACTTTAAAACCAAAAATTTTTTATTCCAGTTAAACAAGATTATGATGGATCTTAGTTATACGATTAATGATACATTTATATAGAATTGTTTTTTTTCGCAAAATCTAATGATGAAATTTTTTGGGTTTTATATTTTTATTTTTCATGACATTATATATACAAAATTACATAACAATAATATTTTAACCTCATTCCAAACGGGAATTAGGTTGCAAAAAAAGTTATTGTCGTTAACGTCACGAACTTTAAAATCAAACAAGGAGGTAGCTGAAACCACCTCCTTATTTCAAAATGCTAGCTAGGCAACATTACGATAATTGATTGTCGTTGATTGGTACCGGTAAGGTACTAAACAAGGCATTTACATGCAAACAGCAAAAGTGTTGACCAATTGCTTTGCGAAGATTGTTTTCTTCTGTTTCATTCAACATACCATTTTCTTCTCTTTTAAGATGTAGTTTATCGAAAAAATCATCTGGACAATCCATGATTCTTAATAATTCTCGGAGCGAAAAAACACGGCAATCTGTATATTCTTGTGTAGAAGGATTATATCTTCCCGGATGAAGTGAACATAAATCACTGATTCTACCATTTCCAGTTGTGATGGTCGGACACTGATTTTGCCAGTTTGTACGAGTAAAACCCTTATTATAATTACCATTGCTATATTCACCATTATCTCTTAAAGGTTGGTAATCAGCATCATTATCCCATGCACTACAACCGGTAGGAGTATGTTTCAAAAAGTTAACAACACATTCAGGCAATTCTCGAGCATAATGCCAAGAATCATTTGGGTCGACAGCTCCATTATCTAAACTGATTAAGTCACCAATGACTTCCCATAGCATTTTTCTGACAGCATGCTTTTTAGGAAATTTCCAAGGTTCTGAGCTTACATCTTTGCGACAACCAAGGATTATTAAGCGAGATCTGTCTTCAACACAACTGTAATCTGCCGCTGTATAGATACCAAAATTGAGATGATATTTCTCTCCTAAAGTATCTCGCAAATATTGTCCAATACAGCGAATATTTCCATCTTTATCCTTGAGAACATCATGTGCAATTTTAGGACGAGCATTTACAAATCCAGGTACATTCTCAATGATGAAATATTTGGGTTTAGCCTTGAGTATAAATTCTGCAGTGTAATAAAACTGCTTAGCTTCGGGCACATTACCTTTATTAGAAGAATTGTTAAGATTAGAAAATGGTTCGCAACAACAACTAGCCATAACAATTTCGCATCCTTGCTTTTTATGCCATTCTAACGTGTCATTAAAATTTTTTGGATCTGTAAAATCACCTTGTACCATATGACAGTCAGGATATAGAAGTTCGTGCCATAGAGCTCTTGTTTTATCCCATTCTGCAGCTACACGACAAAATAGATTTAATTCATGTACTCTTGCTAATCCAAGTGAAATATTTGAAAACAAAGTTGTTATATATATCGGATCCTTAAGAAGAAGAGTTTTTATCTCTGTTTCTTCAATATAATCAAGTTCAAATTTTGTATACTTATTGTGATGATTGCTTGGATTTTGGCCTGATTTAAGTTTTGCGGATTCTGATAAGGCTAGAGCTCGGGTTGGAATATCATTTCTCCGAAGTGCATGTTCAATTGCATTTTTAACCCCCTCAAAAGAAAGATGCTGAAAATCGCGAGATAAACGAGGAGAAAGTCCGTAATCTTCCTGAATAATTTGGGTTTTAGTTCTTTCTTCACCGGATTTACGTCCTTCAGATTTGTCATTGGTTCCGTTCATTTTACGAAGTCTTTGTAATTCTTCTCCAATGAAACATTCAAGGATTAATACATATGAGGCTCTTGCTTGCAAAATAGCTTTCTTCTTTTTATACATAGTTATGCTTAAGGGAGCATTATTAAGTTCCTCTACTTTATCATCAACCCATTTTCGAATGGTATGGATTTTATCGTGCAACTTTTGACCTCTTAAGGTGTCAGATGGAAATAAATTATCATTTTTAGCAGCATCTATTATTTCTATCAATGCTTCCGGTGAAATATTTCTATTCTTGATAATATCATTTATAGTTAACGATGATGAGAATGAGGACGCAGCGTTGTTATCGGCAGTTGTCATTTCTTCATCTATTAAATAAGTGTTTGCGCCTTTCGGAGGGGGACAATCCCCCTCCACATTGTTATCATTAATATTTGAAGCACTAATATTTTGTACTTCGGTTTCGTTCATAACGGTAGAAACCTTAACTTCATCCGTCATATCAAAATGTTCGACCTTTGTGTCTAAATTATTAATAAACATTTTTTTTTCTTCCAATCCCGGGGCGGTCAATAGATTGAATTAGAGTATGTCCAATCTTAATCTAAAGACTGCAACCCGCTGGTACCTGACCAGATTTTTTTTTATAAATTCCGCAAAATGCGGGAGTTAATTGGCCGAAAATTGAAAAAAACGTTTACTTTTATAAAATTTGCATTATAATGCAAATGATAAAATTAGAGTAATCGCTTTTCAAATTCGGCGTTATTTGGGTCGTGGTGCTGCAACATCACGACTTTTTTGATAAAAGATTTAGCTTGTGTTTATCTTCATTTTATTTTTCCTCATCTTAAAAAGGTTTTCCGTTCAGTTTTTCCATTGTAACAAGATAATCAAAAGATATTTTTGTTCCTTTAGGCATCCCGTACATTTTGCGCATGTTGCGACGTTTAATTATAAAGTCATTTTTCACCTCATAAGTGTCAGGATGAGTTGACATATAGTTAAAAACAATCTCTTTAAATTTTTGATATAATGCGTCCGGAGATTGAAAATTATCATCTGAGAACAAACCATCATTTTTACACCAGTCATCAAGAGCTTCCATTGTCGTATAAAAATAACGACAAAGTTGCTCAGAAACGTATATAGCTTTTTTTATTTTTACAGACATTTTTGCCATTTTTTCGTCCTCATATTATTATTTCATCAGCAATATTACTGATATCTGGATAATACATCATAAAAATTATATTACCAGAAATTTAGAAGTGAGGATTCTTGGTTGAAATTGTGTAATATATTGAATTATTGCGATTTTGTTCTTAATAGTCTTTTTAAAGAATCTAAGCATCTTGTCGGATTCATTTTTACTATTTGGGCAATTCTTTTTAGTTCGGGGACATAAAAAAAAGCAGAGTTTGGAACGATTTCGATATACGTAAGCACATTTTCTTTTTTATAAGAATCTATTGTTGATACATTTAATTTTAATATTTTAGCCGCTTTTTCTCTTGTGCACCATATTTCAGGGTGTTGTCTTAGTTTGTCATCTCGATGGATTGATTGGGTATAGTCTACACCTTCATAGGTGACAGTATGGAGAGCTTTTTCTAGTAATGCATTAACAGCATCTACACTAAAAAATCGTCCATTTTTTTTAATGGGAAGAAGGATACCTTGTTTTTTTAATTTGCGTAATGCAACGACAGAGCATTCTAATGCATCGGCGACTTCTTGATTATATAGATATTTTTTTCCATTATGTGCTTCTATTTTTTTTGAACTTCGACCAGTAAATTGTTCGGTCGTGGAAAATTTCATTAAATTATCAAAGACTTTATTAATGCATATAATCAGATTTTCTAATTCATCATAACCCAAACGTAACGTTTCTTCGTCTGAAGTAATTAATGATTTTTCTATCAGATATTTATAAAAAGCTAATAAAGCTTTAGCTTCTTGCTTTGATGTCTTTTCGTTATATTGCAAGTGCAAGAATATATATGGTTTATTTAAGATTTCGGAATTGTCAGAGATTACTGCAGTTATTTTATCAAAAAAAGCAGATAAATCACCAAAGAAAATGTTTTGTAATTTGGCTAGCCCATATAATTGAGACAAATCATTAAGTTGGATATTATTTTCTGTCAGTTGGTTAACGATAAAACAGTATGCATCAATATGTGCGGGAACACAATTTAACGGAGTTGTAGAAATTAAGAATTTTTTTGATTTGTATACCAAACTTAATTGCACATCAGGAAATATATCTTTTTTATAGTCAGATGAAACTCGTATGTATTGAAGAAGATTTTTGTTTAAGTGATTCTTTAAAATTGCTCCATCATTAACTGATATACAATATTCTTTATTGTTGCATTCATGATAATGGATTAAAATTGAAAGAATGTTTTTGGTTAAAAGTAGCCAATGCTCGTCTGTATCTCCATTGAAGAAGTTTTGGCAAACAGTATTAATAGATTGAACAACTTGTCTGGCCGACGTTTTATGATTTTCTTGTTTTATTAACCAATTTTGAAAGTCTTTTTTTATTTCTGTCATACATAAAGCTCCATATTACAAGCCTATATTAGCGGAGTTTAAGAAAAAGTAAAACCATAAGAAATAATTTTCTTAAGATAAAACAGCGACTTGTTACTGAAAAATGTGATACCTAAACTGTAATATACGTAAAGGCTTTTTTACCCGCCTATAGATGGGGATACCGGCCATATACGGCTGGATAGTATCCGGTATGGTAGTTGCCAGGCTATCGCTCCCATATTAGGTATGGCGCTTTAGGTACCCGATACCGGTTATGGCAGCCCTATGCATAACATAAAATAAAGAGACAAAGACGTTTAAATCCTTATCTCTTAAGCCATTTAACTAGTATGATTGATGAACTCTCACATTTATATTATCGCGTTATTCATCAAATCGGAGCGGTAAAAACTCAACCTGTGCGTAAGTTGAAGATAAAAATAATTCGTCGTTGATGTCACAAACTTTGATATAATCATTATTTAATATCCCAAATCTAATGAGATATAAATTTTATTAACATATTGAAAAATAAAGAATGTTATAAAAAGTTGTCCGAAGATGATTGGAATTTAGGTAGATAGTAAGATAAATTTTCGGACAAGGTTAAATGCTTGAAAATAAAAGAAAAAGTCGCTAAAACAGCGACTTTGCAAAATGTGGCTGGGGTGGCTGGATTCGAACCAACGAATGTCGGCACCAAAAGCCGATGCCTTACCACTTGGCGACACCCCAAACATCTGTGGTAATATCTCAATCAACCTGAGCAAAGACATATCTATTCTAAAAAAAATATAAATGCAAGAGTTTTTTTTAAGTTATGAAAAAATATTTATAAAAATTAGTTTAACATATTATTATTACAAGAAATTAATTATAAATAACATAGTGCTAATGAATAGAATATCCGCAATAAATGAGGAATTCAAAAAAACTTAGTATAACTTTATTGGCAACTTTACACTCTAATAACTCCTTTTTATACTGCACAAAAATAACAGAAAACGAGGGAGCTATGGTTGTGCAATTGATAAAAAGAAATGGTGAAAAAGAAGAATTTTCAATATTCAAAATTCAAAAAATGCTAAATGAAGTATGTAAAGGATATAAGCTAGAAGCGTATAAGCCATTACTGAATTTAGATGAGTATTTAAAAAATGAAATGACAACATCTGACTTATTTAGTGCTTTAATGATGAATGTATTAAGTTTAACATCTGTCGAAGAGCCTGAATGGAAGAATGTTGCAGGAAGAATGAAAATTTTGGAATTGTATAAGAAAGCCGCACAACTACGTCAAAGCCCAAAGAATACAGCCCCATATGATTATGTGAAATTTTTGAAATATGCTATTGAAAATAAGATTTATGATAGAGTGATAGCCGAGAAGTATTCAGAAAAAGAAATAGCGGAAGCCGCAACTTATATAAAGCCGGAATACGATATGCTGTATGATTATGCTGGAGCAAATCTACTGATAAAACGTTACTTATGTGAATTTCAGGATAATATTGTAGAACTTCCACAGGACATGTTCTTGTCTATTGCCTTGTTAGTTGAGCAAAATGAAGACAGAGCAACCCGTATGGCCAAGGTAAGAGATACCTATGAGAAATTGGCGGATAGAAAGATATCTTTAGGAACTCCGTTGCTGATGAATTTAAGACGTCCAAATGGAAACTTAAGTTCATGTTTCATAACAGCAATGGATGATACAAGAGAGTCTATTTTCTATGTTATAGATCAAGTAGCATCAATATCAAAATTTGGGGGCGGGGTAGGCGTAAATGTGTCCCGAGTTCGAGCAAAAGGTGCGAGAATAAAAGGTATAAAGAATTCATCAGGCGGAGTAATTCCATGGATTCGAATTCTGAATGATACGGCAGTAGCTGTAAATCAACAAGGAAAAAGGAAAGGTGCCGTAACAGTATCTTTGGATATGTGGCATTTGGATATAGAAGATTTCTTAGAGTTAAGAACAGAAAACGGTGATCAACGTATGAAAGCATACGATATTTTCCCACAAGTTGTAGTGCCGGATTTATTTATGCAGAAAGTTGAGAATAATGAAGATTGGTTAATGGTTGATCCTCATGAAGTAAGAACTAAATATGGTGTAGAGTTGGCAAATCTCTGGGGTAAAGAATTCGAAAAAGCCTATAATCAATTATATTTGGAAGCAGCATTTGGAAAGTTGGAATTGTATAAATTTTATCCGGCAAAAGAATTGCTGAAGAAAATAATGCGTTCACAGATAGAAACTGGCATGCCTTATATAGCATTTAAGGATACATTAAACAAGTATAATCCGAATAAGCATGATGGTTTGATAGTAGGCACCAATCTGTGTACAGAGTCCCACAGTAACGTATGCCCAAGCCATATAGAAGATGATATATTAGAAAATGGTAAAGTAATAAGAAGAGCAGAAGGGGGCTTAGTTCATGTCTGCAATCTAGTTTCAATAAATTTAGCTAATATAGATTCTGATGAAGAATTAGAAAGTGTATGTGCAACATCTGTTCGTTTGTTGGATAATGCAATAGACTTTACAAAGGTTCCGGTGCTAGAGGGGCAACAACACAATAAACGCTACCGCACCATAGGTGTCGGAGCAATGGGGCTGGCTGATAAGCTAGCTAAAAATAATATCCCGTATATTTTGTCAGCCGATTATGTAGATGAGCTATTTGAAAAGATGGCAATTTACAATATCAAAGCCTCAATAGAATTAGCAAAGGAAAAAGGCCCATTTGCTGCTTATGAAGGCTCCGATTGGAGCAAAGGAATTATTTTCGGGCATGATAAATCATGGTTTGCCGAAAACACTAAACAAAAAGAAGCATGGGCAGAGATTTTTGATGATTTACAAAAGTATGGTATTCGTAACAGTCAGATTTCAGCAATAGCACCAAATACAAGTTCATCATTAATACAAGGTTG
Organism: uncultured Alphaproteobacteria bacterium; assembly: GCA_944392235.1. GTDB lineage: Bacteria > Pseudomonadota > Alphaproteobacteria > RF32 > CAG-239 > CAG-267. The sequence continues at coordinate 25,773 of CALXVZ010000004.1, forward strand.
CACAGCATCAGTATTGCCAATATATAGTAAATTTTTTGTAGAAACACATGGTAAAGGATCTATTCCAAATTGTCCTCCGTATATACGCGATAAATTCTGGTTTTATCAAGAAAACCGCAACATCAATCAGGAAACTGTAATAGAGGTTATGTCTCGCATAAATAAGTGGATAGATACAGGTATATCAATAGAGTTGATGTATAATTTAAATCGCAATATTCGAGCAAAAGACATATATAACACAATAATGAGTGCGTGGAAGAAGGATATCAAGACATTATACTATACTCGCACAATCCAAAAAGACGGATCAAGTTTGGAAAAAGAAGAATGTGTAAGTTGTGCAGGTTAGGAGAGTAAAAATGCAAAGAAAAAAATTATTTAATATAAATGGCAATGATGAGATTATAAATCGTCGAATGATTGGCGGTAATGTTACTAATCTATTTAATTTAAACAATGTAAAATACCAATGGGCAAATAAAGTATATCGTTTAATGATGGAAAATTTCTGGATTCCTGAAAAAGTATCTTTATTTGACGATAAGCGTGCTTATGAAGAATTAAGTGCGTCCGAAAAAAAAGCATATGATGGGATTTTATCATTTTTGGTATTTTTAGATAGTATCCAAACCAATAATTTGCCAAATATAAGTGAGTATATAACAGCTCCGGAAGTCAACTTGATTTTAGCAATACAAACTTACCAAGAAGCCGTTCACTCACAAAGTTATGCCTACATAATAGAAAGTATCATACCCGCAGCCAAAAGAGCAGAAATTTATGATAAATGGCGAGAGGATAAAGTTTTATTGGAAAGAAACAAATATATTGCCGAGATTTATCAAAATTTCGTAGACAACAAGAGTGATGTCAACTTTGCTCGCGTATTAATAGCCAATTACTTGCTTGAGGGAGTATATTTCTATAATGGTTTTAATTTCTTCTATAATCTGGCATCACGAAGCCTAATGATAGGAACCGCCGATGAGATTAAATACATCAATCGAGACGAATTAACGCATTGCGTCATATTTGCCAATATAATCAAAGAAATAATGAAAGAAAATTCAGAATTTTTTAATAAAGATGAGATATATGCAATGTTTGATAAAGCCGTTGAGCAAGAGATTGCATGGAGTAATCACATCATCGGTGGCAATATAATAGGCATAACCGAAAAAACGATAGAAGAATATACAAAATTCATTGCAAATAAAAGATTAAAGGATATAGGTTTAAAGCCGAAATATGAAGGGTTTGATGAAAATCCGTATAAGCAATTAGAAAAAGTGGCAGATACAAACGGAGAAGGAAACGTAAAAGGCAATTTCTTTGAAGCCAATGTATCGTCATATAACCAGAGCACAGCGGTGGAAGGCTGGGATGAAATCTAACATTAGAAATATAAAGAAAGCACAGGTGTGAAATGAATTTTTTTTCAGAGTTTAATATTCGAGAATTATTAAGTGCGTTTGTCGTATTATTAGCAATTACGGATATACCTGGAAATATTCCGATAGTTATAAGTTTGCAAAATAAGGGGATTCATATTAGTGCCCGTCGAGCATTTATATATTCTTTAGTTTTGTTGGTATTTTTCTTTTATGCTGGAGAGGCATTTTTGAAATTATTCGGCTTAGACATTTCATCATTTGCAATAGCCGGTGCGCTAATTGTCTTTTTATTTAGTTTAGAGATGATATTGGATATCAATTTGGTAAGCGAAGGAACGGATATATCAAGTGATGCGACGTTTGTTCCTGTGGTATTTCCGTTGTTTGTCGGAGCCGGAGTGTTGACCGCATTATTGGCAATACGTTCCCAATACGCAGATATTAACGTATTAATAGCTGTATTATTAAACTGTATATCAATATATGTAACAATAAGGCTATCTCGATTCTTTAAGAAGCACTTGAGTAACGCAACGATATATGTGATGAAAAAGTTTTTTGGCATGGTATTGTTGGCGATATCGGTTAAATTATTTATCACAAATGTCGCAGTTTTGGTTCACCAAATAAATGGCTAGAAAAGAAAACTGTCATTAAAGCGGATAAAAGCTTGACAAAGATATGAATATACTCCAAACTACCGCAAGAAAAGAGAGGAAAAATGTTTAAGATGGTTGAAATCAAAGAGTGTTGTTGCAGCAAATCATAGAAATGCTGCCAGTGCTGGATTCAGCTAAAACAAATATAAAGAGGCAGCCGAGATAGGATTGCCTCTTTTTTTATAATTAAACTAGAAGGAAAAAGAAATGAGTGTATATTTATATAATACAAGGACCAGAAATAAAGATGAATTCAAGCCGTTAAACCCCCCGATGGTAACAATGTATTGCTGTGGTCCAACAGTATATAACTATGCACATATTGGAAATTTACGCACATATATATTTGAAGATTTATTGGTAAATACCTTAAAACTCGCCGGTTATAAAGTAAAACACGTTATGAATGTAACAGATGTAGGGCATTTAACGAGCGACGGTGATGAAGGTGAAGATAAAATGAAGGTTGCAGCCGAAAGAGAAAAGAAGAGCGTTCTGGAAATAGCCAGAATGTATGAAGATGCCTTTTTCCGCCATACCAAAGAATTAGGATTAGCTCGCCCAACAGTAGTATGCCGCGCAACAGAACATATCCAAGACATGATAGATTTTGTAAAAGACTTGGAAAATAAAGGTTTTGCATACATATCAAATGGCAATGTATATTTTGATACAGCAAAATTTCCGAAATATGGTTGCTTATCAGGGCAAAGTCGTGATGATTTGAAACACGGAGCCCGCACCGAACAAGATTTAAATAAGCGTAATCCATCAGACTTTGTATTATGGTTTACATCATCAAAATTTGAAAATCAGATTTTGCAATGGGATTCTCCATGGGGAAGAGGATATCCTGGATGGCATATTGAGTGCTCAGCAATGTCAACAAAATATCTAGGAGAAAGAATAGATATTCACTGTGGAGGTATTGACCATATTCCGGTTCACCATGAAAACGAGATAGCTCAGAGTGAAGCACATTTAGGACATGAATGGGTAAATTTCTGGGTACACATGGAATTTTTAAATAATAAATCCGGAAAAATGAGTAAGTCAAAAGGCGGATTTTTGACATTAGATACCCTAAAAGAAAAAGGATATGCACCTGTTCATTATAAATACTTCTGCTTAACATCACATTACCGTAGTTCAGCTATTTTCTCTGATGAAGCAATGGATGCAGCTAAAAAAGCTTATGAAAATCTGGTAGATTATGTTGCAACATTTAAGGCTGAAAATGAAGGGAAGACATTATCAGCTCAAGAGCAAGAAGAATTGTCAAAATTAACAGAAGTATTTGATAATTATCTATTTGATGATTTGAAAACACCTGTAGCATTATCATACATGTGGAATATTGTAAAAGATAATAGCAAATCAACAGGTTTGCGTTTAGGATTTATAATGCATGTAGATGATGTGCTGCATTTATTCTTGAAAGACGTCGCTGCAAAACAAAAGCAAGAAGTAGAAATGACTGAAGAAATCAAGGATTTATTAGCACAACGAGCAGAAGCACGAGCATCAAAAGATTGGACTAAATCAGATGAAATTCGTGATAAATTGGCAAAATTGGGAGTTGGTGTAAAAGATCTACCTAATAAAGAGATTGAATTGATTAAACTATAAAGGAGAAAAGATGCGGGCATTCATATCAGGAGCCGGAGGCGGTATAGGTGGAGCAGTAAAAGAGTTATATCTGCACAGCGGATATGAGGTTGTTGCCCCGCGAAGTTCCGAATTGGATTTATCTGATATGGAAGCAATACATCATTGGTTTGAAACACATCGAGCAGAGTTTGATGTAATCATTCATTGTGCCGGATATAATCATCCGATGCCTGCATCAGAAATTCCATTAGAAGAGTTTATGAAAACTCAATACATCAATTATGTATCATTATTGGAAATAGTTAAGGCAAATGATGCGTATTTTAAGGAACATGGGGGATATATAGTAGGAATAGGATCATTATATGCTTCCGTTTCTCGAGAGGGAAGAGCTGCTTATGCAAGTTCGAAACATGCCTTAGTAGGTCTTATAAAAACGTTAGCCCTAGAGTATGGACCATACAATGTTCTATGTAATACGGTATCACCAGGGTTTGTAAATACGAGAATGTTTCAGCAAAATAATAGTGAATTAAAACGAGCCGAACTAGCGGCTAAGACAGCAATAAATAGATTGGCAGAACCGGAGGATATTGCAAAAGTAGTTCATTTTTTAGGCAATCCAGCCAATACATTTATTAGTGGACAGGATATAATCGTTGATGGCGGATTTATGGCCGGAAGTTATCAATCAATAAGGAGATAGAAATGACAGAAGAAAATAAAGAGCAAGAAGAATTAAATAATATAAGTTTTGAGGAGGCTCTCGTTCAATTAGAGAATATAGTAAGAGAGCTGGAAAGCGGAAGAATTAAATTAGATGACGCCGTAAATGCGTATGAAAAAGCAATGAAGTTAAAAAAGTTATGTTCAGATAAGCTAGCTGCAGCGACTTTAAAAGTAGAAAAGATAGAAATAAATAAAGACGGAAATTTAAGCACCGTTCCATTAGATAATGTAGAAGCCTAAGCCAAAAGAACTTGAACTGAAATAGGAAAAGAAATGGAAACGATTGAAGACATATTAAAGAGTTATACAAAGCAATTTAATAATGATTTAGAGAAATATTTTCCGATATCAGACAAGACAGAACAACGAGCCGTAGAAGCAATGCGATATAGTGTTATGAACGGCGGAAAGAGATTACGTCCATTTTTGCTTCATGAAACAGCTAAAATATTTGATATTTCGTATGAAAAAGCCCTTCCATTAGCCGTTTCACTAGAGATGTTGCATACATATTCATTGATACACGACGATTTGCCGGCAATGGATAATGATGATTTGCGTCGCGGAAAACCAACCTGCCATAAAGCTTTTGACGAGGCGACAGCGATTCTCGCCGGAGATGGATTGCTGACATATGCATTTGAAGTATTAAACAGAGCAGAAATAGATAATGATAAAAAAGTAGAATTGACAATACTATTATCGCAATCGGCCGGAGCTTTTAAGGGAATGATAGCTGGTCAGGTGCTTGATTTATATACAGATACTCATAAAGAGTTTGATAATCCTGAAGTTATTATCAGAAGAACAGAAGAATTAAAAACAGGGTGTTTGCTAAGATATCCATGCGAAGCAGGTGCGATAATAGGGAATGCTGGAAGAGAAGCAAGAGAAACTCTAATAAAATATTCACGTAATATAGGCATAGCCTTTCAAATAGTAGATGATATATTAGATGTCGAGGGCAACGAGGAATTAGTAGGTAAAACTCTAAAAAAAGATAAAGCTCAAAATAAGTTGAATTTTGTAAGCATTTACGGTGTTCAAGAATCTCGTAAAAAGGCTGAAAAATTAATAGAAGAGGCGGAGAATTTACTAGAAATATTTGGAGAGAAGAGCAGAACTCTAAAAAAATTGTCAAGATATATTTTAACAAGAAATCACTAAAATATGACGATTTTGTAACAAAAACACCTTGCCAAAGACTTAAAAATCTGGTATACTCAAACTATAAATAAAAGAGAATTATTATAGGAGGAGCAAACCATGAGTAAGGAAGTAAAAAAGGAGCTTAATGGCAAAGAATTTATAGCCAAGCTCGAAGGCTGCCAAAATCCCAAAGCAATATTTGGATTATTGATGGAAACAATGGATAAAGACGTATTGAAGAATCGTTTATTGAATGTCCGCGATAATGACTTGGTTGTTGCTCTCAATGCTCAAGTAGCAAGATTTAATGCAAGCCAGGGGCTAAGGACATCGCATCAAGATTGTGTTAACATGGCGGCAGATAAATATCAGCAAGTAAGTAAGAGAGGTGTAAAATTCTTCAAGGCTGAAATGAATAAATATATTACTGAAAAAGAGCAAGAAAAGTCTGCAAAAGAATTGATAAATCCGATAATAGCTGCACGACAGGCCTATAATCGATAAGACAAAACTAAATTCATTATACGAAGAAAACTCCCTTGAAAAAGGGAGTTTTTGTATTAATAAGAATATCCAAGAAAGATAAAAAGAAATCTTTAGATAGTAAAAAAAATCAAAAAAGAAGAGTAAGCAAACATTACTCTTCTTTAAAAGGAAAACAGAATATTTACTCAATACAACAATCAACAGCTTTACGAACAAACGCTTTCATTTTGGCGAAAGCGGTTTTAGGTTCAGCATCATTGCCAACAGGAGATTCTTCAGCAATAACATCATCAACGGGAGTATTTGCAGCTACATCTGCAGCATTAATTTTCTCACTTATTTTCTTGACGTCATCTATACTATCTTCAATCCATTTTACGTTATTAACATCAAGCATATTCATATTAAGTCCCCAGAAGAGACAATACAAATCATAAGCTTTATTAAAGAGATCATAGGCTTGTTCTTTATTGCCTAAACTTTGTTGTTTAGTTCCGACTTCCATCAAACGCATAGAGGAAGCGAGTAGATGTTTAGAAATACACCAAACTTCACCTTCGTAGCTTGGAATAATTTTGAGCATCAGTTTTTTACGAGTTTCTCTAACATCTTCAATCAAATCATAGAAAGAAGTCTTACCTGTTTTTGCACCGGAGAAGACCAAATGTTCTTCGATAGAAATAAGGTTCATAATAGCGATAGTTAAATCCTGATCGGAAGATAAATCTTTAGGATTAACTTTTTTAGTGGCATCAATACGTTCCACAAATTCTTTAACATTTTCAGCTTTTTTCATATCAAAAAATCCTTATACATTACTTAAATCTTGAAGAGACGGAGTACAAAGTTGCAAATATGCAAATAACCAAGAAGCAAGCGCCAAAGCAACAACTGGAACTACAACCTTTTCGAAAGGAAAATGAGCATGCCCACCATTATTTTTTTTCATCCACTGATAGAATTCAGAAGAATAATGTAATACTAAGGCCCCGCAAATTGTAGCGAACAAGAAAGGATCAATCCAGAATATCAAAATATTTTTAGGTGTATAAACAAGATGAGAAATATACATAAAACCAATCATGGCAACAGAAAGAAATAAGACAATAAAATCTCTGCCTTTAAAGAAGTATTTTTTCTTATCCATCCATTTAAGTGTCCAATATCCAAGAAGAAGCAGAAAAGCTCCTGACCAAACACCAACAACAGCGTCATCAACCCCTAATCTTCTAGCAATTTCAAGTGAAGCCCCAACCGCAACAGTGCAAACAGCGCAAGCAGGGTTGGCTAAAGCATGAAAGCTCACTAAACAAAGCGATAAAACAAACAAAGTCAACATATTAAACCTCTAAAAAATAAATCTTTACCAAGTATGTATGATAAATAAGCAAAGTCAATTTTTTTTTAAGAGTTATGGACTAATGCTTTTTAGCCAGATATTGCCAAAAGATGTCAGAACGATAATCCTTAGCTTCAAACTGATGATTTATTTTGCCCAAATAGTCAGGCATTACAACAGTTTTTTGATTAAGCGTATAGATTCCATCGGCCACCAAATCTATTTTATGTGCTTGATGAATGAATGCGAAAGTCCGATAAAATTCGAAGCAAGGGGTAGCCGCAGCAAGAATAAGTAAATAAATAAGAGGGAGTTTCATCCACAAATTATAATTTGGGCTAAAAATAAAGCGAAAGATATAAACAGAAAGAATAATTAAAGGTGCAAGAGATGCTCTCATACAAAAGTTATTTTGTAGATCGAAACGAAAAAGCGGGATAAGACAGAGAAGAATAATAGCCGTAATAAAGAAAAAATGTTTTCTATATATAGGCATAAGGATAAACGCGTATAAAAGGAATTCCAGTAGTAAAAAGGCAATAAAGAAAGAGTAAGATACGGAGCTAAAGATATACCAAACACGATCCATTCCTCCAGAGTTTGTTATGAAGTAAAGAATAACAAGAGGAAGCAAGAAAAAAGAGAAGATAATATTAGGAATAGAAAAAAACTGATCAAAGAAGAAATCAGTTTTATTTTTTGCAGAATAAAGTTCCTTAAAGGCGAAAGCTAGTAAAAAGATACCGATAGAAGAAGCCGAATAAGGGGAAAAGAAAAGAGCAAGAACGACAAAGAAAGCAAAATGTTTAATATTCCGCTCATTAAAGAAGAGAAAGGTAATTAAAGCAACAGGAATGAATTGATTGAAAACCCAAAAAAGAGCGGTTGTGAAAGAAGAATATTGTATAAAAGTAGCCCACCATTCAAGATGCAAATCAAAATACATAAAAGGATGCTCGGAAGACCGAAACATTAAAACACCGACAGCATCTAAACCAGAAAAGAAGATAAAGAGTAAAGCGGCAATAAGATTTTTTTTACAGTCATTTAATTTAAGAGCAAGAGAAAGATGAGCAAAGATAAGGATAACACCTAAAATTGCATAGATAAGTAAAAAGATATTAGCGATATAAAAATTCCAATAAGCATTATGGATAAAAAGGGCCGTAATTTTTCCTAAAAAAGCCGGAACAACCCAAAAGCCGACATAATAAACCATAGGTGTATCAGCTTTATCATAAAAGACTGGCCAATCATAATTAATCAAATCACGAAAGACCGCATTTCTAAAGTGGTAGTCAAAAGATTGATAGTAAAAATAACCAATACCTGCGCAAAAACACCAAATGACAGCAAAAAGAGCAAAGAAAGAGAGTGATTTGGTTTTTATTTTCCAGTTTGAGTCAAGGGGAGAAATATTTGAATAGATTTTATAAAAAGCCAAAATAAAGAGAAGAACCAAAGGAAAGGCTGTAAAAAGATTAAGCCAGGAGCAAATAAAAAGAAAAAGAGGCAAAGCCAAATAGCAATAAGAAATTTTGAAAAGAGTTTTAGCATTCAAGAAGAGCATATAATATCTCCAAGGCTAAAGGGGGCGATAAAGCCCCCTCTAGATAAGTTTACTAAGCTTGAGCATTCAAAGTTTTACTTTTTTTTTCTTTAACAAGAGAAAGAATGATGCTTCCAAAAAGAAGAGAGAAAGTAACAGTCAAAGAATGCCAAGTTTCGAGTTGTAATCCCAATTTCGGTAAGAAAATTTTAAGTCCGATAAAGATAAGCACGATAGACAAAGCTTGTTTAAGATAAACAAAGCGATGCACAGCAGCTTCTAATAGGAAATAAAGAGCTCTCAAGCCAAGAATTGCAAAAATATTACTTGTATAAACGATAAACACATCATCAGTTAATAAGAAGATAGCAGGAATACTATCTAAAGCAAAAACCACATCCATCAATTCGATAGTAATAAGAGCAAAGAAGAGAGGTGTGATATAGTGTTTACCATTTTTCTTAGTAATAAAGTGAGGTCCATCGATTTCATGAGTAACAGGAAAATACTTTTCAACAAAACGATAGATTGCACTATTTTTAATATTTTCCTCATTATCTGTATCGTCATCTTTTTTAAGGGTATGCATAGCCATTTTGACACCTGTATAAATAAGGAATGCAGAAAAGACATAAAGCACCCAATGGAAGTTTTTAATTAAAGCTTCACCGACACCGATAAGTAAGGCTCTCATGATAATAGCACCAAGAATACCCCAAAAGAGGACGCGGTGTTGATAGATTCTCGGAACCCCAATACTGGAGAAGATTATGGACATAACGAAGATATTATCCATCGACAAGCTTTTTTCAACTAAGAAACCTGTAAAATATTCCATAGCTTTATTAGTTCCTTCTTCATACCAAACGAAGACGCCAAATAGAAGCCCTGCACCGATATAAGCGATACAAACCCATAATGTATGAGCAAAGCTAGGCACTTCATTTTTACGATTAAAGACACAAAGGTCTAAAAAGAGTAGAATAATCACAGCAATACCGAAGCACGTCCACATTAACTCTTGAGAAAGCACGGCATGGTGAGTAAATAAGTATTGTAATTTTTCTAACATAATATCCAATCCATGAAATAAAAGTTTTCAATAAAATCACCCCGATTATAGGCATGAAAGTCATCAAGTAAAGACTAAAGTTCCAAATTCCACACAGTTTGAATAATATCTTCAATGCACGTGTAATCTGGAGACCAATTTAAGAGTTTTTGAGCCAAATGGGCGTTAGCAGTAAGCTTAGCCGGGTCTCCGGGGCGACGAGGTGCAAAATCATAATTTAATTTTTTGCCGATAATTTTTTCGGTAGCATCAACAATCTCTTTAACGCTTGTTCCCATTCCTGTTCCCAGATTAACCGTTAAGGACTGTTTTTTATTCATAAGATATTTAAGGGCAAGAGAATGCGCCTTAGCCAAATCAGAAACATGAATATAATCACGAATACATGTTCCATCGGGTGTATCGTAGTCATTTCCGAAAATAGAGAGTTTCTCACGTTTACCTGTAGCCACTTCCATAATAATTGGCAAAAGGTTTTGTGGATTACGTTCTTTACCACGAATAGCCCCTGAGGCATCATAACCAACAGCATTAAAATAGCGTAAAGCGGCATAGTTTAATTTCCCAAGTTGAGAGAACCAGTTCATATTTTCTTCAATAGCAAATTTAGTATAGCCATAGTAGTTAATAGGGGATATAGGGTGATTTTCATCAATAGGGCAATATTGAGGCATACCATAGACTGCAGCCGATGAAGAAAAGACGATATTTTTAACATTATTTTCGACCATAGCGTTAAGAATATTAAGAGAGCCGGATATATTATTTTCCGCATAAAGAGAAGGATTTATCATAGATTCTCCAACAGCTTTTTTCGCAGCTAAATGAATAACCGCATCAATACCGCTACTCATAACATCTTTAAGAGCAGATTTATCAAGGATACTAGCTTTTACAAAATCAGCTCCCGGAAGAACATTAATAATATCACCACTGGATAAATCATCATAAACAATAACATGAAAGCCTTCGTCCAACAATTGTTTTTGAACATGACTTCCGATATAGCCGGCACCACCGACAATTAAAATTCTTTCCAAAATATACACTCCTAAATAACAAAAAAGTCATAAAAGTATAATTAGGATAACATGAGGATAAGTAAAATAAAGCAAGGTAAATAGTTTATCCACACAATCCACAAGTAAAAGTTTTTTTGCGTGCAAATAAGAAAGGATTGATACATAACGCGATAATAAAGAGAAAAAAAGGATTCTTAAAAAGATGGAAGAACTGGACGTAACGCGATTACCGCGAAATATTGAAGCAGAACAAGCTCTATTAGGAGCATTATTGGCAAATAACAAGGCGTATGAGAAAGTATCAGAATTTCTCCGCCCTGAACATTTTTCTGATCCGATACATGTAAAAGTATATGATGTGATGGCTCGTTTAATCCAAAAAGGGCATGTAGCGGATGTCATAACTTTAAAGAACTATTTTGAACAAGAAGGAACATTAAATGATGTCGGCGGAATGACATATTTAATTAAATTGTCAGAATCATCATCACCTTTAACGAATATAGAATATTATGCTCAGTTCGTCTATGATAAATACCTCCGTAGAGAGCTAATTTCGACAGGCTACGATATTGCCAGTGAGGCAATGAATGAAAATTTTGAAGAAACAACGGCGACACAAATAGAAAAAGCTGAAAAAAGATTATTTAATTTAGCTATGCACGGAGATGGTCAAAAGGGATTTCAAGATTTTGGCTCAACCTTAAATTCGACATTGCAAATGATACAAAAAGCCTATGAAAAGGATGGAAAAGTATCAGGCTTATCAACAGGGTTGAGCGATTTAGATTATCGCATGGGCGGATTAAACGAATCTGACTTAATAATTTTAGCTGGCCGTCCTGCAATGGGAAAATCGGCATTAGCCATGAATATAGCCTACAATGTTGCCGAAAATATGCGAAATAATGATAAGATGGATCCTCATGATAAAGGAGTAGCGATATTTTCGCTGGAAATGTCTGCCGAGCAATTGGCAGCACGTATTTTATCAAGTATAACCGATACACCGGGACATAAATTAAGAACAGGTGATATGGAGCTTGGTGAATTTAATCGTATAGCAACAGCAGTTCGAGAATATCAAAAATTACCATTATATATAGACGATACCCCTGGTATAAATATAAATACAATCCGCACACGCGCTCGTCGCTTAAAGAGAACCAATGGATTAGGTCTGATAATAATAGACTATATTCAATTAATTAGTGGTTCTGGAGATAAGAAGAGCGAGGGAAATCGTGTTCAAGAAGTATCAGAAATATCAAGAGGTCTAAAGATATTGGCAAAAGAGTTAAAAGTACCGGTAATAGCGTTATCCCAATTGAACCGTGGTTTGGAACAAAGAGATGATAAACGCCCGTTGATGTCGGACTTGCGTGAATCAGGATCAATCGAGCAAGATGCTGATATTGTCATGTTCGTATTCAGAGAGAACTATTATATACATAACGCCGAGCCGAAACGGAATATGGGAGAAACCGATGAACATTTTGCAAAGAGAACAGAAGAATGGCAACAAAAAGACAAAGAAACAGCCAATCTTGGTGAAGTGATAATCGGAAAACACCGTCATGGTTCAACCGGGACGGTAAAACTATTTTGGAATGGCGAATTTGCAAGATTTAGCAATCTTTCACCGGATGACCATTTGCCGGAAATGAGAGGATAAATAATGAATAAGACCTATACCGAGGAAGAATGGGAAAAGATATGTAGACATTGCGGAAAATGCTGTCTGATAAAATTAGAAGATGAAGAAAGCGGAGATATATACTATACAAATGTAATATGTCAGTATTTTGATGAAGAAAAAATGTGTTGTAAAGTATATGATAAAAGATGCGAGCTAGTTCCGACATGTCTGAAACTAACTCCGCAAAACGTAGATAAATTACGTTGGATGCCAAAGACATGTGCTTATCGTGAATTATTTGAAAAAGAGGCATCACCAATAAAAACCACAATTAAAGGGCGAGTAGTGAGTGAAGATAAAGTTTCTGAGGAAGAGTTAGAGGAACACATAGTCGAGTGGGAGGATTTATAGTGTCAGAATCAAAACAAGAAGAATATATAATAGAAGAAAGCTACGATCCGCAAAGTCGATTTGCGGATTTATCTGATATCGAGCCGGAATTTTGGAAAAAAAAGCCATTAGAAAAAATGTCCAAAAGAGAATGGGAATTGTTATGTGACGGATGTGGTAAGTGTTGCTTAAATAAATTAGAAATAAAAGGAAAGATATGTTTTACAAACACTTACTGTCGATTTTTAGATACAAAAAGTTGTTTATGTAAAATTTATGCAAATCGTTTTCAAAAAGTTAACGATTGTCGTGATATAGATATCTCTGCGATTCGAGAAAAACCAAGATGGCTCCCGAAAACCTGCGCTTATGTGCTGTTAGATGAAGGTAAACCGCTTCCTGCGTGGCATCCATTAATAACAGGGCGAGCAGATTCGGTTCACCAAGCTGGCGTATCTCTACAAAAAAGAAACTTAGTAAATGAATCCGAGGTAACAGACTATGAAAATTACATTGTTGAGTGGAAAGACCTTTGATATAAACGCAGATTTAGGGTTTGATATGAAAGTGGTGTATTCTAACCGTTCACGCCGGTTGACACTCCGCATTGATAAAAAAGACAGAGTAGCTGTATTAACGATTCCCAAATATTGCTCTCGTAAAAAAGCGGTATCTTTTGTAGAAAGCCATCAAGATTGGGTTAGAGACAATCTGAGCAAGATTCCTGAGCTTAAATATTTCAAGAACCATGATAAGATAAGTTTATTTGGTAAGGAATATACAATAGAACATAGTCCAATCAGAGGGAATACGCGCTTGGATAAGAAGAATAAGATAATGTATGTGTCTGGCGGAATTGAGTTTTTGCATCGTCGCGTAAAAGATTTTATCAAAAATTTAGCATTGGAAGAGTTTAGCCGACGTTCTGCAATAGTGGCGGACAAAATAGGGAAGAGTGTTCATAATGTATGTATAAAGGATACAAAATCACGTTGGGCAAGTTGTTCAACTTTAAATAATATTAATTACAGCTGGCGTCTAGCTTTAGCACCGGAATTTGTGATTCGTTATATAGTAGCCCATGAAGTATCACATTTGAAGCATCAGGACCATTCTGCATATTTCTGGGCATTGGTTGAATTTTTGGAAGAAGATGCAGCCAAAGGAAGAGAATGGTTAACAGAAAACGGTCACTTACTATACACATATAAATAATATAAAAAACGAAGAAAGATAAAAAGAAAGGGGCTTGAAAAAGCCCCATTTTTTAGATTACTAGAAATTATAAACCATTGTTTTCTTTTGTAGGTTGAATAGGCATATAACCTACACCGCCGAAATATTTTTCCATAAATGTTTCTTCACTACCCATAACCGGAGTTGAATCTTTTGAAATTGTGATATTTTTACCATTTTCTTTAGTGAGTTGCACAACTTTTTGCACCCGCCCCTCAGGCGTAAACTCGATAGCAACAACATTACGTTCAAGTTCTTTAGGCTCAAAGAAAGCCATACGCTCCATTGTAGAGTTCATATAAATCCAAGTTCTATGGTCAAGACTTGAAACAACACTAGGAGACCCCATGATTCTTCTAACTTCATCTTGCGGCATACCACGTTTAATCTGCATAATATCATCTTTAGACGGCATATTACCTTCTGTTTGCACAAAATATTCACGAGAACAAGCTGTTAAGAAGAAACAAGCGGCAATCGTTGAAAAAAGAACTTTGTTTATTGACATAGCATTATCCTTACAATTATATAATGAATATATATAATCCTATAACACAAGGAAAAAAGGAATGCAAAAAGATTTTTCTTATCCGTTAAAAATTGAGGATATCAATCAAGGAGAGCAGACGTATAAAATACGTGCAAATAAAGTTCAGTTGGAAGTATTAAGAGAGATATTACAAATTCCTGCGGTAAATTCTTTTGAAGCGGATATAAAATTGATATTTCAAAAGAAAAAAGGGATATTGGATATAAAAGGCGAAGTTAGGGCAAATTTACGCTTAATGAGTGTAATAAGTTTGGAAGAGTTTGATAAGGAATACAAAAGCGACTTTAGTCTGATATATGACACCAATGCAAGCTATGAACAGATTCGGGAAATGGATGAAGATATAGAAGATGATGTTCCGGATATAGTGATAGATGGAAAGATAGATTTAGGTGATATAGCAATAGAACAGTTAGCATTGGTAATGGAAGACCATCCCCGCAAAGAAGGAGAGGAATTTACCTCAATAATTGAAGATGATAGCGAGGTTAGAGAAAATCCATTTGCGATACTCTCCAAGTTAAAAAAATAAACAAGGAAGAAAAGTTAAAAGAGTAGAGAAAATAAAGATTTGGATTGAAAAAAGCTTAAAATATATAAAAAAACACTTGCCAAATACATTTTTTTTATATAAAAGCTAATCCAGCGACCCTTGTGTAGTCTCAGAATAGAGATTAGCGAGAGTTATTAGTGTCAAATAATATAAGGTAAAGAGTTAAAGAAATGGCTACACCAAAGAAGAAAACATCACAATCCCGTCGCAATATGCGCCGTTCACATGATGCATTAACACCAAATGCATATCATGAATGCCCAAATTGTGGCGAATTGAAGAGACCTCATAATGTATGCCCTAAATGTGGACAATATGATGGTAAAGAAGTTATTACTCAAAAATCACAAGATGCAGAGTAATAAATAAGGAAGATTAATTAATTTATTTTTATGGAGCAGGTTTTGTCTGAGAATAATCTGGTCATATCAATAGATGCTATGGGGGGGGATAAATCCCCCGCAGTAGTGATAGAAGGTCTGGCTTTAGCCCACAAAAGAAATCCTGATATAAGATTTTTAGTATATGGGGATGAAGAAAAGGTAACCGCTGAGATAAACAAATATCCGGCATTGAAGGATGTATGTCAGATTTTTCACACAAAAGAGTTTGTCCATAATGAAGATAAGCCGTCACACGTTATCCGTAACCGCGAGACAAGCATGTATAAAGCTGTTGAGGCTGTGAAGAATGGTGAAGCATCAGCAGTTGTTTCAGCAGGTAATACGGGAGCGTTGATGGCTATTTCTAAATTAGTGCTAAAAACAATCCAAAAGATACATCGCCCTGCAATTATAAGCATAATGCCACATATGAGTGGAAAATACGTTATGCTGGATTTAGGAGCGAATACAGATTGTGATGGCATCAATTTAGCAGAATTTGCGATAATGGGAAATATTTTCGCAAAATATGCGCTGGGGATTGAACAGCCTCGAGTCGCTTTGATGAATATCGGAGCAGAAGAGATGAAAGGTAAAGGAGAAATCCATGTAGCTGCGCATATAATAAAGAATACGCATTTAAACCTGAATTTTATAGGATACATTGAGCCACACGAAATTCCGAATGGAAAGGCAGATGTGGTTGTTGCTGATGGATTTTCCGGTAATATTGCCCTAAAATCAGTCGAAGGAACTTGTAATTTGATTATGAAATTAATCAAACAAGCCGTTAAACAATCATTTTTAGCGAAAATAGGTTTGCCATTTATGATAGGTGCAAGCAAAAAGCTAAAGAAGACAATGGATCCTCGCCTATACAACGGAGCAATGTTTGTAGGCTTAAACGGATTATCTGTAAAAAGTCATGGCGGAACAGATGCATTTGGCTTCTCAATAGCCGTTGAGAATGCAGCCAGACTTGTTCGTAAAGATTTTGTAGGATCAATCCGAAAAGAACTTGAAAATA
This sequence comes from uncultured Alphaproteobacteria bacterium, assembly GCA_944392235.1. Classification (GTDB taxonomy): domain Bacteria; phylum Pseudomonadota; class Alphaproteobacteria; order RF32; family CAG-239; genus CAG-267. The sequence goes on from CALXVZ010000004.1 coordinate 42,564, forward strand.
TAGATTTAGATGAACTGTCACAGGAAGCTTGTTATGAAGTGTATTAGAACAGAAATTATTGGTTGCGGACATTATTTGCCGGCAAAAGTATTGACAAATGATGACTTGTCAAAAATGGTAGATACAAATGACGAATGGATAAGCACAAGAACAGGAATACGTTCACGTCATATTGTATCAGAAGGCGAATTAACTTCAGATATGGCTCTTCATGCTGTTGAAATGGCAATGAAAGGAGCAAAAGTAACGGCTGAAGACCTAGATTTAATCGTTGTTGCAACCTTAACACCAGATAATACAACTCCATCAGTGGCAGCAAAAATTGCCGGTCGTTTAGGAGTAAGAACCGGCACACCAGCTTTTGATATAGGTGCTGCATGCTCTGGATTCGTATATGCGATGACAATGGTTGATAATATGATTCGTCTAGGTCAGGTAAAAACAGCAGCAGTAATAGGTGTAGAAAGTCTTTCAAAAGTAACAGACTGGACTGATAGAAACACATGCGTATTATTCGGGGATGGAGCAGGAGCTGTTATTGTGAGAGCAACCGAAGGAGAAGGAACATCTGCGGATACGGGCATATTGGCAACAAAGATATATGCGGATGGAAGTCAATACGAAAATTTATATACAACAGGTGGTGTATCTGCAACACAAACCCCTGGATTTATCAAAATGAATGGTAAAGAAGTATTTAAGTTTGCTGTAGGCGCAATGAGCGAAGCTTGCCAAGAAGTAATGTCTCAGGCGGAAATTACCGCGGATAACGTTGATTGGCTATTGCCACATCAAGCCAATGTCAGAATAATAGCTGGAGTAGGGCAGAAATTAGGCGTTCCGACAGAAAAAGTAATAGTTACAGTGGACCATCATGGAAATACATCAGCGGCATCAATCCCACTTGCACTATCAGAATCAGTAGCATCAGGAAAGATAAAGAAAGGTGATATGGTTCTTATCCCGGCAATGGGAGCAGGTTTCACATGGGGTGGAATGCTTATAAGATACTAAAATATGCTTTGCATAATTTGTAAGAAGTATTGCAATATAGAAACGTGTAAATTAAGATATGCATAAAATTGAAATTTATTTTTAGGAAAGGTATAAAATGACAACAGTAACTCGTGCAGATATAGCAGAAATGATTTGTGAAGAGATTGGATTATCAAGGAAAGATGCTGGCGATATATTGGATATGGTGATAGATGAAATCAAAGGCGAATTAATTTCTGGAAAAGATGTAAAAATTTCATCATTTGGATCTTTTCTATTGAAAAGAAAAAATGCACGAATTGGTCGTAATCCTAAAACAGGTGTAGAAGCAGAAATTACACCAAGAACAGTAATTTCATTCCGTCCATCACAAAATCTTAAGATGGCCGTCAATAAATAAAAAAAAGAATAAAAAAAGCAAAGGGCGGATATACTAAATAAAAGATTTCCGTCCTTTTTTTATAAAAAAAACAAAGAGGAGCAGTAAATGGGGGTAAATAAATCTAAATCTGCGTTTAGAAGCATAGCAGAAGTAACAGAGGATTTGGGAGTGGCACCACATGTGTTGCGCTTTTGGGAAACAAAATTTAATCAAATAAAGCCGATGAAAACAAAGAGTTCTCGTCGTTACTATCGTCCTGATGATGTAGAAATATTATCCCTTATTAAAGAATTGCTATACGAACGCCGCTATACGATTGAAGGAGTTCAAAAACTATTCAAAAATAGAAGTGTTAAAGATATCTTAGGAACAGAAATTCAAAAAGATTTTTTTGAAGAAGAAGAGGAACAAGCACAAAAAGAAGCTGTTTCCGAAGAAAAACAAAATGCAGTAGTTGATGCAATTAAAGAATTAAAAGCAATAAAAGAAGAACTTCAAGCTATAACAATGTAGGCTAAACAAGTATTTGTTTTGCATATTTAAGAAAATAGCTTTACAAATCATCGCAAGAAAATTATACCTTAAGACAGAGAACGATAGAAAGCGAAGATAATGCAAAGCCATAGAATTGAGAAAATAGTAAATGCAATATATATATTATTATGGGGAAGCATATCTTTATATGTAGGATACTACCATGAACCATTCGCAGATGAAGCACAAGCATATTTAATAGCAAGAGATGCGAGTTTATCAGATATAATAAGCACAGTCAGTCGGACAGAAGGCACTCCAGCACTATGGTATATATGGTTAAAGTTTTTAATGATATGCGGAATGGACTATAGCCATTTATATTTAGCTTCAATTATACCCAATCTTTTAGCCGTAAGTATATTTATTACTCAAGCCCCATTCTCCAAAAGTGTAAGATATTTAGTCCCTCTGACATATTACATTTTCTATCAATATAATATCGTAGCAAGGAATTATAGTTTACTATTTTTAGGAGCAATGATTGTTTCTATAACCTACCAAAATCGCCATAAATATCCATTATATTTCATATTAGGAATAATCTTTCTTGGTTCAATTTCTTCACATGGATTTTTATTAGCATTAGGAATAATGGGAGTATGGCTACTCTCAGAAATTCACGATAAAAAATCATTAAATGAATATATAAGTTTTTTTAAGAGAAATAAGATAGCTATAAGCATATATTCTCTCTTCTGTGTATTAAGTGTTTGCTATTTATATCCCGATTTAACAAATCAATATATACAAAACTATGCGACACTTGAAGGATATTGGCTGTCTAATCTTATCAAATTATTATCGGCAGGATTAGTAATATCAAGTATGTTTGAACCTGAAAATTTATGGTATATAGACATCGGAATAATATATTTTATAGTGATGAATTATCTATTAAACAAAGAATTTGGAATAAAATACTGGATATTATTATTACCTAACTTTTTATTTATGATAATTGTTCCATACAAACCATGGCATGCAGGAATATATATTATGTCAATTATATTTTTACTGTGGCAGGACCGTAAGGAAATAAGTAACATTCTGAGAATAGGGATAGGAATATTGCTTATTACAGAATTAGTATGGAGCAGTGTAGGAATAGTGCTAGATATAAAAGGAAAGTATGCAACCACAAAGGATATATATAACTTTTTACAACAAAAACAAATAGGTTCATCAGATATCGAACAAGCATCATTTCATTGTGTAGGCATAAATCCTTACTATAAAAGTAAGAAAATGAGCTATTGGGATTGGCACAAGCAAAGTTTTTATAAGAGAATAAGGAACGAATATATAAAAAATAAGAAAGCAATCATAATAAATAAAGAAGTTCATGATACGTTTAAGGGTAGAGTTAAAGAGATTCAAAAACTTGGTAACTATAAAATAAAAATATTTGAGTCTCAGCACTTTTTCGGATTAGAAGATATGTCTAAAGATGAAACATTTTATGTATTATATAGGAATTAGCAATGGATAAAAAGTATTTAGATACAAATAAATACATCAATGATTTCAAGTTATGCATAATTTTTTTTACAATAAGTAATATTTTATTTTTATACTATCAATCAATATTTTTTATAGGCAACCATGATTGGGATTGGGTAAAAGGCACAAATCAGGTTTTAAGTTTAGATACAGGATTATTCGAAGGAAGATATGCCAAATTCATTTTAAATGTCATTTTGTATGGTGGACAGGTATTACCAATATTGAATAGTATGACGGCATTTTTTCTGCTATCAGTAGGAATGACACTATTAACAAGATATTGGAGAGTAAGAGATACTATATCACGAATTATAGTTGGAAGTATTATAATAAGTTCGCCATACATATTAGATTGGCTATATTTTTCAATAAATATTATCGGAAATTTTATGGCAATTCCATTAGTTATATATGGATTAAGTTGGGCGGAAAACAAAAAATGGCATTATAAGTTAGCCTCAGTAATAAGTTTTCTGATAGCATTAGGAGTATATCCAAGTATAGCAGAAATGATGATAGTAAGCTTGGTTATAAGGAATTTAATAGAAAAGAGAATTAGCGTAAGAACATACGGAATAGTTTTAATAGCTCTAATTATATTTGAAATAGTATTAAAAGTTCTGACCTATAAAGGGATAATATATACAGGGCATTATAATATGCAAACCGCAACAATTGGAGAATTGGTGCAACGAGTTCCGGAGATAATTTTATTATCATTTAAGCAATTATATATGAGTATACCATTTTTCCCAAAAGAGTTAAAAATAATAGGATTAATGATAATAACAGGAGCTGTTATAAAGACACTACAAAGAGAAAGACGCATCAGAACAATAATTCTCTGGGGGATAGGATTAGGAGGAACAGTATTAAGCGCATTTTTATCAGCAAAGATAGAAGAAGCAGCATATGTTGCCCGCATTAATTTTTATGGTATAAATTTTTTATATGCAGGAGGAGTAGCAATATTATTAAGCAAAGGACAAATAAAGGAACAAGAAAAAAGTTTTGCAAAGAATATAGGGTTGTTATTAGGGATACTATTTATTTGTTTTGGAGGAAGAGAAATTTTTACAGCTCAGAAGGTATGGAATTTTGGGCGAGAAGCGGAAGAAAAATTAGCAGAGAGAATAAATGACCGAATAGAAAGCCGTATAGAAAATTCAATAACATTAATACCTGTTGTAGCAGGCGAGCAATCACTAAGACCCAAATACTATCATCAAGAGTATGACAAAAATAATCCATACATGCTGACAAGTCCGTTTATGATTAGACATATACCATCAGGAATGTTGAATTTTTATTTACCGGAGCCAATTTATGCTGGAAGTTCTCAAATAATGGGATTAAATGAGCCGTTATATATATTCTTAAGAGACGCAAAAACCACATGGCCATCAGAACAAGGATTATATGTAGATGGAGAATACGCGATAATAATGATGACAACAGATGGTATCAGAGCGATCCAAGCTCAAATCCCTAAATAAATAGATTGACCAAAAAACAAAAAGTCTAATATCTAAAATAGTAAAAAATTATTAAGATAGAAATTATTAAAATAGAAATTATGGAAAAAAAGAATTATTAAGAAGGATAAACCAGAAGGGCAAAGACCTAGGATATCCGCTGTTTGTAATGTCAGATGGATGTGTATTAAAGACACCGCCACAAGACATACCATTCAAATTCATTGTTTTTGAAGAGTTAGACATAGAAAAAAGTCTCGCTAATCAAGGAATAATGAAATATGAAACGTGGTTAAATAGGACGCCAAGCGTGACTTCATCACCGGAAAAGCCAGAAAAAGCCAAGCAACCTCAGCCTTTTCAAATTCCCAAACATCTCAAACCCAAAATATATAAATTTCCAAACTTAATCATATATATATGCTGAAAAAAATATATGTTACTTTGCTGAAGAGGTCTATGATTTTGAAAAGTATGGAATAAGGGTTCACGTTTTTGAAACAGGTATTGAGGTAAAACAATATACTGTTAAAGAAGAAGGTAGAGAAAAAGTATATTATCACATTTTCAAAAAATAAAAATTATGACAGCAGAAATTTTTAATGAATTTGGAAACCGGAATGGTTATCCGATTTATGTATTTTCCGATGGAACATTCGCCACAACACGAATGAGCGGAAAGAGAGTGATTTTTACGGTGGAAGGTCCGATAGATACCAATCCGGAACACCAACGTCAGTTGCCATCAAGGTCAAATAATTATCCGGCAGAACATTGTCGAGAAGTCTCAGAAAAGACAAGCTTTTTGGGGAAAGTGAAGCAGAAAATCAATAGCATGCTAACTCCAACAGAGCCAGAATATGTGGACTACGAAGAAGTGGGAGAAAGAGAGATGGTAAGAACCTCCCAACAAAATACTTGTCCTGATAGGAATGACAATTATGGAGGATGGGGAGTTTTTACGCATCAAGGTAGAGATTGGAGTGTCAGAGCCGAAGGTGTGAAAGAGGTGAAAACATATCACGCCAAAGACGGAGACAAAGAAGTTTTTGTAGCAAATTATAAATTTTAGTAGAATATGAAAACATTTCTTAAAACCATCGATTTCTACTTATGGAAAAGGGAGGCAATCAATAATTGCCCGATAGGCGGATTTTTAGGCAGAGCAGGTCGCCCCATGGTCCAACGAGTAGAAAATTGTCCGATACTTCCGAAAGATATGCCCGGAGAAATACATTCTTTTAAGGATGGAATAGTCACAATTTATTGTGAACCGCATATTCGTCCATTATTTAAGGTGTATATCGCCAGTAATGTATTAAGAGAAGGTTTTATCATTGAGGGTGCTGATCACCTAGAGATAGAGCAGGCGATGCGTTACTACGACGAAAAGAACAATAACAAATACGGATTGTGGTATTTGTATATTCACGACTAAAAAGAAATTCCGTTTTGCAGAAAGGCAAAGCGGGATTTTTGTATCAGGGAAAGGAAAAAATAACCAAGATTTAAGAATAGCCCCTTGATTTTAGGATATATGCATCACTACATAAAAAGAAGAAGGAGATAAAAGGATGAATATAGAAAAATACACAGTCAAAAGCCAAGAAGTGATAAAAGGTGCCATTGATTTAGCAATAAAAAGAGGCAATCAATTTGTAACACCATTACACTTATTAGGCACAATATTGGATTTAAATGACCCGACAACCGAAAATTTGATTACGGAGAGTGGAGGTAATATAGGCGTATTAAAATCAAGTGTCAGCAGTGAACTTGAGAAAATACCATCCGTATCAGGAGAGAATGTCCAAAGCTCAATGTCACAAGAATTGAGTAGATTGTTGTTGGAGGCAGAGAGCTTTAGTGAAAAAAATAATGATAAATATGTAACAGTAGAACGTATCTTACAAGTTTTATCACAGTCAGCCGGTAATAAAGCATCAGAATTATTAAAAGCATCAGGTGTAAATCCTGTAAAATTAAATCAGGCGGTAGCAGCATATCGTAAAGGCCGTCTAGCAGATTCTGAAACAGCAGAAGATACATTTGAAAGTTTGAAGAAGTTCACAATAGATTTAACGGCACGTGCCAAAGAAGGTAAATTAGATCCAGTTATCGGGAGAGATGCTGAAATACGTCGAACAATACAAGTGTTGTCTCGTCGAACCAAAAATAATCCAGTTTTGATAGGTGAACCAGGTGTGGGTAAAACAGCAATTGTCGAAGGTTTGGCAATGCGTATCATTAATAATGATGTGCCGGAGAGTTTGAGACATAAACGTTTATTGGCATTAGATATGGGTGCCTTGATAGCAGGAGCAAAATATAGGGGCGAGTTTGAAGAAAGACTTAAATCAGTATTAAAAGAAGTCGAAGAGGCTGCCGGAACAATAATTTTGTTCATAGATGAAATGCATACTATTGTTGGAGCAGGAGCAAATGAGGGATCAATGGATGCATCAAACTTATTAAAACCTGCATTGGCAAGAGGAGAATTGCATTGTGTCGGTGCAACAACATTAAGCGAATATAAAAAATATGTTGAAAAAGATGCCGCATTAGCACGTCGTTTCCAGCCGGTTTATGTCGAAGAACCTGATGTTGAAGAAACAATAACTATACTGCGAGGAATTAAAGAGAAGTTTGAACTTCACCATGGAGTAAGGATTTCGGATGCGGCATTAATCGCTTCAGCGACACTAGCAAACAGATATATAGCCGATAGGTATATGCCAGATAAAGCTATTGACTTGATGGATGAAGCCGCATCTTCCTTACGAATGAGTATTGATTCCAAGCCGGAAGAGTTGGATACGTTAGATAGAAAAGTTTTGCAGTTAAAAATAGAAAAAGAAGCCTTAAAGAAAGAAACGGATGAGAATTCAAAAACAAGATTAGCGGAAGTAGAAAAAGAACTGGCAAATCTTGAAGAACAATCTCGCAGTTTGGAAGGTAAATGGAAACAAGAGAAACAAAATCTGCAACACATAACCGAGATAAAAGATAAATTGGATAAAGCCAGAAGCGAGGCTCAAATAGCCGAGAGAAACGGACAATATGAAAGAGCCGGAGAATTGCAATATGGTATAATACCAAAGTTAACAACAGAATTAAGTGAGTTGGAGAAAAATACAAAAAAGACTGAACAACAAACCGTTCAACCGGAAGATATAGCGAAAGTTGTTTCTAAATGGACAGGAATTCCAACAGATAAGATGTTGTCATCAGAACGCGAAAAGCTGTTACACTTGGAAAACTATCTAAAGAAAAGAGTTGTTGGACAAGATGAAGCGGTAGAAGCTGTGGCAAATGCCGTTCGTCGCTCACGTTCCGGCATATCCAACCCGAATCAACCGATAGGATCATTTCTATTCTTAGGACCGACAGGTGTTGGTAAAACAGAACTAAGCAAAAGTTTGGCAGAATTTCTGTTTAATGATGAAAATGCTATGCTAAGAGTAGATATGTCGGAATACATGGAAAAGCACTCTGTTGCTAGATTAATCGGTTCCCCTCCGGGATATGTAGGGTATGAAGAGGGAGGAATGCTGACAGAAAGTGTTCGTCGTCGTCCATATCAAGTGATTTTGTTTGATGAGGTAGAAAAAGCACATCCGGATGTTTTCAATATACTATTGCAAGTATTGGATGATGGACGCTTGACGGATAGCAAAGGTCGGACAGTAGACTTTAAGAATACGATAATAATAATGACCTCAAACTTAGGTGCCGAGTATTTGATTAATCCAAATATGACAGCCGAGGAACAACGCACCAAAGTGCTAGAGACATTGAAAAATGCTTTCAGACCTGAGTTTATTAATCGTATAGATGATATAGTCGTCTTCAAACGTTTAACAAAGGAAAATATTAAAGCTATAGCCGGCTTAGCATTAGCCAATATTGAAAAACGCTTGAGCGACAGAGGTATAAAGTTGAAATTAACACCTCAAGCTGATCAGTGGATTGTAGACAATGGGTATGATGAAATCTATGGAGCACGTCCATTGAAACGTTTATTGAAAAAAGAACTGGAAAATAAATTAGCTTATGCGCTGTTGTCAGATGCCGTTCATGATAATTCAGAAGTAACCGTAAAAATGGGAGCGGATGGATTAGAAGTTGAATAATGAATGAAATCTCAAAATAAAAAAAGATTCTCTTCTGAAAAGGAGAGGATCTTTTTATATGTAAAAAGCTTTACAAGGCATCAAAAATATGTTAAAATGAGTTATAAAAAAATTATTTTGATGGAGAAAGAGTTATGTTAGATGGGTATCAAGAATTAAAGCAAGAAATGATAGCTGATGCTCAACAAGCATGGCAGACAATAAAAGATCTAGTTAGCAGATATGGCAAATATGGAGCATTAGTTCTAGGATTAATGCCAGAAGGGAAAATATCGTCCATATCTGCAAATTCTGAAGTTTTGAAAGATTATGCTTCTCAATTAGAAAAGAGCGAACAAAAGCTGACGGAAAAGCTAACAATAAAAGAGAATTCACTTAAAGAAGATATAAAAACACCATTACGTCCTGAAAACAGAATATATATGGATTGGAATAATGTTTCCGCAAAACCCGAATGGATAAAAGAAACAAAAGAGAGTGTGGAACAAGAAGCTAAAAATATCTATAAAGATATGACATCAGGTCAAGTTGTTCCGCATGTGACAATAGAAGATTTAATGTCACAATGCGGAGTAAGCAAATCAGATATGCAAGCTGTTATAAAAGAAAATCCGGAAATGCTTCATGATTTCATAGGAGGCGATATAAATAAGAAGTTAGCTGAAGCGGCCAGTGACATAAAAGATCCGACAGTAGGAAAATGCACTCGAGGTGTGCAAAATACATTTTGCGGAGCAGGGATGGGAGAAATGGTAGACGCGAATAACCCCAATTGGCCAGCAAAAGAAAGGGGGGCAAATGGGAGTAATTCAGCATGTAATCTTTATATACCGTTAGAGAAGAGTGGTAAATTTGTAACGGTAACAATAGAGAATGAAGCCTATAAAAGAGGTGCCGGATATAGTATAACAAGTGAGCAAAATAAAAAGATGAATGATTTTATAAGAAAACTACCGACAGGAACAACAATATGCATAGACAATAAAGCGGATGAATTTATAGGAAGAAAGATGCCGACAAATAATCAAGGTTGGATACATGGTCATACAGGGGTAATTAATAAACGTCATAATTTAGCCTGCGACTTTGAACAAGTAAATGGTGTAAATTTTGGCCGTTATGGTCCGGAGGTAAAAATATCATTAGCAAAAGATATGACAGTTAATGAAGATTTTATAACAAAATGTTTAGTAAAGAAGAAAGAAAGAGAGCAAAGAACATCACAAATAGAACAGAGCAAGGTCGCATCAAATTTCAGCAGATAAAAGGCAAAGAGCAATGAGCACTGAAGATATAAGAAGTGGCAGTATTATTACAGATAAAATAAGCCTAATGCTAAGGAATGGGGAGCAAAAAGAAGCAATAGATTATCTTGGTCAAAAATATGGAGTAATAGCTCAACAAGTTATGGAGAGGGTAATAAAACATAGCATATTAAGTCCAGAAGAATTAGCCCGTTTATTTGGCAAGATATCAGACATGCTAGAAAATGCAGTAGAAAAAATAGAGAAAAATGTAAGAATAGCCGAGAACAAGGAAAAACAAGAGGAAGTCCAAGAATTTGCAGAAGAAACGGCCGAATTAGCAAAAATACAAGAAGAAGCAAGAGCACGGCAAGAGATATTTGAATCGAGGCTATCTACAATAGAAAGAGAAAAACATAAGATAGAGAAAGAACGTAAGCACTTAATGGAGATGCGTCGCAAAGAACGTAATGCAAAAAGACGTCAAGAAATTGAGGCTAAACTGAAAAAGATAGAAGAAAGAAAAAAACATTTGGACGCCGAACGAAAGAATTTGGAAGAATTGAAGCGTCAAAATGAGACAAAAAATTATTCAGAATACAATAAGAACAAAGATAAGCAAGAAGAAAGTCTCAATAAAGAGAGCGGAAGAATTGCCCAAGAGCAAGAAGCAACGATAAGTAGGCAACCTATTCAAAGAGTGGGTTATTACAAAGCAAGTAAAGATTACGATAGATAAGAAACATATATCACTAAGTAATTTTCTCTCGATTGTTTTGAAAATATGCTTTTTCCAATATTGCTACTTTATTTCTGATAAATTTAAGATTTTTTTTAGACATTACGCACAGGGATAAAAAGAGTCTGCCAAGAAAAAACAAAGGGCTAGATAAGATATCCAACCCCTTGAATATATTGGTAGGCGCGCAGGGATTCGAACCCTGGACCCACTGATTAAGAGTCAGTTGCTCTAGCCAACTGAGCTACGCACCCATAACCAAAATCTTCAATGACTATAACCAAAAGATTTTTTTTTGCAACATTTTTTTTAAGTTTTCGAAAATTTTTTTAAGTATCAGATAAAGACCTTGCAAAATAGATATTTTTTTATTACATTTGGAGAAAAAGAAAGGGATAAAAATGCGTATTTATCAAGTGGGAGGATCTGTCAGAGATAAGTTATTAAACCGCCCATGCCAAGATAAAGATTATGTGGTTGTAGGCACAACAGAAGCAGAGATGTTGGCGCAAGGATTTAAGAAAGTAGGAAAAAGCTTTCCGGTATTTTTGCATCCTGAAACAAAAGAAGAATACGCATTAGCCAGAAAAGAAATCAAAATAGGAAAACGTCATCAAGATTTTAGATTTGAATTTACCCCGAATATTACATTGGAAGAAGATGCTTTAAGACGAGATTTTACTTGTAATGCTCTGTATTTAGATGAGGAAAAGAATAAAATAATAGACTACCACAACGGAATAGCCGATATAAATAATCATATACTTCGTCATGTATCAGAGCATTTTATCGAAGATCCATTACGAATATTGCGAATGTGTAGATTTGCAGCGCAGTTAGATTTTAGCATAGCACCGGAAACAATGGTATTGTGCAAAAAAATGGTTCAAAGGGGGGATTTGAAATACCTAAGTTCAGAGCGAATATGGAATGAGTTAGAAAAAGCGTTACATTGTAAGTCGTTTGATAAATTCATATTAACCGCCAGAGAATGTGGCGCATTAAAAGAGATACTTCCCGAAGTAGAGCAATTATGGAAAATTCCGGAACGAACAGACTACCATCCGGAAGGTAACAGCGGAGATCATACACTTTTAGCAATACAATATATAGCCACCGATGATAGTTATATAAATTTTGCGACATTATTACATGATATCGGAAAAACAGCAACTAATTCGGCATTATGGCCATCACATAAAGGGCATGATATAATAGGTGAAAAAATAATAACATCCATATCGCAAAGAATGAGTATACCAACATCATATATAAAGTTTGCAAAATTTTGTGCTCTAAATCATATGTTATCACATCAAAAGCAAGAAACAATAGAGAAAAAACTTATTGATATTGCAATAAAAATACATTCATACAAGCAAGAGAACTATTTAGAAAGGTTCATAAGTGTGATGAGAGCGGATATACATGGCCGAGCTAGAGTAATCAGTAAAGAAGAAGAAAAGAACTTTGGGGCAATTATTAATAAACTGAGAAAAATATGCAAAAAAGTTTCAGAAATAAAACTTAATTTATATCCGGAATTTAAGGAAATTCTACAAAAGTATAAAAAAAACATAATAAATTCCCAAGAATTTGACAATGAAAAAAGACGAATAATTATATCAAAAATAGAAAGATAAAGATTCTGTGTAAAAAAAATTATTACTTTAAAAAATAAAGAGATGTGTTTAAATTAACCAAGAGAGGTTAATATTTAATTTTATGAATTATGGTGCTGTTATGAAAAAATCTTTAAGTTATGCTTTATTACTGACTGTATCGATTCCTGCTTTGGTATATGCTGAAGTTGTTAGTTCACAAGAGGCAACAGACAAAGGCGGAATATATGAATTAGATGATTCCCAAGCAAGAATGAAATTGGAGCAGAATACAAAAGTAGACAGCACAACAGTACCGGTAATGTCGGAGGGAGAGTCGCAACAACCTAAAATAATAAAAGAAAATACAGCAAAAGGATATATTGAAAAATTGATATCTCCAGAAGGCAAGATTATTGCAGAAAAAACAATTGAAGATGGAGAAGTCATAAAGAAAGTTTTGAATTATTATCATCCTAATGGCTACTTATCCCGTCAAATAACAGCCCGAGAAAATAATAGCGGCTTCTATGCAGAAGACTATTATCCAAATGGCAAAATAGCAGCACAATCGACATATCTGAACGAAACAAATAAGATAGGTGTAGAAAAAAAATACGATAATAATGGAGTTTTACGCCAAGAAATACCTTGGGCAAAGCAGTCTGGAAAATCCAAAGAAACACCTCAACAAACCGAAAGAAAAGGAAGAGTGCTGACCTATTATCCTAATGGGAAATTAGCAGCATCGATTCCGGTAGGTAAAAAAGGAAAAGCGGTATTTTATAATCAACAAGGTCGTATTATAAAAGAAATAGAAAATGCAAAAATATTAAATTTTGCACCAGAATTAAATTCAGAAAATTGTAAAGATAAAGTCGTAAAATTAAGTCTCAATGAGTTAGTAGAACTTTACGAAGATGAAGGGGATATATCTTATAATAAATGTGGTTTACCATATCGTGAAAATTTCGTATACGAGATATCAGATATAAAAGGTAACCAAATTATAAAAGTAAGCTATGATGAAAGTGGAATGATAAGAAAAATAACACCATATAAAGAAGGACTAAAAAACGGCGTAGAGCAAAAATTTGATGGCTCAGGAAATTTAACAGCTGAAATAAACTACAAACAAGGAATAAAAGATGGAATGGCCAATGGTTATTTTCCAACAAAAGATATTGCCTTTCGCAAAATGTATAGAGAAGGAAAAGTAACTGGGACATTGACATGCTATTTTCCAACAGGTGAGGTAGCAGCAGAATTTCCATATAAGAACGGACTAAAAGAAGGAAAAGCCAAAATATATGGACCAAATGGGAGAGAGATAGTATTTAAGCAAGATAAAATAGAAGGAGAACAAACTAACGAGAATACTCGTATAATTAATGCATCAAAGCTATCCGAGTTAAAACAACAAGATGCAAGATGTTTAGAGTTTTCAGATAAAAAGCAAGAAATGGAATTAGACATAGCAGCGAATATAAATACAATAAAACAAGGTCTATCAATTACAATACCTGATTCATGTGTTGATTTCTCTTCATTTAAACCAGAGAAAAGCAATTATGTCTGCTATGATGTGTTAGATCGCTTGCGCGCTATATTCCCAACAGGATATAACCGCGGAGAATACGCTGTAGAAACAGTTTATAACGAAAAGGGACAACATATATACGACATTCCTTATTATAAAAAGCAACGTCAAGGAATTGCTCAAAAATTTAATGAAAAAGGAGAGGTATTAGCAGAAGTTTATTATAATCAAGATAAACAAGCCGAGAGTTCCCGCAGTTATTATCCAAATGGGGCTGTAAAAGAGATGATTACAATAGCAGACGGCCAACCAAGAACTGTTATGGTAAGATATAGCGAAGATGGCGAGTTAGCATTTAGCGTTAATTATAATAAAGATAATATGACAGAGGCATTTATTGCTGAGCCGAATAAGAATAAAGATATATTTATCCGTTTTTATGAAAATAATATAGATTATATCCGCGAAGTGAATGCAACAAATCCATTCAATTACATAGAGTATAATTTGGCATTAGGAGAGTATTTGGTATACCGCGACAATGAGCTAATAAAAGGCGGAAAGATATGCGGATATGAGAAGGAGACTCCGGTAATTCAACAAGAGCAACCGATAGTCAAAGAAACAGAACAAGAGACTAAACTTTCTGAAAGAACAGAAATTAATAATGAAGAGAAGATAGAGAAAAATCAGGAAGCAAAGGTTTATAAAATCGAAAATGAATTGGCAAGCGAGGAACAAGAATTAATCACATCGGTTTCGCAAGAAAAAAAAGCGGAAAAGCATGAAGAAAAACAAAATATAACAAATAATGTAATGATAACATCAGACAAACCCGTCGCAACAGTGGAAACGGTAATAGCCCCACAAGAAATAAAAAAGATATCAACAATAGCGACTACATCGGAAACAGAAGCAAAAATTCAACCTAAGGTAGATACTAAAGAACAATCTAATATAGAAGTAAATAAGTCGGCAAAAGCAGAAAAGATAATGGCTTCATCACCGATTTTACCGGAAGAAGCCGCACCAATGGTTGAAGATTTGGAACCAATTACATTAGATGATATAAAAATCAAGAATGCAATTATTCCAAGTCCCCAAGAGAAGAAAGAGAATGAGCTAGCAGCTAAGAACATTGGTCCGATAGCTAAACCGGATATAGAAGATTTAACAGATGTTGTAGCAAAAGAACATGTTACTCAAATAAAGCAAGAAGAAGAGATGAAAGGTAAAGAAGATAGCAATACTGAGAAATTCTATTATCCAAACGGAAATCTAAGAAAGAGTATTAAAACCAAAGGAGGAAGAACAGAAGAAATAAAAGAATACTCTAAAACAGGATTATTAATAACAGATACCACTTACGAAAAGGAGGGTATACTGATTGAAAAATACTATGGTTCCGGAGAGATAAGAAGAAAGACGCATAAGAGCTATGATGATAATTCAGTAATGGCCTTTGTATCTCGAGAAGATTTTTACGATAATGGAAAACCTCGCTATGAGATAAAACGTAAGCCTGATAGTTTGTTGTTTATGGATAAACAATATACACCGGAAGGCGTAGTAAAGCTAGAACAAGAACAGAAATCACCATTAGTTTTTGTGATTAAAGAGTATACACCGGAAGGAAAACTTTTGAGAGAAAGCGAACAGCAAGGCATAGCTCAAATAGAGAAAGAATATGATAAGGATGGTAAAATAAAAACGCTCCGGATCAACAAAGCGGAAATGCCGGTTAGTTTATCAAAGAATAGTTCAGATATACTAAAGGATAGCCTCAAAGCATATGATAAAAAAGGCGGTGTCTCTTCAGAATTTAAGTCAGATGGCAAGAGTGACAGCATTATTGAGAATTACAAAAACGGGAAGATAAAAACTGAAATAAAATTCTACAATAATGGAGAAATATCAGTTAAGTCCTATAGTAAAGATGGTAATTTAGAAAAATTTGCATATTTAGCACCGAGTGGTAAATTACATATGCAAAAACCATCAGTGCGAACAGTTCCGTCATACAGAGAAAGATATTGGGTTGACTATAATAATCCTCGCTGGATAGAAAATCAGGATAAATACAATATCCAATCTATTGGAAGATTAAATATAGATACAGCCGCATATATACTTGCCGAATTAGAAATAGATGTTCCGGAAATGTTAAAAAAGATGTATGAAATGTATAAATAATAAAAGAGGAGGGCAAAAAGCCCTCTTTTTTTGAAAAGAGATTGACAAGGAGAAGAAGATAGACTATAGCAAAAAACGATAATTTATAGATATGTCAAATTAATTAAAATGTAAAAATTATGGAAGAAAAGATTAGTGTTTCGGAAATCAATCGATTACGAGAAGTTGCAGAAAAAGAAAGAACAACACATCGTGAGATTATGAAACGGATTTCTCAGCATTCTGTTGACAGACTGTCAGAAGATGAACAAATGGAGATTGCCAAGCGAGGCAATAAACGTGAAATAGAAGCAATGCTAAAAGCTTTTAATCAGAATGGTATAATGAGTAGTCGCGTTCAAGTCTATTTGTATCAGCAACCGATAGGCTTTGATGCCATTCGGAAGATAATAATAGATGAGAGTTTGTGGAGCTTTGAGTTAGAGAAGGTGTTGATAGATAAAGGCACTCAGTTCTCGGTTTTGAACAGAAAAATATCTTCAGAAGGGGAGATATATTTATTGCAACATGCACTGACAGAGAGTTTGGAAAAAGACAGTATTAGTTCACTAAAGAATGTGGATAATTACCTGAGCTATACCAGATTATCAGAAGCCGGAGAAGTTGTATTAATGAGTTATCTTAATGTTATGCAAGGCAGGGATAGTCTCATAGATAAGTGCCAGCGTTCCGTTCGGGATTATATATACAAATATAAGAACCTAACATTAAAAGCTCAGCATTTATTGATACAGAGTGGTCATCACGAGGCAATTATGGATTACATAACCTATTCGACGAAAGGGTTGGAGTTGGAAGACGAATTGCTTGAACGCGGTAATCGAGAAGAAGTCGAAGCCTACTTTAAGCGTTATGCGACATTTGAATAAAGAGAAGTAACGCTGAGTAAAATCTAAAAAAGGTCCTTTATTAAAAAGGACCTTTTACTATTTTAAAAAAAGAATTAAAAAGTTTCCCAGTGCACTTTTTCAGGATTAAATCTATCTTCAGGTTGTTTAGGAGTTTCTTCGGGATAACCGACAGTTACGATAGCCACAGGAAGCATTGTTTCAGGCATATTAAATTTCCGACGAAGATTATCAACAACCATAGGCATAGGAGCAGCCCCACAGAAACAAGCCCCTAAACCTTTAGCATGACAAGCTAACAAAAGGTTTTCAGCCGCCAAAGAACCATCGATTTGAGCATAATTCCACCCTTCTTTTTCGCGGTGGAAACATTCAACTTCATCAGCACAAACAATGATAACACACGCAGCATCTTTTGCAAAAGAGGTCCAAGGCTGAAGAGATCTAAGAGAGCGTAAAGTTTCGGGATCTTTTAAAACCAAGAAATGCCAAGGTTGTTTATTGTGAGCAGAAGGCGCATAACTAGCAGCCCGTAGCAACTCAATAATTTGCTCATCAGATAATTTTTTTTCAGGATTATATTTTCTGATAGAGCGTCTGGTAAGAAGACCTTCATATAAGTCCATAATAAAAAACTCCTATAAAAAAATCAGTTAACACTTCTCTGCAATTGTTCGATATGAGGCAGAACAAGGTGTTCTATTAAGAAATGCAAAGTTTTGAGCACCATCTGATCAGTATTAAGGATAACCGGATAAATATCATCAGGATTTTCAGCCTGAGAAAGTTTTTTAGCAAGCATAGCATAAACACCGGCCATATCAGAGAGAGAAGAAATTAACTCTGCAGCAAAGTTAGGAATATTAAGCGTATCACAACCACCCCAAAAACCTTCAACAAATCCACATTCGATTTGATCAGACCGATTATAGCAAAATTCAATTAAGCTTTTAGCATCATGTTTATCACCTTGAAATTTAGGTAATTCAAGGGTATTCGTTTTTACTTCGACAAACATTTTATCCCACAGTCCCATAAAGAACTTAAAAAAGAGTTCTGCTTCAGTTTTAGTCGTCAAACGCGGCTGAGCATTTTCCGGAAAGAAAGAAGCAATAACATCAGTAGGTCTCAAATTCGGGTTAGGACTACAAATTGCCCCAGCAAATTTGAGTTTAGCAACATCGACAGGTGTCGGACAATTATAATGAGCGAGGAAGCGTTGAAATTTATCATCCCCAATATATACATTTTCACTTTGCATTTTAATTCATCTTTATATATAATAACCAACATACACAATTTAACGGGAGATTTACAAATTGTCTACACTTAAATTATCATTGTTACTATTTATGTTATGTGTAATAAGCGGCTGTTCGCAGTTCACTCCATTTGAGGACAGAAGACGCGAACCTGGAACAGAATATGTATATGTTGGCACCTCAAAACCTGGAAGACCAGCAATATGTTATAATCCTTTATTTTATGATAAAGAAGAGATAAAGGTTCAAGCAGATGAGCTATGCCGACAATATAAAGAAAATACACATGCTGAAGAAGTGGATAACGATATATTTACATGTCGACTATTTGTGCCCTCCAAAGCATATTATAAATGCGTTATGGATAAGTGAGTTAAAAGCAATCTCTAAAAGGAGAAAGCCAAGAGCATCCGAGGCGCATTTATAGGAAAGGAGAAGCGATGAAAATATACATATTTGATATGGACGGAACAATCACGCCTGTGCGCCAAGCTATGACACCTGATTTCAGTAAGCGATTTATACCATGGTTAAAATCACATTTAGCATATTTAGCAGCAGGTTCTAATTTTGAGAAAGTTTGTGAACAATTGCCATCAGAAGCCATAGGCGCATTTAGTGGAATATATAGTTCAATGGGTAACGTATTTCATGAAAAAGGTAAAGAAGTCTATAGGCATGAAATAAAATTAAAGAAAGAGATGCTTCAAACATTAGAGCGTTATCGCCGTAATACAGAATATAAAGGTCAATTATACAGCAATTATATGGAGTTGCGTCCTGGAATGTTAAACTTTAGTGTATTGGGGAGAAATTGCCCGTTTGCAGAACGAGCCAAGTATAATGAGTGGGACAATGAGCATCATGAAAGGGAAGCTATTGTTAGAGAGATAAATGAAAACTTCCCTGAGTATGAGGCGAGTGTCGGTGGAAAGATATCCGTAGATATCGTGACCAAAGGTTGTAGTAAAGCGCAGATAGCCAATAAAGTAAGAGAGATGTATCCCAATCATAAGATAATCTTTTTAGGAGATAGAACAGAGCCAGGCGGGAATGACTACGCACTTGCTGAAGCTCTTCGCAGTATGGCAAATACAGAGGTAATTGCCGTAAATAATCCCGAAGACGTGCTGAAATATCTGGAAATCTAAAATTCGGACAATTGAGACAAAAAAAAGAGATTGACGGAAGTCGATTTTTGAAGTATATTTTATTGCATAAAGAGGAGAAAATAATATGCAAACAAAAAAAATATACTTGGAATATTTAGAAGAATTTAAGAGTTTCGGTATACCTAAAAAAGAAATAGAAGAATTAAAGAAACAGGGAATAGTTGCAGATATTCGCTTTCATAAAGAATTATATGAAAATAAAAGCTCAGGTCGACCGACTGTTGGCTTTCTATTAGGGCAAGATAAAGGTGATAATGGTGAAGAATATTACACCATCGGAATGACCTATGCACAAGCGGCATTATCAACAGGTGCTGAGATAAAGTTTTTAGATTACGAAAACACCTATCAACAGATGAAAGGATGTGATGGTGTTATACTTCCCGGCGGTGCATTTGACAATCCTGAGAATTTTTTCATTGATGGAAAAGATATGGGGGGTAAAGAAGGCAAACGCTTTTTTGCGTATAAGGCAGCCATAGACGAAGCCCATCACAATCAAAAGCCTATGTTAGGGATTTGCGCCGGAGCACAGATGTTGGCAGCTCTATTGGGCATATGGAAAATGTATCGCAGCATTGAAGAGGAAGTATCTAAAATGACTGTTCATAAGCCTAAAGCGGAAACAGATGTTCGTATTCATGGATTAAAATTGCTAAAAGGAACTCCAATATATGAAATAATGGGGTTAGATGCGAATGAAGATAAGATAATGATAAATTCTCGTCATAATCAGGCTATGGTTCATCCGGCGTTACAAGATTATGTAGAAGGAACGCCGCTAGTGAAAATGGATATATATGCGGTTTCCGATGCAGATGGAATTCCGGAAATTTGGGGGAATGAGGCTGCAGGCATCTTATGTGTTCAAGGGCATCCAGAAGACTTGGCAGCAAAAGGCGATACCAAAATGCAGAAACTCTATAATTATATTGCAATAAAAGCTCTAGCCTATAAAAAAGCACATAGCCAAAATAAGATCAGTGTGAATAAAATAGGAAAAGAACGATAGAAAGCTAAAGTGCAACCATAACAACACCGATAATGATAATAACAAAACAAACCATCTTTTTCACCATCATACGCAAAGAGATGGTTTCTTTAACATTAATATCAAAAACATCTTTGAGAAGCAGACTAATAAAGAGCATAAAGATAGGAGCCGTAGCATTGATAGCAGAAAGTGTTACGGCAGACATTTTAGAGAGAGCGAAAATAAAAGCAGCACCACCTAAAAAGCAGATGAGTTCATTAAGACAAAAGATTTTAGTTTTTTTGCGATAAGCATTAAAGGCTCTTTTAATGCGTTCTGCGGTAGTAGGATGTAAAAATAACAAGAAGGGCAGGAATCCGGACATCGTATTAACATAAATCATCATATTAATCCAGTTATCATCATGAGTAAGAGCACTTTTTTGAATGACGACATAAAAGGCTTTCAGGAGAGAAACAAGAAGCATATAATAGAAAGCTCTATTGAGTTTAGGGAAACTAAAATCGTTAATACTCAAAATGACTGAAGCAAGAATAATCATAACAAAGCCGATATATTGAGAATTTTTAAGGTGTTCATCTAAAAGGAAGTAAGTCATAAGCGGGATAGTGATTTGCCCCAAAGACATGAGGGCTGAAACGATAGATGTGTCAATAACTTTCATCGCTTTGTAATAAGGATAAAGATAAACAACATCAATAAGCGCCAAGAGAAAATAAAATGGAATAGCGTGTAAAGAAGGTAGGGTAGGCATTCCAAAAAAGAGCAGAAGTGGCAAAAAGACACAGTTCATCAGAGAGATGTAAAAAATCATAGTCAAAGGATTTTTAAAATTATTATTAGAAAGTCTACATTCAATAATGCTGTCAAAAGCTGCGAAGAGAGGAGATAAAAAAGCTATAAATACAATAAACATGCAAAACCTATAAGCTGTTATTCCTAATATAATTATAAACGAAGAAGAATAAAGAGTAAAGGGGGAAAGTGAAGAAAAATAAAAAAGCCCTCCGAAGAGGGCTTAGAACAGAACAAATTTCAGATTAGTGTGATAGTAAATAATGCAAAATTTCGCGTTTATTCAACTTATCGCCAAGCACAAGAGATGCAAATATCTGTCCATACTCAAACAAAGTATCGGAAATGTCATTTCCAGAGGTTTTGCGAATAAAGGCATCAAAGAGCATTTTTTGTTGTTGCAACGGAACATCAATAGCCAAAATCACAATATGGTGGTTGCGAATAATACCGATGAATTTTTCAGCAATACCAAACACTTTATCATCTTTTTGTAGAGACAGATGATCTTCATTAAAATGGAGAGATACATCGTCTTTATCAGAAACATGAATTTTACATTTTGGAACACCGATAAGATATTGATTATGCTCAATAGGTTGAGCAGTCAGACAATCATACGTTGCATCCATATTTCGACACATTTTATTCTGAACTAACCAACGATAATCAACGTCCAGATTATCAAGTAATGGGATATAAGTTGGATCATATAGGACACCTTTTTTTGCTGTCCAAACAATAAAATTCCCGCCGGAGAAAAAATCAACACAGATAATATTGGGAATAAGATGGATTTTACAAAAATCCTTATCATACAAGATAACCTCATAATTTTGATAAACAGCGATTTTTCCATCATCAGCATCCCAAAATTTCACGATATTATCAATAGAGCCGATAGCATGGCTTTGAGATAAATCATCAACAGTCAAAATGAAGAATGTGTCATTTTTTTTCAAGACAAAATGATTGTATGCTCCAAAAAATACAACATTATCATAACCGGCGATTAAATTACCATGAGGATCATAAAATTGATACGATTCCTTTTTTTCAACAGAAAGAGCATAGTATCCATTTTCAAATACATGAAAGTCAAGTGCGTTTGAGGCAATCAATTGGCAACGATTATCATAAATCTGTAGCATAGATGTTTCGGGATTGATAAGATGAAAAAAGCCATTTGGATAAAAGGTCAATTCATTATTTTCTTCATCAATGTTTCTTTCACCGAAAAAGCCCCAATAACAATCTAACGCTTCCAATACACTACCTGTTTGTTCAGTAAAATTACAATAATTTTTCATAATTTAATAATTTAGTGATTTAATAATAAGATTAATTGCCAAAACAATAATAAATATTTGTTATTTTGTCAATAGAAAGTATTTTTCTAATAAATAGGTATAATTAGAAGTTATAAGTAAAAGGCATCAAAGAAATTTTGTTTGTATAGATAGAAGAGAATAGATGAAAAGTTTGGATATTTAGAAAGTATAAGAGTTTAAGAGAAACAGAAGTTTTATATAAAAAAAGAAAGCAGAGTCGAAACTCTGCTTAAAATTCTGTATCTTATAAGTAACTCCAGATAGAGCACTTGATAAATAACAGCTATTATCTTGAGTAGAACTCGATAACCAAGTTTGGTTCCATTTGAGCAGCATAAGGAACATCATCAAACTTAGGAACAAAGGAGTATTTAGCTGTCAATTTAGAAGCATCAACTTCCAAGTAAGCAGGGAAGTCACGTGTCTGAGATTGAACAGCAGCCAAAACGATAGCTAATTGTTTAGATTTTTCGCGAACTTCAATAACGTCACCAGCTTTAACCATGTAAGAAGGGATATTAACTTTCTTACCATTAACTAAGATATGACCATGGTTAACAAACTGACGAGCAGCAAAAACTGTAGAAGCGAATTTAGCTTTGTAAACGATATTATCCAAACGAGACTCTAACAAACCGATAAGGTTTTCAGCAGCATCACCTCTTCTACGAATAGCTTCTACATAATATTTATGGAATTGTTTTTCAGAGATATTACCATAATAAATTTTCATTCTCTGTTTAGCAATTAATTGTTCACCATAGTCAGTAGTCTTTTTTCTTTTTTGACCATGTTGACCAGGAGCATAATTTCTCTTCAAGATAGGGCTATTAGGATCACCCCAAAGATTTTGACCGTAACGACGGCTGTTTTTCTTTTTAGCGTTAACAATACTTTTCATAAAAAAAATCCTTAAAATGGTTAATTAAATTATTGTCCCGATAGTTTTGTCGTTGAGATTAACAATCTGCGCAAACGGGGCGTTATGCTAAGGAAAGCAAACCACTCACCAAGCACCGTCCTCTTTCTCGGAAGTAGCAACACCATAACTCAAAAAAATAATTTTGCAAGAGTTTTTTTGAAGAAAATCAACAAAATATAGCAAAAAGATGAAGAGCAAAGAAATTAATAAAAATTCTTTCTAACTTTAGTAAAGATAGGCTCATTAAGATTTTCCAAAATACCATCTTTAAGCTTAAATTGTTTATTCATGCGAGCAGCTAATTCCATATTGTGAGTAGCGATTAAGGCCGCTAAACCGGTTTCACGAATGACTGCAAGGAGAGCTGAAAAGACATCTTCTGCAGTATTAGGATCAAGATTACCAGTCGGTTCATCAGCAAGAAGAAGCTTAGGTGAATTAGCTAAAGCTCTAGCGATAGCGACACGTTGCTGTTCACCTCCGGAAAGCTCAGCTGGACGATGTTTCAAGCGATGAGAAAGTTTAAGTTTATCAAGTAAGAACGCAGCTCTGTCAGAAGCTTCTTTAGGGGATTTACCAGCAATAAGCATAGGCATCATAACGTTTTCGAGAGCAGAAAAATCTCCCAAAAGATTATGATATTGATAAACAAATCCGATATAATCACGACGGAGCGTTGTTCTTAAGTCATCAGAAGCTTTAGAAATATTTTCGCCATTAATAAAGATACGCCCAGCGGAAGGCTTATCAAGAAGACCTGCGATTTGTAAGAGAGTAGATTTACCGGAACCACTTTGCCCGACAAGAGCAACAACTTCACGCTGTTGAATAGTCAGATCCACACCGGAGAGGACTTCAAGAGATTGTTTACCTTGTTTATAATTTTTCACAATACCGCTTAATTGCAGCACAGGAGAGTTATTAATAAGATTATTACTCATAGCGTAAAGCCTCCACAGGATCCATTTTAGCAGCTCTATAAGCCGGATAGAGCGTAGCCAAGAAAGAGAGTAAGAGCGATAGTCCGGCAACAGTCAAAACAACGGAAGCTTCGACTTTAGCAGGCAATTGTGACAAGAAATAGATTTCTGCTGCAAACAAATCACGTCCGGCAATAGATTGTAAGAATTGACGAATATTTTCGATATTATCGCAGAAAAGGAGCGCTAAGATAACACCGAGAGCGGTTCCGACAACACCAATAAAAGCTCCATCAAGGAAGAAGATACGCATAATAGCACCTTTAGTAGCCCCCATGGTTCGCAAAACAGCGATATCACGTCCTTTATCTTTCACAAGCATAATTAAGCCAGTAATAATGTTAAAAGCGGCTACAAGAATAATGAGAGCCAGAACGATAAACATGACATTACGTTCAACATCAATAGCATTAAAGAAAGCGGAATTAGTCTGTCTATAATCATAGACGAAAGCTTTATTGCCGGAAGACTCAATAGCGGCAGCGATAATCTGACGAATATAATCGACATCGGTATTATTTTTTATAGTAACATCAATACCAGTAACACCATTACCGAGAGAAAAGAATTTCTGAGCAGCTTCAAGAGGCATAAAGATAAAATTAGCATCATACTCATACATACCGAAATTAAACGTTCCCCCAACACGATAAGTTTTCATACGAGGGACAGTTCCAAAGACAGTAATTTTTCCATTTGGAGAGAGAAGTGTAACTTCATCACCTTCAATAACTCCGAGTTTATTAGCCAATCTTTGTCCTAAAACGATAGTATCCCCTTTAAAGAATGTTAGATCAAAATTTTTAAAGCCATCACGAAGCACTTTTTTCTTTTGGATATCGGAAGCAGAAATTCCACGCACCATAACTCCTTCAGCAGTATTTCCTGCGGTTGCGAGTAATTGTTTTTCAATCATAGGGATAGCGATATCGACCCCTGGAATTTTCTTTTCTAAGAGTTTAACAGCTTCCTGATAATTATTAAACGGCACATTACGGATAGCGGCAATACTGATATGACCGTTAATACCCAAGATACGATCAAGCAGTTCAGATTTAAAACCATTCATAACGGAAGTAACGATAATAAGCGTGGCAACACCCAAAGCGATACCGATAAAGGCGAAAGAAGTGATAACGGAAATAAATCCTTCTTTACGTTTAGCGCGCAGATATCTGGCTGCGACAATATTTTCGAATTTAGAAAAAAACATCAGCAAACTCCTTATTTAATACACCATAAACGCAACGATAAAACTTGCAAGAAGAAAACCCTTTTTCCCACAAAAAAGGTAATCTAAAGAGATTGACAACATATAAAAAGAAAAATAAGATGTTTCAACAAAGAAAATTATTATTAAAACTATTAAAAACAACAATTATGGAAAAAATAAATTTACAACAATTAAATGATATCGGACGAAAAATTGGATACCCGTTTTACGTATTTAAAGACGGCAGTTACGGAAAGAAATATGTAAATGGTTCAATGAATACGATAATGATAGTCAAAGGTGAATTTGAAGCAGAAATTTTACAAGAAGAGAGTTTTACAAAACAAGTATATCAGAAAAATGAAATGCCAAGATCAACCGGTCCTATCATAGAGCTTGCGAAGAAAGTAACTTTAGAAAGTATGAAAAGAGCTGAATGCGGGGGAAGAGTCCATAAAGATGGTCATATAACTGATAGCAAGACGTTTTTCTATACCGAAGAGATAAGCGGTTATATTTTGTGGGTAAATCCGGAAAAGGGAGCTCCTCAGGGATATAGAGCGCTTTGTAGTGTTCCTGAGTATCATGAAATGTGTATGATTAATACTAGATTTGATACACATTTACCTGAAGCAATAGAAGGTTTAGCTGATGGATATGCCAATACAAAAGAGATATACAAAGCTTTTAGGCAGAGATTAATTAAAACGGAAGCTTGGGAGTATATTGATAATTACGCTAAAAACGGTCTTAATCAGCATGATTGTTTTATGATGTCATATACTGAACTTAAAGTGCTAAGTGAAGCAAATGAAAAAATTATACCATTATTGGGTATGTGGTATGGAATAGGATTATTTGTAACATCAAGTTTGGGACATGATGATTTTAAGGGCATGCAACTAAACAAAGATGGATTTTTTTCGTTTGGGACACTAGATATTATGAAAAAAGTTAAGGTCATTCCATGCTTTTGGATTTAATAGCAAAGAAAGAGGTTTGTCACAAAGATAAACCTCTTTTTTTATGACAAGTATAAAAAAAGGACAACGTTTCACAACGTCATCCTTTATCACAAAAACACAAAAAATCTATTGTCTCACGACAATTTTAGATCTAATCGAACTAAACTAC
This sequence comes from uncultured Alphaproteobacteria bacterium, assembly GCA_944392235.1. Classification (GTDB taxonomy): domain Bacteria; phylum Pseudomonadota; class Alphaproteobacteria; order RF32; family CAG-239; genus CAG-267. Next base: position 69,558 of record CALXVZ010000004.1, read on the forward strand.
AATAAATCATCTCTACGACTATGCTGATGAGCCGGTGTCTGAGATTTAGTCAAAGAGGAACAATGTTTTTTTCCTTTTTTAGAAAGAAAATCACCTTGTTCACGAGGTAAATATTCCTGCAAACAAAAATTCCCTCTAAGAGAAACCCTAGAAACCAATTTACTCAAATCAGGCATCATAGAAACGAGTATAAAAAGATTTTCATTTCGAGAGTTCTTCAGCAAATGGATAGCTGAGAATTCTTCCGGACAGCTAAAAAAAGCTTCAACATACCATCCACCCTTATTAACAAAGTGAATAACAGCCTTTTTATCTCTATCCAAAAAAGCCCAAAGAGCCTCAATTTTACCTCCGGAATTCAAGATTCTGAGATATCTCAAGATAATATCCAAAGCAGTCACATCATGAGCTGCAAACAGACAACTATCTTCAGAAAAAGTAACTTTTTGAGAAACATCAGGAAGGACATGTCTCGAAATAATGTCTTCCAAGAAATTACCAATCTTTTTGATAGGCAAACTTGGATAAGCTTGCATAAATTCACAAAAACCGGCAGGCTTATTATTTTTAGCTCTACCCAAATTTTGACTAGCAAGGGCTGCTAAAAGCTCCTTAGCATCAGACCATAAAACGGTCTTAACAATTTTTTCATTCATAATAATATATATTTAATAAGTAATACAAAAACAAGCATATGAGAAATATTTTTTTTGTCAAATATTTTTTTTATATAAAAGTGTATTTAGATATTAAAAAATCCAATCAAAGAAGAAGATGATTGGATTTTATGTATGAAAATGCTTTTAGAAAACTATTTAAGAGTAACTAAATCATCTGCGATAGTTTTAGCTAAAAGGCTTAAAAGTTTACTTTGAGCAGGAATATAAGCATCATAATCGCCATCAACATCGAGAGTTTGTGCAAATTGTCCTTGCTTTAAGAGGCGACCTTTAGCATTTTTTATAAAGTAGGATGCGTGTAAAACAGCATTTTCGTCAAGGCGACCGTTAATTTTCTGAATTTCAACCCAAACAGAATATTTATAGTTTTTACGTAAAGTTGTTTTATTTTCAATAATAGCATTAGGGAAGATGAGTCTTAAATCATCATTAAGCACTTGTTGAATAAGTTTATCAGGAGCCGCCCCCCAACGATTAAACTCATCAATATTGAGTTGATAATCATATTTGCCGAGAGTTGTGATTTGCGGTTTAGCTTGTTCAACTGGTAAGAGAACATTTCCGACAAGAATATTCTGCGAAAAGTCCGAATAAACCTGTTGAGTTTCATTAAGAGCGACCGGTTGATAAAAATTAGGATTTTTACTGGCGCAAGCAGAAACAGTAAATAATAAAAGCAGTAACCAAAATTTTTTCATTTTATTCATCCTTTCCAGTAATAATAGCACTAGGATACATTTGGAGATAATCCGTTAAATTTTTAAGAGAAGCGGCTGCAGCATTCATATTATCAATTAAAGCAGAAATTTGAGCAGCATTTTCGCTCATCATTAAATCAATAGATTTAGCAGCCCCGCCAACATTTTGAGCAGCGGTTCCGAATTCTGCTACCATTTTAGACGTATTATTTTTATTTTCTTTCAACAAATGATCAACAGTATCCAAAGTAGAATCCATCTTTTCGAGCAACGGCGGTAATTGTTTTTCAAGAGACTGAGTAATATTATGAATATCATCAGCAATTTGCGTAATAGGCAGCACCTGAATACTCTTGGAAATTTCCGCAAAAGGAGAACCGATTGTAGGAATTTCAAATTCATTTTTAGCTTGTTCATGTAGAATAATTTGAGATTTAGGGAACATATCAAGTTCAACCAAGAGCTGACCGGTAATAACAGAATTAATAGCCAGACGAGCTCTCAAGCCATCCTGAATAAATTTATCCAAACGAGCTCTTTCATCACGATTATTAGTAATTAAAGATTTCCCGTTATAAATTTTGGCATAGACCGGGATAAGAAATTGCATAGTTTGCAAATCAGCCTGAAGCCTCACTTCTGTAACTTCACCGATTTTAACCCCTTTAAACAAGACAGGAGCACCCACATCAAGTCCTTTGACAGACTCATCAAAATACATAACGACAATAGATTCGTTATCAGAGAATTTAGATTTCAAGAAATAAGCTAACATCAGGAACAAAGAAAGCAATCCGATGCTGACAAATAAACCAATCATTTTCAAATTAGGCTGTTTGACCATTTTCGACACCTCTGGTTAAAAATTCAAGAATTTCGGGATTAGGAGGAGACTGAAGCATTTGTTTAGGATTGCCTCTTCCTGTAATATTTTTCACTTTACCATCAAGAAAGATAGAGTTATTACCGATAGCAAAAATAGATTGCAGTTCATGAGTAACAACAACAAAAGTTGTTCCAAGAGTTTGATTAAGTTCCAGAATAAGATCATCCAAACGCTTAGAACTGATAGGATCAAGTCCGGCGGAAGGTTCGTCGCAATAAACGATTTTAGGATCAAGAGCCAGAGCTCTGGAAAGGGCAGCTCTTTTTTTCATACCGCCGGAGATTTCAGAAGGATAAAAATCTTCAAAACCGGACAATCCGGTAAGTGCCAGTTTATAAGAAGCGATTTCAGAAATTTCCTTTTTAGAAAAATTAGAATATAGTTCTAACGGCATAGAAACATTTTCTTTCAATGTCATTGAAGAGAATAGGGCTCCACTCTGATAAAGCACACCGCAATTTTTCATAATTTCCGTCTGTTGTAAAGGTGAAGCATCTGAGAAATTTTGCCCATTCACAAGAACTTTTCCTTGGACAGGCGTAACCAATCCTGTAAGAACACGAAGCATACTACTTTTGCCACAGCCGCTAGCACCCATAATAATGAAGATATCCTTTTCGTTGACAGAGAAATTGATATCATCAAACAAGATAAAATCGCCATAGGCAACTCGGAGATTTTTGACTGTAATTACTTCATTTGTCATATATCAGCAACCTCCAGAAGAACAGTTAGAATACCTGTTGCAACAATCATCCAAACCAAAGCCGTAACAACTGCAGAGGTAGTAGCTTTACCGACACTATCAGCATCACGACCGGCATTAAGTCCTTCATAACAACCGCATAAAGAAATAATAATTCCGTAGACAACACTATGCATCAAGCCGACCAATATATTCTTTAAGCTCAAAGCCTTAATAGCAAAATCGAAATAAGAGGATGAAGAAATATCCAAGAATGCGACACCAACGACAGCCCCACCAAAAATACCTAAAACATCAGCAAGCATAGTAAGGAAAGGAATAGTAAGCACCAAAGAAAGCAATCTCGGAGTGATAAGATAATCAGAGATTTTGATTCCTAAAGTTTTGAGAGCATCAATTTCTTCATTAACTTGCATAGTACCAAGCGTAGCGGCATAAGAAGAACCGGTTCTACCAGCCATAATGATTCCCACCATAATAGCAGCCATAATACGTGTCATACCGATAGAGACCATACTTGCAACATAAATACCGGCACCAAATGTGCGTAATTGAAGAGCGCCGACGAAAGCTAAAATCAGCCCGACTAAAAAGCTGACTAAAGAAATAATCCCGACAGCTTTATAACTACAATCGGCAAAAATAAAAAGAAAGTCATTACGACGAAAGATTGCTTTTCCTGTAAAAAATCGTATAAGAGAGAGATTAGTTTCATGGATGAAAGAAAGAGCTCTTTTAATCTGCAAAAAGACATCAAGACCTTTTTTTCCAAGAAAATCGAGTATAGGTAATGAATATTTATTTTTAAGAGGAGGTTTATTCTCTACATTAAGAGCCAAAGCAAGCATTTGTTGCAAATTGTCAGGCAGACTAGAGAAATTATAAGAAAGTCCGACATTTTTAACAAGTTTAGCCCATTTAAAGATTTGAGCAGTTAAAAGAGTAGAAGCATTTATATTTTCGGGCAAAACAAAAGTAACGTTTTTTCCTCCGTCTTTTTTCCAAAGTTCAATTTGCTCTAAAAGGGAATTTAGAGCATCATCATCTTCTCCATTATCAGCATCAGAAAAAGAAAGGAGAAGTTCTTGATTATTTTTTTTCAATTCAACAGTCATTTTTCTTCACACTTTGTTTAGAGAATAAATAATCAATTTAAGTATTTTTGCAAGAGGCAAGGCAAACATCCACAGCTGCTTGGTTTGCGATTTCGTGAGCTTCCTGTTGCGGAAGTCCTTTCAGAATAGAAGCCATAAAGGCTCCAGAGAAAGCATTACCGGCCCCGTAAGCAAAAGTTTGTTGAATACCAGAGTTTTTGACAACTGAGAGAGTATCACCAAAGATGCGACTTTCCTTAGCCGTATCATTAAAGATAAGATATTTAAGACTATATTGATTTTTAAGAGTTTCACACATATCTTCTGCGGAGCCGGAAAGTTTAAGCATAGATTTAAGTATTTTCAGCTCAGAAAGATTAATTTTAAGAACATCAGCCATATCAAGCAGAGTAAGGATAGTCTGTTTATCGTAATAATCTTGGCGAAGATTAATATCAAAAAACTTGAGAGATTTATGCGGAGCTGAAGCAATCAAATCAAGTATAGTCGCCTTAGAGTAAGATTTACGAAGCGGGAGTGTTCCGAAATAGATAGCATCAATATGTTTAAGACATTTTTCGGCATCATCAGTAAAAGGGATATAATCCCAAGCAGCATTTTCAAGAATATGGGCGGTATGAGAACCATTAGGATTTTTAAAGATAAGCACTCTACCGGTAGGATAGGGGGTAACAGCCAGAACAGGATTGATATCAAATTTTTTCAGTTCAGCAATTACTTCTCTACCCAAATCATCAGCGCCGATAGCACTAATAAGATATCCTTCAACACCATATTGAACAGCATGATGTAAGAAATCAGCAGGAGCTCCGCCAAGTTTTCGACTATCGGGAAGTATATCAAAAACGACCTCACCGAGAGCAGCTACTTGCGGTTTTTTTATTTTTCCAGTCATAATGCCTCATATCCAAAACATTCACTACACATCAAGTATAACCAATAAATTTCGAGTGTCAACGTGTTTAATATTTGTTTAAACGCAAATTTAAGCTATTTTTTAAGAAATTACCTGCATCTTGAGCATTAAGTTTGCATAAATCAGTCCCGAAGTTTAACCGATAACCGGAATTATAGGTAACGCATTCAAAATTATGTCTGAGCTGTTCATAGCTAGATAAAGCGAAAGATATTTCAGGAAGAGGTTCAGAATAGTGATGAATATTTTTCAAGACAGAAGGTAATCGAAGGATTTCACCGGTTTTATCAACAATAGCCAAGCAAGTATATTCTGGGAGATAATACTCACAAAAGAGGTTATTATTATCAAAAGTTAAAATAGGTTGATTAGGAGAAACGAATTGTCGAATATCTTGAGTTAGACGAGAAAATCCTAAATCAAAAGAAGCTTTTCGAACATCTATATAAGCTGCACCAAAAGCAATAAGAGCGATAAATAGGAAAGGTTTCTGTAGATTTTTGAAATAAGATAAAGCGATAGCACCGGCAAGAAAGAGCGGGAGAGAAAAGCTCAAGAGATATCTAGCAGTAACCAGAGGTCTAATGTAAAGAGAAAGGAGAATGAGACAGAAGTAAGAGGCGAATAAGGAAAAGCAGGATAAGGATAACAGGCGTGAATTTTCTGCGGATATTTCCTTAAATTTTTTGAGATTAAACAAGGCCGATATAACAACAAAAGTAAGCGTAGCGACAGCTAAAGTTTCAAAAATAAAGAGAAAAGATTGCCACATATCTGGGGCCAAGGGATTAATAAAGAATTGGGGACTAAATTTAACAAAGTCCCAAGTAACGTACCAATCACGGCTGATATTTTGAGCAGTTGTCAACGGAATAGCAAGCCAAGGAAGAAATAACAAGGAAACACAGACCGTCGATAAGAGGAATTTAATTAGAATATCATTTTTCCGAGAAAATAAGATGGCTATCAAAAGATATAAATATAAAAAGAATAGAAATATAGCACAGTAATAATGAGAATAAAGAGCAAGAAGAGAAACTAGAGAAAATTTGAAAAAATCAGAGGAAAGAGGAGAGCTAAGCAATCTTATTCCAAAAACAAGAGTCATAAGCAAAAGCAGATTAGAAAGCATATATGTTCTGACTTCAAAAGCAAGCCATAAGGAGTGAGGCATAAGTAAGATAAGTGCAATCATTAACAGAGCAATTTTATCACCAAAATCCCGCTTTAAGGATGTCGCGCAAAAAACTTGAGCTAAAATAAGGAGAATATAAGAAGCAAAATGAGCTCCAAAAATTTCATACTTTTGCGGAAATAAAGCTAAAACAAATTTCAGATAAAGGTAATAAAGCGGAGGTTTTGAGTCTTCGGTAGTAAGAAGGTGCCACATATCCGAGAAATTATCTTTCGCCATCAAGACAGAATAGATTTCATCAGTCCACAGATTGAGATTATTTAAAAGAGTTGCATAAATGATAGCCGTTAAAGCAATAAGCCCATACGCTTTGATGTTAAAATTATTTGCATAAGATTTAACAAAAGACAATATTTTCAACCTTTTTTCTCCCAAATCTAAGAAAAAGGGTAAATAAAATAAAGAGAAAGGTCAATGCAAGAGATAAATTTCACACAATAAAAAACTGCTTTACGAGAGTAAAGCAGTTAGAAAAGAAAAAACAGAAACTATTTAACAAGCTTTTCATGCTCAAAATAATCAACAAGCCATTTATAGTAAGGATTAGGAAAATCCTGATACAATTGTCGAGTTAAATCTAAATTCAAATCAGATTTACGGAAGGCGGATTCTGTAAGAACGGTGCAAGAATCTTCTTTAATATCCGCAGAACCGACAGATATCAACCATTCATCAATCACCCGATTCGATTCATCAAGAATTTTCAAAGCCCCCATATCAAGTGTCATAAGGGTAGGAGCTCTACCTTTAATGACAGTAAGAGGCATCGGGTTAGAAGGAAGAATAACACGGTAAGTTTTTGTATCAAGAACCAACTTTTCGGGCATATAAATTTTGAGTTGAATATCTAAAGCCATAATTAAGCAGCCCCTTTCATTTGCTCAGCTTTTTCAAGAACTTCTTCAATAGTTCCGACCATATAGAAAGCTTGTTCAGGGATATCGTCATATTTACCTTCAAGAATACCTTTAAAGCCTTTGATAGTATCTTCAAGTTTAACAAAACGACCTTTTTTACCGGTAAATACTTCAGCTACATGGAAAGGCTGAGAGAGGAATTTTTGAATTTTTCTGGCACGAGAAACAACCATTCTATCGTCATCAGAAAGTTCATCCATACCCAAGATAGCAATAATATCCTGCAAAGAGCTGTATTTTTGTAAAATTTCTTGCACACCGCGAGCGACAGAGTAGTGTTCTTCACCAACAATATCCGGATTTAGGATACGGCTAGTTGAATCAAGAGGATCCACAGCAGGATAGATACCTAATTCAGAAATTTTACGAGAAAGCACTGTTGTCGCATCCAAGTGAGCAAACGTTGTAGCCGGAGCTGGGTCAGTCAAGTCATCGGCTGGCACATAAACAGCCTGCACAGAGGTAATAGAACCATTTTTAGTAGAAGTAATACGCTCCTGCATAGCGCCCATATCAGTTCCGAGAGTGGGTTGATAACCAACGGCAGAAGGAATACGACCAAGCAAAGCGGAAACTTCAGAACCAGCTTGAGTAAAGCGGAAGATATTATCAACGAAGAACAATACATCTTGATGTTCGACATCACGAAAATACTCAGCTTCGGTTAGGCCTGTCAAAGCCACACGAGCACGAGCCCCAGGAGGTTCATTCATTTGACCGTAAACAAGCACTGTTTTAGAGTTTTCGCCATTTAAATCAATAACGCCGGATTCAATCATTTCGTGATAAAGGTCATTCCCTTCACGAGTTCTTTCACCAACACCTGCAAAAACAGAGTAACCACCATGACCTTTAGCAATATTATTGATAAGTTCGTTAATCAAGACGGTTTTACCAACACCGGCACCACCGAACAAACCAATTTTACCACCTTTAGAATAAGGTTCCAAAAGGTCAATAACTTTAATACCGGTAACAAAGATTTCCGGATCAGTAGATTGATCGGTAAATGCAGGCGCATCGCGGTGAATAGGCATATATGAAGCGGCATCGATTTTACCACGACCATCAACTTCATTGCCCACAACATTAATAATACGTCCCAGGAGGTGAGGACCAACCGGCACAGTGATAGGTTTTTCTGTATTATAAACTCTGACACCTCGGTTTAATCCGTCTGTTGTATCCATAGCAATAGTTCTAACAACATTTTCACCGAGATGTTGTTCAACTTCTAAAACCAAGCGACGTCCTTTGCATTCACATTCAAGAGCAGTAAGAATAGGTGGCAACGCGTTAATATTATTAAATTTAACATCAACCACAGCCCCCATAACCTGATAAATTTCGCCTAATTTATCAGAATTTTCGAGTTCAGTGATATGCTGACGCAACTCAGCCAAACGCAAATCGGCCTCTTTTTTAAGAGTATCAATTTCCGTTTTTTCATCATTTTCTTTTTTCTTTTTCGCCACCATTTTCGCGTATTCTCCTAAAAAATATATCTACAAGGTTGCATCATTTTTTATTACATAGCTTCAGCCCCTGCGACAATTTCGGTTAATTCGGTAGTAATAGCCGACTGTCTGAGGGTATTATATTTGAAAGTCAAAGAACTAATCATATCTTTAGCATTTCTGTTAGCATTATCCATCGAGGTCATTCTAGCGGCATGTTCGGAAGCTTGTGAGTTAATAAGAATTTCGAACATAGCCGTTCTCATATAGATATTGGAAAGTTTTTTTAACAATTCGAGTTTATCGGGAAGATAACCATAGAAAGCATCTCCGACACGATTAACTTGAGTATCTTCATCAGATAATTCGATATCATAAGGAAAAACTTGTTTAGACACCAGAGTCCGAGTTAAACCAGATAAGAAATCACTATAGACAATTTCACAAACATCAGCATGATTTTTTTCTTTTTTAACCCAAACATCATGAAGGAAAGAGAGAGCTTCTTCGTATGTCAGATGTTTTTTGATAACATTAGGATAAGTTTCCTGAATTTCAGAAATTCCCATACGTTTAAGAGCAACGCTACCTTTTTTTCCATAACAATAAACAAAGACATTTTTCCCTTGATCTTTCAGCTCTTCAATACGTCTCCTAGCCTCTTTAGCAATTTGAGAATTATAGCTACCACAAAGTCCTCTGTCAGAAGAAAGAACAAATAGGACATAGGTTTTTGGGTTTCTAGGTTGCACTAGGGTTTGCGGCAGAATAAAAGAAACACCTTTTTCAATTTCTTCATTTTTGATATCACATAAAACATTTTTAATTTGTTTAATGAGCATATGCTGAAAGAGTTCACTTTTTTCCAAAGTCAACTGAGCACGACGAAATTTAGAAGCTGCGACCATTTTCATGGCAGAAGTAATTTTAAGCGTAGACTTAATGCTTTCAATTCTTGTCCGTAATTCTTTCAAGCCAGCCATAACATAACAACCTTTCGCACAACATCCTCAATTAAATAGGGAGCTCATACAAGGAAGAAACGCTCTAAGTATGAGCTCACAAAGATTACACTAAGCAACCTGTTCGGCTACTTTTTTCTTATAAGCATCGAGAGCATATCTCATGAAATCGGCAAGAGATTTCTCTAATTCTTCAGAGATGACCTTTTGTTCACGAATTTCTTTAAGGATAGTGCTTTTCTCACGTTTCATCAAATCGAGTAAGAAGCGTTCAAAATCTTTAATTTGAGAAACTTCCAGCTCATCAAGATATCCTTTAGAACCTGCAAACAAAGAAACAACTTCATCTTCAAGAGGCAATGGGTGATAAACTGGTTGTTTTAACAATTCAGTTAAACGCACACCACGTTCAAGAAGCTTTTTCGTAGCTGCATCAAGATCTGAAGAGAACTGAGAAAAGGCAGCCATTTCACGATACTGAGCCAAATCAAGTTTCATTGTTCCGGACACTTGCTTCATCGCTTTAACTTGAGCAGCCGATCCCACACGGCTAACGGAAATACCGACATTAACCGCAGGACGAACACCTTGATAGAAGAGAGGGGTTTCCAAGAAGATTTGCCCATCAGTAATAGAGATGACGTTAGTTGGAATATAAGCAGAAACATCACCGGCTTGAGTTTCGATAACAGGAAGAGCCGTTAAAGAACCGCTACCATGTTCTTCATCAAGTTTAGCCGCACGTTCAAGAAGTCTTGAGTGCAAGTAGAAAACATCGCCAGGATAAGCTTCACGCCCAGGTGGACGACGAAGAAGCAAAGACATTTGACGATAAGCCGTAGCTTGTTTAGATAAATCATCATAAAAGATAACGGCATGCATTCCTCTATCGCGGAAATATTCACCCATTGCACAACCGGCATAAGGAGCGATATACTGCAGAGGAGCCGCATCAGAAGCAGTCGCTGCGACAACAATAGTATAGTCCATAGCTCCGTAATCTTTCAGAGTTTGAACAACTTGAGCAACGGTAGAGCGTTTCTGCCCAATAGCGACATAGATACAGAAGAGTTTATCTTTATCATTTTTAGCAGCATCATTAACAGACTTTTGGTTAATGATAGTATCAACGATAATAGAAGTTTTACCAGTCTGTCTATCACCAATAATAAGCTCACGTTGTCCACGTCCGATAGGGATAAGCGAGTCGATAATTTTAAGCCCTGTTTGAACAGGTTCATGCACGCTACGTCTTTCGATAATACCCGGAGCTTTCGTTTCGACATTGGCAAATTCTTTAGCTTTAATAGAGCCAAGACCATCGATAGGCTGTCCCAAAGCGTCAACAACACGTCCAAGCAATTCTTTTCCGACAGGAACGCTAATAATTTTATTAGTTCTTTTAACTGTATCACCCTCTTTAATTTCTGCATCAGAACCGAAGATAACAACACCAACGCTATCCTCACCCAGATTAAGAGCCATACCTTTTACGCCGGATGCAAATTCGACCATTTCATTATATTCAACACCTGTCAGTCCATAGACAGTAGCGATACCATCGCCGACAGAAAGAACACGTCCCACTTCTTCCATATTAGGACTAAAGTTATAGTGTTCTATTTTTTCTTTGAGAATATTGGAAATTTCCTCTGCTTTCACAGCCATATCAGTTTCCTTTCTTCACCATAAAAATTAGAAAAACCATTTAACAAGCATCTCCTCCCGAAGCATTTAAGAGTAATTTAATTCGATTAAGTTTAGTTTGTAAAGTATCATCTATCAAAAAAGAGTTAAAACTAATACGCAATCCACCCAAAACCTCTGGATTGATTTGATATTTGAGCAAAACTTTAGAATTCAAGCCTGTTTCTAAAACCGAATGTAATTTTTTATCCTGAGCATCAGAGAGTTGAATAGCAGTTTCAACGAGTACTTCAACGATGCCTTTATATTTATAATAGACATTAGTAAATTCTTGCAAAATAAGATCTAAGAAGGAGATTCGTCCATTTTCTGCAATAATAAGCAGAGCGTCAGTGGAGATTTGGGATAATTTTATTTTTTTAGCCAAAGTTTCCAAGATATTTTTTCTGACAAGAGCATCATCAATAGGGGCAGCCAAAGCATTCCAAACATTTTTATCAAGAGAATAAGACGCATTCAATAATTGAATTTCTTCAAAAACTTTATCTTCCATTTTTTTATCTTTAGCCGCTTCAAACCAAGCATTTGCATAGTTTGCTGCTATTTTGAATTTTGAACTTTTTTGCATACTATACATCCAAACAAAGAATATCGTTAATAGTATAATAACTAAACCTACCAACTTCAATTATCACAAAATTACTTATTTTAAATTAAAATTTCCACCACTAAACAAGTTTTTTAACAATGATTTTCAAAAAAAGGTATGGTAAAAGTAAAACATAAAAAAAGTCTCAACGCTAAAAGCGAAGAGACTAGAAAAAACAATCTTTCAAAATACGAATTTTTCAATAGCGTATAACAAAAACTTGTTTTTAACATGCAGATTAAGGGAAGTTCCTTTAAAATCATAAAATTCCCCATCTACATAAAAAGTTTTGTTCTTAAACATTTTTTTGACAGGAGAATTTGTGAAAAGGATTCTTTTCCTCTGAGGATTGTAGACCCCGGCATAAGTTGCATCATGAGAATTAAGAACAGACATAAAGTAAAAGCCATTAGGAAAAACGTGAGTAAATTTCAACCGTTTACCGACACAAGAGCCTATATTATCAAATAAAACCAATCCATCATTCAGAGGAGTGCAATACCATCCATTATAAAAGAGATTAGTATCTTTGGAAAAATCTGTAATACGTTCTCCGTTTTGATTCCATATAGCTTTTTCTCCGTTTTTACGGATAATCATGAATTTACGATCATCTGCCTCAACAATTTTTTTAACACCCCCCAAAGGGAAACGTTTAGCATTATCTTTAACAAGGATGACCATATCATTTTTCAAGAAAACAGCCACCCATCCACATTTTAATTGTTGATTTTTTTTAATCAAACCATGATAAATCATAATAACATCTGCAGGCAATTTAATGCTAGGCCGAATAAAATTTTTTAACATCATAATAAATTTTAATAATTAGGATTTGTAAAGAAAACTATAGCTCAAAAGCAGACAGAAGTCAATTATAAAAAAGTAGAAAAATCACATAAAAGAATAAGGATTGATATCAATATCAACGCGAACATTACTTTTAATTTTGACCATAGAGAGCCATTTTTTTAAGACATCTTGAATATTAACATTTCGTGCGGTTTTGAGTAGTAAACGATAGCGATAGCGTCCTCTTAATAGGTTCATAGGTGCAGGAGCCGGCCCAAGAGTTTCAATAAGAGATGTTTGCGGTGCACATTTGCCGAGATAATAGGCAGCAGCTTCGGCGGCTTGTTGATTTGTTGAAGAAACAATGAGGGCAGCTAATTTACCATAAGGAGGCATGTGAAGAAAAGATCGAGAACTTTTTTCTATTTCTACAAATTTATCTCTATCGTGTTCAATAACAGCTTGTAAAACAAGATTATCTGGGTAAAGAGTTTGCAAATAAACAACACCTTTTTTTTCACCACGACCGGCACGCCCTGCAACTTGTTCTAGCAATTGAAACGTCTGCTCAGAAGAACGTAAATCTGTTCCCATTAACCCCAAATCAGCATCAACAACCCCCACTAATGTTAAATCAGGAAAATTATGTCCTTTAGCAAGAATTTGCGTTCCGATAAGAATATCAACTTCTCTGTTGGATGTTTTATGAATCACATCAGAAATTTGTTTATAGTTTGTAGTAATATCACTGGAAAGTATAGCCGTTCGTGCGTTAGGAAAACGATTTTGAACCTCTTCTGCGATTCGCTCGACTCCAGGGCCACAAGCAGTTAATCCATCTTCAGAACCACATTCCGGACAGCGTTTTGGAGTAAACATTTTAAATCCGCAATGATGACAAATCAATTCACCTGTAAGACGATGTTCAGCAAGCCAAGCCGTGCAATGAGGACATTGTATTCTATGACCGCAATCACGACAAATGAGGAGAGGGGCATATCCTCGCCTGTTAAGGAAGAGCATGGATTGCTCGCCACGTTTTAAGTTATTATTGAGTTCATCGACTAAAGTAGGCGACAGAAAAGAAACACCCCAAGGCCCTTTTTGCGGTTTATCTTTTTTGAGATCAATAATTTTAATTTCAGGTAAGACAGCTTTAGCAAAACGTTTAGTCAACCGCACACAGTCATATTTACCCTCTTCAACATTAACCAAGGTTTCCAAATCTGGAGTAGCTGTAGAAAGAATAATAGGAATTTTTTCCAAATGAGCCCGAAGCACAGCCATATCTCGTCCTTGATAAGTAACTAAACTTTCCTGTTTAAAAGAATGATCATGACTTTCATCTACGACAATAATTCCCAAATCAGCAAAAGGTAAGAAAAGGGCGGAACGAGCTCCAACAACAACTTTAGCATTATTTAAGGCAACAGCTTTCCAAGTTTTAGCTTTATCTCTTACCCCGACTTCAGAGTGCCAAATGAACGGAGTAACTCCAAAACGGACTTCAAAACGTTTGAGCCATTGAGAGGTTAAAGATATTTCCGGAACCAAGACAAGAACTTGTTTATTAAGGGCTAAGGCTTGAGCGACAGCTTCAAAATAAACTTCAGTTTTACCGGATCCGGTAACACCATCAAGTAAAGTTGCGGAAAAGCCGTTATTAACTCTTTTAACAAGGATATCAGCCGCGTTTTGTTGTTCAAAAGTAAGATTAGTATGTTTATTGAGATTAACAATTTGAGGCTCGGCATTTTCATTTACCAAGACATCTTTTTTATAAAGAAAGCCATGTTTAATCATAGCCGAGATAACGGCATCACTGGCACCTGTAGATAAGGCAATCTGTTCCTTTTCAGCTTCAAATCCATTACTTAAAAAATCAAAGACCGCCTGTCTTGTTTCTGTAATACGAATACCTTCAAGGTTAGTATTTTGAATATTTAATCCATAGAGAGTGATTTTTTGTTTAGGGAGTTGATTGCTAGGAGAACCCAGCACCATTTTTAAGACAAGCCCGAGAGGGGCAAGATTATATTGAGCGGTTTTCTGAATAAAGAGCATAAGAGCGGACGTAAGTGGTGGCAAATTAATAACTGATTTAATAGGCTTAATTTTAGAAAGAGCGATATCCGCAGATTTTCCGATTTTCCAAATAACACCGACCAAATCTTCTTTCCCGAAAGACACTTCAACCAACTGACCGCAAATAAGAGTATCGTCAGATGTATAGTCAAAGACATCATTAAAAGGAAGGGGAAGAAGAACGCCATAAACCGCCATAAAATCACGCTCCGATGATTAAGGTATCATTCTCCAGTTTAACCATAACACCACTATCGCTCAGATAGCTTAAAAGATAGATAAGAGGAGCGAAAGAGGAAGGATTCTCCTGAGGTTCGTTACCATCAATAACCTGAGAGATATTTTTTAATTTCACAGCATTAAGAGCAACGGAAGAAGAAGCCTGAACGAGAATAGAGTTTTCAGTTTGAGAAACAATAATCTTTCCGCCTTTAACAATAGTATCAGCCATAGTCATCAAAGCCGGTAAAATAATTTTATAGATTTGCGGAGTAGAAATATGAAATTCCGATGTTATCGGATAGTTAGGGTTGCCAAGAGTAGAGAGATAATCATTGGCAAGTGTAAATAAGTCATCAACAGATTTAACTGAAGCGTTAGATAATCCGAAACATAGTCTAAAGAATTTCAGACGTTTAGTGAGAACATTTGAACTAAAGTTTAAGATATTTGATATATCTTCTTTATCATCGTCATCCCCTTCATTAAGCAATTCCAGAGCATTAGCAACTGCTCCGATATTACCGATAAGATCATGAGATAATCTGGTAGAGATGAGTTCTGCAAGATAAACATTATTATTAGACATATAATCAAACTTTCACATAAAGAACAAAACCAATTAAAAAACTAAATAAGTCATCCAAGGTATGCAATAAAGCTATTAAAAAAACGTTTAAAAAGTATAATAAGGCATATTAGCAAACCTAGTATCCTCGTTAAACATACGAGCTGAATCCAATTCTTTAAGTAGCGGATCCATTAAGACCAATCTTCCTGTCTGAGCTTGAAGATAAGGTTTTTTACCTCCAAGCCCCCATTTAACTTCACTTTCATTATCGGGAGGTCCGTATTTTAAATCGATTCGACGCCAAAAATCAAAAATTTTAAGATTATTAATGTAAATATTTTTAGAAGCTTTGCTATCGTTAAAGGGGACAGAACTTTTATAGAAGATGCTATGAGCAAGATTATCTGTAAAAGTAGAGGTATAATAAACATCGATACTTTCTTTTGAAGCATAGCGATTATAAACTTGACGATAAACAAATTGGTATCCGTTTTCTTTAGAGACCATTGTAGCGCAAGCATTAAGTCTTTCGAAGCCAATAACACCATGCTGTCTGCAAAGTTCCTCACTACGCCATTTAATGAAATTAGGGATTTCAAGAGTTTCAATAATTTTGCGATACCCTTGAGAAGTTAAGGATTTTTCAACCTCTTCAGGTGTCATTCTGAGTTTAACACCGGATATATCAAAATTAGCGGCATTAGCTCTTTTTATTTGAAGGGCATCATGAACGCGTTGCACGTCAGTAGCTTTAGTTTTAGCATCTGGCTCTTTAAGTATATCACTAGTCCCCTTAGATATGAGGCTTTTAAGCCAGCTTTCATTTTCGGTGTCGTTTTCAGTATTCTCAGCGTTTTGATTTTTGGATTTAGAGAGATTATCAGTAAGGGATTCTGATATATTGATAGCCGATTTTTCTTTTTGAGAGGCAGCCGGTTGTTCATTTTTCTTTTCAAAGAGAAGTAAATCCATTTCAGACTGTGCAAAGGCAGGCAAAACAAATAAGGTTGTTCCGCCCAAGAGCAAAGATAATAAAGTTAACAAACTGTTTTTACACATTTTCCCAATCCATTTTCACTCATTATAACAAACTTTTTTTAAAAATCATCTAATTTTTAGTATTTACAAACCGAAGAACTGCATTTATAAGAAAAAGAACGAAAATGTAGAATAAATAAAGAAAAGGAATAAAGAATGGGAGCACACGTCAACGTAATAGGAGGCGGTTTGGCGGGAGCTGAAGCCACATGGCAGTTAGCTCAAAGAGGAATACAAGTCACATTAATAGATATGAAACCGCAAAAACGTTCACCGGCACATAAAGGCGACGGTTTTGCAGAGTTGGTGTGTTCAAATTCATTACGTTCGGATGATAGCAGATATAATGCGGTAGGTTTGTTGCATCAAGAGATGCGAGAAGTGAATTCGCTTATAATGGAAAGTGCCGATAAGAATAAAGTTCCGGCCGGTGGAGCATTAGCTGTGGATAGAGAAGGATTTTCGGAGTATATTACAAAGAAGTTAAGAGAACATCCGCTCATAGAGATTAAAGAAGAAGAAATAACACGATTGCCGAGCGAAGAAGATGGAATAAGCATAATAGCAACCGGTCCGTTGACATCTGAGGGATTAGCAAATAGTATATCAGAAGCAATAGGGGGTGAAAAACTCTCGTTTTATGATGCGATAGCTCCGGTGATTTATAAGGATAGCATCAATTTCGATGTAGCCTGGTATCAATCTCGCTATGACAAGGGAGATAAATTCGATTACATTAATTGTCCTCTGAATAAAGAACAATATTACGCGTTTGTTGAAGCTTTATTAGCAGGAGAAAAGGCTGAGTTTCACGAATTTGAAACACCAACATATTTTGATGGATGTTTACCGATAGAAGTTATGGCGGAAAGAGGGAAAGATACATTGATGTATGGTCCAATGAAACCGGTAGGATTAACCAATCCTCACACAAATGAGCGCCCATATGCGGTAGTCCAGTTAAGACAAGATAATAAAGAGGATAGTTTACGAAATTTGGTGGGGTTTCAAACAAAATTGAAGCATTCCGAACAAACAAGAATATTTAGGACAATCCCCGGATTAGAGAATGCGATTTTTGCAAGATTGGGAGGAATACATAAAAATACATTTATAAAATCGCCGATTCTTTTGGATAAATATTTACGATTAAAAAAAGCTCCTCATATAATGTTTGCCGGTCAAATAACCGGATGTGAAGGATATGTGGAAAGTGCATCGGTCGGTTGGTTGGCCGGATACTTTGCATCAGAGCTGGTGAGAGGAAAAGAGCCGATATTGCCACCAAGAGAAACCGCATTTGGCTGTCAGTTGGCACATTTACAAGATGATACGGATATAGAGAACTATCAGCCGATGAATATAAATTTCGGATTGTTTCCAGAGCTTCCTCAAGTTTTGACGGCAAAAGGAAAATTACGTCATCTTAAAGGACAAGAGAAGAAAGAGGCATTGTCAGCAAGAGCTAAAGAAGCTCTTAAAGGATGGAAAGATGCAATCAACTGAAATAAATTCAAAGATGATGCCGATAATATATAAGAAGGAAGATACCGATATAAAACTTCCTGAATTGAATTTGTATATGAAGCTAATACCGCAAAAGGATAAAGATTTCTTTATAAAATACATACAATATTTGCGATTATTGGCAAAAAGAGGATTAAAAGAGAAAAAACTTCACCGAAAAAGTTTCAACTATCTATATCGAGCGATAGGTGAAAGACAGTGGAGTAGTGCAAACATATTGGGATATTTGCAAAAAGAGTTTATAGGAAGGAATTTGTCATTATCCTTGTTATTGGAACCTCTAGATGGTTTTGAATGGGTATCAAAAAATTTGTATCCGCTAGAATTGAGTGAAGCTTCACCGATATTTTTGCAAATCATATCCCCAATAACCAGAATGATAGCGGTATTGAACAATCAAACACCGCCATTTTATCAACCTTTTTCAGCGCTAATTTTTTCGTATATCAGTTTGTATGTAGAAGAGTATCAGGGCTTAAAAGATATTCTGCAAAAAAACGATATACAAGTTAACGATAAAAGAATAAGGCAGCAATTAGTTAAAGGCGAGAACGAATATAAAGAACTTTTAAGCGTGACAAGAGGGATAAGATTTCGTCTTAAAATAGGATTTTTTATTGGATTAAATATACGATTAATAAAAAAAATACCGCAAAAGATGAATTTTTTAATTTATGTTAACTCATTTTTATATGGTTTGTGGTATATCATAAGCACGAAAAATAAGACGAACACTATGAAAATCAAATAAAAAGGACGAAAGAAGGAAAACAATGAGCTCTATAGGACGTATAGTCAGAAAGAATCACTCCGCAGTATTTTGGTGTACAAGACATTACCCAAAAGCCAAAAGGGAAGCCGTATATACACTATACGCATTGGTGAAGCATTTTGATGATTTGAGCTCAAGTTCTCTGCCAGAAAAAGATAAAGGAGATATATTAGCCGCATGGCAAAGAGAAGTATCAAATATCTATGATAAAAAAGTTCCGGAAACAGACATCGGACGTCGTATATACAAAAACTGCATGCGCTTTAAGTTTGCCAGAGAACATTTAGAAACAATTTTATCTAGTTTTGCGATGGATTGTCCAAAACCGTTGTTTCGTCCCAATCTTGAAGAGTTTGAAAATTATTGTCGCGGGGTATCAGAAATACCAAGTTATTTAATATTGAAGGTTATAGCAGAATTTGATGATGCAACGACAATGGAATTAGGTAAACAAATAGGTCAAGCCGTAGAAATAACCAATATATTAAAGAATATCAAAGAAGACGCATTAGGCGGTCACATATATATTCCGAATGAATATTTGATGGCGGCAGAAATAGAAGAAGGATTGGCGGCAAAAGATATTCTAACACATAAAAATTTATATGTCGCTCGTCAAAAATTAGCAAATGTCGCTCGTCAATCATTTGCTGAGGCTTATAAGCTGCTAAGAGATAATCATAATCGCAATTCTAAACCAATTGTATATATGCTGAATTTATATCATGCTTATTTTGAGTTAATGGATAAAAGAGGGTGGGAAGTAATCTCACCAAAACCTGAATTAAAACTAAAAGACAGAATAAAACTCGTAATACAGGCGTTATTTAGTAAAAACACCAATATTTAAGAACAGCAAATAATATAGTCGTTGATAAAGTGAGAAAAACTTTTGCGAATAAGACAAAAGTCATTAAACTACAAGTCAAATAAAATAACGAGGGAATGATGAAAAAAAAGACTTGGGGATATGCTTTTGCGTCAATAGTAACACTACTATATTTGCATCCGACAAACGTTTTGGCAGAAGAAGATGTTTCCTCAGTAGAAGAAACACCTGAAATTAAGGAAGACAAGCAAGGTTGGACTGCTAATATCAAAAGAATTGGCATAGAGTATTTGGAACATAGTGTAAGCAATAAAGATGATGAAAATTATCCAGATACATATAATTCAGATGAAGAAAGTAATATAGGCGGGGTATTTGACGGCAATATCACATATGAAAGCCATAATAGAGTGTGGGAAAATGGTATATATGCGATATATAGCAAATCCAAAACAACAGAAGATGGTAAGACAAGTGAGAATGAAAAAGATGATGAGCTGTTGCTATATACAGATTATACTCAAAAGATATGGCATTTGGATCAAGGATCAATAGGTCCCTTTGCATATTTAGGGTATGAGACGGAATTTACAGAGTTTGATTTGGATGGCACAGATTACCGCACGCAGATATTGCGTGGCAAGACAGGTTTAAAATTCTATGATGGTCAATATTTTAAGCAGATGTATCTCGCCGTCGTAGAAGAAAATGACATGACCTATAATAATGATAATATGAAGACAGGTGGCGAAATCGGCTATGAGTTTAATTATCCGATAAATCCGACAACAACATTTATATCAGAAGGATACTACAGACATTTTTTCAGTTATAGCCAATATGAAGCAACAGATTTCGAATATAAAACATCAATTTTAAATCGCATAGAAACACAACTGGTTGGTAATTTATATTTAGCACCATTTTATAATTATGAACTGGCCAAAACCAGAGGAGCAAGCCGCTCCAGAGCACAAACTACATTTGGTTTATCGTTAAGCTATAACAAAAGCTTTGATTTATTCAAGTAAGGAGAGCTGAGATGAATTTTAACTACTATATACCTACAAAAATATTATTTGGCAGAGGTCAATTGAACAATCTGCATAAAGAGAAATTACCCGGTAAGAAAGCATTATTAGTAACAACAAACGGCAGATCGGTAATTGATAATGGATACTTGGCAAGAACAATTGAAGAATTAAAAGCCGCAAATGTATCATATGTCTTATATAATAAGATAACAGCAAATCCGGATAGAAAAGAAGTAATGGAAGGAGCCGCATTAGCTAAACAAGAAGGATGTGATTTTATATTAGGATTGGGCGGCGGATCACCGATAGATGCATCAAAATCCATAGCGATAATGTGCACAAATGAAGGCGATTATTGGGATTATATGGTTAGAGGAACAGGCAAAGGTAAGGCTATAAAAGAAAAACCATTACCAATAGTTGCTATCACGACAACAGCGGGAACGGGAACGGAAGTAGACCCATGGACAGTAATCAGCAATGAAGAGACAGAAGAAAAATTTGGTTTTGGTATAGATGAAACATTTCCTGTATTAGCGGTGGTTGATCCGGAATTGATGATAAGTGTTCCTCAAAATTATACAATATACCAAGGTTTCGATGCCTTATTCCATAGTTTAGAGGGATATTTAGCCAATATAGCAACACCGATAAGTGATATTTTTGCACTAAAAGCAATTAGCTTGATAGCTCATAATTTGCCATTAGCAGTATTTGATGGTCAAGATATAGAAGCCAGAGAGAATATGGCTTTAGCTAATACATTATCAGGAATGGTAGAAAGCACATCTGGATGCATATCAGAGCATGCTTTAGAGCATGTTTTGAGTGGAGCATATAAAAATTTGCCCCATGGAGCAGGATTAATTATGTTAAGCGTGGCATATTTTAGTAAGATAGCAGAAAAGCATTGTTGCGGAGACAGATTAGTAGAGTTAGCACAAGCTATGGGTAAAAAGAATGCGAAGACACCAGAAGATTTTATAACAGCATTGAAAGATCTGCAAAAAGCATGCGGAGCAGATAAATTAAAAATGAGCGATTATGGAATTGAAAAAAGTCGCATGAAAGAGTTTGCGATAGCTGCAAAGACACAAAATGCTCGTTCATTTTTATTGGACCCATGTGAATTGACAGTAAAAGATTGTCAAGAGATATACGAAAAGTCTTATAAATAGAGGAGAAAAATGGGATATTTAGATATTGAATCTAAAGTAAAAGATGTAATAAAAACAATAGATAAGCGATACATTAAAGCATTTTTAATAGCCTTTGGTATTGTAAATCTTGTCTTTTTGTATCATACGATAAACTTTATGTTTGGCGACCATGATTGGAATTATATCAGAGGAGCAAGTTATTGGCATGAAGGAGCCTTTGAGGGACGCCCTTTACATTTTGTAATGCAAGAGATACTTTTTGATGGTCAGGTATTGCCGATATTAAATAACTTATTTTCATTTGCATTTTTGGTGTTAGGTGGAATATTGTTGGGAAGGTATTGGAAATTGCCTCTGACAACATTTAATTATGTGGTTCTTTCAAGTTTCATGGCCGTATTACCCTATACATTGGTATGGTTGTATTATGTAAAAGATACATTAATCAACTTAAGTTTGCCATTTATCTGTGTATTATCACTAATTATGGCAGAAGCGGCAAAAGAGAAATATAGATATATATATCACCTATGTTCAATAGTTTTGATGTTTATTGCATTTAGTTCATATGCGGCAGTTATCAATTTATATGGAGTTGTCGTGATTGGAAAGATGATGATAGACTATGGACAATGTAAAAGTTTTATAGAAATTATAAAAAATAAATTATCCATATTTGTAGATTTATTTATAGCTTTAATATTGTATCGATTAACGGTGGAGTTTTCAGAGCTGACATCGGATTATAATACACAAACTATCAGTTTAAGTTATATTCCGCAAAAATTATTGGAAACTAGCAAAGTGATGTGGACGCAATTCATAACACCACTACCGTTTATGGAATATAAATATAAGCTAATACTGATGTTAATAATGCTGAGTGGATTTCTAGGGTTAGTTATACAAAATGATGTAAGAAATTTGCCATTACTTTTCTTAGGTATGATTTTGATGGTATTTTCATCAAAGGCAGCATATTTTCTGGCAGAGGAAAGAGGACAAATATTGGCAGAGATGGAGAATTTTGCATTTGTTCCAAGACTAGATTTCTATGGTTTGGCATTGATATATGTTTTTGGTGTGAGAAATTTATTGGCGTTTTCAAAAACAGAGTTAAGCCAAAAGATAGTTGGCAGTATATTGGTAATTGTTATCTTTATGTCAAGTGTTCGCGATGTATATGCTCAAAAAGTTTGGGAATTAGGGTTTGAAGCCGAGATGAAGGCACATGAAAGAATTGTATCAAGATTAGAGTCAAATCCGGAATTTTCAGCCGAAAGGAAATATAGATTATTGCAAATAGGAAGTCTTGAGTTAAGAAAGAATTACTATAAAAAAAGCAATAATGAAGAAGTGAGTTTAGATTTACTGGAAACATCATATACACCGGAATTTATGTCACGAATAGTATATAACTTTTACTATCCGGAAGATGTTTTCTATGATAATGCAACAGCAAGAGATTTATCTAAATCCGGACAAGATTATATACGAGACCAAGCAAAAGCATGGCCATCACAACAGTCAATATATATAGATGGAGATATCGTTATAATCGTCCTGAATGATGAAGATTTAGAGAAAGAAAGATCACTATTGTATTATTAAAAGACATTTAAGAACAAAAAGAAAAGAGGGAATTTCCCCTCTTTTCTTTAACATTACCAAAGTTTATTTAAGTAAATCGACAACTTGCTCATAAGACGGGAATTGTTTTCCCGGACATCCCAACAATGCATAAGTAGGCTGAGAGGTGAAAATTTTCTGAGCTAAAATTTGCAAATCATCAGCAGAAATAGTTTCAATACGCTCAACAATTTCAGAGGTAGGGATAACACGATTAAATAAGAGCATTTGTCTTGCAATAATTTCAGCTGTCGTCGAAGAGCTTTCCAAAGACATTAAGAGACTAGCTTTGATTTGTGTTTTAGCGCGTTTCAATTCGACATCAGAAACTTTATCATTCATAAGTTTTTTAATTTCGGTAACGACAACCGGAAGAAGTTCATTAAGTTCATTAGGTGTAGTCCCCGCGTAGATACCGAAAACACCATCATGTTTAAGAGCTTGATTAAAGCTATTGATTGTATAAACCAACCCTCGTTTTTCGCGAATTTCCTGAAACAGTCTGGAAGACATCCCCCCACCGAAAATAGTAGATAAAACAGAGTAGTCATAATATCCGTTGTCTTTATAAGAAGCACCCTTAAAACCGAGAATGATATGCGTTTGCTCAATATCTTTATAATCAACTCTACCGCCACCAATATAAACCTGTCTATCTTCAACAAAATTAAGCTGTTTGGGAAGAGAAGCCATACGAGTTTCAATCATTTTTACAAAGTCATCATGACTAACTCTGCCTACAGCCACAGCGACCATATTATCTGCGGTATAATGAGAGTTCATATAATTAAGCATGCGAGATTTATTAAATCCTCGCACATTTTCTACAGAACCAAGAATAGTTCTGCCGGAAGCCTGATTAGGGAAAGCAGCTTCTTGGAAATAATCAAAAACCAAGTCATCAGGAGCATCAACAGATTGTTTAATTTCCTGAACAACGACTTCTTTTTCTTTTTTCATTTCTTGATCATCAAAAGTCGGATCAGTAATAAAGTCGCAGATAACATCAGCAGCCAATTCCAAATCATCTTTAAGCATTTTAGCATAGAAGCAAGTAAAATGTCGAGAAGTATAAGCATTAGTAGCCCCTCCGACATTTTCAATATCTTCAGAAATTTGTAAAGAAGATCTCTTTTTCGTTCCTTTGAATACCATATGCTCAATAAAGTGAGAAATCCCATTATCTTCTAAAGATTCATCAGCAGCACCGGTATTAACCCAAACACCGAGAGAAACTGTTTCAATTTGCGGTCTTTCAGCAGTAATAACTCTAAGACCGTTAGCTAAAGTTGACTGTTTAATTTCCATAATCCCAAGCTTTACAAAAAAAATTAATTAATTAAGTTAAGACAGTATAATCATACATAAAAATAAATCAATAGAATAGATAAATAAAACACCTTAAAATTTTTTTAATGTTATATATGTATAAGAAGAGAGAAACAACAAAACAGGAGATAACAGATGAAAAAGATGCCAAAATTTGCAATAATTTTATCAGGATGCGGAAGATCCGATGGATCAGAGATACATGAAACAGTAACAGCAATGTTAGCGATAGCGGAAGATGGATGCGAATACGATTGCTATGCACCGAACATAGATCAGTCAGCTGTTATAAATGGAATAACATCAGAGAAGATGGAAGAAAAACGTAATGTTATGATAGAGTCTGCTCGTTTAGCCAGAGGCGAGATTAAGGATATAAACGAGTTGAATTTAGGAGAATACGACTGTATTTTATTCCCAGGAGGATTAGGCGCCGTAACAAACTGGTGTAATTATGCCAAAGCAGGAATGGCCTGCGAAGTAGAATCTTCAATAAGTAGAGTAATGGAAGAAGCGCATAAAGAGAAGAAAGTCATCGGAGCGATGTGCATAGCACCAGTAGTTGTAGCAAGAGTTCTAGGAAAATACGGCATAACAGTAACGATAGGGAATGACAGAAGCGTTGCCAAATCAGTAGAATCAGTCGGAGCTCATCAAAAAAATACAGAAGTTGAAAAAGCGTGCATAGATGAAGAAAATAGAATAGTGACAACTCCGGCATATATGTTGGCAAAGAATATAGTAGAGGTCAGCAAAGGTGCCAAATCGTTAGTTAGAGCAATGATAGAATTAGCAAACAAATAATAAAGAACAAAACAATGAAATTGGCGAGATATAGAAAATATCTCGCTTTTTTAATAGGAAGAGCAAATAAGAAAAGTTAAAAAAGCTTGACAAATATCTAAAAAAAAGTATTATATGACAGAAAAAATAAATTATGTCTAACTTATTATGTTTTTTATATTATGAAAATGAAAGAATTTTTCCAAAAAATCCTGATAAGGATTATGAGTTTTAAGATGTATTTGTTGTATATCAACAAACATCAGTTAGAAGCAAAGGTTATTGATAGTTTAATTGATAATCCGGATCTTCGCTATCTGAAAGAGTATGTGGAGAAATATCCATTGGAGGCACCTCAAATCAGCAGAATTTTGCGAGAATATTCCAATATAATGATTATGGATAAACTCAAAATTGTTCAAACGGTTTTGCGGAAGAACAAACTGGATGAGGAGCAAGAAATGTTATTAATAGAACAGAACGATGTTTTGTTCTTTGAGAACTATCTCTCTCCGAATGGATATTTTGATGTCAGCCGCCGCTTTGGACATAAAGGGGAAGTCAGCTATATTTTGAAGATGGCAAAATCCAATCAAAGCGTTGGAATAGAGCTATTCAAAGCCTATGTTGACAATACCTCGAATGATTTAATGAGCGATGATTTATTGCAGGAAATAATCAAATTACCTGTAACAAATCAGATTAAGTATCTTTTGCAAAAAACAAGATTTAGCAAAGAGCAAGAGGTATATTTGCTGGAGAATGGCCAAGATGAACAGATTGAAGTTCGTATAGAAACAAACGAGCTACAATCGGATGCAGCTCAATTAAAGCTTGTGGAGGAACACTATCCTCTGGCAGAAATGCATTTTGAGAAGTATAAGCTTCGTTCTAAAGCTCAACATGTGTATTATGAAAAGAAGCATGAAAAGATAGAACGAGAGCAGGCAGAAAAATTAATAGCGGAAGAGAAAGGCTACTGCGATTAATTTCCAACAGGATCCTCATCTTACAGACAAGTAAGATGAGGATTTCTCTTGCTAAAAATAAATTACAGTATAAGATATTAATTATTAAAATGGAGGATTTATGGAAAAGTTTAAGTTAAAAGAAACAATTGTGAGTGAGCGTTTACTAATATTGAAACGTCAACACGAACACGACGCGGAAATGTGGGAAGCTATAGAAGAGAGTAGGGAATTTATCCGAGAGTATTTATTTTGGGTAGATAAGACCAAATCATACAAAGACGTGATAAAGTCAACGGATATGTTCTTTAAGAAATGGGATGACGATGATGAATGGTGCTACGACATCTATAGTCGAGATGAAAACAAATTACTCGGAAGCATAGGAGTTCATAGTATCCAATTCATGAATCAGTCAGCAGAACTAGGCTATTGGCTCCGCAAATCAGAAACGGGCAAAGGATATATGACCGAAGCCGTTCGAGCAGTAGAAAAAGAGCTCTTTGAAGAAGGAATGCACAGAGTGACGATATGTTGCGATGTAAACAATATCAATTCTGCCCACGTTGCAATACGAGCCGGATATGAATTAGAAGGAATACAGAAAGAGGCCTGCTATCATTATACAGGCTTACATGATCATGCGACGTATGTAAAATTTAGTCCATATCCAATTCAAGGATTTTCTCATTAAGAGAACGATAAAAAAACACCGCAAATCCAGAAGGATTGCGGTGCTTTTTTGATAAGAGAACTTAGCCAATAATCGCCGTTCCGAAATGAGCAACGAGCGTCTTCATATTTACCTTAGCTTCAATCCGTGGAGCAGAGAAAACAAAATCTCCATTTTCAAATTTAACAATAGCAGCAAAGAAATTCTGCTTTGCATTTCGGGCGTAAGCATTTTGTAATTTCATGCCAAGAATCAAATCAATATAATGATCTGAGTTTTGAATTTTTACGACCGGAGTTGCTTCAAATCCACCTTCATCATTGATAGTCTCGGCAATAGCGAATGTTAACCTGGATTTATCGATTCCATAGATATCAGCCAGACATTTAAGCACGATGTAAGGAGAGGAAGGCTTAGCTAGGTTTTCATTTTGTTTTTTTCTGTTACGAGAAGAAACAACCATGTTGTTCTGAACTCTAAATTTTTTCTTATTCATAATAAAAAGATTAAAAAATTAGACATATGTATAAATACTAACAAAGAAATGTGTAACATAAAAAAGATATATTTGCAACAAGATTTTATTAACGAATAAGTATTTTGTCTAAATGAATAGTGCTAAAAATAGATAAAATAAAATTTTCAGCGATAGCAAGAGAAAGATATTGACAAAATGGAAAAATAAAAATAAGAAAGAAACGTTTTTATACAATTATAAAATTATTATATTATGAAACAAATGACGAGTATAACCGTAGCAATGTTTATCATGGCGGTTATAATTATTTCAATGCAAGCATTAAGGTATTTTATCAAGAGTCGCCGTCACGATTTAAGAAGTAAGATACGAGAACGGTATGTGATAAAAAATCCTAAGCAATTATTTTGCTGGTCAGAAACTTTATCTCTGGTAGAGATTAAGCGATTTAACAAATTATTAAACGGAAAATATTTGGTTGAAGAACTAGATGGCATTTTAGATTTTCGCCAATAAGGATTGATTACCATAAAAAAATCTCCCCTTGAATAAAGAGGAGATTTTCTTTATCGAAACAAGCTAGGATTAATAAGACCGCGCATAAATAACATCTAAGGTTGCCCCAGGCTTTCCTGAAAGTAAACATTCCCCCTCTGTTCCGCTTTGGTCAAAAGGAATGCAACGAATAGTCAAACGCATCTCTTTTAATTTATCAAGAGTATCCTCATCACCTGACCATTTACCACGCACAAAAGCAACTTTAGGAGCTTTTCCGTTGTTATCCAAATAAACATTTTGATTAGCAAAGTAGTCTTCAAAATCTTGAGCTGTTTTAATATCTGTAACGACATTATGCTGTAAACGTTCTTGAGCGCGTGCCAACATATCATTTTGAATATTTTGTAATTTATCAGAGATTGACGCAACAAAAGCATCAACATCTTCAAAATTTTTCCAATGATCTCCGTTAATATCAATACGATTACGGAACATAACAGCATTCTTTTCCAAATCTTTAGGACCAACTTCGACAATAAGAGGAGCACCTTTACGTGTCCATTCCCACATTTTATCGACAGCATCTTTAGGACGATTATCAAGTTTCACACGAACTTTTTCACCGCCAAAGAATTTTTCCTTAAGAGCGTTTTTAATTTTTTCAGCATAAGCATTAATTTGCTCAGCTTTAGATTTATCCTTAAGAAGAGGGATGATAACCACTTGATAAGGAGCCAATTTGGGAGGCACACACATACCTTCATCATCAGCATGTGTCATGATTAAACCACCAATAAGACGAGTAGAAACGCCCCAAGAAGTGGTATAAGCAAATTCTTGTTCATTATTAGAGTTAATGAAAGTAATATTAGCAGATTTAGCAAAATTCTGTCCCAAGAAGTGAGAAGTCCCTGCTTGAAGAGAACGACCGTCTTGCATCATAGCTTCGATACAATATGTAGTAACAGCACCAGGAAACTTATCATATTCAGGTTTTTTGCCTTTAATAACCGGCATAGCCATATCATTAACGCAAAGATCTTCATAAACTTTGAGCATAGTTTCAGCTTCTTGTTCAGCTTCTTGGAATGTTGCATGAGCAGTATGCCCTTCCTGCCACAAAAATTCACGTGTTCTAAGGAATAAACGAGGTCTCATTTCCCAGCGAACAACATTAGCCCATTGATTAATCAGAACAGGCAAATCGCGGTAAGAATGAACCCATTTAGAGAAAGAATCAGCAATAATGGTCTCTGAAGTAGGTCGAACGATAAGAGGTTCATCAAGCGGGCTAGCCGGAACAAGTTTACCATCTTCCAAGCTTAAGCGAGAATGAGTAACAATAGCCATTTCTTTAGCAAAACCTTCAACATGTTCTGCTTCTTTTTGGAAATAGCTTAAAGGGATGAAAAGAGGGAAGTAACAATTTTCGTGATTAGTTTCCTTAATCTTTTCATCTAACAAACGCTGAATACGTTCCCAAATTCCGTATCCCCAAGGTTTAATAACCATACACCCCGGAGAAGAGGAAACTTCGGCCATATCTGCAGCGGCTATCACATTCTGATACCAGTCCGGATAGCTATTTTCTCTAATATTTTTCAGAGCCATAACCAAATATCCTTTTTTATAAAAAATTGTTCTAAAACGGCAATATTAAACACCTCAAAAGCTAGAGTGTCAAGAATATAGTGTATAAAAGGAAGAAAGATTTAATTTTTTTTTAAGGGATGATAAATAGAATAAGCAACAAAGAAAGGAAGGAAAGTATGAAAAAGATATTAGCAAGTTTATTAATGATAATGACATTTATAATAAGCGGCTGCAAAAATGACAGCACAAATAACAATAGAATTTATGTATTTTCTCAACCGGGGTGCATTCATTGCGAGCATGCCCGCGAATATATGCAGAGATATTATTCCAATTACGATATCAAAGAGTTAAACATAAGGGAAGGGAATAATATGGGATATATGATGGGATACGCAAGAAAATTCAAAGTATCCAATCAAAACCTAGGAACACCGTTTATAGTAATGGGCAACCAATATATTATGGGATGGGGAAATGAGCAAATGAAAGAATTCAACCGTTACGCTAAAAATTTCCGTCCGCAAACAGGAAGTAAGAAATAAGAAAAATACAAAATAAAAGTTCCAGCTGCTAAAAAATAAGGAACATTAAAAATCTACAAATAATGCATTTGATGAGCAATATCAAATGCATATTTTTACACAATAAAAAGACCTCTGACAGTGCAGAAACAAAATGTTCATAAAAAACACGCAAGTTGGAGAAAAAGATGCAAAAAGAAGAAAATGCAAAAGTATCGGTGTTGCTACCGGTATATAAACCGAAAGAAGAATATTTACGAGCCTGCATAGAAAGTATTTTAGAGCAGACATATAAGAATTTTGAATTATTGATATTAGATGATTGTCCGGAAGATAAAACAGCCGAAACGATTATAAAAAGCTACTCAGATAGCAGAATAAAATATGAAAGAAATGAGCAAAATTTAGGCATATCAGCCACTAGAAATAAATTAATAGAGAAATCTACCGGAAAATATTTAGCGGTTATGGATCATGATGATATTTCAATGCCGGAAAGATTATCACAAGAGGTATCTTATCTGGAGGAACATCAGGAAGTAGGGGTGATAAGTGGAAAATTACTTAAAATTCCCAGTCAAAAAATATCATCAAATCCATTGGAGAATCATGAAATAAAATTATCATTAATGACAATGTGTGCCGTATCACATCCTGCATCAATGATAAGAAAGAGCGTTTTGGAGAAAACTAAGATAAGATATGAAGAAGAATTTAGTCCGGCGGAAGATTATGCATTATGGTGTCGTTTAATTCCTCATACACAATTTCATAATTTATCAGAAGTAATATTAAAATACAGATGGCACGAAAGCAATACCAGCATCACTCAAAAAGAACAAATGAGAAAGGCGACAAAAGCCATTCAATCATTTGTAAAAATAGATAATCCCAAGTTATATGAAGAATTTACTCGCACAGTAAAAGAGCAAAAACAATTAAAGATATTTGGAATAATCCCCTTATTAAGAATAATAAAAAAAGACAATAAAATGAGCGTTTACTTATTTGAGAAAATAAAGCTATTTGATATCAAAACAACAATTAAGTTACAAGAGAAGTAATAAAAACCCCGCCAAGACAAGAGCTGGCGGGGTAAATTTTCGCTTAATTTTTTAGCATTATTTATTAAAATAACGTTTTAATAAGCCATCAAAACCTCTACCATGACGAGCTTCGTCTTTAGCCATTTCATGAATACTATCATGAACGGCATCATAACCAAGTTCTTTAGCCAAAGTAGCGATTTTCTTTTTACCATCGCAAGCACCAAATTCAGCAGCTGCACGCATTTCAAGATTTTTCTCAGTTGAATCAGTAACAACTTCGCCCAACATTTCGGCAATACGAGAAGCGTGATCAGCTTCATCAAGAGCATAGCGTTTGAAAGCTTCAGCAATTTCAGGATAACCTTCACGATCAGCCTGACGGCTCATAGCCAAATACATACCAACTTCGCAGCATTCACCGTTAAAGTGTTCACGAAGACCAGCAACAATACGTTCATCAAGTCCTTTAGCAACACCAATTCTATGTTCATCTGCATAAGCTTTATTTTCTTCATCCATCAATTTAAAAGTTTTAGCACCACAAACAGGGCAAACTTCTGGCATTGTATCACTTTCGATAACTTGACCGCAAACAGTGCAAATATATTTCATAAGAAAGTTCCTTTCAAAAACAAATTAACGAAGTATATGTAGGGATCAAAAAAAAGAAAGTCAAATATTAAAAATTGTGTAAAGAAAAAAAATTAACTTGAGGGAAGGAATGATATAGCTAAAATCAAGAACAAGCTGATAAAAATTACAGAGTGTAAAAAAAAATAGTTACAAGAGTAATTTTACAAGCCCCTAAGAAGTATGAACAAGGAGAATAAGATGAGTGATAAAATGATGAAAATGATTCTCTCAGGATTAACAGTAGTATTGTTATTATTGATAATCGGGTTGATTACAATGAAAGGCAATAATGAAAAAGCTGATTTAAATAAATTAGCATTGCGTATAGGCGAATTACGCCAATATAAGACCATGAGCCGTTCAGATGTTAATTCTGCAATGGAGAAAGCATTTGCAAGAGTAGGATATAATGTAATATCAACAACAGAAGATAATTTATATCCACAAACAGCAGCAGATGCCGGCATAAATTTATATATTCGCGGTTACACTCCGTATAATGAAGTAAAGACCAACAAAAAAGGTGTAAACATTATTTATGTAAGGTCATATGATTCGTTATTTGAAGATGAAATAAAAGTATATGACGGCATAGCCACATCATCACCGGATTTTTATAACTATTTATTGGGAGCCGGATATGCGGCGGCATATGTTCCGGAATTGACAGATACAAATGTTTTCCATCCATCCCCTAAAAAAGAATTGGTAAGAGATGTGTTGTATGTAGGAGACAATGAACGTCCAAGCATAACAATATCATCAGCATTGGAAGCTGAATTACCATTAGAAATCTATGGCCGTTTCTGGAAAGGTAACATTGATGATAATATGATAAAAGGAGAATATATTCATGAGAATGATTTAAGTTCATATTTTTCATCAGCAAAAATCAATTTAGTAAATATGACCGAACAAGAAACCCAATTAGGTATCATTCCATCACGCGTATATGATATCGCAGCAAGTAAAGGCTTTATGATTGCTCCATATAACAAAGAACTTGAAAGAGTATTTGGCGATTCTATTCCGATGTATAAAAACGCTGACGAGTTGAAGAAGTTATATAATCAATATATAAACGATGAAAAAGCTCGCTCCGAAAAAGCGGAGAAAGCTTATAAAATAGCGGTATCTGAATACAATGCGGATTTGTTTGTTCAAAGAATGAACGGATTAGTAGAGTTTTTAATCAACGAAAAGAAACTCTAAGATGAAATTACCAATAGCACAAAAAATAAATATAGGGTTATTGGCAGTCATAATGGCAGTGGCGTTATGCGCCCTGCCATTTTTCACGATAAAAAAAGATAGAATATACATATATACATCATCCCCTGTTCTTGATAGCAGAGAAGAGGGATTTATAAATGAATTAAAGCAATTAGGATACGAGATTAAAGTAAACCATAAAGAATTACCACAAGAAGAAGACATAGGAATTTGGATATCACCTAAAGATGGATTGGACAGAATAAATCAATCGGTTGGACGTTATAATTTTATATACAGTGAAAATTATAATCCATATGACTGGCAAAGTATACAGAGTGATATAATCATGTTGACACCATATCGAGACATCTATGAGCACTATGCTCGCTCCAATATTAAGGCAGCAATGTTTATGTTGGGAGTAAATATGTCAGATTTTTATATGCATGAGAATAATTTTCAAAAGGATTATAAAAAGTATCCGGTTATTTATTATGGAGATTATGAAGCGGAAACACCTTTGGGCAAAAGATTGCAGTATACGAGGGGGGTAAAGTTTATTGGACGTTTCTGGCCAAGAAATCAACAATTACTATCAGAAAAGGAAGGGAAAGCCAAAGAGCGGGGAGAGTATCTGTCAAGAGCAGACATAACCGTCATATATAAAGCACCGGAAAGCTCTGCATCAAAATTCATAAATTCGGAAATAATGGAAAGTGCAGCATCGGGAACATTGGTAATAAGTTCCTCAAATGCAAGAGTAAAAGCAATTTATGGAGATAGTATCGTCAGTTATGATAATATAGAGGAGATAAAAGGCTTAGTAGATTATTATTTACAAAATCCTGAAATAACAAAGAGAAAAATAATAGACACCCAAAGAATAACCCAAAATCACTTAAGTTCAAAAGCAAGTGCAGAACGCTTCAAGTCAATTTTGGATTGGTTGCAAGAAAATGGAACAAAGAAATAAGAGTGAGCCATAAAAGAAATTAACGATAACGACGATTAATAATAGAAGCGGCATCTTTCATTTCATCATCAATAAGTTTGTGTTCAATACCATCGTATTCGATAGCAGCCCAATCGATATCATGTTTTTCAAGCCAGTTTTTCGTAAAATCAAGAGTTTTGTATTGAACAGAAAGGTCGCTCGTTCCATGGAAGAGATAAACATCCGGCCGCGAAGATAATTCTTTTTCAAGCATATCTTTACCGCAAATAATACCGGCAAATGGAAAAACGCCGCCGAGTTCATATTTACGAGTAAGACCGACAT
This sequence comes from uncultured Alphaproteobacteria bacterium, assembly GCA_944392235.1. Lineage (GTDB taxonomy): Bacteria > Pseudomonadota > Alphaproteobacteria > RF32 > CAG-239 > CAG-267. The sequence goes on from CALXVZ010000004.1 coordinate 104,064, forward strand.
ACATAGAAAGCATAGCTCCTTGAGAAAATCCCATAACGTATGTATCTTTGTTTTTAACTTTCAGTTCACGTTGTAAAGAAGTAATAAAGGAGTTAAGTTTTTTAGCAACTTGACTAATACGAGGCCCAGTTTTGTTATAAATTTCAACAATTTCGGAGGTAGAGGTTTCCGGTTTTCTTCTTTTTCTGTCTGGATCAACATCAACAAGAGCATACCATTGTTTTTTAGCCGGATTACGTTCACTTTGCATATCAGCTTCAGGAACAACAACTAAAGCTTCGGGAACATTATGAGCCAAAGTTTCGGCAAAAGGTTCAATATCTTCAATACAACTATTGTATCCATGTAAGAACACAATAAGTTTATTAACCTTATCACCGCATTTAAAGGCCTTGTATTTATAAATGCTCATAAAAACTCTCCTAAATAATACAAATCTGTTTAATGGTTTAAAAGTTAATAAAAAGCTAATAAATACGAAAATTTACGAAAATTTAAGTAAAACAGTAGAAATTTAGAATAAAAAGAACGAGGTGAGATTATGGCAAATAAGAAGAGCGTATATGAACAAGTTGTAGAAGATTTATATAAAAGCAAGAAGATAGAGTATAAAGATTATGCTAAAGAGTGGAGAAGAAGAGGGCATTACAAAGAAGAATTTGTGATATATTTGAGTTACATTTACTATATTATGGAGCAGATAGCGAAGAAAGATTTTAATTTAAAAGAAGTGATAGAAAAAGCGAAGCAAGCACGGATAGCAGAAGAACCGATACCCGAGTTTTTATTATTGCCATCAGAAAAGAAGATAATATTGAAAGCAGAGGAACAAGGTAGAATAAAGGCAGGAGAAGTAATTAGATTTAAGGGATACGGAAGAGAGATAAGGGGATATGAATACACAAATTTACCGGAAGATATAGATGCCTTTGTAGTTTTTTCCGGACATCCCGGAGCAGCAAGTCCCGCGGTTTACGCATGGTTTAATCACTTTCACCGCACAAGAAAAGCGGTAAAATTAATTTTTCTGGGTTTAAAGGATAATCAAGGTAATTCAGATTTCAGCGATACAAGTTTAATATATAACGTCGGTTCGGAGCAGGAAATGTATCGTCGATACTTTAAGGCAATGGGAGTATCGCATGAGATAGTGAATGAATGTATCAGTGAAGCATATGATATATCGACAGAAGACAATATTATAAGATTAGCCGAGATAAAGAATAGAATATGGCAAGATAAAGAAGTAAAATTGGCAATGTTTGGTTATCCGGTATATCAGACAAGGATAGCAACGGAATTTGCCTGGAGTTTTGAGCAAATGGAGAGAGAAGGCAAATGTCGAGGGATAAATTTTATAATTCCGTCATATAAGCCCAGTCAAAACGAATATGAGAGATATTTTTCTTATGATAATTTAAATGGGATAGCCACAGATATTATCATAGGGAATTGCACAGCCCATCCGTATCGAGTAAAGGGAGAAGCGAGATATGATATCGGTTGGGGCAAATATCCTGATTCGTATAAGAAGTTGTTGCCATTAAGTTTAGTATATTCCTATCCGAATGTGGCAAAAGAGTTGGCAGGAACAGATATAAGAGTAGCAACGGTATTAAAGGTAATACGAGCGATACAGCATAAGACCTATGGCTATGAGCACCCGAAGAAAACAGATAAGCAAATAAGTTATAATGTAATAGAGATGCGTCGACGTTTATTCGAAGAGGGATTAGTATCAAAAGAGTTATTGCGAGAAGGATACAAATTATCGAAACAAGAGTATTTGCTACGTTTGCAGTCATTTCAACGAAGGTAGAAAAAGACAAGAAAAAGCACTTGACAAGAAGAAAAAATAGAACTAAAGTAGAACAAAATTAAATATTGTCAGTCACAGACGGAGGGAATATGTTAACACCAAAACAACATAAGTTACTGGTTTATATAGATAATTTCATTAAAGAAACAGGTCATTCACCATCATTTGAAGAAATGAAAAATGCTGTGGGATTAAAATCAAAATCAGGTATACACGCACTAATAAATGCGTTGGAAGAAAGAGGATTTATCAGAAAATTGGCTCATAAAGCAAGAGCACTTGAAGTATTAAAAGTTCCACAAATCGAAGCCCATTTTGATGAAGCTGAGGAAATATCAAATCAAGAACCTATTGCAAATGATAATGGAGAAACAGAATTTTCGCTGATGATACCTCTTTATGGTAAAATTGCAGCAGGAACTCCAATTGAAGCAATAGCAAATCCATCAGAGTATATTTATATTCCCAAAAGTTTTTCAACAAAATCAGAGCTATATGCATTGACGATTGAAGGTGAATCAATGATAGAAGCGGGAATTTTTGACGGAGATACCGCTATCATTAGAAGAGCCGATAGAGCGGAAAATGGTCAAATAGTGGTTGCACTGGTAGATAATGAAGAAGCAACATTGAAAGTTTTGGATAAAAAAGGCGGTAATGAAGTATGGTTGTTGCCATGTAATAAAGATTATAGTCCGATAAAATTGACGGCGGATCGTTTGAAGATTCAAGGGATTTTATACGGTATTGTGCGTAAATACAATTAAAGGAAAAAAGATGAAGAAGATAGCAATAATAACCGCAATGGATAGCGAATATGAAGCTGTTCAAAAATTATATGATTTTTCGGAAGACGGAGAATTTCCGGAAGTTGAAGTGCATGGTAAAAAGATAATATTGATAAAAAGCGGTATAGGTAAAGTCAATGCAGCATTAGCCGCACAAAAAGCCTGTGATGCTGGAGCAGATATATTGATGACAACAGGATTAGCCGGCGGAATAGATGATAGTTTGCAACAAGGTGATATCGTTCTGGCAGAAAAAGTTTGCTATCACGATGTTTGGTGCGGTGAACCAAATGAAAAGGGCCAGGTTCAAGGAATGCCAATGTATTTTGAGACCAGAGCGAATATTTTAGAAAGGATTATGGACGGGACACCCAAAGGTTATCTGAAAGTAGGCTTAACGGTTAGCGGAGATCAGTTTTTAACCGATGCAAAACGTCTAAAAGAGATTAAGAAAGAGTTTCCAAATGCCTTGGCTGTAGATATGGAAAGTGCGGCAATAGCACAGACCGCATTTTTGAATGAACGCCGTCCGTATATATCATTGCGAATTATAAGTGATGTGGTAGGAAAGCCTAATCAAGAGGACGAATATAGAAATTTCTGGCAAAATGTTCCTGAAAAAGCCGCATTAATGGTAGAAGTTGTTTTGCGTGCTTTGAATGAAGAATTTATATAAAGAAGCAAATATAAATATTTAGATAAAATATTAAATTAGGATAATATCTCATCAACGATAAGATTTCTATAAATACAGATATTTATGATTTGTTTGAATTAATAAAGCAAAGAAATATAAAACAAAATAAAGGAGTAGAGTTATTATCCACTCCTTTATTTTAAGATAAGAGTGCAGATTATAAAGCAACCAAGAAATAAAAGTTTTCATAGTCGGATTCTATTCACAAAAAAAGGAAACAGCTAAATAGCTGTTCCCCGCAAACTCCCAGATAATGAGCTTAATAATACTCAATAGGTATATGAGTCAGAATTAATATCCTGCAGACATAAACATCCCCATCAATATACTGTAAAAAGCAGTAACCACAGTAGAGAGATAAAGAATAAACATAGATAAAATATAAAGAGAAGCATAAATCAAACTCTTATTTTTATGAGCATCATCAATGAATGAAGCAGCACCATAAACATTAGCATTATGTTCCTCTTCAAAGAAGCCGGCAGCAATAAAGATTTTGATAGTATAATAAATATACATAAGCATAGCAAAGATAACAAAACTATACAAAGTCAAAAGTGTTCCGGTATTTTCAGGATATGCATCTTGGCAAAAAACAGCCCCAAACCAAATTAGAAGGGTAAAAAACCAAGAGAAAACAAGAGGTTTAAAGAAACCTTTCCAAGCGCTATACCCGGCATCATGCAAACGTCTTGTAAAAATAGAAAGGTAAACAAAAATTTCCGCAATACACAAGATTAAAGATAAAACAAGATAAACAACAGTATTAGGAATAAAAGCTAAAATACCGCCAACAATCATAAACATAAATAAGTTAATAAGCATAAAGCTCCAAAACTCAAAACGCGAAGTTCTGCCTTTAAAGTTAAAAATATTTTTATAAGCATTTACCCAAGAGTGCCAAGCTCCACAACAACAATTTTGAGCGCAACTATCTTCATTAGTAATATCTTCTGAAGGATGTTCTTTCATTTCGGCGAATTTCTTAGCTTTAGCGATTTTAGCATTTTCTTTAACAGAAGCCCGTTTAGCATTAGCCAAAGCTGGTTTATTACCTTTTTCAGCATTTTTAGGAGCTTTAGCCATAGCCTCTTCGCTATCTTTAGCAGAAACGGTCAAAGAATCTTTTTCTGTTTTTTTCGCAATATTACGAGACTTTACATTTAAGACTTCTTCAACAACATTAACATTTTGAGTTTCCGGAACAACCTTTTTCTTTTCAGAAGTAACAGTTTTAGCAGCTTTAGCTTTAGGAGCATTTTTTTTCTGAGCAGCTGTATTTTTCACTGTTTTTCCCTCAGAAACATTCTGTTTAAGATCAGAAGATTTTTTACTAACCATATTTTCCTCGCAAAAAAATTACAAATCAAATATATAATAAATAGAGAGATTATATTTACAAGAGAGAAAGTATTTAAATCACAGATTTTTCAGTATTTAAGGTAGAAAAACAGCTTTTAAAAGTTTCAATCAAGGAGAAGAACATTAAAAAAGGATTTTAGGAGATTTAAACTTTTTAGATTTTTCATCAAAAACAACTCTAAGGACGGAACCATTTTCGAGTCGAATAGTTTTCTTCAAGCAAGTTTCCGCAAAGATACGAATAAGCATACCATGAGTAACAAGGAGAACTTTAGAACGCCCTTCTTCATAGAGTTTATTAACAAGTTTCATAAAGCGTTGTTGAACTTCACCGACAGTTTCTCCTTCAGGATAAGCGATAGCATATCGTTCTGGGTTGTTAATATCATTAAAAGCTTGGTCGATATAAGGAAAAACAGCTTGAATATCATTTTTCTTCATTCCTTCCGCTTTACCAAAACACATTTCTCTTAAGCGTTTAGTGTAGTGAACAGGAAGGTCTAAAACATTACTGGCAATATCCGCACTTTTCTTAGCCCGTTTAAGGTCGCTAGCATAGATAGTTTCGATTTGTTCATCTTTTAACTTTAACGAAGCTTCATGGATTTGTTGCACACCGACTTCATTAAGCTGCGTATCGGTTTTTCCTTGCAGTTTACCTAAAGTATTCCAATCGGTCTGCCCATGTCTCATCAAGTATAAAATCATAACTATCTATTATTTCCTTTTTTTTTATGATATTGAAAGAAAAGGAGCAACGCTCAATAATATTCTGGATATTAAGAGGATTATAAAAGTAAAAAAAAGGGAAATCAAGCCGAAAAAGAAATAATCCCAATTAAGAGGCATAGAAATTTATTTTTTCTGCAAAGCACAGAAGAAAAATCCATCTGTATGGGTATTAAGCGGCGAGAAATTTAACCATTTTTCAGAAGAAAAGGGGTAGAGAGTAATATCAAGAGTATCTTGCCATAGATGACGATGATTAAGCGGTTGAAAATCTGGATGACGACTTAAGAAAGCGTCGATTTGCATTTCATTTTCATCATCAAAGACAGAACAAGTGATATAAATAAGTCTTCCATTAGACGCAGTATGTTCAGCAGCAAAATCAAGAATTTGAGCTTGCGTTTGGCAAAGTTCATTAAGTCTTTGCGGAGATAAGCGATATTTAGCATCGGGAGTTCTACGCCACGTTCCGGAACCGGAGCATGGAGCATCAACGATAAAACGAGTATAATCATTATCTAGAACATCATAAATTGTTTTAATATTAAGGATATCAAGTCTTTCAGCTCTTTTTTTAATACGAGAAAGCCTTTCTTTATTAATATCATGAGCATAAATAAGACCTTCATTATGCAGTTGTGAGGCAATAGCCAAAGATTTACCGCCGGCTCCGGCACAATAGTCGATAATTTTATGAAAAGGTTTCGCCTGACATAACAAGGAGATAAGTTGAGAAGCTTCATCCATAACTTCAATTTCACCATCTTGATAAGTCATACAATTGTTCAGATTAATACGATCATGAGATCGTAATCCGATAGGAGAGAGGGGGGTAAAGGAGAAAAAGAGCCCTTCTTTTTTAAGTCTTTCTTTAGCATGCTCTCTGGAAGAAAGGTTAGCACGAACATCAAGAGGTGCTGAAGCATTAAGAGCATCAAGCAGTTGAGGATTATTGATTTTTTCAAAAAGCCAACGAGGACACTCTAAGAGAGCATGATTAGAATAATTTTCAAAAGCTTGAGCTTTATCAATAAGTTGTTTTTCCGTTTTATCGAGTGGAATGGGGGCATAATTTTCCCCGTTAAAAAGCAAATCTAAATCAAGGGAAGCGAAATTGAGAGCAGTAAACAATCGAGCAGAAACAATACCATTAAGTGCTTCAGAATATTTCATACGATTTCTGATAATTTTCCAAACATTATCGGCGATAAATCGTCTGTCTTTAGAGCCGATATAACGTCTTTCTTTAAGGTATTTATCAAGAATATTATCTGCAGGAAATTTATCTTCAAGGACGAGTTCTAAAATTTCGATAATGGTTTGAATTCTGCTGGCATCTTTCATTAAACAAATCCCAAAGTAAAAAAAATTAAATAACATAAGGGAGTATAGCCAATAAAAGCTTAATTTCAATAGCAAAAAAAGCAGTTTCCCCCAAGATGATACGATTTTTATTGCCAAAAAAATAATTTTGTGTTAACGAACTGATAAGTAAAACATCTGAAAGAGAGATATATGGAAAAAATATTGGTCTTGAATTCTGGTTCAACAACCGTAAAGTTTCAACTTTTCAGAATGGAAAAAGGACTGCACGAAGTTTTAACCAAAGGAATGGTCGATCGCATAGGGCTACAAGGATCAAAACTGATTGTAAAGCCGGATAACAGACACGAATTGGCATGTGAATGTGCGGTAGCAGACCATAAAGAAGCAATAAAAGTAATATTAGACTATTTATCCCATAAATATTTGAAAAGCAGTTCGGAATTATCTGCCGTAGGGCACAGAATGGGACATGGGGGAGAATATTTTGATAAATCGGTAATAATCGATGAAGACGTCATGAAAAAGATATACGATACCTTGCCATTATTACCATTACATGGTCCAGCCTTTATTCATGGGGTAGAAGCAATGACAGAGCTTTTGCCAAATGTAATACAGGTTGCAACATTTGATAGTGCATACCATCAAAGCATGGATAAAGCGGCATATACATACGCGATACCTAGAGAATACTATGAGAAAGATCGCATCAGACGCTATGGGTTTCATGGAACATCACATAATTATGCAGCAAAGAAAGCCGCTGAGTTGCTAGGAAGAAAAGGTCGTTTTATCTGTTGTCACTTAGGAGGTGGAGCATCTGTAACGGCGATAAAAGATGGAAAGAGTGTCGATACGACAATGGGATATACCCCGTTTGCCGGTATAATGATGGCCACAAGATCTGGAGATATGGATCCGTATATACCGCTACATATAATGAAGACGCAAGGTAAAACTGCAGACGAAGTCAATTTGATGTTTAATAAAGAAAGCGGATTATATGGGTTATCTGGCGGTCATTCGGATATGAGAGATATAATTGAGAATGCCGAAAAAGGAAATGAATTATGTCAATTGGCAATCGATACCTTTGTATATAGTTTGTTAAAAAAGATAGGTGAATATGTTGCCATATTAGGAGGAGTTGATGCCTTAATTTTTACAGCGGGAATTGGTGAAAATGCATCGCTGATAAGGGAGAAACTCTGTGAAAAATTAAGCTATTTGGGGTTGAAAATAGACAAGGATAAGAATAATGAACGTCCTGCTCCATCAGAGATAAATACAGATGATAGTCAGATTAAAGTTTATGTGATACCTGCAAATGAAGAGTTGATGATAGCTAGTGAAACATTTGAATTGCTTGAAGAGTTATCAGAACAAGAAGCATGGGCAATATAGGGTAAGTGGAGCCAAAAGAACAATGCTAAAAACACTGATGCCATCAATAACAAGTTTGATAAGTGTGGATTATAAGGCAATAAAGAGTAAAGAAAGTGAGGCAATAATAGCTAAAAATCTGTGCGGTTTGACACCGGTATTAAAACCGGAATTAAGACAAGTATCAGGTATACCTGGAGCCGGAAAAAGCACTTTTTGCGCACTGCATTGTCCCAAAAACTTTTTATTTTTAAGTTTTGATAAGATAATGGTATCAATGTCGTCATATCAAGAAGATTTAGCAAAATATGGCAATGCGATAGCTTTTAAGAATCATGAGATGACGGCAAGAATAATTGGATACGAGTTATTGCGTCGTGCGATGAATTTGAAATTAAACATATTGTTTGAACATAGTGGAACCAATCAAGCTCATCTGGAATTATTTAAGAATATTCATAAAAAAGGGTATCGAACAGCGGTTGATTTCATTGTTTGCGATACAAATTTAGCAATCAAAAGAACTGAAGAACGAGCAAAAAAAATAAATCGTTATGTTCCCGAACAATTGATAATAGAGAGAGCTGCCGGATTTAAGCAATATACTCAAGCATATCAACAGTTAACAAAATCAGTAACATTCTATGATGGTGCAAATAATTTCAATCTGTTAAAGAAAATTTAATATAATCAGTGCGAATATCGGTTAAAAGATTAATTTTAGAAGGTGGAACCGATGAAAAAGTATCTGTTATTATTTTCCGTATCAATACTGGCAACAACAGCAGGACGTGCGGATGCTCTAACGGCAGCAGAACAACTGCAATCAACAAAAGAAATATTTGTAGCGGATTTCCAAAAGATGGATGACAACAAAGATGGTCAATTATCGATGGAAGAATATCTAAGTCATCAATTTGAGAATTTTCGAGCCAATATTATAGAAGCAGAAGGTTTTGATGTTAAAGAAAAAGCCCCAATTAAGCCGGAAGAATTAAAAACTGAAAGCACTTCAGCAGATAAAAAAGCGGAAACTCCAAAAGATGAGTTGCAATCTTTAAGTGACGTCAATAAAGCATTGCAAGAAATGGCAAATTTTGATATAGATTTTGAAGAAGATATGTCATTAGAGGGAGATTGGGGATTAAATGGAGAAGAAAAGCCGGAGGAAACCGGTTTGACTAAAGCGGATGTAATGCCGGAAATGGATATTCTCTCCTCTAAAATAGTCGATGAGTCCAAAGCAAACGCGACAGAAGAAAAAACAGCAGAAGCAAAGACCCCAGAAGAGAAATCTGAAAAAGAAGAAGTAAAAGAAGAAAAGCCTGCAGATAATATAGATTTAAGCGTATCCGAAGATGATAACTTAAAGCAGTTATTAGCAGAAATCAATGAAACCCCAGAAGAGAAAGCCGCTAAAAAAGCCGAAGCGGAAGCAAAGGCAAAAGCAGAAGCAGAAAAGAAAGCTACAGAGGAAAAGGCAGCAGCAGAAGTTGCAGAAAGAGAGCAGCAAATCAGTGGAATGTTGAACACTATCAAAAAAACACTTCCTAAGAAAATCGACGGCGTTACAACCTGGGTAGACATTGAGTATAAAGACAATGTTATCACTTATGTTTATGAAGCAGACATAGATACCAGCAAGTATACTGAAGCTGAGAAAAAAGTTTTATCAGTTAGTATAGAAAAAGATGCATGTAGTAAAGCGTATGTGGATATGTGTCCCAAAATCAAACCGACTTTTATAGATAAAGGAACCAACATGAAGATTCGTTACCAAGATAAGGGCGGTAATGAATTTGGAAAATGTGAGTTTAACCAAGAGACATGTAAATAAGTTCAAACGAAGCGAGGGACGAAATGAGAAAAACAAAATTGTTATCAGCAACAGCCTTAGCAGTAATGTTAGCATTTGGCGCCAATACGGTAAAAGCCCAAAATTGGGATAAGGTATCAGACGAAGAATTAGCTAAAGCCGTTGTAAATGTATTAAAAAAAGATCCAAAGATTGCCTATGATGCATTAGTAAAATTCCGTAAAGATGCGGAAGCCAAGAAAGCAGAAAAAGCTAAAGAAATGACACCATTGGAAAAAAGAGTTGCTGAAATATTAATGGATAATCCTCCAATTGTAGTAGGAGCAATACAAATATATGAACAGCAAGAAGGCCAAAAGAAATTAATGGAACAAGCTGAGAAGTATCAAGAGTATGCAGCAGAAATAAACAAAGCAGACATATATGCCGGCAATCCCAAAGGTAAATATGTATTAGTAGAGTTCTTTGACTTTGCTTGTGGATTTTGCCGTCAAATGGCTCCCCGCATTGATAACATAATAAAGAAGAACAAAGATGTTAAAGTAGTATTCAAACCAGTATCATTTTTATCACCAAATTCCGAGTTAGGTGCTAAAGCGATGGTTGCAGCACAAAATCAGGGTAAGGCATTAGAAATGTATAAAGATTTGATGGAAGAAAGAGTTATCAACGAACCTGTAATAGATAAAATTGCTCGCAATTTAAAATTGGATATGAAGAAGTTTAAGAAAGACTATGCTTCAAAAGAAACCAAAGAATTGTTAGCAAGTATTAAAGAAACAGCAGATAAGATTGGTATGCGTAGCGTTCCGACTTTAGTATTGAATGGATTGCCGTTGTATGCGGTAGAAGAAATTCAATTGCAAAGAGCGATAGATGTTTTACGCAAAGCCGAGCAATAAGCTACAAGGTTAAAAGAATAATAAAAATTCCGTTTCTGAACAAGGAGCGGAATTTTTTTAAGGTATATGAAAGTAGAGCGAGGAGTAGGGCATAAAAAAAGGTTCTCTGTGCAAAAGCACAGGGAACCTTCCTAACAGGGATGGGGTTATTTCTTCTCGCCGAGAAGTTCGTCGAGGTTGATGAGCGGAGTTGCACCACCGCCATAAACCTTTGGGAAGTTCTTGGCAAGAACTTCTTTGATGAGTTCAGGATTAGCCTTCAGGATTTCACCCAAACGCTCACGAACTTCATTTTCAGAAGCACCCTTAAGTTTCATAGCCTCAGCCTCCGCAGCAGCCTTCATCTTGAGAGCATCAGCTTCAGCTGCCGCCTCAATTTTTTTAGCCTCTGCCGCTGCTTTCTGGCTGATAATAAGCTGTTCAGCCTTTTTCTCGACGATTTCCTTCCGTTTTTCAACAGAAGCCAATTCAGAAACCGTCTTAGTATATTCATCATCAAACTTAACATCGATGATGGCAACAGCCATGTTGCTGAACAGATTTACACCAGGTTCCAATCTCACCGGCACATTTGAAGAACCTTGAGGATTAGAATGAACTCTATGAACAGCCCCTTTATACTTTTGGGTATAATCATAGCAGCGTTCTTCTACCTTTTTCAGATATTTTTCTTCAATCTCGCGAGAGAGTTCGCCGAGATGTCCGTTAATATCTTCATAAGTCTTCTCTGCAATAACTTCAGTAAAGACTGCATCCAGCCATGGGCAGAGGGCTTTCTCAATGTAATTATCCTCTCCAAATGCGGTATGCAACCAAGGCACATAGTCCTCATTGACTTGATAGGTGAGGACATATTTGAGGGTTATATCACGAAGATTTTTGGTCTTCATGACGTTTGTATCCTCATGTTTTTGGAGTCGCACATCCACCTGAGTTATTGTTGATATAAACGGCCACAACCAACAGATACCAGGTGTTTGTGATTTTGGGGATATATATCCCAAAGTCACTCTGAATCCGCGGTTTCCTGGAGATACAATCGTGATAGAATTAATTAAAAGGAATAATCCTAAAGCAATTATAGGAAAAAGATAATAATATCCTCCCGCAAATAACCCAATAATCAGAGTTATTCCGATAATCACTCCTACCACTTTGTTGATGGTGTTTTTTGCAGAAACTAACCAGCTCAATACATCTGTCTGTCTCATAATAAAAAAATTAAAGAAACAAAGCACTTATTTATTTTTCAAAACTTCTTTTAACCTATAAATCCCGATCATCTCTCCACGTAGGAGCATCAGCGCAAGCTACCGCCTTCTAAATCGAAATGTTATAAGTGAATTATTAAAGACCATAAATAACCTGTTGCCAAGCCGCTTACAATCCCCAACGCATCAAAATCTCTCCAAATAAACAGTATTCCCTGTTATATTTATAAAAAATAATATTCCAAACTAAACAACCACACTAATATTCATCACGCTTACAATATACCACAATTTTGTCCATAGGTCAATGGGAAAATGACAGAGGAAAGGCTTGCTAAAGCATTAAAAATATGCTACTATAATAAAAAATCAGCGAAGAGGGACGCTATGGTGAAAAAAGATAAAACCGAAGCATTATATGCAAATTATATTAAGGATGTGATAGCCCGCAATCAAAAGGCGATAGACTATCAAAAAAGGCGTCAAGACTATTGGCAAGATAAGCCTTATGAAGAGGTTGTATCTGCTTTGCAAAAAATAATAGAAGAAGATAATCAATATCATAAAGATGACGACAGCGAAAAAACACCTAAAAATGATTTAGAGACTCTAATTAAAATTGCTCAGGTAGATATTTTATTTCACAATTATAAAGATAATAAAAGAGTGGCAGAAACGATTGAGAGCTATCAAAATAGCTTAAAAAATGCAGATAAAGAGAAATGTAAGAGTTTACGTCAAGCATTTATAATGAAAATGGGCATTATATATAAGCAAGTAGTACCGGAGCAAGAACAAGAAAAATTAAAAGCAGATTACCTGAAACGAGTTTTAAGTAAAAGAGAAGCTGAAAAAAATATGCGTGAAAGTATCAAAGAGGATTTTAAGGGAATAGAATTGGATGGCACACGGGACCATGGCAATTGCACCAAAGGTATTATGATTTCGCTCTACAAGTTGCAGAAGAAATATGATATTCCGCTGTTTGATAAAAATTTGGATAAAGAGCAAATAGTTCATCCCAAAGAATTGTCAAAGGAACTGGAAAAATATGTTAAAAAATCAGAAAGCGGCTTGTTAAAAGATATAAAAGGCATAAAGGAGGGCGATATCATCATGCTAACCAGAGGAGCAACCGGTGCTCCCGGCCATGCGATGATGTGCTATGAATTTAATGAGAAAGGCGAACCTTTGCTAATGGGCTTTAGTGATAATACGAAAGAAATAAACGCTTATACATCAAGAGATGGAGGAATGCGTAATGGCTTTGTGATAGACATTAAATCATTTATTCGAGACAGGTATAATGCAAAAGAAAAAAGCAATTTAAAACAAGAGATTCGGCCACAAAAGCAAAGCACAAGATGAAGAAAATAAGATGAACAGCATTCCAGGGATGGCGTTTCGGCGTTTCAGTTCTATCTAGGCGTCACACTACCTTTGCCGAGTCATATAAAAAAACTCGCCCCAAGGATAGAGTTTCGTCATTTTACCAATATCCTTTCCGAAAATATCTTTCCCTAAAAATCCCCTTTCTAAGTAAAATATCACCCAAGATGAATAATATTTTTTCCGAATTTTTGTTCTAGTTCATCTAAAACTTTACCAAGGCGTTCATCACTTTTTTGTGTTGGCTGAAACAAATCAAGCTGTTCTTTTTCTTTATAAACCAAGCCGGAAAGAGTAATTCCGACACTTCTCCATGTAATTGCCGGAGAATAAAGAGAAGACAAAAGTTTCATAGCATGAGGAGAAATTTCATTTTCTTGGTTAGAAGGGAAGGGCAGTTTGCATCGTTCTGTTATAACATTAAAATCTTTTGTTCGAAGCATAACTTCAATTTGCGAAGCTTTAGCACCCTCGCTGCGAGCTTTTCTGCAAGCAGTATGAATATGTCGCGACAAATCGGATTTAAGAACATTAATATCCCGGCTAAATTCTTTAAGAGCGGCAGTTTGCTGAATAGAAAGCGGAGCTTTACCGACTGGTTCAACTTTAAATAAAGAGATACCGGAAAGTTCATTTTTAAGATCCATACCATGAGCCCCGAATTGAGCTTTAATCCAATAATCAGGGCGACAGACAAAGTCAAGAGCAGTAAAGATACACTCTTCTCTCATTTTTAAGATAAGTTTACGCCCCACACCGGCAACATCAGAAATAAGGGTTTGAGAGAGAATTTTTTGCCGTTCAGCCGAACCGATAGCAAAGATACCTCCATTATTTTTAGCTTTATCGCTAGCAAGTTTAGCAAGAGTTTTAGTGCAAGACAAACCGATAGAGATAGGTATATGTAATTTATCCCAGACATTTTGTCTTATCATCCGCGCAATTTTGATATAATTTTTTTTATAAAGAAGTTTTGTTCCTGTTAAATCGAGAAAAGCCTCATCGACGGAGCAAACTTCCACATCAGGCGTAAAAGATTGCAACATAGTCATAACTTTATGAGACGTCGCTTGGTAGAGATCATGATTAGCTCGAACATAAAGAATATCTGGAAAATCCTTTTTTGCCATAAAATAAGGAGCTCCCATTTTGAGCCCTAGAGCTTTGGCTTCTTTAGAACGAGACACAACGCAGCCATCATTATTAGAAAGCACCGCAACAGCTCTTCCTTCCAATTTAGGATTAAAAGCCCGTTCCGCCGAAACAAAAAAACAATCACAATCTGCTAAAGCGATATAATGTTTCATAACCACCTCACAGTAGAAGTAGTAACAGAAATATTTATAGAGTCAAATATTTTGTTCTATTAATGTTCTTATAGTGGATAAAAAAAAGATACCCCCGCGTAAAACGCGGGGTTCTTCATATGCGGCTATAAGCCTTTACCACTGGCATCCCCTGAACG